>SUYO01000016.1 GCA_015060385.1 Bacteroidales bacterium
TCTTATAGCCCTTAGCTGGCAGACCCTTGCGTGAACGTGGATGTCCTCCTGATGCACGACCTTCACCACCACCCATAGGGTGATCTACCGGGTTCATAACAACACCACGGTTGCGAGGTCTGCGACCAAGCCATCTTCTGCGTCCAGCCTTTCCGTGTGACTCCAAGCTGTGGTCTGGATTTGATACTGTTCCAACAGTTGCACGGCAAGTCACGAGAACCATTCTTGTCTCACCTGAAGGGAGACGAAGGATTGCGTGGTTACCCTCGCGAGCTGCGAGCTGAGCGTAAGTTCCTGCAGAACGTGCCATTGCAGCACCCTGACCAGGACGAAGCTCGATGTTGTGAACAAGTGTACCAAGCGGAATCTCTGAGAGAAGAAGAGTGTTACCTACCTCAGGAGCAACGCCTGCACCTGATGCGATTTCCTGTCCTACCTTCAGTCCGTTAGGAGCGATGATGTATCTCTTTTCACCGTCTGTATACTGTACCAATGCGATACGTGCGCTACGGTTTGGATCGTACTCGATTGTAAGAACTGTAGCTGTGCACTCGTCCTTGTCGCGGAGGAAGTCGATCACACGATACATTCTCTTGTGACCGCCACCGATGTAACGCATAGTCATCTTACCCTGATTGTTACGTCCGCCTGACTTCTTGAGTGGCTCAAGGAGGGACTTCTCAGGTCTCTTTGCGGTAATGTCGTCAAAAGCACTGATTACCTTATTTCTCTGTCCGGGAGTTACCGGTTTGAATTTTCTTACTGCCATTGCTCAATTACCTTAAATGTTTGCGTAAAAATCAATCTTATCCTCGCCTACAAGTGTCACATAAGCTTTCTTATAGTGATTTGTACGGCCCTTAAGCATACCAGCCTTGGTATAGCGAGACTTTCTCTTACCGTGGTAGTTTACAGTGTTTACATCTGCAACTGTCACGTTGTAGAGCTGCTCAACCGCAGCCTTGATCTGAAGCTTGTTGGCCTCGCGGTCAACAATAAATCCGTAACGGTTCAACTTTTCGCCCTGAACCGTCAACTTCTCAGTTACTATTGGCTTAATTATAATTCCCATCTCTCAATCTGTTTATCGTCTGATTCTAGAAGCAAGAACATCCTGTACGCCGTCAACAAGCACGAGAGAATTTGAATTCATGATCGCGTAAGTGTTGATCTCGTCTACAGTGATCACCTTAACCTCTGGAAGGTTACGAGACGAAAGGTAAATATTTGAAGAATTCTCAGGAAGAACGAAAAGAACCTTTCTGCTTCCAGCCTTGATATTGTTAAGGATCTGGATGAACTCCTTGGTCTTAGGTGCTTCCATTTCAAATGGCTCAACCATTACGATAGCATTCTCCTGAGCCTTGTAAGAAAGAGCTGAGAATCTTGCGAGCTGCTTGAGCTTCTTGTTAAGTTTCTTGCGATAGCAACGTGGCTGAGGACCGAATACACGTCCACCACCTACGTAGATACCTGCCTTGAGCGAACCGTGACGAGCGCCACCTGAGCCCTTCTGGCGGATAAGCTTCTTGGTGCTGTATGCGATCTCGCTGCGGTCCTTTGACTTAGCTGTTCCCTGACGCTGGTTTGCAAGATACTGCTTTACGTCAAGATAGATAGCATGGTCGTTTGGCGTAATGCCGAAAATCTCCTCGTTGAGAGTCACTGTCTTAGCGACAGTACCGTCGATTTTGTAAACTGACAACTCCATAGCTTAGTCCTCCACGATTACATATGAACCCTTAGCTCCTGGTACAGAGCCCTTTACTACGATAAGGTTGTTCTCAGGCATAACCTTTACAACCTCGAGGTTGAATACGGTTACGCGTGCATTACCTGTGTGACCTGCCATACGCATTCCCTTGAATACGCGTGAAGGCCAAGATGATGCTCCGAGTGAACCAGGGTGACGGAGACGGTTGTGCTGACCGTGAGTCTGGCCACCTACACCGGCAAAGCCGTGACGCTTTACTACGCCCTGGAAACCCTTACCCTTTGATGTTCCGACAACGTCTACGAATGAAACATTCTCAAAAATGTCTGCAACTGTAAGAACGTCGCCGAGCTTAAGATCCTGAGCGAAGTCTGCCTTGAACTCGACAAGCTTGCGCTTAGGTGTGGTTCCTGCCTTTTCAAAGTGGCCCTTAAGAGCCTTGCTGGCATGCTTTTCTGAAATTTCGTCATAGGCAAGCTGTACAGCGGCATAACCATCTTTCTCAACTGTACGAATCTGCGTAACTACACATGGACCAGCCTCAATAACGGTGCATGGAATATTCTTTCCATCAGCACCGAAAACGGAAGTCATTCCGATTTTCTTTCCAATTAATCCAGGCATTGGTTTGTTTAATTAATTGATTATAAATACTTTATATCCCGCTACACATTTTTGCGGGCTGCAAATATACGAATAATATTTTCATTTTCAACACTTTATGCGAAAAAATTGTTAATAACTTTTTCTTTAAGCAAAGATTTCCCGCTTCTTCAGAATCATAAGGAAAATGACTATCTTTGCGCGGATATATATATTATAAGGTAAATGGTACTCGCTCTTTTCGGATTTCTCGAGCTCTCTCTCGCGGATATCCTCGACATACTCCTCCTGGGACTCATCATCTTCTTCGCCTTCAAATGGCTGAGAGGATCTTCGGCCATAAGCATCTTCGTGGCCATCGTTTCCCTCTACCTCATCAGGGTACTCGTGTCCGCCTTCAACATGAGGCTCATGACAGCGCTGATGGAAACGGTGCTGGACGTCGGAGTCCTTGCCCTGATCGTGATCTTCCAGCCTGAAATCAGGAAATTCCTGATAAGTCTGGGCAACAGGTACATGAACAGCGCAAGAGGAAGGGATATCTTCAACAGGATCTTCGGCAAAGGAAGGACCGGCATGGCAGGAGGTGAGGCGGTGAACGAGATCACCGAGGCCTGCAGAAGGATGTCCGAGGACAAGACCGGAGCGCTCATCGTCATAGCGCACATGACCCCGCTGGAGGACATCATAAGCACGGGCGACAGGATCGACGCATCGATCCACAGGCGCCTCATCATGAACCTTTTCTTCAAGAACTCGCCTCTGCATGACGGGGCGATGGTCATATCCGGAAACAGGATCACAGCGGCGAGGTGTACGCTTCCGATAACGGAACGCACCGACATCCCCGCAAACTACGGCATGCGCCACAAGGCGGCTATCGGAATCACGGAAGAGACTGATGCGGACGTCATCGTCGTATCCGAAGAGACCGGACGCATATCATTCGTAAGGGGCGGAAACGTGACCCCTATCAACAACATCAACGAACTCAAGCTTCTTCTGAACACATCGGTGGAGGAAGAGTAGAAACAGAAGAGATACAGATTTGGAACAAAAGAAGAGACATATAGACACAAGGCTGGAGCAGAAGATCGGATTCGACAGGGTGAGGCAGATAATATCCGACAGGTGCTCTACGGCGTACGCAGCGGAAAGGACAGCGACTGAAACCTTTTCGACCAATCCCTCACATATCCGCAAGAGGCTGCTCCTGACGGACGAGATGCGTCTGATCATGATGTTCGAGGACAGCTTCCCTTCGGGCGGATTCATAGACTGCATAGATTTCCTCAAGCCGCTCGAAAGAAGTTCGTCGGCAATCGACCTGGTATCGCTGAGAAAGCTCAGGACCATGCTGGATACTCTCCGCAAGGTCACTTCCTTTTTCGAGGGCATAAAGGACGGAGTGTATCCGAACCTGAAGAGGATGAGCGCCCCGATCATGGGATTCCCCGAGGTGCAGCGCAGGATAGAATCGATCATAGACCGTTACGGAGACGTCAAGGACACGGCTTCCGACGAGCTCTACAGCATAAGGAAGGCTCTCAGGGAAAAGGAAGGGGCGATTTCAAGAAGGGTGAGCGCCATCCTGAAGAAGGCACAGGAAGAAGGCATAGTGGACAGCGATGCAGGTGTGTCCGTACGTGACGGAAAGATGCTGATTCCTGTAAGTGCAGCCAACAAGAAGAAGATTGCCGGATTCATATACGATGAGTCCGCTACCGGAAAGACGGCGTTCATCGAGCCGGCAGAGGTGGTGGAACTGGACAACCAGATAAAGGAGCTGAAGTTCTCCGAGCAGAGGGAGATCGTCCGCATCCTGTTCGAATTCACCGAATTCCTGCGTCCGTACATTCCGGACCTTCTGGACGGGGCTAGGTATCTGGGAGAGATAGACTTCATCATGGCCAAGGCCCAAATAGCCCTCGACTTCATCGCAGGCATGCCGATAATTTCGGAAAACGGCGAGATGAACCTCAGGAAGGCACGCCATCCGCTTCTTGAGCGCGCCCTGAAGAAGGAACATAAGGAGATCGTTCCGCTTACGGCGACCCTTACCCCGCAGAAGCACATCCTTCTGATTTCGGGACCGAATGCCGGCGGAAAGTCCGTGTGCCTGAAGACCGTGGGTCTGCTTCAGTACATGTTCCAGTGGGGCATGCTGATCCCGACATCGGAAACCTCCGAACTAATGGTCTTCGACCGCATAATGGTCGATATCGGAGACGACCAGTCGATCGACAACGACCTGAGTACATACAGTTCCTTCCTCGAGAACATGAAGGAGATGCTGGAGAAGGCCGACGACAGGACCCTCGTGCTCATAGACGAGTTCGGTTCGGGAACGGAGCCGGCGGCAGGTGGAGCAATCGCCGAAGCCATTCTCAGCGCGCTGGACGGCAGGGGTGCATACGGAGTCATAACCACCCACTACACCAACCTCAAGCTCTATGCTTCAGGACAGACGGGAGTGGTCAACGGAGCGATGATGTTCGACGTGAAGAACATCGCGCCTATGTTCAAGCTTGAGATGGGACTTCCGGGCAATTCGTTCGCTTTCGAGCTCGCCCGCAAGATGGGGCTTCCGGAAAGCATCATAAAGGATGCTGAGAACCGCGCTGGCGAGGAGTTCGTGGGTATAGAAAGGAATCTGAGGAAGATCGCCCGCAACCGCAAGGCTCTCGACGAGAAGCTTGAGAGGATCAAGCATACGGACAAGACCCTTGAGAACATCACCGACAAGTACCAGAAGGAACTGCAGCAGATAAAGCAGCTCAAGAAGGAGATTCTCGACGAGGCCAAGAAGGAGGCTGAGGAGATAATCCGTGGAGCCAACAGACAGGTCGAGAACACGATAAAGACCATCAAGGAGTCCCAGGCCGCAAAGGAGGAGACCCAGGAGGCCCGCAAGGGGCTTCAGGACTTCATGTCGATCCTGGCTGCAAGGAAGGAGCAGGAACAGAAGGCCAAGGACGACTACATAGAGAAGAAGATACAGCAGCTGGATGCCCGCAGGGAGCGTCAGAAGAAGAGGAAGGCGCAGCGCGCCGATGAGAACGCCGAGAAGGAGATGCGTGAGATACAGGCGGAGAAGGAAAGGCTGGAGGCGTTCCGCACGGCTCCGCTGAAGGTCGGCGAGAAGGTCCGTGTCAAGGAGAACGGAATGGTGGGTGAGGTGACCAAGGTTTCTGCGAAGGCCGTAGTGGTGATAATAGGTAACATCAGCAGCAAGATGCCTCTGGACAAGGTGGAGAGGATAACATCCAACGAGTTCAAGAGCGCCGTCAAGGAGACTTCTCGTCCGGTGTCTGCGATCAAGGTGGATTCTTCGATCAACGAAAGGAAGCTGAATTTCAGCATGGAGATGGATGTGCGTGGAGAGAGGCTGAACGATGCGGTGGAGAAGGTTACAAGGTATGTAGATGATGCAATAATGCTGGGAGTTTCATCCGTGAGGATCATCCACGGAAAGGGTACGGGAGTTCTCAGAGATGAGCTGCAGAAGCTGATCAGGACGATGCCGGGGGTGGCTTCGGTCCGTGATGAGCATATCCAGTTCGGCGGTACAGGTGTAACTATCGTTAATTTTGAATGACATATGGTCTGATTGGCAATGTGTTCCATTGGCCCCCTCCCACTCCGTGGGTCCCTCCCCCTACGCGGGGGTGCGAAAATGCCAATTCCACACAATTGCCAACCAGACACAAACGAAAAAGCAATGGAAAAAAGTACAAACAGATTCATAGTATACGCCATGACAACAGCGGTGACGCTGATGTTGGTGGCGGGATGCGGCGGAGGAAAGGAGAAGAAGGCGGATGTGACGGGACCGGCGGAGACCGTGGAGGCGTTCTGCAGGGCGGTTGCGGCAGGCGAATTCGAAAAGGCGAAGGAGCTGTGCGATACAGTTGCCATGAAAGGTTATATCGACACATATGCTGAGGCGATGAAAGCAATGGCCAGCAGGGACAGCGGGGCGGTAGCGATAGCTGCGGCGACGCTGGCGGCGGGCCGGTTCACCGTCGATGACATGACCAGGGACGGGGACAGCCGCCAGGTCTGCTACACCATCGATGCAGGCGATGGAATGACAAGGAAGAAGACAGCCACAGTGAGAAGGATGGAGGGAGTATGGAAAGTGGAGGAAATTACAGACAGACCTTAGGACGGAAGGGCGAGGAGATGGTCTGTGACTTTCTGGAAGGCAGAGGGCACACCATCCTGGAAAGGAACTACCGGAGCGGACATCTTGAGATCGACATAATATCCTTCGACGCTGAAGGAATACATTTTGTAGAGGTCAAGACCCGCCGGCTCAACATCCAGGCACCTCCTCAGGACAATGTGGCCCATGGAAAGCAGCAGAGGATCGCGAGAGCGGCCATGAGTTTCCTGAAGACGAAGAAGGGGCTGCCGTTTGGAAGCCACGAGTGTTTCTTCGATGTGGCGGCAGTCACTTTCGACAGGGAGAATGCCAGCCTGGAATGGTTTCCGCAGGCATACATACCTACATATTTTTGAATACACTTAAACTGATATACATAATGAATAAGAATAATTGTTATTGCGTCATTCTGGCAGGAGGTCCCGGCACCAGATTCTGGCCGATGAGCAGGGTCGCCAAGCCTAAGCAGTTTCTGGATGTAGCCGATTCCGGCAAGACGTTCATCCGTCAGACATACGAAAGATTCTCCAAGGTGGTTCCGAAAGAGAACATCCTCGTGGTCACGGCATACAGATACCGTGAGCTCGTGATGGAACAGCTTCCTGATCTGGATCAGAAGAACCTTCTCCTGGAACCATACACCAGAAACACCGCCCCTTCGGTAGCCTATGCCACGTACACTCTCCTGCAGAGGAATCCTGACGCCCATGTGGTGGTGACCCCTTCGGACCACTACATCGTGAACGACGACCTCTTCTGCAAGACCATCGAATATGCATTCGACTTCGTCGCTGAAAAGGACGTGCTCATGACCCTCGGACTCGTACCGACAAGACCTGACTCCAACTACGGATATATCCAGGCCTGCGGAGGAAAGGATGCGTACAAGAGCGAGGAGCCTATGGCTGTGAAGACCTTTACGGAAAAGCCTGACAAGGAACTGGCGAAGATATTCATCAACACAGGTGAGTTTTTCTGGAACTCCGGAATACTTCTGTGGAAAGCAGAGACCTTCAGACACGAGATGGAAAAGCATCTGCCTCAGGTGACAGGACTTTTCAAAGGTTGGGAAAGAGCCCTGGGAACAGCTATCGAGGAAGAGTTCATCCTCAGGATATTCACGGAGTGCCCTAACATTTCCATCAACTACGGTGTCATGGAAAAGACCGACATGGCGTGGATGTATCCTGCAAAGTTCGACTGGCAGGATATCGGAAGCTGGGAGTCCCTCTACAACTTCATCCCTGCAAAGGATGCGAACGGCAACGTCATAGGTCCGGAAAAGTATCTTGTGGAGAACTGCAAGGACACTCTGGTCATCACTCCTGACAGAAAGAAGAAGATGGTGGCGATAAAGGGTCTTGAGGACTTCATGATCATAGATACCGATGAGGTGCTCGTGATCTGTCCGAAGGACGACAAGAAGTTCAAGGACTTCATATCAGGCATCGCGATGCCGGAATTCGAAAAATACCGTTAAACTTCTTCCCCGGTCTGGCCGGGGACTCAAAATCACCGAACATATGGAAAAACAGATACAGGCCGACATGGTAGCGGCAATGAAGGCAAAGGAAACCGTACGTCTTGCATCACTCAGAGCCATCAAGGCAGCCATAATGCTTGCCAAGACAGCTGAAGGATCGACAGGAGAGATCGATGATGCGGGAATCGTAAAGATCATACAGAAGCTCGTGAAGCAGAGGAAGGAAAGCGCCCAGCAGTACAATGATGCAGGCCGCCCTGAGCTTGCAGAGAATGAGCTTGCGGAAGCGGCATGCATGGAAGTCTATCTTCCGAAGCAGCTCTCGGAGGAGGAAGTGGAAGCCAGACTTGCAGAGATCATCGCGGAAGTCGGAGCCACCCAGCCTTCTGACATGGGCAAGGTGATGGGAGTAGCGACCAAGCGCCTCGCAGGACTTGCCGAGGGACGCATGATCTCCACACTCGTGAAGAAACTTTTGAGCAGATAACCCTAACAACCTTATAACATGAAAACTAAAACACTGATCATGGCGGCCTTCGCCATGCTTGCAGCGCTTGCCTGCAACCAGTCAAAGGACACTTCGGTCCATCAGTCGATGTACGACCTCAACATGCCTATCATCCAGACGAAGTACACGGCTGACCCTTCACCTATCGTCATCGGAGATACCCTCTATCTCTACACGAGCCACGACGATGACCACGGTGAGAACTTCATAATGAGGGACTGGCTCCTCTATACTACTACCGATATGGTCAACTGGCAGGACCGCGGAGCCGTTGCAAGCCTCAGGGATTTCAAATGGTATAAGAACAACAACGGAGCATGGGCGCAGCAGGTCGTAGAGCGCAACGGAAAGTTCTACATGTACTGCCCGATCCACGGCAACGGAATCAGCGTGCTCGTGGCTGACTCTCCATACGGACCATTCGTGGATCCGCTCGGAGGCACTCTCGTATGGCAGAAGGAGCACTGGTATGACATCGACCCTACAGTATGGATCGACGATGACGGTCAGGCATACATGTACTGGGGCAACCCTAACCTCTATTATGTAAAGCTCAACGAGGACATGATCTCGTACTCGGGAGACATCGTGGAACTTCCGCATATCGAGGATTACCAGGAAGGTCCTTGGTTCTACAAGAGAAACGGCAAATACTACCTTGCATTCGCATCCACATGCTGCCCTGAGGGTATAGGCTACGCCATGAGCGACAGCCCTACAGGACCATGGGAGTACAAGGGACATATCATGGACCACACACACCGTGACCGCGGAAACCACCCTGGCATCATCGACTACAAGGGAAAGAGCTGGTGCTTCGGACAGAATTATGACATCTTCCGTCTTGAGGAGAGCCGTCATGCAGAGCGCCGCTCGGTGGCTCTTGCAGAAATGCATTACAACGAGGACGGTACCATCCAGGAGATTCCTTATTTCGTAGACCTCAAGATAGAGCAGGTAGAGTGGTTCAACCCTTACAAGAAGGTGCAGGCCGAGACAATGGCATGGGGATACGGTCTCAAGACCATTCCTAAGAACCAGTGGGGCAAGGACCGTTGGGACCAGCTCGTAACCAACATTGACGACGGCGAGTACATCAAGCTCAGAGGAGTTGACTTCGGCAGCGGTGCAAAGTCATTCACAGTCTGCGCTTCAGCCCTCCTTTACGGCGGCTCGATCGAGATCAGGCTTGACGACTTCGACGGCAAGCTTGTTGGCAAGGTTGACATCGGATGTACAAAGAACGAGCTCGAGCAGTTCACCACAAAGATCCGCGGAGCAAAGGGTGTACATGACCTCTGCCTCGTGTTCAAGGCAAGCAGATACCAGGAAAAGAACCTCTTCCAGCTTGACTGGTGGAGAATGGATCAGTAAAAAATTCACGCGGTGGGCGTTTTTGCTGCCTACCACGTGACACTAACCCCGTTACAGGGGGCTGAGAAGCATCTGGCCTCACGCGTTGGGCAGTAAAAACGCCCACCGCGTGAGGTCAACTTATTGCTCAAGGTCTCTGATGATATTATCAAGCAGACGGATGCTCTTGACTTCAATGACAATTAATATTACGGCAACTGCCAGTACAAGCAGTATGCACAACACCCACCTGAGCGGATCATCTGTCAGCTGCACGTCTGGAAGCCATACCGCATAGCCTGTTATCAGAAAAAGTACAGATATCACAGATACGACGACTTTCATCTTAAAGGTTCTCATCCGGAATGCTCTTACGAATTCCGCAATCTCTTGCACATCACCCTCAAAGCTGAAGGTCTTCATATACCTCCTCCTTTCATAATAATGCACCGCAACACTTAAGGATGCTATTGCAGCTGCGGTTATGGCAACCCATAACGGCAAGCCATAAGACTCCCAACAGAGATACAGTAAAGGCATCGTGGCAGCCAGTACTATCATAGGGATGTAGAGATTCAGCCAGTCATATATGTTTATCCTTCTCTTCTGGGTTTCTCTGAGAAGTCTGTCAGTGACGATTTCCTGACGGTCAAAACGTTCCTTCATTATTGCGAACTGCTGACGCATTTCCTCAAGTTCGCAGCTCATTTCCAATCTATTGTCTTGCATGGCGTTTTTCAGTTTTTGTTCGACATCTGCTTGAGTTTTTCCCTGATACGGACAAGCTTTACAGAGACATTCTTGACGCTGATACCCATTATCGCTCCGATCTCCTCGTAGCTGAGATTCTCAAGCCAGAGAAGAATCAGACTTCTGTCCACCAGTCCCAGCCGGTTGATCCTGTCATAAAGCTGACGGACCTGCAGGGCTTCTTCGTCTACATCTTCATAGGGATTGATGTTGACATTCAGAGGTATGGTTTCAAGTCTACTTCCTTTTTTGGAAGTATTGATGCATGTATTGAGACTGACCCTCCATATCCAGGTGCTGATACTGCTTTCTCCACGGAAAGAAGAGAATCCCTTCCACATGTTTATCAGTATTTCCTGAAACAGGTCTGCCACCTGATCGGCATCTTTGGAGAACATGTAACAGACCGTGTAGATCCGCCTTTTATGCTCCTTCACAATTCGCGCAAATTCTTTTTCCTTGTCTTCCATCTTTTCATCAGGATTAAAAACGCCCGTTAGACAACATATTCTGCATAAAACTACACATAAAATTTATTTTAGCATGATAAAATAAATCTTAGCATTGCATCTTTTGCAAAGAAAAAGAAAAATCTGCTCTATCTTTTTTATCATCTGCACAGATATTCTGACCTATGAGGTACTTTTGACAGCAGATAAAATTGACACAACATGTATGAAATCAATCTGAAAGACCTCTACGACGGTAACTTTTATCATGTCTGTACAGACGGGCTGGAGCAGGTTACGCTTCTGAAAGATGATGAAGACTTTAAAGTTGCATGGAATTACCTGGCGCTGAGTGCATGGCGTACCGGGGTGATGGTAGTAGCCTTCATCCTGATGTCCAACCATGTCCATGAACTTATTGCCTGCAGATCAGCATCCCAAGCAGACAAAGCCATCAAGATGTTCAAGAAAATGCTGTCATTATATATTAAGAAACGGTATGGAAAATCAAAGATACTGCACAGGACAGAAGACTGCATTTCGCTGATTGACAGCATTCAGTATTTGAAAAACTGCATTGCATACATATTAAGGAATGCCGTATGCGCTAAAATATGTGCCAAGCCGGAACAATACAGGTGGTCCAGCTACGCAGGTTACTTTAAAGACAAGTCTGCAATCAAATCCTCCAGACCTGTCAGTCAGCTGAATTACACAGAAAAACGCAGATTGCTGAAAACCGACATGGATCTCAGTGACTGCCCATTTGAAATAGATGAAGAAGGGATGATCACCATAGATTCATTTATAAGAACCGATATTGTGGAAAAAGCCTACAGGCGTTCAGGAAAATCGTTCCTTTATTTTTTAGGAAGCTGCAATGATGCCAAGATGGAATACGAACTTACCTGCCAGCCGTTGATGCATATCAGCGATCAGGAGATGTACCAGACAATATCAAGACATGTTGCCAATCGCTTTCATGGGAAGGAGCTTTCAGAACTCACATCGGCTGAGAAGTGTTCCATCCTTAAATCTGTCTTCTTCAGCAACAGGACATCTATCCCTCAACTGTCCAGAATAATGGGACTGAAACGTACGCTTATCCAGCAGATACTTTCAACATGACTCACGCGGTGGGCGTTTTGGCTGCCTAACACGTGACACTAACCCCGTCACAGGGGGCTGAGAAGCATATGGCCTCACGCGGTGGGCAGTAGAAACGCCCACCGCGTTCTAAACAATAAGGTCTCGAAAATTTCGAGACCTTATTGTTTAGAACGGGAAGAGGAGCGGGAGAACAAGAACCATCACAACTCCCATAAGAATCTGGAGCGGAAGGCCGACCTTCACATAATCCATGAAGGTATACTGACCGGCCGACATCACAAGGGCATTAGGCGGAGTCGAGAACGGCGATGCAAAGCACATGCTGGCCGCAACGGTAACCGCAAACATGAACGGAACGGGACTCACGCCTATCTGCATCGCACACTGCAGGGCGATCGGAGCCATGAGCACAGCAGTAACGGTATTGCTGATGAAGATGGTCATCAAGGAAGTAGCCGCATAGATGCCGCCCAGAAGCAGGAGCGGACCGCTGCCGCCGAGGCCTGTCACGATCGCATCTGATATCATCTCTGACACACCTGTCTTCTCCAGAGCTGTGGACATAGGAAGCATGGCTGCAAAAAGCACGATGGTCTGCCAGTTGATGGTCTTGTATGCAGCCTCAACGCTGCGGACGCAGCCGGTTATCACCATCAGCACTGCTGCAAGAAGCACTGATGTCACCGGAGCCACAGGAATGCTGTCCACCACCATCATCACGATCATTGCAATCATTATGGCAGCCGCCACAGGAGCCTTATAGTCAAGGGTCACCTTCGAAGCAGCTTCCAGAGGCTCACCGAGAACGACCCAGTTGGTAGACTCGTTCTTCATACGGGCTATGTCCTTCCATGCGCCCTGCACCAGAAGCACATCCCCGTCATGCATCTTCACTCCGCCGAGATCGTGGAGGATATACTCCTTCTTTCTTCTGATACCCAGCACATTGACAGCAAACTTGCTTCTGAATCCTGCCTCGATGATGGTACGGTTGATCATCGAAGATGTTGGCATTATGAGGATCTCCGCGACGCCTATGTCGAAGAAGTCAAGAGAAGCGTTTGAAGAACTTCCGTCAATCTCATCTGTATGGCGGTCAAGGAGTCTTAAAGTATAATCTGCGGCAAAGCGCTCTATCTGCTCCGGCTCTCCCGAAAGATAAAGCACATCATTCTGCTTAAGGATCAGATCCGGAGAAGCAAGTTGCTGGTTTACGGTACGCACGAAACGGTTCTGACCGGTACTGCGGCGAAGCTCGAGCACATTGATTCCGTATTCCCTATATATATTAAGGTCTGCCACAGTCTTGCCTATGGTCTGGGACTTGTCCGACTTGATATGGACACGGAAAAGATTGTCGGTGATTCCGTATTCACCCACAAGTTCCTTAAGCGACTTGCCCGATTTCTTCTTGTCCTTCTGCTTCTCCTTGGGAGTCAGCATCCTGGTTGCAGGAAGAAGGTAGAGAATACCTACCACAAGGGTAACCAGACCTACAGGAAGGAAGCTGAAGAATCCGAGGGGTTCAAAGCCTGCATTCTGAAGAGTGTCGCTGACGATAAGGTTCGGCGGCGTACCGATAAGGGTCATCATTCCACCCATGCTGCTGGCGAAGGCCAGCGGCATGAGAAGGCGGCGCGGCGACGAGCCTGCCGCCGCCGCCATGCTGACCACGATCGGAAGCATGAGGGCCACCGTACCGGTATTGCTGACGAACATTCCGATGGCAGAAGTCACGATCATCACCAGAAGGAAAAGCCTGAGCTCGCTGTTGCCGGCAAGAGTCATCACCTTGCTGCCTATCATCTTAGCGAGTCCCGTCTGGAAGATTCCTCCTCCCACGATGAACAGGCCGACCATCATTATGACCGTAGTATTGGAGAATCCTGCAAGGCCTTCCGCAGGAGTAAGTATCTGACACAGAAGAAGCGCAAGAAGCGCGCACAGGGCCACGAGATCGGAGCGTACCTTGCCGCTTACGAAAAGTATGGCCGAAACAAGAAGTATTATAAGCGTTGCTATCATCTTTTACACTACTGAAACAAAACGCGAAGTTAATATAATTTCATCGGTACGGCAAACGTGTTCTTGACCTCTCCGATGACGAAGATGCTGTGGAGCGAGCCTATGCAGTCCAGATCGCCCAAGGTACCGAGAACGAACTCCTGGTAGTCCTGCATGCTGCGGGCATATATCTTAAGCTGGTAGTCATAGTCTCCTGAGGTATTGAAACACTCGACAACCTCGTCAATGTCTGCGATCACAGAAGTGAACTGGCGGCTGAACTCCTTGCTGTGGTGCTTCAGACGCACATTGCACAGGACCATGATGCCGTTGCCTGTCCTTATCGGATCGACGACCGCCACATACTTCCTGATGAAGCCCTCCTTTTCCAGCCGTTTCTGCCTCTCGAAGACAGGGGACGGAGAAAGATTCACCTTTGCAGCCAGTTCCTTCACAGTAAGCTTGGCATCCTTCTGAAGTTCACGCAGAATAAGAATATCTATCCTATCTAAATGCTCGTCCATAGAATATTTTTCCGTTTAAACTCTAAATTACCGCAAAATTAGAATATTTTTCCAAATTTCCCAGAAAGATTGCAGATATCCTGCCATTGTACCATATTTGCAGACCGTTTTACGGAGATAATATCTATCTTTGCACGCTTATGACAAAACATGAATATATTTACGACGGAGTCTTTGAATTCGAAGCTGGCGGAAGCATCAGCGGCCTGAAGGTCGCGTACCACACATCGGATCGCCCATGGCAGGCAGGGGACAGACGCAAGGTGATATGGATATGCCACGCCCTTACCGCGAATTCGGATGCGGAAGACTGGTGGCCGGAACTCGTCGGTCCCGGAAAACTCTTCGATACGGAAAAATATTTCGTCGTATGTACCAATATGCTCGGCTCCCCATACGGTTCGTCAGGTCCATCGACCATCGATCCGCAGACAGGAAGGCCGTATTTCCTCGGATTCCCGCGTATCACAGTCCGTGACATCGTACGCGCCAACGACCTCGTGCGCGAACACCTCGGCATAGAAAGGATCGACTTCATGGTAGGCGGTTCGATCGGAGGATTCCAGTCCATCGAATGGTCCGTAATGAAACCGGAAGTGATCGAAAAGGCCGTGTACATCGCCTGCGGCGCGCGTGTCACCCCATGGCTTTCGGCATTCAACGAGTCCATGAGGATGGCACTTGAAGCCGACCCGACCTTCCGCGAAGCCAAGGACCTGAAGGGCGGCGAAGCCGGCCTGCGATGTGCCCGAAGCATAGCCCTGATCTCGTACCGGAGCTATGCGGGATATAATGCGACGCAGTGGGAGAAGGACGAGGACTGTCTTTTTGCGGAAAGGGCGGGTTCATATCAGAGGTACCAGGGCAAGAAGCTTTCGGACCGTTTCGATGCGTATTCATACCATTACCTCTGCGGATCGGTGGACAGCAACAATGTCGGTCGCGGACGCGGGGGCGTGGAAGCGGCTTTAAGGACCATAAGGACGGAATGTACCGTTATCGGCATCGACAGCGACGGACTCTTCCCTGTCGAGGAGCAGAAGTTCATCGCGTCGTGCATCCCTGGGGCTAAGTACCATGAGATCACATCGAAGTTCGGACACGACGGCTTCCTGCTTGAAAACGACCAGCTCACGGAAATCATAAAACCTTTATTACCATAGAAGATTGCCACGTCGGGCTGAGCCCGCCTCGCAATGACAAACCGGACGATTCGGAGCGAAGCGACCAAGTCTTCCTCCAGGGAGGAGGGTAAAAATCAGTATTGCATATGCATGCACGCCCTTCGGGAAAAGGACCGATCATACAAACATACGATAACGAGATAAAATACGAAATATGCAGGTACTCAAATTCGGAGGCACATCGGTTGCCAATGCACAGAACATGTCAAAGGTTGTGGACATCGTAACAAAGGCGGTGGACCGCGACAGGACCATCCTGGTGGTTTCGGCCATCAGCGGATGTACCGACACATTGATAAAGATCGGAAATCTGGCGGCAGACCGCGACGAAACATACAAGGACCTTATCAACGGACTTCAGGAGAAGCACCACCGGATCATCGACGAACTGCTTCCGCGTGAGAAGCAGGCGGACTCCACAAAGGTCTGCGACTCGCTCTTCGATTCGCTCAGAAGCATCGCCCACGGAGTCTTCCTTCTCGGCGAGCTCTCCCCTGCCAGCCTCGATGCCATCCAGGGCTTCGGCGAACTCTGGTCCACTAAGATCCTTGCGACAAAGCTGGCTTCAATCGGCATCGCCACCAAATGGGTCGATTCCCGTCAGATAATCCGCACCGTCAGCAAGGGCGGAAAGAACACGGTGGACATCCAGAAGACATATTTCCGCATAAACGAACTGGTGGAGGGCGACCAGGTGACCCAACTTTTCGTACTGCCGGGCTTCATTGCATCCGACAAGCAGGGACGCACGACCACCCTCGGTCGCGGAGGTTCCGACTATACAGCCTCCCTCTACGCGGTCGGCTGCAAGGCACGAATCCTCGAAATATGGACGGATGTGCCGGGAATGATGACCTCGAATCCGAAGGTCGTACCTACAGCCCGCACCATCAGCAACATCTCTTACAAGGCGGCCCTCGAACTCTCGCATTTCGGTGCGAAGGTAATATACCCGCCTACAATCCAGCCTGTCGTGGCAGAAGGCATTCCTATCTACATTAAGGATACCTTCAACCCGGAAGCAGAAGGCACGCTCATCGAGAAGAACCCGCCTCGCAGCAAGGACAAGCTCATCGGCATCTCAAATTCGGACAACATAGCCCTGCTCAGCCTCGAAGGTAGCGGAATGGTCGGCATACCGGGATTCTCAAGCCGCCTGTTCGAGACCCTGAGCCAGAACGACATAAACATCATCCTCATCACCCAGGCCTCTTCGGTACATACGATGTGCATCGCCGTGTCTGAAAAGGATGCGGAAAAGGCGCGCGAGGCAGCTGACAGATGCTTTGCATACGAGATTTCGCTCGGCAAGCTCAATCCTCTCAAGGTGGAGAAGGGATTCTCTATCGTCTGCCTTGTGGGAGACGACGTCCTCAACCAGACGGGAGCTACCGGACGCATGCTTGCAGCCCTTGGACGCAACAGCATTCCTGTACGCGCCACAGCCCAGGGATCATCGGAAAGAAACATCTCCGCCATCATCTCTTCGTCCGATGCAGATGCAGCGATAAGGACCATCCACAACGAATTCTTCGACAAGAGGAGCGGAAAGGACATCCACCTCTTCATCGCCGGCTACGGAGTCGTAGGAAAGGCCCTTGTGGACATAATCGCGAAGAACAGGGAGAAGATAGAGGCACGCACAGGCCGCCGCCTTCATGTATGCGGACTTTCCAACAGCCGAAGGTTCATCCTCGACAAGAACGGACTTTCGCTTGAGGACATCAAGACACAGCTGGACAACGGTTTAAGCGCAGCGGACGAGGCATATTTCACCCAGCTCGCCACCATCTCGCTTGAGAATTCAGTATTCGTGGACTGCACGGCATCCGCAGACATAGCATTCAAGTACATGCATCTCTTCAAGAAGGGCTATTCTGTTGTAGCATGCAACAAGATCACCTTCTCGTTGCCATACAGGCAGTATGCGGCGCTCAAGGAAGCCGCAATCGAGATCGGAGCTACGCTCAGGTATGAGACTACAGTCGGAGCGGCGCTTCCTATCCTTGAGTCCATCTCACGCAGCGTCCACAGCGGCGACGAGATCGTACGTATCGAAGCAGTGCTTTCAGGAACCCTGAACTACATCTTCAGCAATTACGCCGGAGGAGAGGGCGGAACCTTTGCAGAGGTCGTGAAGAGGGCTCAGGATGCAGGCTATACCGAGCCAGATCCGCGTCTTGACCTCAGCGGAAGGGATGTGCTGAGAAAGCTTCTCATCCTTTCGCGCGAGGCAGGAGTCGGCATCGACGAGAAGGATGTGGAGATTTCGCCTATACTTGGAGAGGAGTTCTTCGAAGGAGATGTGGCTTCGTTCTATGAAAAGCTTGCCGCCAACGAAGAAGTGTTTGCGGCGCGCTACAACGAAGCTGCTTCAAAGGGCCTCCGTCAGAGATTCGTGGCATCGCTTGTCAAGGACGAGTCATCAGCTCTTGGCTACAAGGCAAAGATAGGTCTGGAGAGCGTGGATCCTTCACATCCTCTCTACGGACTCAGCGGCACGGACAACTGCGCCATCATCCAGACCGACTTCTATCCTTCGCCTCTGGTCGTGCAGGGAGCAGGTGCGGGCGCCTACCAGACAGCTTCAGGAGTCCTGAACGATATAATCATGTAATTATATCCGCAAAAAGAGCCTTTTTTACGGATAAGTGAACATATAACGACGGTCTGTCCGTAAAAATCAGCATTTCTACGGACAGAGAGAAAGAAAAAGACTATGGAAAAGAAAAACTATAAATTCGAGACCCTGCAGGTAAGGGCGGGACAGGAAATCGACCCCGTATCAAAGGGAACTGCGGTGCCTATCTATCAGAGCACTGCCTATACATTCGACAGCATGGAGTACGGCGCGGAGCTCTTCGAGCTCAAGCGTCCGGGCAACATCTACACCCGCATCACGAACACGACCAACGAAGTGTTCGAGAAGCGCATGGCGGCCCTCGAGGGCGGTGTAGCGGCGGTATCGACGGCATCCGGCCAGTCTGCAGTCTTCCTCTCCATCACCAACATCTGCGGTCCGGGAGACAACATCGTGGCCCAGCCTTTCCTCTATGGAGGAACATTCACGATGTTCGCCATCACGCTTCGTGACATGGGCATCCAGGTGCGCTTCGCGGCCAGCTACAGCGTCGCTGACCTCGAAGCGCTCGTTGACAGCCGCACCAAGGCAATCTTCCTCGAGAACATCGGTAATCCGGCCTTCAACATTCCGGACTATGAGCCTATCGTCGAGATGGCCCGCAGGAAGGGCATATGCGTGATGGTCGACAACACCTTCGGCATGGGAGGCTATCTTTTCCGTCCTTTCGAGTGGGGATGCAACGTGTCCGTACATTCGGCTACAAAATGGATCTGCGGCCACGGAACCGCACTCGGTGGAGTGGTCGTGGACGGAGGCAACTTCGACTGGACACCTGAGAAATACCCTCTGCTTGCAGCTCCTTCGGAAAGCTATCACGGCCTCGTATACAAGGAAGTATTCGGAAATGCCGCCTTTGCAGGAAGGGTGCGTGTCGACGGTCTGAGAAACATAGGACCGGCTGCGTCACCATTCAACTCATTCCTGATGCTCCAGGGACTCGAGACCCTTTCTCTTCGTGCCGAGCGTTGCTGCCAGAACACCCTCGCTGTTGCGGAATTCCTGGAGAAGCATCCTGCAGTGGAGAGCGTGAATTATCCGGGTCTCAAGAGCAACCCTTACCATGAACTTGGATGCAAGTACCTCAAGAATGGATTCGGAGGTGTGCTTACATTCCGTGTGAAGGGAGGATTTGAGGCGGCTGCAGAGCTTGTGACCCGTCTGGAGCTCATACTCCATGTTGGCAGCGTGGGTGACTCGAAGTCGCTCATCGTGCATCCTGCATCGACCACCCACTCCCAGCTGAGCCCTCAGGAGCAGGTTGCCGCGGGAGTCTACCCTAACATGCTCCGCCTGAGCGTCGGCATCGAGAACATCGATGACCTCATCGCCGACCTCGCCGCTGCGCTGTAATACTGTCATTCGACCGGAAGAACACCTACACTGTCATTTCGACCGAACGAAGTGAGTGGAGAAATCTTAAGCATATGTATAAAACATACTACGTCTACATAATGTCCAACACTAATAACACCACCATTTACATTGGTGTAACAAACGACATAGAGAGACGGGTACAAGAGCACAGGAATGGACATATTCAAGGATTCACGCAAAAATATTGTTGTACAAAACTGGTTTATTTTGAAAAACATTCAGATATAAATCAAGCTATCGAACGGGAGAAGAAAATAAAGAAATGGAGGAGGGAGAAGAAAGACTGGCTGATTAAAACCATGAATCCTGAACTGCATGATTTATCTGAAGATTTCTCGACGCCCTTTGGGCGCTCGAAATGACAACCAAGACACAGTCATTCGACCGGAAGAAGGCAACATTGTCATTCGACCGGAAGAAGACAACATTGTCATTCGATTAAACGAATAAACACCTGTCATTTCGACCGAAAGAACACCTACACTGTCATTTCGACCGAGCGTAGCGAGTGGAGAAATCTATAACAAGATTTATTAACAAATAACAGAAAATATGAAAGTAGCTGTAGTAGGTGCCACAGGACTGGTTGGCACAAGAATGTTGGAGGTCCTCGCTGAGAGGAACTTCCCTATAACTGAACTCCTTCCGGTAGCATCCGCTAAGTCGGTAGGACGCAAGATCACATTCCAGGGCAAGGAATGGACAGTGGTAAGCGCAGAAGATGCAATCGCTGCGCGCCCCGACCTCGCACTGTTCTCTGCCGGCGGAAGCACATCTGCAGAACTTGCCCCTAAGTTTGCAGAAGCAGGCTGCCGCGTGGTGGACAACTCGTCGCAGTGGCGTATGGACCCGACAAAGAAGCTCGTCGTTCCTGAAATCAATGGAGACGTGCTCGAGGAGTCCGACTATATCATCGCCAACCCTAACTGCTCGACTATCCAGATGCTCCTCCCTCTCTGGCCTCTCCACAAGGCATACACAATCAAGCGTATCGTAGTATCCACATATCAGTCAGTCACAGGCACAGGCTACAAGGCCATGGACCAGATGACAGCTGAGCGAGAGGGCGGCAAGTGGGGAGAATATCCTGCTGTCTATCCGCATCCTATTGACCAGAACATTCTTCCTCATATCGACTCATTCCTTGAGACCGGTTACACCAAGGAGGAGATGAAGATGGTCAATGAAACACACAAAATCTTCGGCGACGACTCGATAGGAGTCTCCCCTACTACCGTACGAGTACCTGTACAGGGAGGCCACTCTGAGTCGATCAATCTCGAGTTCGAGAAGGAGTTCACTCTTGAGGATGTCCGCAGGATCATGGAGGAGACCCCTGGCGTCACCCTTCAGGACGACCCTGCAAACAATGTCTATCCTATGCCTCTGTATGCATGGGGCAAGAACGATGTGTTCGTGGGACGCTTCCGAAAGGACTCTTCTGTAAAGTCAGGCCTCAATTTCTGGTGTGTTGCAGACAATCTCCGCAAGGGCGCTGCCACCAACGCCGTCCAGATTGCCGAGAAACTCATCGAAAAAGGTTTCCTTCCAAAGGAATAACAACCATAACGAATCTCCCGATGCATCGTCCGGGAGATTTTTTGCATCTATAGAGACAGATAAATAGTCCCCGCTGTCATGAAAACATTTAAAAGAGCCATCGTATTGCTGGTTACATGCATGTTACCTGTATGCATGAACGCCAGAACCGGGGAAGAAACCCCAGCTTACAGACAGAAGGGATATGCAGGAAACATTGCCCTGACCAACTGGTGTTTCGTATTTGCCGGATTTGAAACATCGCATGGCTACATGTTCAACGAGCACCATTATCTGGGATTAGGTTTCGAAACCCATATCTCCCCCGCCCTCGACTTTGTAGGCGTCATAGAACCCTTTGTCGAGTACAAGTCATATTTCCTTAAAAGAGGGAGCACCCCTACAGCATCATTAAGGACAGGATATTGTACGGGATTCTTTTATAATGAGTCTGAAAAACCTATCCGAATCGTTGCATTGCCGATTGCCTTCGAACTTAATCCTTCCTTGGGCTGGGACTGGGGGCTGAAGAAAGGCAAAGGCTTGAGCCTTAATGTCGGAATGCAGGTTTTGATCGCCGATGCAGAAACGGCATTGGCCACAAAAGTATCTTTCGGTTTCTGCTTCTGACCACTGCCTCAACACGCAAGTCCAAGCCGTTGAGCGGGATTAGGCGCTTCAGACGGCAATTTTCCGCTCAACGGTAGTCATTAATACCCCGTTGAGCGGATTTTCATACACCAACGCCAGAATTTCCGCTCAACGGCTTGGGGAGATACCCGGGCATGACGGGGTTCAGGACGGGCAGGAGGGATCAGAAGAAGGAGAAGTCGATGATCTTTATGAAGATCAGGACAGAGGCGATGGTCTTCAGACCGGTGCCGGTAATGAAGCCCAGGAAAGAGCCGAAAGCAACCTTGAGGGCCTGACCTGCATCCTTGCGTGCATAATACATCTCGAAAAGGAAGGCTCCCAGGAAAGATCCCAGGATCATTCCGATCGGGGTCAGGATGATACCTGCGACAAGACCTACCAGAGCTCCCCTTTCAGCATACTTGCTGCCTCCTGTGAGTTTCGTGAAATACATCGGCACGATGTAGTCTACTACAGAAACCACTGCCACTACAACACCCCAGACGATAAGGGTCTTGAGGGGCATGTCCACTGGTCCCCAAAGATAGAGGAGTAGAAGGCCGACCCAGCTGACCGGCGTTCCGGGGAGACCAGGCAGAACGCTACCTACAGCGCCTACTATTCCGGCGAGAATCGCCAGTACTATAATCCATGTTTCCATAATTATCAGTTATAAGATTGCCACATCGCTTCGCTCTTGACAGGATTACTGTCACCGGGACTGTTTTCATGAACCATGGCCGCCCGTGGCCGTTGTTAACGGGAGGGACCCACGAAGTGGGAGGGATTCAGTTCATGAAAACAGTCCCGGTGGCAAAGGTTATTCCTCTGCCATTACTGATTCGATGTCAGAAGACTTGATAGGCAGGCGGTAAGGGCCGAGGCGGCGGGCACCGTCTGCAGTAACAAGGACATCGTCTTCGAGACGGATGCCTCCGAAGTCATAGTAGCCGGCCAGCTTCTCATAGTTCACGAATCCCTTGTCAGTACCTTCCCTCTTCCACTGCTCGATGAGGGCAGGAATGAAATAGATGCCAGGCTCGTCGGAGATCACATGACCAGGCTTGAGGTCACGCGCCATACGCAGATTGCCCATTCCAAGGAGAGGAGAACGCTGACGCTCGTCGCCGTATCCCACATAGTTCTCTCCGAGATCCTCCATATCATGCACATCCATACCCATATTGTGGCCGAGTCCATGAGGCATGAAGAGTCCTGAGATGCCGCATGCGACCATCTCGTCCACATCTCCCCTCACGAAATCCAGGGCCTTGAGCTGCTCGAGCATATAGCGGACAGTCGCGCAATGCACGTCCCAATATGATGTACCCGGCCTTGTCAGACTGAATGCCAGTTCGTTTGCCTGCTCGACAATATCATAGATCTCGCGCTGCTTTGTTGTGAACTTTCCGCTGCAAGGATATGTACGCGTGAAGTCAGATGCATAATGGGTGTTGCTCTCCGCGCCGGCATCGACTACAAGGAGACGGCCCGGAGTGATTATCTGGTGGTGTGAGTGGTTATGAAGGGTCTCTCCGTTCTGCGAAAGGATGGTAGTGAACGACGGTCCCCAGCCCTTCGAATAAGTCACGCCCTCCATGCGGCCTACGATCTCCTGCTCCAGCACCCCTGGCTTGCAGCCGCGGCGTGCTTCAGTATGCATCCAGTAGCCTATTTCGGCTGCCTTGTCGAGTTCCTCTATCTCGCACTGCTCCTTGATCAGACGCAGAGCGACCACAGCCTTGACAAGCTCCTCCGATGCACCTCCTGCAGCAACCGGACCGACCTTGCGGACAGCCTGATTCGAAAGACCCGTCAGCTCGGCCAGCTTCATCTGGTTGTAATATCTTGCAGGTGGAAGGAAGTGGACAGGACGACCAGCCGCAACAGCCTCTGCAACCGCCTTGTCGAACTCTGCCAGAGGTGCCGTACGGGCACATCCCACAGCCTCGCCCTTTGACGCCACCGAAGGTTGAGGGCCCATCCAGATGATGTCATCTATATCCACATCGTTACCATAGAGACATTCCTGGGCAGTATCAAGGTCAAGGACGGCCGCAAACCACGGCTCGTCCACTCCCCAGAAATATAGGAAGTTGCTGTCCTGGCGGAACTTATAGTCGTTGCCGCGATAGTTTGCCGGAGCATCGACATTACCAAGGAACACAGCTATGCCCCTTGAAGAACCGGCCGCCATCTTCTCCAGAAGAGAACGGCGTCTGTTTACATATACATCAGAATTGAACATATCATTTGGTTATATTATATCGTACATCAGTAAAGACCTTGTCCATATAGACCTTCGTGTCTGCCGAAAAGACTATCATAAGATACGCTGTCTCTATATCGTCAAGCTCGAACAGCACGGTATCGACAAAGGCATCATGGCGGTTGTTCGGCCATACCGGAGTATCCTTCACGCCTATAAGGTATGCATCTTTTCCGTCATGGTTGCAGGCATACAGGAATATCTTCTGCGGAGGAACGATGCCGTCCTTTGCGGAGTTGAGCATCCTCAGTACAACTTCGGAGGTGATGCCCTCGACCTCGACCATGAACTTATGGGTACCGGGAGCATAGACGGTCCATCCGCTGTCAGAAGGATCTTCCGATGCCATTGCGCGGTCTCCCAAGACACCATGGCGGAGTTCTCCCATGAATCCCAGTTCAGCCGCCTTCCAGTATGTGTCCCCTCCCAACCAGGACATGTAGTCACGATAGAATTCCTGCGACCATCGGGGCTGGCCCAGCTGGTACGGCGACGACGGATCGTCGACAAGGCCGCAGAATGTAAACGAGATTATACGCTCCGCACCACCTTGGGTCGCCGCGACCTGCTGGGCCAGGAAACGGCTGTATGAGGCCGGAACCAGAGCGGAAGAACGGTCATTGGTTCCCTTCTCCCATGCGAACGACTCGCAGTTCGCCCACATTTCTATGCCGGTCCTGTCGTGGATGGCACGCAGCTTCTTCCAGTTCTCGCGCAGGCGGGGCAGCGGATAGCGTTCGCGGACGCAGCCGATCTCGTCCTGATATGCGATTATATCGACCTTCAGACGGGCTATCTGCTGCTCGTACCTCGGATCGTCGAAGTCGGAATTGAAGATTCCGTATGGTGAGATCATGATCTTTGCGGAAGGCGTGAGCTCGCGGGCACGGGCGGTAAGGGCATTTACGGCCTCGACCGCATAGTCGGTAAGCACCGGACCGAAGCAATCCTCGACCGGCAGATACCAGCCGTACATCGCCGGATGGTCGCCGTACAGGGCGGCAAGTTCCTCCATCATCTCGATCTGCCGGCCCTTTATCTCAGGGTCGCGGAGGTTGTCATCCTGGTCCCAGGCCCATCCCGTACTCATGAAGACCTTCATCCCGTGCTCGGCCGCGGCATCCATGATGACGTCGACAGGGCTCCGGAAATGGTCAGGATACTTATGTTCCATCAGCTTTGACGGATAATAGGCCTTGCCTTCATTGGCGACCGACATGAACACAAGATACTCCATTCCCATCTTCTTCATCTCTGCGACCTTGTATGACCACATCCATGGAAACGAGTCGTCCATGTCCGTAGGATTGGTGTACTTGTTACGGACATCCTGATAAGGAAGGTTTATGAAAGTGCCTGTGACAGGCAGGGTCTTCTCCGCTTTTGATACGGTTCCCGACAAGAATGCGATTGAAGCACAGATAAAAAACAGTAGTTTCTTCATAAAATTACCCATATCACACAAAGATACTAACTTTTAATTCAAAAAAAATGTTACTTTCCTGTCTTTGACACTTGCATTTAGTGCAATTTGATATATTTCGAGGCTACAGACCGCTGTAATGGCGATTTGTAGCCTCAAGATTTTTTCTGGATATGTAGTATATAAGCCGTTGTGATGGGGTG
>SUYO01000017.1 GCA_015060385.1 Bacteroidales bacterium
AGGTGGAGCGTTCACTCCGTGTGCTCGACGGTACAGTCGCTACCTTCTGTGCGGTAGGACGTGTACAGCCGCAGTCTGAGACCGTATGGCGTCAGGCTGACAAATATGGCGTTCCAAAGATCGCTTACATAAACAAGATGGACCGTGTAGGTGCTGACTTCTTCGCTGTGATCGACGAGATGAAGGAGAAGCTTGGTGCACGCGCAGTTCCAATCTGTATTCCAATCGGTGCAGAAGACAAGTTCGACGGTATCATCGACCTCGTTGCCATGAAGGCGATGATCTACGACCACAACTCTGACGCACTCGTGAACTATCAGATTACAGACATTCCTGAGAAGTATGTAGACGAGGCTAATACTTGGAGAGAGAAGCTCGTAGAGGCTGCTGCCGAGTATGACGAGAACCTCATGGAGAAGTTCTTCGAGGATCCTGACTCAATCACAGAGGAGGAGGTTATCGCAGCTCTCCGTGCAGCTACCATCGACATGGCCATCGTTCCTGCATGCTGTGGTTCATCATTCAAGAACAAGGGTGTTCAGTTCCTTCTCAACGCTGTAATGCGTTACCTTCCGTCACCGCTCGACAAGGGCGCTGTAAAGGGTACAAACCCTAACACAGGTGACGAGGAAGTACGTCAGCCAAACGTCAAGGAGCCGTTCGCAGCCCTCGTGTTCAAGATTGCTACTGACCCGTTCGTAGGTCGTCTCGCATTCATGAGAGCATATTCAGGTAAGCTTGATGCAGGTTCATACGTACTCAATACACGTACAGGCAAGAAGGAGCGCGTTTCACGCCTCTTCCAGATGCACTCAAACAAGCAGAACCCTATCGAGTTCGTTGAGGCAGGTGACATCTGTGCAGCTGTAGGTTTCAAGGACCTCCGTACAGGTGATACAATCTGCTTCGAGCAGGCTCCTATCACTCTCGAGTCAATGGAGTTCCCAGATCCGGTTATCGGACTTGCAGTAGAGCCTAAGACTCAGAAGGACCTTGACAAGCTCGGTATCGCACTTGCAAAGCTTGCAGAGGAGGACCCTACATTCACAGTAAAGACTGACCATGATACAGGCCAGACTGTCATCAGCGGTATGGGTGAGCTTCACCTTGACATCATCGTAGACCGTCTCCGTCGTGAGTTCGGTGTGGACATCAACCAGGGTGCACCTCAGGTTAACTACAAAGAGGCTATCACTCAGACTGTCCAGCATCGTGAGGTCTTCAAGAAGCAGACCGGTGGTCGCGGTAAGTTCGCTGATATCATCGTTGAGATCGGACCTGCAGATGAGGGCGTAAGCGGCCTCCAGTTCATCGACGAGGTGAAGGGTGGTAACGTTCCTAAGGAGTTCATCCCATCTGTAGAGAAGGGCTTCAAGTCAGCAATGTCAAACGGTGTTCTCGCAGGTTACGAGGTTCCTTCACTCAAGGTTACACTTAAGGACGGTTCGTTCCATCCTGTGGACTCAGACCAGCTCTCATTCGAGCTTGCTGCACGTATGGCATTCCGTCACGCCTGCCCTAAGGCTAAGCCGGTTCTCCTCGAGCCTATCATGAGCCTCGAAGTCGTTACTCCAGAGGATTACATGGGAGATATCGTAGGTGACCTCAACCGTCGTCGTGGACAGATCAACGCAATGGACTCAACTCTCGGAGCACGTATCGTAAAGGCATACGTTCCACTCGCAGAGCAGTTTGGTTACGTGACTATCCTCCGTACCATCTCTTCTGGACGTGCTACCAGCACAATGTCATTCGACCACTACGCTGAAGTCCCTGCAGGACTCGCTAAGGAGGTTATCGAGAAGAGCGGTTACAAGGCCGAAGATGACGAATAATTGTTTAACTGAATTCAACGAAATTTGATATGAGCCAGATAATTAGAATTAAACTCAAATCATTCGATCACATGCTTGTTGACAAGTCAGCAAAGAAGATCGTTGAGACAGTATCTGCTACAGGTGCTCGCGTGAACGGACCTATTCCGCTCCCAACTCACAAGAAGATCTTCACAGTAAACCGCTCGACTTTCGTAAACAAGAAGTCACGTGAGCAGTTCGAGCTCAACTCTTTCTGCCGTCTTCTTGATATTTACGATTCAACTCCTAAGACTGTTGACGCGCTCATGAAGCTCGAGCTTTCTTCAGGTGTTGAGGTTGAAATCAAGCTCAACTAATCGAAAAAAGTATTATATTTGCAGTGCGGTTCGGATACCGTCCGAACCGTACGCAAATTTAGTTCTTAGAAATATAATTTGCTGTTTATTTTGTTCCGAGTGCAAGGAGGGCAAGAGAGGAGGAAGAGAGTTACCTTTCGGTAATGACCGACCGACGATTCGCAGCCTGACGCAGCAATCGGGCAAAAGAAATGGAAATTTGGTCCCTTAGCTCAGTTGGTTAGTAGCACCTGACTCATAATCAGGGGGTCGCAGGATCATGCCCTGCAGGGACCACAAAAAGGCATCCACGAAAATCCCGTGGATGCCTTTTTGTCATTCTTTGTCTACACCGGTCTTGAAACCTATCTTGGGACGTGGAGGCTCCGGTTGCATAGGTTCCTTGACAGAGAGGGCCGCGATAGCCTGATAGATGGTGTCTATTTCCTGCCTCATGTCTTCCGACAGGTCGTTGATAGCCTCCAGATTCTCCTCGTCATTTCTCTCCAGCAGTTCCAGCTTTACCTTGATCGCTTCAAGTTCTGCTGATATTGATGCTGTCGACATTATATAATTTCTCATAGCAACAAAAGCTCGTATTATTGCCCGATTTACTAGAATGGCACTTTCGCTTTTGAGCACACTTGAAAGCATCGCTACGCCTTGCTCTGTAAAAGCGAATGGCATATGCCTTCGTCCTCCTCTCATGTTTGAGGACGCAAATTGCGACCTCAAATTGATCATCAGTGAGTTATACTCATCATTTGTGAGTTCGAACATGAAGTCATCACCTTCGAACCGTTTTAGATTTCGTCTGACGGCTTCTTTCAATCTTTTAGTTTCGACCTGATACATCTCTGCAAGGTCAAAGTCCAACATTACCTGAACTCCCCGGATTTCATGAATCTTACTTCTGATTTCAATAATTTCTTTTGTCATATCTTAATATATTATGCCGTATAAAACAAAAAAGCGCGATACAGGCCATACGACTATGCCTATATCGCGTTGTGGAACTCCATCCGAACCACGGCGTCCAATCTTGATTGCAAAGATATATGAATCAAAATATACGGCAAACATAATTTACTATCAATCTTGACTTTTATATAATTTTGGCTGAAATTTGCACTGACAATACCCGCGAATGTTGAAAACATTTTCTAATTTTGTAAGGTCTCGACCGAAATAGGTCCTGAAAGACATATTATATGAAAGTGTTTCGCTTTTAACCTTGTACAGAAATCTGGAAAATTTCACAAACGCAGGGATAAGCCGATACATTCATCACTTGCTTCGTCATATACTGTTCAAAAGTATATAGTTGCAGGTGTGGGGTATTGTTTTATTTGCGTTTGGGCATTCCAGAGCCTCTGTACAGATAAACGATCAATCCCACACTTTCTTTGTTTATACCTTTATTAATCATCCTTGGGATTGGGGTGGGTAGGGAATAACATGCCTAACAAAAAGACATTAATCGAGGATTGCTACCTCAGTCCTTCAATCGAAGTTATAGAACTCTGTATAGAGGGTGTTTTATGTGCAAGTGGGGACACATACACGGAACGTCTTGAAGAAAATCTTGGCAGCTGGTAATCCTGTTCTTATTTCTTTCGGTTCGGTTTCAGCGAAAAATATTATTTCGAGAGAACGTAGTAAGTCGAGAAATTACAATAAAAAAAATAAAATCTCAAAAAAAATGAAACGAGTCATTTTAGTGTTGGCAATACTGGCGACGATAGTGGCGGGTTGTCATACGGAACCTATGACAGAACAGATGTCATCAGACAAGGTGACAGCATTTGAAGCTTCTACAGAAGTCTTTTCCTCTCAGACCAAGACCACAATGACATCAGACAAAAAGATTGTTTGGTCTGCGGACGACGAGATTGCAATCTTTCAGGGCAACACTCTCGCCGACGAATACAAGGTGTCGGATGCCAGTGCAGGCAGAGCAAATGCAACATTCACCAAGGTGGCGACATCAGGTGACGACTATAATGCCGGCATGGAACTCCCATGCAATGTAGCTTTCTACCCTTATTCATCCGGCCTTACCCTTACCGGTGCTGCACTCGAGGGTGAAGATGCCGCATATGAAATTGAGGGGCTTGTACTTCCGGCCGAACAGACCTATGTGCCGGGCAGCTTTGCCAACGGCTCCTTCCTTATGGCTGCAGTTACCGAAAGCATGGCAGACCACAACCTGAAGTTCAAGAACGTCCTCGGCGCCATGAAGCTCCAGCTCAAAGGTACTCAGACAGTAAAGTCCATCAAGGTCGAGGGCAAGGACAACGAGATCCTTTCCGGCACGGCAACAGTTACCGCATATGCAGACGGCCTGAAGCCAGCTATCACCATGACTGCCGATGACGACGCATCCAAGACTGTCACCCTCGACTGCGGCGACGGAGTGGCACTCAACGGATCGGCTGCGACCGACTTCATCATCGCCCTCCCTCCGACAGAATTCACTCAGGGCTTCACAGTGACCGTGACCGACACAGAAAGTCAGACCTATACCATCGACACCGGCAAGGCCAATGAGGTTCTCCGTTCATGCATCCTTGCCATGCCGGCAGTGACATTGGGAGAGGAGCTCAACGGCGACCTCAAGAACTATGTAGATGAATACGGCGTGAATCACGGCCCGGGCGTCCAGATCGGCGAGACCGTCTGGGCCCCTGTGAACTGCGGTTACCATGAAACAGATTACCCATACGGCAAGCTCTACCAGTGGGGCCGTAAATATGGCCAGGGATATTCCGGAGCTTTGTGGGACGAAGATAGGAATTATTTGCGTGATGTTTCCGATGCTGACGTTCCTGAACTTGTTGCCGGCCCGGTGTCTTTGAGTGAAGGTCAGTCAGAGTATAATGCTGATAAGTACTATTATAATCACGACAGCCCTTACGACTGGCTTGAAACTCAGAATAATGGTTTATGGAACGCAGGCACAGAAGATGCGCCAGTAAAGACAGTCTATGATCCATGCCCTACTGGTTGGCGTGTCCCTACATGCGCAGAGTTAGAGGCATTAAGCGAGAATCACTCATCATGCGCAACCAACGGCGCTGGTCAGACCGGTTATTGGTTCAGCGGAAGATCTGCTTATTCAGAAGACGTACCTCAAGTATTCTTCCCTGCTGCCGGTATTTATGGCAGCGGTAGTGCTACCGATAGAGGTTACGAAGGTAATTACTGGTCTTCAAGCGCCGAGGACAATACACAAACGTACTACCTTCTCTTCTACGGCAGCAACGTGCGTATGAACTGGGGTATCCGAGCGCCCGGTAACTCCGTCCGTTGCGTCCAGGATAATGGTGATGGCGACGGTCTTCCTGTGGACCATATAGATATCTATTTGGATATGTAGGAACTGACTCTTATGCCGGGTTCTTCCTATGCTCTTGTATCGGAAGTCATAAGCGGGACAAACACGGTTGATGACATAGTGTGGACATCGTCAGCCCCTTCTGTCGCAGAAGTAAGTTCAGGAACGGTTACTGCGATATCAGATGGCACTGCGGTTATCACAGCCTCAATAGGTAACTGTAGTGCGACATGTTCAGTAACTGTTAAGACTCCTCCGTCAGTGATAGTAAAGAATTATGTTGCCGACGGAGTCAATTATGGCCCGGGAATAAACATCGGTGGCACTGTCTGGGCTCCTGTGAACTGCGGTTACGAACCAGCAAATGGTGATTACAAGGGCTATCCTTACGGCAAGCTTTATCAGTGGGGCCGCAAATATGGTCATGGATATTCCGGAAGTTTGTATGATACGTGTGAGGGGATTTTAAATGTTATTGGTGAGGTTTCCGATGCGGATACTCCTGAACTTGCAGTCGGTCCTGTGTCTTTGAGTGAAGGTCAGTCAGAAGACAATGCTGAAAAGTTTTATTGTGTTTCCGACGGTTCTTACGATTGGCTTGATACGCAGAATGATGGTTTGTGGAATGCCGGCTCTGTAGCTGTACCTGTAAAGACAGACTACGATCCATGTCCGACAGGTTGGCGTGTCCCGACACTCTCAGAGTTGGAGGCTTTAAGTGAGAAGAATCACTCATCATGGACAACTAATGGTGAGGGTCAGAGCGGTTATTATTTCGTAGGAGAGTATACTTATATGGAAGATGTCCCTAAGGTGTTTTTCCCAGCTGCCGGTTTTCGCGAATGCGAAGGCAGTGCCAACGTTCGAGGATGGTGGGGCCTTTATTGGTCTTCGGATACCTATTCAGACCCCGATGACGATACTAAAGCATGCTGCCTTTGGATTAGCAATGGGTCTTGTGTGCTAAATACCTATTGGAGTCGGGCGCACGGCTTCCCTGTCCGTTGCGTCCAGGAATAATTGTCATGCCCTGCTGGGGCCACGAAAAAAGCACCTGCATCGGAGATGCAGGTGCTTTTTTCGTATCCCCTTCAGCATCGTCTTCGATAAGACAATCCATCGACTTGTACGGTAATTCCACCAAACCCGCCCTTTTTCCGGAGAAACCTTCGCATTCCCTCTTCCCATCCGTAAAAACCGCCCCCTTTCCGGACAAACCTCCATGTTGCCTCTCCCTATCCGTAAAAAGCGGTCCTTTCCCGGACAAATCGTCGCACGTCATTGCGAGGCCCTCCTCGCAATGACGATGTGGGATGTTCAGTAAATTTCTTTATGTAAAGAATCCTTTGATTTCAACATACAAATTCAGGAAAAGTTCTTACTTTCGCATAAGCGTATATATCGTAAACGGAGTTATGAAACTGAAACAGCTGGTATACATATTGGCAATATTCCTGTCTGCTGCAGACCTGATGGGACAGGAGAAGGTTCCTTATTTCTGCAATACGGCAGGTACTGTCCTGGAGTATACAAGGACCACATCAGAGGGGGATGTGAAGTGGTACCATACCATGAGGATTGGGGATGTGAGGCATGAAGGAGACAGAACTCTCATCGATTATACCTCACACATCCTGAATCATAAGCACAAGCCGTATTACGGAGACGAGCCGGCAGAACTTTCTGCAACCGTCAGCCAGGGCACAGTTACCCTCGATGTAGCGGAATCTGTGGCTGCGGTATTCAGAACCCTTCTTCCTTCCGGTGCGAAGATAAGCTCGTCAGGAGGAGAATCCGCCTTGCCTTCGGATATGGCTCCGGGTGATGTGCTGCTCGACGTAAATGCATCTGTAAAGGCGCTCGGACTTACCATGAAGATAACCGTAACTGAAAGGAAAGTGCTGAGGCATGAGACAATATCCACCCCGGCAGGAACCTTTGACTGTGTTGTCGTGCGGGAACGGAAGGTAGAGAAAGGCATGGGCCGCAACAGACATACCGTAGCGGATACCTGGTACTCCAGAGGTGTAGGTATGGTAAGACACGACACCTACAGCCCGGAACTTGAACTTCAGACCTCGGAGATTCTTTCTTTCCGGAGGTTTCAGTGATGATTTCATGGAGGGATCAAGTGCAAAAAATGCCCTAAACTGCGCTCGATACCCACAATTTTAGGGGTACCTGTAGCAGTTTTCCCAGGAAACTGCGCTCGATACCCTGACCTCGAACCTGCAAAGATGCAGGAATCAGGCTCCGTCGTTAAAGTGGCAGGATTCCGATTCCGGGACGGTCCGGAAGGACTATGTGTCCGTCGATAACCTCCATCCCGCGGAAAAGGTCGTTCGTTATCAGCAGATTGCCGTCGAGGTCGCAGAAATCTACGGCAGGCGAGAGCTGGGCCGCGGCGGAAACGGCGCACGATGTCTCCGTCATGCATCCGACCATCACCTTCATGCCTTCGGCGCGGGCGTAATTGACCATCTTCCAGCCTTCGCGCATTCCGGTACATTTCATCAGCTTTATGTTTATGCCGTGGTATGCTCCCTTTACCGAAGGGATGTCCGCAAGCCTCTGGATCGATTCGTCGGCGAAGATCGGGAGGGGACTGCGCTCGGTTATCCACGCATTGTCGTCCAGCCTTTCCTTCGCCATCGGCTGTTCGACCATCACGACACCGTTTTCCTTCAGCCAGAAGATCTCGTCAAGCGCCTGTTCGCGGTCCTTCCATCCCTGGTTTGCATCCACGGCAAGCGGAAGGTCCGTGATTTCACGGATAGTGGTGATCATCTCCTTGTCATTGTCCAGCCCGACCTTGACCTTCAGGATGTTGAACCTGTCAGCACATTCGCGGGTCTTTTCCCTGACCACCTCAGCCGTGTCTATACCTATCGTGAAGGTTGTGTCCGGCGCCTTGGCAGGGTCCAGCCCCCATATCCTCCACCATGGCTGTCCCATCAGCTTTCCTGTCAGGTCATGGAGGGCTATGTCGACGGCTGCCTTTGCCGCATTGTCTCCCGGCGAAAGGCTGTCCACATAGGCGAGAATCTCTTCAAGACGGAAAGGATCCTTGAACTGACCCAGATCGACACGGGAGAGGAAGGCGCATACGCTCTCGACGGTCTGTCCCAGATACGGCGGCATGGAAGCTTCTCCATATCCTGTAAATCCCTCATAATCAATTCTTACCTGTACTCCAGGAGTCGTCTTTCGGGAATAGGATGATACGGTGAAGGTGTGTCTGAGAAGAAGTTCATACGGCTCGAAGCTCAGCCTGAGCCCCTCGCCTTTGCCAAGACGGTTGAAGTTGAAGCCTGCGGACTCACCGGAAGTACATCCTGCGATGGCCGCTCCTGCAGCCAGAACTCCGGTTGCCTTGAAAAAATCTCTGCGTTTCATTATCTTTGCCTGCTCAAAATGAAAAGGATTATACTTACAATATTCGGCTGCATAGCCCTGGGGCTTGGAATACTCGGAGCATTCCTGCCCGTACTTCCCACAACCCCGCTTCTTCTGCTTGCCGCAGCCCTGTTTCTGCGGGGCAACAGGCAGCTGTATGACTGGCTCCTCAACCACCCTCGTCTGGGACCCTACATAACGAATTTCATGGAACACAAGGCGATCCCGTTGAGGATCAAGGTCGTGGCAGTATCTGCTCTCTGGCTTACCCTGCTTTATTGCGCGATCTTTGTCGCGGAGCATTGGGCCTTCCGCCTCTTCTTCATCCTGACCGCAACCGCCGTCACAATCCACATCCTGTCATACAAGACCCTGAAGTAGGACTTGGTGTCAGAACGAGACTCCCAGACAGATGTCAAGGGAAACCCTGCGGAAGGATATCGTCGAGACGCCGGCTCCCAAGGTCAGGAACTTCCATGATGCCAGGACTCCTGCCTCGAAGGATGGACCTTTGAAGGAGAGATCTCTGACCTTTACCCAATTGCCGTCGATGTCGTCCCAGTAAAGTTCGGACCTTCCATATCCCATACCGGCATAGATGCTGAACCAGTCGGCTGGTCCGTAAAGGACACCGGCTCCGGCCTTGAGTTCAGACCTTGCTTCGCTGCCTCCCGACCATATGCTGCCTCCGCCTTCAATGGTTCCGTTTCCAAGGCAGGTGTATGCATGGTCCTGTGAACGGAAGTTGCTGCCGAGCCTTGCATATCCTCCCCATCTGCCATATCGGATTCCCACCATTGCCCCGTATGAAGGCTGGGGCAGGGATACGGATGCCAATATATATGTCTTCAATCCGGTATTTCTTTCGTCTGTCCGTGCTTCCTGCATCGGAGCAGGGTTATATGGAATGACCTTGATCCTGATATTATTCCGCGAAGCTGCAAGAGTTGTCTCCTCAATGATTCTGACCAGACTTTCGTGGTCCAGCACCAGGGGTCTTTCTCCTGTCGAGAACCAGCGGCTGATCGCTTCGAAACGTGTCCGCTGCACAGGGTTGAGATCTTCAGATGATGACTTGATGAGGGTGTTTAGAGAAACAAAGCGGTCTATGACATCAGAGGCGTCTTTTCTGGATACATGGGCACCTTCATTGACCTGATTCTTCAAGTCAAGACACTGTCTGCATGCAAGTTCATAACGGTTCAGCAATTCGTCATTTTCCGCCACTACGGCATCAGTAGTCTGTCCGTTTAGACAGAATGCCGATAAAAGTGCATGAATCAAGCATATAATATGTCTGGACGCCCTTTTCATATCATGCAAATTTAATAAAAAAGCAGTATCTTTGAGTACTTATCCAACCTTTATGATCGGACCCTCAGGCTTTTTTCAGGAAATAGATGACGCAAATGCCTTGTCGCCTTCGGCCGACCTCGAAATCATACATGATTCCGAGCATGGGTTCAATGTCCTCTACAAGGTAAACAAGAACGGAAGGTTCTTCGTCTACAAGGCCTTGAAGCCTGAATATAGGGGCAACACGTTTTATGAAGAACTTCTGAAGAAGGACTTCAACATAGGTTTCTCACTCAACCACCCTAACATATGCCAGTATTACGGAATGGTGAACGTTCCTTCCTTGGGAAACTGCATCGTCATGGATTGGGTGGACGGTTGTAACCTGGAAAGGCTGCTTTCCGGAGAGAAGATAGGAAAGAAGCTGGCGGGAAAACTGATCTGCGAACTCTGCGATGCACTTGACTATATGCATAGGAAGCAGATCATCCATCGTGACCTCAAGCCTGAGAACATACTTGTAACCTACAACGGAAACAATGTCAAGATAATAGATTTCGGACTGTCCGATGCCGATTCATATTATCTTTTCAAGGCTCCTGCAGGAACAAGGGTCTATGCCTCTCCCGAACTGATGGCAGGGGATGCGATTGACAGCAGGAGCGACCTGTGGTCTCTGGGCATGATAATCAATGAAATGAATGCTTATTACCGTCATGCGGCTTCCGGATGTCTCTACAGAAACAAGGATAAGCGCTATGCGACGGCAGCGGATGTGAAGAATGCAGTCATGAGGACCGGAAGAAGGAAGATCGTGATATCTGCTGTCTGCATCCTTGCTGTGGCTCTGGCCTTGGCCGGTGTATGGTGGCTGGCCGCGAATGTAAGACTGACTGTTGGAGTGCAGGAAACCGTACTTCCTGCTGAAAACGATGAACCTGCAGTACAGCAGGATACTTATGCAACCGGGATGCCTGAACCAGCCGTCAAGCCGGTCCCGGAGCCTGAAGCCGTAAGTCCGGCAGCTGCTGAAAGGGAAGAGCATATAGATGCGGAATCCCTTGACGACCTCTTCAAGGAAGCTGCAGAGTCTATTCTATATTAAGAAGGTTTATTCCTCCTCCCTGACCTGCAACATAAGCAGGGGTATATTCTCCGTTCCTGAGGATGCGGGTTATGAAAAGAGGGTATCCGAGAATGATGTCCGAAAGCTCGAACCTGTCTCCGATCTTCAGTTTAGAATTGACGGACTTTTCTATCTCAAAGGTAAAATCTCCGAGGTATCTCATCTCTACAAGTCTGTCCGGGTCCCATCCTACAGTGACCTTGGACATTTCCTTAAGTTCCGACACCGAAAGATAGCGGGATGTGAAGAAGGTTGACGAGTATACGTTGCTGTCGGTCAGCGACTGGCAGAATGTCTTGAAGTCCTTATGTCCGATAAACCTCGAGAGAATGTCCAGGGTAGATATCCTTGGCGTAGGGTTCAGACTTACGTATCCCCAGAGTCTTTTCAGAGTAGATGAAGAAAGAAGTTCCCCTGTAGTATGCTCTATTACTACGGAGAGAGACTCGAAGTCTGTGGTGGTCGCTATACGTCTGTTGTATTTCTTTTCTACCTCTGCCAGAAGAAATGTGAGTTCCGGTATGTTTTTGCTCATGGGATATCGGTTTGTTCTGTTCTCTATAAGTTTTTGCTTAACCAGATACAAATTTATTGAAGGGAACCGTAGGTGTCAAGTTCACAATGGTTCATATTTCATCAGAATCCTATGATGTTGTCTGCGTGACGGCTCCATACCGGTGATTCCCTGTATGTGTCCACTGCTTCCGCAGGTACATGGAATTTTATTCCGTATGCGAATGTTTCTTCGCTTATCGAAGGAGGGACGGTGCCGGTGAGGATGACTGTCTTCAGGGCGCCGCATCCCTGGAATGAGTTGCCTGCTATCATCGTCACGCCTTCCTTGATTGTTACTTTCTGCAGACTTGTGCAGTTCAGGAACATGGCTTCGGTTATCTCGCAGAGCGATTTCGGAAGCACGATCTCCTTGAGGGCCGTACATTCGTCGAAGACACCGATATCGAATTCGCCTACATCATCGTGGATAGTTACCTCTTCAAGAGAAATGCAGCCGCTTAGGGCCTGCTGTCCGACGAATGTAACATTGCCGGGAATGTGGAGAGACTTGAGGTTTGCACATCCTGCCAGTGCAAATCGTCGTATTTCCGTTATGCTTTCCGGCACTGTGATTTCATGAAGTTCAGAGCCATTGTAATATAAGGATGCTCCGTAATACATCGGAATGCTGTAGGTTGGCTGGTCCATTCCATAATCAAGTCTGAAGAGGGTCTCAAGCGATGAAATGTCAACTCTCTTCAGGGACTTGCATCCTTCAAAGGCCAGACGGAGGATTGATGTCAGCTTTTCAGGAATATTGATCCCGCGGAGGGATGTACAGTTCTTGAATGCCTCATCGGAGATTGTCTCGATTGATTCGGGCAGAGTGACGGACGAAAGTCTCGTGCAGTTCTTGAAATATTTCGATGGAATCTCCTTGAGCTTTGTAAAGTATTTCAGTTCGTCGAATGAGGTGAACGTCCTGCTGGTAAGCTTCATAAGGGACAGATCCCTTACCGCTGCGGCTTCCACATAGGATATGGCTCCGTCATTGTCGAAGTCAAAGGCAGATATGCACATTTCCTTGACGATCGGATCTGCAAAGCTTATGAAATTCGGATCCTCCGGTTCGACGGGATCTTTCGGCTGTTCCGGTTCTGTCGGTTCATCCGGATCCACAGGATCTTCAGGAGTTACCGGATCTTCGGGGTCGACCGGATTTTCCGGATCCTCCGGTTCGACGGGCTCCTGCGGAATGGCGGGGGCTTCGTCAGTCATGAAGGACTCGAACCCTGATGTGACCTCATTCATTCCGTTGCTCACGTATGCCTTGAACCAGTAGAGGGTTCCGTCTTCCAGCTCCTCGACGGTTGCGCTGAAACTCCTGCCTTCCAGGGTTGTCCGGATCCGTTCAAGGTCATTCTTGTCCCTGCCGAGATAGAAGCCTACCTCCAGACTGCCATGAGGGACTGCATCCAGATCTGAAACGAGCCTTGCTGTATGGATTTCCGGCAATGAAGTTATGCTGACAATCTCCGGCACCCGAAACTCCCTGTAATCGGGAGTTTCGGTGCATGAGATTGCTGCAAGACCTGCAATCATACATGTCAGTATGTATGTCATAGGTTTCATTGCCTCAAATATACGGTTTTAATTCCAATTTTCGATTTCTCCTCCGATTTCGATGTTCACCTTGTCAGGATTGTTGTTCAGAGTGATGTTCAGCACATGGTGCATTCCGCTCTTGAAGTTGAACTTGCTTTCCACCATGTACGATACGTTTCTGAATATGATCTCGACAAGAGGCTTCTTGTTGACAAGCATCTGAGGGACTATGATCGCTGTGTGGGTGCCTGCATCGATCTTTCTTGCAGTGACGGTCTGTGCGGATGCATACGGGTCCTTCACTATGTCACCTGTAGAAAGGTCTATCAGGCAGTCAGTCACGGTGTTGTGGATATATACGGTCATGTCCTCAGGAATGTCACCTTCGAAATCCTCGCCTTTGGTGATGTTCACAGTCAGCTTGCTCATCTTGTGCTTGAAAGGCAGTCTGACTTCTCCGTCTGCTGAAGTCACGCCCCTTTTGACTGCATAGAGGAAGTCGCTGGCTTCATATGCGCTCAATGCATCGGCGGTTTCGGCTGTTCTCTGATCCAGGGCGACGCTGAACTGCAGTTCGTCTACAGACTGCGGATTCATGAAAGGATAGTATGCATATACGTCATATTTTCCTTCTCCCCAGTAGATCACAGGGTCGGCTGTCCAGCTGGTTCCGTCGAAGGTCACAGGGTTGTTGTTCTTGTAGTTTCCTCCAAGCTGCAGAGGCAGAGGCGTGTTGCCGTCATAGGCAGTGATGTACACTCCTATCCTGTCTCCTGCCTCGAAAGAGGTTTCCGTAGCCTTTGTAGCAGGATATTCCACATTGAAGCGCATGGCTCCGTCATCAGCTGTCTCAGGCGTCTCTATCTTGTTGCAGCCGAATGCAAGGAGTGCTGCAAATGTCAGTAAATAAATTTTCTTCATAATGCTTTCCTCCATTATTTAAGTGACGGGAGCTTGCCCATGAATACAGGTTCATGCTGCTGCGAAGCGCGGATGTTGTTCAGGAAGCTGTTGTCCATAGACTTCACTTCAGTCATCTCCACTTCCACGACATCGTTTGCGACGAAATCCTCGAACGAGTATTCCTCGCCTGCATAGGCCTTGATCCTCTTTACGATTGATTCGCGGCTGATTGTACTATAATAAGGAATCATATTGTTCATGCAGCTGTTATGCTCGGAGCGGTATACTCCTCTGCTGTGCATATATCCACCTTCGAAGATATCGACGAATTCGCTGTATTTCTCATGGAAGATAAGGTGGCTCCAAGGCACTTCGCTCATCTTTCCTGTAAGCGAAAGATTGTCGTACCATCCCAGTGAGTGGGCAGCGTGGATGTCACCATCGTGTCCGCAGCATGTGCAGCCGCAGGCGTCTATGAAAGCATTATGGTAGATGTATTCATCACCGAGCTTTCCGAATCCGTGTCCGCCTGCCTCGTGCTGGATCACACCTCTGAAATCGGTAGGATAGCCGTATTGACTCATCGGGCAGTATGCGAGTGCAAATCCTTCATCCCACATATAGCAGATACCTCCATAGTCATATGTATTAGGAACCATTATGACCAGAGTTGTGTTCAGATTATCTGCATTGACTGTAGGTGCATTACATACATAATCAATGATCATCTGGTTATCGCTGTCATTGCGACCTCCAAGAGTCACACCTCCCTTTGCGGTAGTGTTGAATCGATTATAAATAATTGTATTAATGCTGCCTATACCAGATTCCGGTGAAACAGATACTGCTGTATAGACATTGAAATACTCTTTATATGACTTGTATGGCTCGATGTCGAAGAAATACCCGTAAGCCTCGTTTGCACTGGACAGGAGCTTTCCTTCGCTGATTTCCTTAGCATCGAAACCGTCACCTAGGATTACTATGTTGATGCCTCCGTTGTTGCCCTTTGTTGCAGTCTGGAGGGTTATGAACTCATCTTCGGCGTGTTCGTAATCATACTGGGTCACCTTGCAGCGGGTACGATAGTCCTGTCCTTTGAGCATGAACACGACCTCGCCCTCGCGTGGCTCCGATCCTGCCTCCATCTGCGAGAAGGTCAACTTGATCTCTGTCTTGCCTGTGCCGCTTGTCTTGTCAAGGGTCACCCAGTCCGGCTGACTTTCCACATACCATTCATCGTCAGCCGTCAGAACAAGGTCGCGGGTTACAGAAGTATTTATGGCCGTAGCCATCGAAGGACGGATTACGAGGTTCCTGTAAGCTGAAATCCTCTTGAAATCCTTCCAGCCGGCGGCAGTCTGATACTGCTGGATTGCCGATTCAGGAACTTCAAGAGTAAAGTTGTCCTTTGCTACACCGTTCAGGGCACCTTCCTGAACATATGCAGGAACAGTTCCCTTACAAACTATTCTACCGATATAGAAGCAATTTTCAAAAGCTCCATATGAAGCTCCATCGTACATATTCACTTCATATCTGAGGCTTTCAAGTCCTTCTGGAAGTGTGAAACCCTCGACTCCGCAATTTGCAAATGCTCCTCCTCCTATTGAAATTACGTTTTCCGGTATTTCTACCATGCCCATAAGTCGCCAGTTATAGGCGAAAGCGAACTGGCCTATTGAATATAGATTTTCAGGAAGAATGAGTTTACCTGAGAAGTCGTCATTGTAGAAAGCATATGCACTTACAACCTCAAGTTCCTTAGGCAATCTGAGCTCTCCTTTGAATCCGTTGTTGGAGAATGCATTGTTTCCGATTGTCTGGATACCGTCATGAAGAGTAAGGGTACCTCCCATCCAACATCCGTTGAAAGCGTCTGCCGGTATGTCCGTCACTCCCTGAGGAATGACAAGAGAGCCGGTGAGATTCTTACATCCGTCAAATGCTCCCTTGCCGATTGACTTGAGCCCGTCAGGAAGTCTCAGTTCGCCATAGAGGTTTTCGCAGTGATAGAATGTTCCACCTCCGATCTCTTCAAGCCCTTCGGGAAGAATGATTTCGCTGACGAAACCGCAGTTGGCGAAGACACCGTCGTGATAAGACTCCCATACATAATCTGCATCTCCAAGAATCTTAAGTGTAGAAGGCAGAGTAAGACTGCCGTTAAGATTGCGGCATCCTCCAAACGCTGCAGGACCTATTTCAACGACACCTTCAGGAATGGTCAGTGAGCCGGAAAGATTCACGCATCCGTTGAACGCACCTCGTCCACCTCCGCTTTCGCCCCCGATTTTCCTTAACTGGTCAGGAAGAACCAATGATACAAGGCTTTCCTTACCGTTGAGGGCGAAGTTAGGGATTTCATCTGCCTCATTAGGCAAGTATGTCTGTTTTGGTTCAAGTTCTCCACCTTCGCCGGCGACAATCACAGCCTCTCTCATGTTAAGTGCTGCCAACCGGTCCATCTTGTATCTCATGACCGCAAAGTCCCTCGAATTGATCTGACCGGTGATCTTGAGGTTCCTGACCTTGGTGAGATCCTTGCCGGCAACTTCGATGCATGAATCAAGTGTTCCTGCCTGCTCGACATGGATGACGGTATATTCCCTCGCGATGGCGTCATGCGAGACTGGGTCGTTCTCCCAGACGGTGATGCTCTCCGAGGTAAGAGTGAACTCAAGTCCTCCGTCAGCCGCCCTCTTGTCCACTGTCATGGTGAAGTTGTGCTGCTTTGAAGGATTGTAGACCATGTCCTCGGTCTTCTTGAAGAAGTAGGATTCCCCGTCGATCGTCACGCTCAGAAGCTCTGTACCTGAAGCTACGGTCTGAGGTACCACGATCGCCCTGAAGTCGTCTCCGTCCTTGTAAGGGATGGTTCCGGTAGACGGAATCTCGTCTGATGCCGTCACCACTCCCGTCCTGAGGTTGATGCTGGACTTGCGGGCAGTGTTGAGGATGATGACCTGCTTCTGTGCGGCAGCCCATTCTCCTTCCGCAAAGCCTTCTCCCTCAACGAGGCTTACGCGTACAGAAGCCATCTTGTGGTTGAATCCCAGTCTTATTATGTTTGCGGTAGGAGCGTTGTCGGCAGACTTGCCCCAGAGGAAGTCGCTTGCCTCGTAACCGCCCATCTGGCCGTTCGCAGCCTCTCTTCTCTGATCCTTCTCCACTTCGAAGGCATAGTTTTCCACATCTTCCGGCGATCCCCAAGGGTAGTAGCCGTAAAGGTCGATATGGGTGTTCTTGTCCTTCCAGTAGATTTCGTATGCAGGATTCCATTTATATGCAGCCTCGTCGAATGTGAATCTCACATTGTCTGCACGGTTGCCTTCGTTCTGGAGCACGCCAGGGGTGCTTCCGTCATAGTCCACGACATAGATTCCTACAACGTCTCCGTTGCAGAAACCTTCGTCATTTGCCCTTGTAGCATATTCCTGGTTGATAGATCCGGATATGACAATGGGCTTTCTGTCCGCATCTTCAACGACCGGGTCGAAGCCAGGTTCGTCGAGTGCACATGAAGCCAGGCTCATGAGAGCCAGGGCTCCGATGATATGTCTTGATGTCTTCATATGTGGTCTGATTTATTCCAAAGTACCTCCGAAATCGGCGTCCGATGACTCCCATCCGCCGATGCCGATGTTCACGCCTTCCTCGATCCTGTTCACCTTGAGGGTACACTTGTGCTGCTTGTTGGCCTCGAAGGTGACGGTCTGGTTGAGAGTGTAGACATCAGAGCCCACTGTAACCTTTATCAGCTGTGTTCCGATGATGTCCTGAGGAACCACAAGGGCCCTCCAGTAGGTGTTTTCCTTATATGGCTTGATGTTCTTGGCATCGCCGTCTGCGGTTACCTCTCCTGTGGACAGATTGATCTTTGCCCCGGTCTTGACTCCGGTTATCTCTACTGTAGGTTCCTCTGCCGCGAGTGTTTCCTCAGTATAGCCGCTGCCAGGGGTGAGATAGATGATGATGTTGCTCAATGCGTGGTTGACGGTGATCTTCACAGGGTCTGCAGACGGTTCTGCGCCCTCTGCCTTTCCCCAGAGAAGTTCGCTTGCCTTGTAGTCAGTAAGAGCGCTCTGGTCTTCCTTTACGCTGAATTCAAGGGCTGTGATATCGCTGACTTCCTCTATATATGGATAGTAGCAGTAGAAGTCGGCAGGAGTCGTCTGGTCCAGCCAGAAGACTTCCTTCTCCGCCTTCCATTCAGTGCCGTCGAAGGTGAATTTCACATTGTCGAGATGATTGCCGGAGCCCGCCAGTGTGCCTGCTGCATCGTCGACGTAGTTGACCGTGTAGATACCGACCTTGTCTTCATTTTCAAAGCCGGAATCTGTAGCCTTTGTTCCGATGCTGGTGCTGAGTCTGATAGGAATGAGTTCCGATACAGGTGGTTCGGGTTCCGGTCCCGGTTCCGGACTTGGTTTCTTGCAGCCTATTACCATTGCAGCAACGGCTGCTGTCAGGAGAAGATACTTTTTCATACAGATAAAATAATGTGGTTATTTCTGCAAATTTATCCCGCTCTTCCCCTTGAATCAAGTTCACATTAGTTCATTTGATCCGGACTCCCTTTATAATAAAAGTTGTTATAATGAAAATTATAATTATATTTGTGCGGAACTAAAGCTGATGAAGGATGAATCCGTTTGTAATTACCGGCAGATATGTCGCACCTGAATATTTCTGCGACAGAGAGAAGGAGACTGCAGAACTTCTCTCAAATGTGGAGAACTGGAGGAATACGGTCCTCATATCCTTGAGACGAATGGGAAAGTCAGGACTTATCTCCCATCTGTATCATCATCCGCAGGTCGTGGCGAAATACGAGACCTTCTTCATCGACATATACGATACATGCTCTGTAGAAGATTTTGTTCTGCTTCTCGGAAAGGAGATCGTTTCCAGGTTCCAGCCGAAAGGGGAGAGACTTGTGGAGAAGTTCGTCAGGACTGTCACTTCCCTCAGACTTGTACTGGGGACAGATATCCTTACAGGTCTGCCTTCATTCAATATAGAAGCGGGTGAGATAAAGGATCCTGTGAAGACAATGGAGCAGATATTCTCCTTTCTGGAGTCTTCGGAAAGACCTTGTGTGGTAGCGGTGGACGAGTTCCAGCAGATTGCGGATTACCCTGACGGAAAGAAGGTCATAGCCAGACTGAGGACCCTGGTCCAGTCCTGCAGGCAGACCCGTTTCATCTTTGCAGGAAGCAACCGCAGGATGATGAGCGATCTTTTCAACAGTCCATCCGAACCCTTCTTCATGAGCTGCACCCCTATCCATCTTGAGCCGATAGACCGGGAAAGGTATGCGGACTTTGTCTGCGGCCATTTCAGGGCGGCAGGCAAGGTCGTGAATCCTGAATGTGTCGAATATGTTTATGAACTTTTCGGCGGACATACATGGTTCATACAGTATGTGTTCAACCGTCTGTACGAAATGACGGAAAAAGGCTCAGCCGTCACGATAGAAAAGGCCCATGAAGCAGTCAGATTCATCCTTGACCTTTTTGAGCCTTCGTTTCAGGAACTTTTCGCAAGGATGTCCGAGCGTCAGAGAAGCCTTCTGACGGCAATCGCAAAGAACGGCGGTGTATCTTCTCCTACAGGTGTGGAATTCATATCGAGATACGGGCTGAGGAGCGCCAGTGCTGTCCAGGGAGCTCTCAGGCCATTGATAAAAGATGAGACAGTGTCGTATGTGAACGGACACTATCTCATCTCAAACCGTTTCTTCTCCTACTGGCTTGCAGGAAGGTATTAGCTTATTTCCTTCTTCTTTTGCGGGCGTATCTCTTCTTGCGGCGGGCTTTTCTCACGTATTTGATCACGACTGCCGCCACGAGGCCTCCCAGAACGAGGCAGATAAGGGTGTAGGTCCATACAGAGGCGCTGTCGCCCTTGACGCGTGACCACATCTTGAGGAGGGCTTCGGTATCGGTGTCGTGCATCATTCCGCAACGCTCGATCGTAGAGTGGTCAGGATACATCGTAGGGTTCACGCACACGCTGTCTGCCTGAGGACCGAAGAAGTAGCTTGCATCCAGCGGTTCATATGATTCAGGATCGGACATGCTTTCAAGGATCTCATCTCCTCCGATGGCGCTCACATATCCGGTCATGTCCATGTTGCGGATGGCGTTCTCCGGCATGCACATGAAATTGATGAAATATCTCGCGGCCTTGACGTTCTTTGCATATTTAGGAATCACCCATCCGTCGAACCAGATCGCGCTGCCTTCCTCAGGAATGTTGTATCTGAGGTCCATGCCGATTTCCGCAGCCTCGTCGATGGCCCACTGGGCATCGCCGCTCCACGAAAGGTTCATCCAAGCCAGTTCCTTGGTCATCTGTTCCTTTCCGAAGTCTGCCTCCCAGCCGGCAACGGACTCCTTGAAGGAATTGAGGTAATCCTCGACCAGCTTTATGGATTCTTCGGATGTGTCGAAGGCAAGGGAACGCATGTCCTTTTCGCCTGAGTCCAGAGCCTCTCTGTTGAGGGCTATCAGGAGGGATGTGTATATGTCTCTGAAGGCATCCTTCATAAGTACCTTGCCCTTGTAGGCAGGATTCCTGAGTACGTCCCAGCTGGCTGTCTCCGCTTCATCCACATATTTCGGATTATAGATGAGACCTACCGTACCCCACATGTAGGCAACGCTGTAGTCATTGGCGTTCTTTCCATGTCCGTCTATCTCGTCAAACATGCCTCTGATGTATGGCGCCACATTGTCAAGATAGTCCGGAGTGTTCCCGAAATCCCTTTCAAGCGGAAGAAGAAGGTCGTTCTTGAGCATGCGCTCGATGATGTAGTCGGACGGACATACGACGTCATAATCCTCATGACCGAGCTCGATCTTCGAGAGCATGGTCTCGTTGATGTCGAAGGTCTGGTAGATGATCTCCACAGGCTCGCCGGTCTGCTCCTCATACCACACTTCAAACTCGTCGATGAGGTCTTCGTCGATGTAGTCGGCCCAGTTGTATACCTTCAGGATATGGTCTCTGTCTTCCGAGCATCCCCAGAGCATAAGGGCTGCGACGGCAAGATACAATATCTTCTTCATCTTATTCTACTGCGGTTTTAGAGTTGCGGATCTTCCTGAGATTGATGATGATCAGCAGGATGAGTATTCCAACGAACATGAGCGTGATCATAGGACGGAGTTCAGGAGTCAGACCTCCCTTGCGTGCGTCCGTATAGATGTATGTCGAGAGGGTGTCAAGTCCTATTGTTCCTCTGGTGAAGAAGGTCACTGCGAAATCGTCCAGAGACATTGTGAAGGCAAGGATGAATCCCGAGATCATTCCCGGCTTGAGCATCGGTATCAGAACCTTCCTCAGGGCCTGGAAAGGCGTTGCCCCCAGGTCCAGCGCAGCTTCATATATGTTCGGATTCATCTGTGTCAGCTTAGGAAGCACGCTGAGCACCACATAAGGGGTGCAGAAGGTTATATGTGCCAGAACCACGGTGACATATCCCTGGCTTATGTGCAGGAAGACGAAGAGGAGGAAGAGCGACACACCCGTGATGATGTCCGGATTGAGCATAGGGATGTTGTTCAGGAAATTGATTGCCTGCTTTCCCCTTCCTCTCATGTTGTGGATGCCGATGGCTGCGACTGTACCGAGTATGGTGGATACGGTCGCCGCTATCAGGGCGATGATCAGGGTGTTCTCGATTGCATGCATGAGCGAACCCGTGCCCTGCATGTTGCCGGTGAACAGGTTGGAATACAGCTTGGTCGAAAAGCCTGTCCAGTTGCCCAGGACCTTGCTCTCCGTGAACGAGAAGACTGCGATGAAGAAGATAGGCGCGTAGAGCACTATCAGCAGCAGCCATATGTAGCATTGTGCAAAAAATCTCTTCATAGCCTATACGATCCCTCCGCTGACCTCTTTCTTGTTGTCCTGTAAGAGACTTGTTATACCGATGATCACCAGCATCACGAGAGACAAGGCCGCTCCGTAGTTCCACATCGACGAGTTGATGTTCTCCTGGATGATGGTACCGAACAGCTTTATCTTGTTGTTGGTGAGGAATTCAGATATCGCGAACGTGCTGACGGTAGGCATGAACACCATCATTATGCCGCTGACCACTCCCGGCATGGACAGAGGCACCTGGACCTTCCAGAACACCTGCCAAGGCGTTGCACCCAGGTCGGCCGCAGCTTCCGCATACGACTTGTCCATCCTGTCGAGGATGTTGTAGATAGGGTAGATCATGAACGGAAGGTAGTCATAAACCATACCGATGATCAGGGTGCCCTTGCCCAGCTGTATGCCGAGCATGTGGAAGAGCTCTGCTGTGGCGAGGGTCCTCATGAGGGCGTTTATCCACATCGGCATGATGAAGAGCACGATGGTCACTGCGCTCTTGTTCAGCTTCTTGTTCGAAAGTATCCATGCTGCAGGATATCCCAGCAGAATGCAGATGGCCGTATTCTCTATCGCAACCTCAAGAGAAAGGGCGAAGGTGTTGATGGCGTCTGTGTCCCTGAAGAACTTGGTAAAGTTGCCCAGGGTCCATCCTCCTGCCCCGTCCTGAAAGGCATATACCATGATCAGGATGAGAGGCAAGGCTACGAACAACACCAGAAATATGGCGTAAGGCAGGGCCCATGTGCTTCTCTTACTCATCATGCTTCAGAATCTTGATGTCCTTAGGGGCGATGTTAATACCTACAAGGTCTCCCTTGTCCCAGATGTCGTTTGTGTCGACCCATATGTAGTCGCCGTCGTCAGTCTCGACGGTCAGGTGGTAGTGGTCTCCCTTGTAGAGAAGGAAATGCACCTCTCCGGAAAGCATTCCTTCCTCAGGATGGTCTATGAGCTCCACTTTCGAGAACTTCACCTCTACCTTAACCTTTTCGCCGGCGGCAAACTTGTCCTGAGGCTTGCACTCGAAGGTCTCCTCAAGGAACTTCACATGGCTTTCGTCCACGATCTCTCCCTCGAAAGTGTTCACGATGCGTTCCTTCTTCATTACCTGGATGTCGGCAGGTCTGATGATAAGACCGACCTCCGACTCAGGTTCGAATGCGTTGTAGTCCTGGATCATGAGCTCGTAGCCCTTGTCTGTGTCGACGAACATCTCGTAATGGACGCCCTTGAATGTACATGACTTCACCTTTGCGGTGAGCTGTGCACCTTCGGTCCTGTTCATGATGTAGATGTCCTCCGGACGTACGACCACGTCCACATCCACGTCTTCGCCGAAGCCTTCGTCGACGCAGTCGAATTCATGACCGACGAATTCGACTAGCCTGTCCTTGACCATCTTTCCGTTGAGGATGTTCGATTCGCCGATGAAGTCCGCCACGAAAGAGTTCTGCGGCTCGTTGTATATGTCTGTAGGAGTGCCGATCTGCTGGATCTTTCCCTCGTTCATCACCACGATCGTGTCGGAGAGGGTGAGGGCCTCCTCCTGGTCATGGGTCACATAGATGAAGGTGATGCCGAGCTTCTTGTGCATTTCCTTGAGCTCTATCTGCATGTCCTTCCTCATCTTCAGGTCGAGGGCTGCCAGGGGCTCGTCCAGGAGAAGCACCTTAGGCTGGTTCACGATTGCGCGGGCGATGGCAACACGCTGCTGCTGACCGCCTGAAAGCGATTCGACGTCCCTGTCCTCATAGTCCGTCATGCTCACCATCTTGAGCACCTTCCTTACCTTCTTGTCGATCTCGTCTGTAGGGACCTTCTGGAGCTTGAGGCCGAAGGCGATGTTCTCGTATACGTCGAGGTGGGGGAAGAGGGCATAGCGCTGGAAGACCGTGTTCACCGGACGCTCGTGTGGAGGTACATCCGTGATGTTCACTCCGTTGATGAGGATCTCGCCCTTGTCAGTGTTGCCGAAACCCGCAAGAAGACGAAGCAAAGTCGTCTTTCCGCAGCCGGAAGGGCCGAGAAGAGTCAGAAATTCCCCCTTCTTTACATAGAAGCTGATATCGTTCAGGACACATTTGTCGCCAAATCCCTTGGTGATGTTCCTGAACTCTATGATCTTGTCGTTTCCTTTCATTTCAGTAACAGTTTTATTCCTTTGGTCAAGTTCATTTTCCATGTGACTCCGAGACTGAACATCTGTCCGACCGTATAGTCATTGTAAATATATGCAGCATGCAGCCTTATGTCCTTGTTTTCCTTGAGAGGGAAATACTCGAAGCCTCCTCCGAAGAATGTATGCCAGTCGTCTGCAAAACCGGTCGTTTCGGCTCCCGCCTTGGCGAAGATCCTGCCCCATTCTCCGAAATTGTAGGATGGAGCAAGTATGATGTCATATCCTCCGTAGACATCGTTGAATCTTCCCATCAGGTCCAGGTCTATCGTGAAATTTCCAAGACAGAACCTGTTTCCCAGGTTTACACCCTTTACAAGGCCGTCGTCTCCTGCCATCCAGAGGTTTGCCGTCCAGTATGATTCATACCAGTCCCACGCGCCTCTCCAGCCTGCAGCGAAGGAGAACAGCTCCGGATCTCCAAATGAATATGGGGAATTCGCTATCTGGAGCAGGACTTCCTGATCTTCTGCGGGATACCATGCTCCCGACACGCCCCACTGCCAGCAGTCGAAATCGTTGTAGAAGGGGGAGTTCATCTCGTAGTATGCGTCAAGGTCATAGGCGTCATACTCGAAACTTCCCATCAGAAGGGCGTCCTTTCCGGCGGTAACGGCGAAGTCGCCGACTTCGTATGTAAGTGTCAGCCAGTTGGTTGCATCAAAACCTGAGGCCTCTCCGTAGTAAGAAGACGCGATGCGGTGGTTTATGCTGTAGGAAAAATGCGGACTTATGTAGCCGTTGATGTCTATGTTGAGGTCGTCCCCTGCAAACCGCCCGGATTCATATTCCGAGTCTATGCGGAATCCTCCGCGCATGTCCAGAGATATCTCCGGAATGTAGCTTGTGGCTTCACTCCCGCCGTCCTGTGCGCGGGCTGCTGAGCCGATTGCCGTGAGGGCAATCCCCAAAAAGACAAGTAGTTTCTTCATCTAATTAATCAACGGTAAAATCCATAAAAGATAAATATTTGGTCTAATTAAGGGCAAAAGTAACATTTTTTTTGAATTAAAAGTTAGTATCTTTGTGTGATATGGGTAATTTTATGAAGAAACTACTGTTTTTTATCTGCGCTTCAATCGCATTCTTGTCGGGAACCGTATCAAAAGCGGAGAAGACCCCGGTAGTTTGACACTTTCTTGAAAAATTAAATTTTGTAAATATTTGATAGACTTTCTGTTGAAAGTCTTTTTTTTGTCAAATTTAATTTCTATATTTGTAGTATATTGTGATATGTTACAAAGCA
>SUYO01000040.1:0-1984 GCA_015060385.1 Bacteroidales bacterium
AGGTCATCCATCTTCACGACCCTGTTCTCCGGCATCCTGAAGCGGATGGTCCAGTCTGTACGGGTCTCGAGAAGCTCCTTCCATTCTGCCTCCGGCAGAGAAAGGGAGTTGCGAAGGCCCATGCGTGTGGTCTGGTTGTAGATGAATGTCTGGCCTGCCGCTTCCATCTCGGCGCGCTTTGCTCCGAGTTCCTCGGCTGTGTCGAAAGCATAGTAGGCGAATCCGTTGGCTACGAGTTCCTCTGCATACTTGCGGTAGATCGGCTTCCTCTGGCTCTGTCTGTACGGAGCATGAGGATGGCGCTCTGATGCAGTCTCAACCACATTGCCTTCGGTATCCACTCCTTCATCCGGTACGATGCCGCACCAGTTAAGTGCTTCGATGATATATTTTTCTGCTCCAGGTACAAATCTCTGTGAGTCAGTGTCTTCAATCCTTATGATGAAGTCTCCTCCGCGCTGCTTGGCGAAGAGATAATTGTAAAGCGCAGTCCTTACACCACCCATGTGGAGAGGACCAGTCGGAGATGGGGCGAATCTTACCCTTGTCTTGCGTTCCATATCTGTACTTTGTTAATCGGGCGCAAAATTAATAAAAAATCCTATTCCTTGTTCTTTCCGGCCACTCTCTTGATTGCAGGAGTGTTCTCCAGCTCGCTCTTGTCGTCACCTTCCTTGATCAGCAATGCAGGCTTCCTGCCCTCGTCGAAGGCTATTCTCTTGCGTATCGCCGTGTTGTTGTAGCCGATCTTCTGCCTCTTTACTTCAGGGAGCTCGATGCCTTCTTCGCAGATGTTCTCGTTCTTCCTGTAGACGAAGTTGCTGTCAATGGTGATTATGTTGCCCATGTTGCCCTCGGTGATCTCGATGATCCTTGCCATCTTGAATCCTGTGGCGATCACGGTGATGCTTACCTTGTCGCCGAAATCAGGGTCATGGTCAAGCACGATACCTCTCTTGAAGTTGTTGGCATTGCCGGTGTAGTCCTTGATAAGCTTGTCGATCTCCTCGAGCTGGCTCATCTGGAGTCCGTCCTCATTGTCTCCTACGGTGATGTTGATCAGGACGTTCTTTGCCGTCTTGATGTCGAAGTCATTGAGGAGAGGGGAGTCCATGGCCTGCTTCACTGCATCGTTGATCCTGTTCCTTCCTGTACCGGTTCCGCATCCCATAAGTGCCATGCCGCTGTTCGTCATCATGGCCTTTACGTCCTTGAAGTCCACATTGATGAATCCGCCCTTCTTGATGATGTCGGTGATGCCCTTCACGGCTGTGGCGAGCACTTCGTCTGCTTTCGGAAATGCGTCCTGGATCAGGAGATCGCCGTATTCCTTGTAGATCTTCTCGTTGTTGATGATGATGAGGCTGTCTACGTTCTTTTCAAGTTCGTTGATACCGTCGATAGCCTTTGACATCGATTCGTTTCCTTCGCTCTTGAACGGGATGGTCACGACTCCGACAGTCAGTATGCCCTTCTTCTTTGCCATGGCGGCGATGACAGGAGCCGCACCGGTTCCTGTACCACCTCCCATTCCGGCTGTGATGAAAAGCATCTCGGTCTTGCAGTCAATTACCTTCTCTGCGATCTCGTCCTGCGAATTGAGCGCGGCATTTCTTCCCTCTGTCGGGTTGCAGCCGGCTCCGAGGCCTTCACCGAGCTGTATCTTGATAGGCACATCGCATGCGTTGAGGGCCTGCGCGTCAGTGTTGCAGACGATGAATGTACATCCTTCGATGTGCTGATTGTACATGTAGTTGACTGCGTTGCAGCCACCTCCTCCTACTCCGATGACTTTGATGATGGAATTCTCCGGAATCCAATCGGTAGGGACTATGTCGTTTGTTTCAATAAAATCAGTCATGTCTTGGTGTTTTGTCGGTTATCAGACTTCCTCTTCGCTTAACTCATCCAGCCAGCTTCCTGTCTTTTCCTTCGCCTCTTCCGTCACTTTCTTCGCTTTGCTCCAGAATACATTGAAGAGGTT
>SUYO01000040.1:2084-4203 GCA_015060385.1 Bacteroidales bacterium
ATCTTGTTGAGGTCGCTCTTCTTGCCGATGAAGATCTTGAAATGGCCTTCGAGAGTGTCGCTTGCCATTCCGATGATGTCGTTCTCGATGATCTGGAAGTTCTCTCCATCGGAGAATGACTGTGCCACGGCGCCATAGATGGCCTCCTTGGCAGGGTCATCGAGAGGATATGAGTCTTCTGCATAGCTCTTGAGGTCTGCGATATCTTCTGCCGTGATGTCTGCATCCTCTCCTCTGTCCTTGATGATTCCGCTGTTGCTTTCCTGGCGGACAGGATATTTAGGCATGCCCACAACAGCCTGTGTGATCTTGATGTCTAGCGCCTCCTCGGCCTCACGGATGATCTTTGTAAGCGGTTCGGTCACATGCATGATGTTGTAGACGCTGCTGTACTTGATGCCGGCAGACGGATTCTCCTTGTAATAGATGATCTGCACGTCGTCACCGTTCACCTTGGCGATGGTAAGTGCGATCTTGGACGTTCCAAGATCTATGGCTACTATGTTCTTCTCTTCCATCATATCTTTTCTTTTTTATCTGCAGATTATCTGTCCCTCGTACTCGAGGCTTACCTTGCTGTATTCCTTGTCTCCCTTTGCGGGCACGATGCCGGTGTAGTACAGCTCCATCTTCCTGAACTTCTCTTCTATGTTGTCCGGCTGGCCGAAATGGAATCTTTCCTTTCCTATGCGTGGCACCATCACCAGCTCTCCTCCGTCACATACCGATATCTGGACTATCTTGTCCTTCCATATCCTGCTGTTTTCCATGTAGCTGACCACATTCAGGACATTCTTCAGCCATGCCTTCTCTTTCTCATCGGTCAGTTCGCCCTTGTATCCGCTGTTGGCCTTCAGAGGAATCTCGCCGTCAATCACCTGCACTCTGGAAGCGTAGCTGCTCTGGAGAGGGAAGAGGAATCCTTCCGCATCTGCATAGAAGCCTCCGTCGCTCTTCTGGAATCTGACGAGCGGAGTGCGCTGGGTCACCACAATGTTGAGGTTTCCGTCCCTTGTGGTGAAGGCCTGGCTCTTGTTGACTGCGCTTCTGCCGTCGATGATCCTTTCGACCTTTGCCAGGTCTATGCTGTCAAGCGGCATTCCGATGTACTCTCCGTATTCTTTGTCAAGATATTTCCTGATGTCGGCTTTGGAAACGAACCTGTTGATGCTGCTGTCGGCTATCTCTATGTTGAGTCCTGTGCATTTCAACGGCGCGCGGCATGATACTCCGCTCATATATGCCAGCACAAGGCAGGCGGTGAGCAGAGCCGCTGATACTCCGTTGATTATGTGTCTTACAATCTTTGACATAGCATTTCAGTTATCGGTCCGATGAATCTGTCGATGTTGCCGGCTCCGAAGGTTATGAGCGTGTCTATAGGCTCGTCCTTCAGGTAGTCCATAAGCTCTTCCTTTACCATGATCACCTTCTCCGGTGCCGTCACCTTGTCGAAGATGATCTCTGATGTCACGCCCGGAATAGGCTCCTCGCGGGCTGGGTAGATGTCGAGCATGATCAGCTTGTCCACATTGCTCAGCGCCTCTGCGAATTCGTCCGCGAAATCCCTAGTCCTTGTGTAAAGGTGAGGCTGGAATATGGCTGTGAGCTTTCTTCCCGGGAATATGTCCCTCATGGAGCTGACAGCCGCGACGATTTCCTTCGGATGATGGGCGTAATCGTCTATGTATGAACATTCCGGTGTGTTTACATGGATGTCGAAACGTCTCTTGACTCCCTGGAATGTTCCGAGCGCATGCCTTACCTTTTCCGGTTCGAGCCCATATGTGAGTGCTATCGCAGAGGCGGCTATTGCATTCTCGACATTGACCCATCCCGGTATTCCCACCTTGCAGCCTTCGACCGCTCCTCCCGGATGATTCAGAGTGAATGTGAAGTATCCGCATTCATCCGCTGTGATTCCGCTTGCGTAGAAGTCGGCTGAAGGATCGTCATATGAATATCGGAGAATATTTGCCTTTGTGTCCTGCTGGTCAACAGGGAGGCCGAGCTTCGTGATGACGGTTCCGCTGACCTGCGATGCGAAAGCCTTGAATGCATCGTGCATGTTGCGGATGTCAGAGTATATGTCGAGGTGGTCGGCATCCATTGATGTGAT
>SUYO01000041.1 GCA_015060385.1 Bacteroidales bacterium
CCTCTGAGGAAGTAGCGTACAGACCCGTGACCGATATTACAGGCGCATTGCAGGGAAATGTGGCCGGACTGACCATTTCTTCCGATGCTGTTGCCTCGGGAGTGGGAGGCGAGCCGGGAGCGGGAATCGATTTCACGATCAGGGGTACAGGTTCCATAAACGGAGGAGGTCCTTATATCCTTGTCGATGGAGTGGAGCAGAGTCTCAGGAACATCAATCCGGCAGACATAGAAAGCATAACCGTGCTTAAGGACGCTTCTGCGTCTGCGGTATATGGCGCCAGGGCTGCCTATGGTGTGGTTCTGGTGACTACCAGAAGCGGGGAGAGCAGCGGTGAGGCGACGGTGAGCTACAGCGGCTCTACCGGCTTCAGCACTCCTGTAAGTCTGCCTGAGATGATGTCTTCTCTCGAATTTGCTGATCATATGAACACGATGAGGGAGAATTCCGGCAAGGCGCCTCTTTTCAGTCCGTCGGCTATAGAGAAGATCAAGGCATTTGCGGAAGATCCGTATTCGGAGGATCATCCCGGAGTGGAACCGAATTCTTCAAAAGACGGCTGGGCTTCGGCTTATGGCAGCCAATATGCAGACACGGACTGGTTCGACTATTATTTCAAGGATTACTCCATGCGTCATGCACATAATCTCAGCGTGTCGGGAGGCTCGCGGAAGATAAGGTATTATGTGGGAGCCGGCTATGTCCGTCAGGGAGGTCTTATCGACCACGTTGAGGACGAACTTGACAAATACACGGTAAACATGAAATTCTCCTTTCTTGCAAAGGAGTGGCTCAGATTCAACCTGATCAGCAATCTTTCCGTTACTGACATAGCACGTCCTATGGCTGACCAGACGATCTTCTATGCCCAGATTTCCGATAAGTATCCGACCCAGGCTACCGTTCTCCCCGTCGATGGCCTGTATGATATCCCGTCATGGAATGAGGTCATGTATCTTAAGGAAACCGGCTTTGACCGTATTGAGGTGTCTGAAGCTGTCTCTCTTTCAGTTACGGCGACTCCTGTCGAGGGTCTGGATTTGACAGCGGAAATGAAAGGACGTCTTGACGTGCAGAACAGCGCTTTCAGCATGGGTATACCGAAAACCACTCTTCCGGGAGGAAGGATCGTGGAGACATCAGGTACCAGACAGGGCTATCGGTATCCGGGAATACATTGGAAGAACATGAATTTCGGATCATATACGCGCGGACACGTGTTCAATCATTATCTCTCCCCAAGTGTGACCGCGTCATATCAGGCCGTATCCGGGGCTCATTTCTTCAAGGTCATGGCAGGATTTCAGGCGGAACTTCAGGAAAATTCCGGTGGCTATGCATACAAGGACGGCATGCTCAGCGAAGATGTGTTTTCATTCGACAATGCAGACGGAAAACAGATTGCTGATGAAAGCAGGGACCATTGGTCGACGATGGGATTCTTTGCAAGGGCGAACTGGAACTGGAAGGAAATGGTGTTCGCTGAAATCAGCGGGCGTGCTGACGGCTCATCAAGATTTGCTCCCGGCAGCAGATGGGGCCTGTTCCCTTCAGCATCTGTCGGCTATGATCTTGCAGCTACGGAAATCTTCCGGGAATCGGCAGCCCCGTTCAGCCAGCTCAAGATCCGCCTTTCGTATGGACGCCTGGGAAATCAGAGCGGTGCGGGACTGTATGAATATCTTGGACTGATGAATGTCAGCACTTCGGCTCCCGATGCCTGGCTTCTTCCGGGAGCGACACAGGAGGCCGTCAAGGGTACTGTGGCATTTGCTCCTTCAATGATAAGTCCTCACATCACTTGGGAAAAGGTCGACAATGCGGATATAGGACTTGATGTGGTGGCCTTCGGCAACAGGATGAACCTTGTCTTTGATGTCTACCAGCGTGTTACCAGGGACATGCTCGGTCCGGCAGAGGCTATCCCGTCTTTCAGCGGAATAGCCGCTTCGGACAGGGCAAGGACCAACAACGCGACACTGCGTAACCGTGGCTGGGAGCTTTCGTTAAGCTGGACCGACAGGCTTCCGGGAGGGTTCAGATACCGTGCGGGATTCAATGTCTTCGATTACCGGGCCAAGGTTACCGCATACAGCAATCCTGAAGGTGTGATATCCAATAACCATACAGGCCTGGCAGCAAACAAGGGTTATTATGCCGGAATGGATGTCGGCGAGATCTGGGGCTACAAGGCTGACAGGCTGTTCGAGTCGGATGAAGAGGCTGCTCTCTATCCTGTAGACCTGAGCTTCTTCAAGGCCGGGAACCTTTGGAAGGCAGGGGATGTCAGGTATGAAGATGTGGACGGAGACGGTGCGGTAAATCCGGGGCAAGGCACTCTTGAGGACCATGGCGACCTGGTGGTGATCGGCAACGCGACCCCTCGTTTCTCGTTTGGAATCAATCTTTCGGCCGGATACAAAGGTCTGGAGGTCGCAGCCCTTGTACAGGGAGTCGGAAAGCGTGATTTCCCGATGGCAGGAAGCACATATCTGTTCGGAGGACGCAATTATTTCAAGGACCATCTGGACAGGTTCTCTCCGGAAAATCCATCAGGATGGCTTCCGCGCCTGACGGACGGAACCGGTTCCGGTGATCTGGACTGGAAGGTCAATACAGGGTACAATACCTCCAGATACCTGCTCAATGGAGCATATGTGAGACTGAAGAATCTTATGGTGTCGTATTCGTTCAGCGGGAATGTTCTGGGAAAACTGCGCCTCAGGGATCTCAAGATATATGTTTCATGCGACAACCTGCTTACTCTGGATGCGCTTCCCGGAGCCTTTGATCCCGAAACGATGAACATTGTAGGCACATGGGCCGGAGGCAGTCTGAACGCTGCCCCGGGCCTTACATCTGCCTTGTCACAGAATGGCAACGGAAAGGTCTACCCTCTTTCGAGGACTATGGTCATGGGTGTTGAAATCAAATTTTGAATGAGATGAAGATCAAGTCAATGATAATGTCTGCAGCTGCTCTGGTCATTGCCGGCTGCTCCGGTTTCCTGAATCAGCTTCCTTTGGATTCCCCTTCAAGCGATACATTCCTCTCATCAGAGAGTCAGGTGCTGAGCTATGTCAACGGGCTTTATGCTGCCCTGCCTTCTCTGGGCCAGTACGGCAGCGGAGTACGTTCTCTCGAGAAGAACAGCGACAACATCATATCGGAAAAATATGATCCGAGGATAAACGGTGAACTTACAGCCTTCGGAGGGGAGTCGGACTGGTCTGCCGCCTACCATAACCTCAGGGACATCAGCTTCTTCTTCCATTATTATCAGGTACCTCAGGAAGCGGAGAATGATGACCTGAAGTCATTATGCGCCGAAGTGCATTTCCTGCGTGCATGGTGGCATTTCACCCTGCTGAAGAAATTCGGAAGCGTACCTGTGATGGATGACTTCTGGGATGGAAATGCGACGCTGGAGGGACTTCAGATACCTGCAACCCCAAGAAAGGATGTGGCGGTCTTCATCCTTGAGGACCTGGAAAAAGCTGCAGGCGCCCTTCATGAGAGAAGCCGTTATTCCGGTCTGAGGATAAGCAGGGAGGCTGCCCTCGCCATGGCCATGAATGTCGCCCTGTACGAGGGTTCATGGGAGAAGTACCACGCATCCGGAATCTTTGCAGCCGAAGATGCCGATCCCGATTTCTTCTTCAGGAAGGTTCTTGAATATGGCGATGCCCTCTTTGAGACCATGCCTGTGTCCGAAGGACTCAATACTGTGGCAAATGATCCGTTCGGTGCTCTGGACGGAGGAGAGGCTTATGCACATCTTTTCAATCAGAAAGACCTTTCTGCCGTTCCTGAGGCGCTTTTCTGGAAGAAATATGACTTATCCCAGGGCCTGCAGCACAGTCTGACGGTTCTTCTTGGGGCAGGCGTTGTGGATAACGAAGCCGCTGCAGGCATCTCGAAGTCACTGGTGGACAGCTATCTCTACGCGGACGGTTCGTTCATAGATCCCGCCGACA
>SUYO01000042.1 GCA_015060385.1 Bacteroidales bacterium
TCGAGATCATATCCGGATCTCCAGAAAGATACAGCACGTCATTCTGCTTCAGCACCAGATCCGGCGATGCAAGCTGCTGATTCACAGTTCGTACGAATCGGTTCTGGCCCGCACTTCTCCGGAGCTCAAGCACATTGATGCCGTATTCCCTGTAGATATTCAGGTCAACGACAGTCTGTCCGATGGCTTTCGAACCATGATCCTTGATATGTACGCGGAAAAGATTGTCGGTTACTCCATATTCCTTGACGAGCTCCTTGAGGGACTTGCCTCCCTTTTTCTTGTCTTTGGCCTTCTCTTTGGCTGTCAGCATCCTGGTCGCAGGAAGCAGATAAAGGATACCGACCACAAGGGTCACGAGACCTACAGGAAGGAAAGAGAAGAAGCCCAGAGGCTCATATCCTGCCGATGCGAGAGTGTCACTGACGATAAGGTTCGGCGGCGTACCGATGAGGGTCATCATACCTCCCATGCTGCTGGCGAAGGCCAATGGCATGAGAAGACGGCGAGATGATGTGCCTGCAGCCGCAGCCATACTCACCACGATAGGAAGCATCAGAGCCACGGTTCCGGTATTGCTGACGAACATTCCGATTGCAGATGTAACTATCATCACAAGAAGGAAAAGCCTGAGCTCGCTGTTGCCTGCAAGCGTCATGACCTTGCTTCCGATCATCTTGGCCAGACCTGTCTGGAAGATTCCGCCTCCGACAATGAAAAGGCCGATCATCATGATCACCGTCGTGTTCGAGAAGCCGGAAAGCGCCTCTGTCGGGGTCAGGATCTGACAGAGGAGAAGCGCCAGAAGGGCGCAGAGGGCCACCAGGTCGGAGCGGACCTTGCCGCTGACGAACAGAATGGCCGAAATCAATAATATTACCAGTGTTGCAATCATATCATTTAAATTTAAAAGCACAAAAACGGGGCATTTCGTGCTTTCGGTTCCAGATTTCATGGTTAAAAGCACGAAAACGGGCATTTTCATGCTTTCAACCTGCCATATGCAAAGATACGGATAATTACGGAGACAGTTTATGCCTTCAGGGGAACAGATAGTGTGTTTTTCACCTCGCCGATGACGAAGATGCTGTGGAGCGAACCTATACAGTCCAGATCACCGAGGGTACCAAGCACGAAATCCTGATAATCCTTCATGCTCCGGGCATAGATCTTCAGCTGATAGTCATAGTCTCCCGATGTGTTGAAGCACTCCACCACCTCGTCTATGTCTGCGATCACCGAGGTGAACTGGCGGCTGAATTCCTTGCTGTGATGCTTCAGGCGCACATTGCAGAGGACCATGATACCGTTTCCGGCCTTTATAGGATCCACGACGGCCACATATTTCCGTATATAGCCCTCCCTCTCAAGCCTTTTCTGCCTCTCGAACACTGGCGACGGGGAGAGATTGACCTTTGCGGCCAATTCCTTTGTAGTCAGCTTTGCATCCTTCTGCAGCTCCCGCAGAATAAGGATGTCGGTTTTGTCTAATATTTCCATACAACTTCAGTCATGAGATTACTCCAAGCCCACTTCCTGTAATTTCGAACTTGTCGAGAAATCTACAACATTAAATATTTGCAGAATATTATTCTGCCTTTTTCGATATATGCAACAAATTTAGAATAATTTTCTGATTTTTACGGAAAGGTTGCATATATTATACCATTATACCATCTTTGCAGCCCCATTAAAGAAGAAAAATAGTATCTTTGCACGTTTTTTCGGGACACCCCTAACCGATTGATTATATGATAAGAAAGGAATATATACACAACGATATTTTTGAATTCGAGGCAGGCGGCAGAATCGAGGGACTCAAAGTGGTCTACCATTGCTCGGAGCGCGAGTGGCAGAAGGACGACCAGCGCAAGGTCATCTGGATATGCCACGCACTCACCGCAAACTCTGATGCAGAGGACTGGTGGCCGGAGCTTGTCGGTCCGGGAAAGCTTTTCGACACTGAAAGGTATTTCGTGGTATGCGCCAACATGCTCGGCTCGGCATACGGTTCTTCTGGCCCGTCTTCAAGCAACCCGGAGACCGGCATCCCATACTACTTCGATTTCCCGAAGATCACAGTAAGGGACATCGTACGTGCTAACGATCTTGTACGCCAGCACCTCGGCATAGAACATATCGACTTCATGGTCGGCGGATCTATCGGAGGATTCCAGTCGGTGGAATGGTCCATCATGAAGCCGGAGGTCATCAGAAGGGCCGTTTACATCGCATGCGGAGTCAGGGTAACCCCTTGGCTTACAGCCTTTAACGAATCCATGAGGATGGCTCTTGAGGCCGACCCGACATTCCGCGAATGCGCAAGCCTCAAGGGTGGAGAAGCCGGTTTGAGATGTGCCCGAAGCATCGCCCTCATCTCGTACAGAAGCTACGAGGGATACAATGCGACGCAGTGGGAAAAGGACGAGGACTGCCTTTTCGCAGACCGTGCGGGATCATATCAGAGATATCAGGGCAAGAAGCTTTCTGACCGCTTCGATGCCTATTCATATTACTATCTCTGCGGCTCGGTGGACAGCAACAATGTCGGCAGAGGACGCGGAGGAGTGGAGAAGGCGCTCGGCAGCATCAGGACAGAATGTACGGTCATCGGCATCGACAGCGACCGTCTATTCCCTGTCGAGGAGCAGAAGCTCATCGCCAGCCATGTACCGGGAGCGGTGTACCACGAGATTACATCGAAGTTCGGCCACGACGGTTTTCTCCTTGAAAATGACCAGCTTACAGCTATAATTGAACCATTATTACCATAACATATCATGCAGGTATTGAAATTCGGAGGCTCATCGGTAGCCAATGCACAGAACATGTCCAAGGTTGTGGACATCGTCATCAAGGCGGTGGACCGCGACAGGACCATCCTTGTCGCTTCAGCAATCAGCGGATGCACAGACACGCTCATCAGGATCGGAACCCTCGCATCCGAGCGCGACGAGAGCTACAAGACTCTCATCGACGAGCTTCAGCAGAAACATCACGATATCATCAACGAGCTTCTTCCTAGAGAGAAGCAGGTAGAGTCGCTGGAAGTATGCGACAGTCTCTTCGACTCGCTCCGAAGCATCACACAGGGAGTATACCTGCTGGGTGAGCTCTCCCCTGCCAGCCTCGACGCCATCCAGTCTTTCGGCGAGCTCTGGTCGACCAAGATCCTTGCAACAAAGATCGCATCGATCGGCATCGCGACAAAATGGATCGATTCAAGAAGCATCATCCGCACAATCGCGAAGGGCGACAAGAACGTCGTGGATGTGCAGAAGACATATTACAGGATCAACGAAGTGGTCGAGAACGACCCTGTGACCCAGCTTTTCGTGCTTCCGGGCTTCATTGCATCGGACAAGCAGGGCCGCACAACGACCCTCGGACGTGGCGGTTCCGACTATACCGCATCACTCTATGCAGTAGGCTGCAAGGCCAGGATCCTCGAGATCTGGACAGATGTACCTGGCATGATGACCTCGAATCCGAAGGTCGTGCCAACAGCACGCACCATCAGCAACATCTCATACAAGGCCGCCCAGGAGCTCTCCCATTTCGGAGCAAAGGTAATCTATCCTCCTACAATCCAGCCGGTTGTGGCCGAAGGCATTCCTATCTACGTCAAGAACACCTTCGATCCTGCTGCATATGGAACCCTTATTGAGAAGAACCCGCCTCGCAGCAAGGACAAGCTCATAGGCATCTCGAATTCAGACAACATCGCCCTTCTTTCACTCGAAGGAAGCGGCATGGTCGGCATACCGGGCTTCTCAAGCCGTCTTTTCGAGACCCTCAGCCAGAACGACATCAACATCATCCTCATCACCCAGGCGTCCTCTGTACATACAATGTGCATCGCCGTATCAGAGAAGGATGCTGAAAAGGCACGTGAGGCCGCTGACAGATGCTTCGCATATGAGATTTCGCTCGGCAAGCTCAACCCGCTCAAGGTCGAGAAGGGCT
>SUYO01000018.1 GCA_015060385.1 Bacteroidales bacterium
CACGAACTTCAAGAAGTATTTTAATGTAGATTATGTGGGAGGTGAGACCAATGATAAGATGGAGTGGCAGATGGGCTGGTATCCTAAGGAAGAGAAGCAGCACTATTCCGCTTGGTTCGGTAATGTGGGAGCCGCTCACGGTAAGGACTACCTCTTCCCTTGCTTCTCGAAGAAATCTCTGGACGTAAAGACTACAATGAAAGACCACGCAGTAGCTCAGGAATGGTAATGGAGTAAGCAATGGTTGGAAAGATAAGTAAGGTATCTGCTGAAGTCACCGTAGATAAGTTTATACCAAAGAGAAACGATGCGACTGGCAGACCGTATCAACCACAATGTTCATAAATCCTTCGACATCACCGGCAAATACTCCTGTCTGAATTCCACCCAATCAATCAAAAACGGCACCAGTGGTGCCGTTTTTGATTGATTATCAGATAGATCACGATCATCGCACTTCCGAGCGATAATTCTGTTTTGCGTACTGGTGGAAAGGGACGCCTCCTGTCTTCTCCATAGCTGCCTCATAAATGAGTTCCAATGGGATAAATCCTCCGGCTCTCTTCGCAAGTTCTCCGTCTATGCCTACGTCGAAACGAAGGTCATTTGAGAGACGGTTGTGCTCGTCGAGCTTGCCGTGGCAATGGCCATGGAGCATGATGGAGCCATGAGGCTTATGATTCCATGTGACCATCGGATAATGGCAGAGGGTCAGCTGCAGATTCTCAGGCAGGAAAGGGCAGGCGGTAGGCTTGACGGTCAGATCGAGAATCTGTGCCGTAGTCTTGAAATAGTTGGAATATGCCCTTATTGAACCGTCGTGATTGCCCTGTATAAGAAATTTCTGTCCTGGAAGCTTTTCCAGAAGATGACGGGCATCTTCGCTCTTGAAGAATGTGAGGTCGCCTAGAATATACACCAGGTCACGCTTTCCGACACTGGACTTCCACAAGTCCAGCATGTACTCATCATGCGCCTTGGTATCTCCCTCCTGAGCGAAAGGGCGGTTTGGTTGGTGCTTTAGTATGTTAGTGTGACCAAAATGAAGGTCTGCGGTAAAAAGTATCTTGTTCATGATCATCGTCGGTTGCGAAGCCGCCTTCGCTTAAAGGCTCCTGGGTTATAAGGTCGTCCGCTGTATACAAAAAAATACTGACTTACAGCAGTTTTTTGAGTTCTTCTACCGGCGGGAGAGCATTACGGAGTTTCTCCGGCATATCATTTTCTGTCGTATATGTAGCCACACCCATTGGCTTGTTATAATCCTGAATGATATACTCCACATACTCCTTGTCAGCGCTCTTGCAGAGAATTAGACCAATGGTCTGGTTCTCGTGAGGCTTACGGACTTTGTCGTCAAGGATTCTCAGGTATGCAGCAAGCTGACCAAGGTATGATGGCTTGAATTCTCCCTTTTTAAGGTCCACCATTACCATTGCATTGAGTTCGCGATTGAAGAAAAGAAGATCAGGGAAATGGTCGTGGCCATAGACTTCAAGATGATATTGGTTGCCTATAAATGCGAAGTCTCTTCCAAATGTCATTATGAAGTTCTTGACATTATGGATTATCTCTTTCTCTACGACCTTTTCATCAATGTCTGCCGCATCACGCTCCCCTATTTCCTCAACGTTGATGAAGTCAAGAAGGTATTCATCTTTGAACATCATGACGGCTTTGCGGGCAGTAGCAGGGTTTGAGATTGTGTTAATAAAGTTATTCGGGAGAAGTGACTTATGTAGGAAGTCATCCTGCTTAATAATCTTTAGGAGGCTATCCACAGATAGATTTTCCATTACACAACGATGCATGTAATAGTATCTTTCCTCTTGAGTTTGTGTCTTTTCAAGAATCCTGATATGATGGGTAAATGGAACAGAGAAGAATACGTCCACAGGGAAATCCACGACATTATCTACATTCAAAGCACTATATATATCTATCTGATAATCTTCACTTTGCAATTCGCCAATCGCAATTGGCGAATTTACACCAAGAGTACGCCATTTTTCATAGAACAATCGCATATTCTTCATATTGCTCGGAGAATACCCCCTCAATCCAGGCAGTTCCCTTCTCAACTGCTCGCTTATGGTCTCAATTGCCCCTTTACCCCAGAAGCCATGACGCGAGTTCAGAGATATGTATTTACCGATTGCGAAGTATGTCGCCAACTGGATCCTATTGGTTCCTTTGGCAGCAGCATATTGGCCTTGAAGGATTGCAGTCTTGATGGTCTTGACTGCTATTGCGTAGTTCTCTTTCCTCTCCATATGGTACCTTGATTTATTGTTTCCTGTTTATAAGATTAACAACCACCTTGACAAGGATGTCCATTTCGTCCATCCGGCTTTCGGCGATCATCAGGGTCAATGCGACGAGGGTACCATCCGCGATTCTCTTAGTGCCATCCGGACGGTAGAGGATGCCGTTGTTCTGCAGAAACCAGAGGAACAGGGTCGCAGCAATCCTCTTGTTTCCATCCACGAATGAATGGTTCTTCACCACCAGATACAGAAGCATCGCAGCCTTCTCCTCTACGCTTGGATAGAGTTCCTGACCATCCCATGTCTGATATATCTGGCCTATGCTGCTATGGAAGGACTTGTCCTTCTCGACTCCAAACAATGGGCTCTCCTTGAACTTTTCCTTCAGACTCTGAATTGCATCCATCGCACTTTCATATGACGCACGGAACTTCTCCTGAAGGGTGATATCAGATATTTCAAGGCTCTGATAGTCATAGGCATCCAGAGTATCCAGCGCATAGGTATAATCCTTTACGACCGCAAACAGTTCTTTAGCCTGCTGTTCAGCCATAACCAGGTTCTGACCAAATACATTCTCCAACAAGCCCAGGGCACGCTTCAGGTCCTCGTACTTCTGCTCTGAAACAGCATTCTGATTAACGGCGTAACCTTTAATCATATACTGCTTCAAAACGGAGGTTGCCCATTGCCTGAAGGCTGTGGCCTGTCTGGAATTAATACGGTAACCGACAGAGATGATGGCATCCAGATTATAGAACTCCACCATCTCACGAACCGCACCTCTAAAGCCTCTCTGCACGACTGTTTCCATTTTGGAAATAGTCATAGATTCCGCCAATTCGCCCTCTGAATAAATATTCTTCAGATGCTTGCTGATAGCTGGCACATTAACCCCAAACAACTGAGCCATTGCCTTCTGCGTAGCCCATATTGTTTCATTGGAAGCATCAACTATCGCTTCCATTTTCACAAGTCCGTCATTGGACTGATAGATCACTACATTATTTTCCATAAAGAAGTTCTTTAGATCTGACTTGATTTCCGGCAAATCTAAAGAATAAAAACAGAATGTAAAATATTGATTTTCAACGAGTTTTTCGCGATATAATGTAATAAGTAACCTATTACATTACACTAGAATATTATATATATATTAATAATATATACTAGTATATAATACCTATATAGCAGTCTATAATGCTCCCGGATCATCGCACTTCCGAGCGATAGTTCTGCTTAGGATTCCCCGGTCTGTATGAAACGGTTGAAATAGTTCGATGACCACTGTAACGTATTTTGGCATAGAGACGGTGCAGTGGTACCCCGAGGTGGGGGAATGAGATTAGATTACCTCCTCTATCTTACAGACAAGTCCCTCGTCGGCCGGCAGCCACTTGACAGAATGTATGGTCTCGCGAGTGAGCCAGGCTGCGGCTTCATGTTCGTTCAGGTGCATGGACTCAGATACTAAAGAACAGACGAAGCAGTGCATTGTCAGATGGAACTTGGGATAGTCCCACTCCACGGTTTCAAGCAATTCGCCGACCTCGATATCGGCATCAAGTTCTTCCCTGATCTCACGCACAAGCGCTGCCTCAGGGCTCTCCCCTGCCTCAATCTTACCGCCGGGAAACTCCCACCAGCCCTGCCACTCGCCGTATCCGCGCTGAGTGGCAAAGACTTTTCCGTCCTTGATGATGATTGCTGCTACTACTTCTATTGTCTTCATGCTTCAAAACAAGATGAGCAAAGGTAACGATATTTACGGACATATTGGCTATCTTTGCAACGCTAAAAGCGACACCAACGCAAAGGCTAAAGACAACAGCAATGGCAGCAAAAGACTCCATCATAGGACATGCTTCGGCACTGACGGCATACGCCATATTCGGCTTCAACATCATCGTGTGCAAGGACCTCACAAGCGGACATCTGATCCCTCCGCTGGGCATCTTCACACTCAGGTCTCTGATAGCAGGAGCCATGTTCTGGATACTGTCGGCCTTCCTCCCAAAGGAAAAGGTAGACAGGAAGGACTACATAAGGATCTTCGCAGCATCCATGCTCGGCTTCCTTACCTGCCAGGTGACCTTTCTTGTAGGAATCCCCTACATCACCCCCATGGACTGCTCCATCATGACAGCCATGTCTCCGATCTACACTATGGCGATAGCTGCGCTGGTGATAAAGGAGCCGATAACGATGAAGAAGGCAGGCGGAGTAGCGATCAGCTTCGCAGGTATCATCTATCTGATAGTCAGCAGGGTAACCGCTCCGGGAGGAGTTACTGAAAGCACTCCTTTCGGCATCTTCATGATAATCCTCAACACCCTGAGCTTCTCTATGTACCTGGGAATATTCAAGCCGCTGATTGCGAAGTATTCGGTAGTGACCTTCATGAAATGGATATTCCTGTTTTCAGCCTGCGTATCCGCACCTCTGTCCGTCAAGGGTCTCATCGCGGTCGACTGGCAGACCATCCCATCCGTCCAGTACGCAGAACTCGCATATCTGATAATCTGCGCTACCTTCATAACCTATTTCCTGATACCTGTGGCCCAGAAAAGGATACGCCCGACCCTCGTCAGCATGTACAGCTATGTCCAGCCTATCATCGCCATAGTGATCAGCATCATCCTGGGAATGGACCAGCTGACCTGGCAGAAGGTCCTGGCAGCTGCAATGGTGTTCGGCGGAGTCATCATAGTAAGCTACAGCAAAAGCAGATAATGAATTTTTTTATAATTTTGCGAAGCAACGGTAAAAAGATATGAAGACTGTAATCCATAACATAGGCACATTGGCCGGCATCCTGCCGGAAGGAACGCTTCGTCTCGAGGGCGAAGCGATGAACAATGTCGGATGTATCAACAACGCATACCTCACAATCGAAGACGGGATCATCACCGGATTCGGACCGATGGATGACGACTGCGTGCGGGGTGTTTCCGAAACCACCTCGCACGCGGAGGCTGACCTCATCGACGCAAAAGGAGGATTCGTGATGCCGTGCTTCTGCGACAGCCACACCCATATCGTCTACGCCGGATGCCGCGACGGGGAGTTCAGGGACAAGATCGCAGGCCTTTCATATGAGGAGATCGCAGCCCGCGGAGGCGGAATCCTGAATTCGGCCGACCTTCTCCACGAGACATCGGAGGACGAACTCTACGAGCAGTCGATGGTCCGCGTACGCGAGATCATGGCCATGGGAACGGGCGCAGTCGAGATAAAGAGCGGATACGGTCTCACTGTCGAGGATGAGCTGAAGATGCTCCGGGTCATCAGACGCATAAAGGAGACAGCTCCGATAACTGTCAAGGCGAACTTCCTCGGAGCCCATGCGGTAGGCCGTGCCTACAGAGGACGCCAGAGCGAATATGTGGACCTTGTATGTAACGAGATGCTCCCTCGCGTTGCCGCCGAAGGCCTTGCGGACTTTGTGGACGTGTTCTGCGACGAGGGGTTCTTCACGGTCGAGGAGACAGACAGGATCCTCGCAGCCGCAGCCAGGTACGGCATTGTACCGAAGATCCATGCGAACGAGCTCGGGGTATCGGGCGGCGTGCAGGTCGGCGTAAGGCATGGTGCGCTTTCCGTCGACCATCTCGAAAAGACCACGGATGCCGAAATCGAGGCATTGAGGGGAAGCAGGACCATGCCGACTATGCTTCCGGGATGTTCATTCTTCCTCGGAATACCTTTCGGAAGGGCAAAGGACTATATCCAGGCCGGCCTTCCGGTCGCCCTGGCATCGGACTATAACCCGGGCTCGAGCCCAAGCGGAAACATGAGGTTCGTGATGGCCCTCGGATGCATCAGGATGCGTCTGACGCCGGAACAGTCGTTCAACGCCTGCACCATCAATACGGCCTATGCCATGGGAGTCAGCGACAAGCTCGGTTCGATCACGGTCGGCAAGAAGGCCAACCTGATCATCACCAAGCCTGTGCCGTCGCTGGCCTTCATCCCATACAGCCACCAGACCCCTGTCATCGAAAAGGTACTCATAGGTGGCATCGCACTTTAATCGCAAAACACAACTTCCTGAACCACAACATACTACAAGAACCTCGTGCCACCCAAGGGAAGCACGAGGTTCTTGTAAAATATTGAAAACAAACAATTTTATTCAGCAACGGTCTCCACAACGGTAGTTTCTACGACTTCCTCAACGACAACTTCCTCTACAACAGGATCTGGCTGGTTGTAACGAGGGAGCGGCGAATCAAGACCTGCCCATGAAAGGAGGTTGAATATCCAGAGCACACCGACTGCAACCACAAGGGCTGAGAAAGAGATCACCCACTTCTTCCATGTAGCGAGTCCCTTCTTTGCATATGGATCCTTGAGCTTCATCTTAGGATACTTGGCTGCATCGGTAAGAGTCTCTCCGAAAGGTATGCTGATCTTTGAAGCAGCATTGACAGCCCAGCCGTTTGCGTTGAGAAGCGGAGCTATGTTGCGGCGGCGGAGCTTCATCCATGCCATCACCATCGCCGGACCGGAGATCACAAGAATGATTGCAACGACTGCCAGAAGAGTCTTATGGAGAGGCATATTCAGTACGCCACCGAAGATCTTGGTAAGAGCAGTACCCAATGTACCTAAAGCCATACCGAAGGCAGCAAAGATACCGGCGAACTTACCTATATCGAAAGGCTGGGCCGGCGCTGCGGCTGCAGCGGCGGTACCGCCTGCAGGAACAGCATTAAGCTTGGCTGTTGCATCAGCCATTATCTTGGCATCCTTGTCTGCAGCGCTCTTGTTGATCAGGTTCTCGACAGCCTTCGCCATCCTGCGGTAAGGAGACCAGAAGGCCTGGGCAACGCTGATAGGGTTGTCGATTATCTTCGTTATGACAGCATCCCATTCCACACCGTCATTGTCATAGTAGATTGCATTCTTTCCTACGATAAGGTCTCCGATGTCTCCCACTGTAACGGCTGCTACGATGGAAAGCTTGCCGGCCTTGGCCTTGGTTGTACAGTCGCAGTATACGAGGAACATTCCGCTGGTGGCCGCAGAAGCCGTATGCTTTGCCATGTCAGCAACCTTCATACAGAAACGGCACTCCCTCTGGTCGATGATGAGCCTTCCCGACTGGAAGATAGCTGATACCTTCTTGTCCTTTGTATAGAAGTCATCCAGGGTCACGAAATTACGAAGGAGCCTGTAGAAGTCACGGAACACATAGAGGAACTTGTCCACATTCGCGATGTTTGCAGCCTCTTCAGCCAGAGCCGCATCCTGGGCGATGAGATCCAGGATTGCCGCCTTCCTGTCCTTTGCAAGAATATCCTTGACAGCATCAAGTCCGAGAGCCTCGACACTTGCACCTGCCTTTGCACCCTTCCAGGCTGTATATGCAGCGAACATTGCACCGAGCTCAACCCAGTCTGCCTCAGTAAGCACCTTCCTGTCCTTGAGGGCCACCTCCTTGACAAGTCCGAACTTGGCTGACCAGGCAGGATTCACAGGAGCCGAGAGATCGATCTCAGGCTTTCCGTTTATGCGTGCTATAGGGTATGAAGCGATCTCTTCGGTCTTTCCTGTAAGGTTCTCCGCGCTGATTGCCTGGATGCTTGAAGTCTGCACGTCCAGGCTTGCGGTGCTGTCAGGAGAGAAAGCCGCCAGCTTGGAACGCACGAAGAAATCCTTGACCTTTGCATCAAGGGCATTGTATGCCTCGATCACAGCATCTGTCTTGTCTCCGAATGGAGCCTCGACAGCTGCTTCCTGCCATGCGACATAGTCTGCAAGAGCCTTGTAGAAGGCCTCCACCATGGCTGCATCAACGCCGGTGGCTCCGCTTCGGTCGGCTACGCCGCCCAGCGAAGCCACCGCCGCAGCAATCGCTGCCTTGTCATCAGCGTCTTCAGCCGTAGCCTCAGTCACGATTCCGTCACCGTTGAAGCGGGTCTTTGCGAAGATTGCAGCCACATCGGCTGTATCTGAAATGGAAATGACGCTTCCCTCCTTGCCGAGATTGGAGAGAATCTGCTTTGCCGAACTGTAAAGCTTCTTTCCGGCCTCGCTTTCCCGGTCTATGTTCTCTATATCGATGCTGTCCTTGCCCTCAAGCAGGAGATCGTCTTCCTTTAGAAGACTCGTAATCCATTTGGAAGTCGCGATCACATCATTTACTCGGATCTTTCCGTCTCCGTCCACATCCATGTACGCCAGGCTCTTGTCGTCGATTTCAAGGCCGGTGACAGGACATGAAAGGACTGTCCACATCTTAGGGTCAAGTTCCGGGAGATGAGCTATGTCTTCGCCGGAATTGATTCTTACACGTGAGGATCCTCCCAGATTGACGAATTCCCACTTGTACTTGTTACTGTCAGTAAAGATTGCCATATGTCAAACGTTTAAATTCTAAAACATTTCAAATATAATGATTATTTGCTAATCTTGCCATAACTTGTATGGTGTCTTCATCAGCATGGAATTGTAATACCTTGGATCACCCGTAACTTCCTCCCCAAGCCAGACCGGTCTCATGAACATCTCATCCTCGGACGAAAGTTCTACCTCTGCCATCATGAGCCCTTCATTGTCTCCATGGAATTCATCGACTTCGAAAACATGATCCCCGACAGGAACGACATGGCGGACCTTATCGATCACACCGGGCTCACACAATTCCAGCAATGCCTCGGCCTCGGATAACGGGATCTCCTGTTCCCATTCGAAACGGCTCGCTCCGCTTGCTGAAGAAATACCCTTTACCGTAATGAAGCCCTTGTCTCCCATGATACGGACACGTACAGTACGTTCAGCCACAGAACTCAGATACCCTTGAACCACACGGACCGATTCACAGACAGACTGTCTGAAATCACCTGATACCAGAAATTTTCTTTCGATTTCCAATGCCATATTCTGTTATGATAAACCTACAGCAAAGATAATAAAAATCAACAAGGGACTTCCGCTTTTCAGCAAAAGTCCCTTGTTGAACTATAACCCTATTATTAACAACTAAACTAACCTGTCCGTTGTTTTTGCAAAGGGTATGCCAAAACCCACAAGACCCTACTTTTTTCTTGCAGATTTTTTAGATTTCTTCTTTGATTCCTGAATGGCCTTGCGGACCTTCTCCTTGCGGGCAGCCTTGTTTATGCCGACCGTAATGTTGTCGAAGGAGCCGTCCTCGCCCTTGATGAAGGATGTTCCGCGGCCGTTCTCATATTCGATACGGTCGTAGACCCTTTCCTCAAGTCCGGTCTCGATAAGTTCATAATCGAGGAGTTTCTGTTCGAGGTTGGTCTTCTTGACACGGATGCGTACAGGGTCTCCGAGATTGTAGACGATCCTGCTGCGCCTGCCAACAAGTCTGTATCTGTCTGCATCAAATTCAAAGAAGTCGCTCCTGATATCCCTCAAGGCAACCATACCTTCAATCATCGTAGGCTCGATCTCGACATACATACCCCACTCTGTAAGACCAGAGATATGGCCCCCGAAGGTATAACCGACCTTATCCTCCATGAACTCTACAAGCTTGTACTTGATGCTTGCCCTTTCTGCCTCAGCGGCAACGATTTCGCGCTCTGTAGCATATTTGCACATCTTGGAGTACTTGCTCTCGTCCGCAGATGCGCCTCCAGAGAGATAGCTGTCCAGAAGTCTGTGCACCATCATGTCCGGATAACGTCTGATAGGGGAAGTGAAATGCGTATAATACTTGAATGCAAGACCGTAATGTCCGAGGTTCTCGGTATCGTAGCGCGCCTTGGCCATAGTCCTGAGCGAAAGAAGTTCAATCGCATTGAATTCAGGAGTATCCTTTGCTGCCGCAAAGAGGGCATTGAGTTCCTTGGAGATTTCCTTTCCGTTTCCGGTAGGACCCATCCTGTAGCCGAAATTGCTGATGAAGTTACGAAGATTATCCACCTTTTCCTGATTAGGCTCGTCATGGACACGGTAGACGAAAGCCTTCTTCGCCTTAGCCACAAACTCAGCCACGCTTCTGTTCGCAAGCAGCATGAATTCCTCGATAAGCCAGTTAGCCTCGGTGCTGACCTTCTGATAGACGTTTACAGGCTTGCCCTTCTCGTCCACCTCAACCTTCATCTCAGGGCGGTCAAAGCTTATCGCACCGCTTGCAAACCTCTTCTTGCGAAGTTTTCCTGCAAGATTATTGAGCACGAGCACCGCTTCCTTTATCTGTTCAGGAACTCCTTCATGCATTGCCTTTGCTCCGCCGTCGATTATCGCCTGGGCCTCCTCATATGAAAATCTGAAGTCCGAATATATTACTGTCTTGCCGAACCACTGACCGGCTATCCTTCCGAGAGGGGTTATCTCGAACACTGCCGAGAAGGTCAGCTTCTCCTCATGCGGACGGAGCGAGCAGAGCTTGTTGCAGAGCTTCTCCGGAAGCATCGGCACCGTCCTGTCTACAAGATAGACGGATGTGCCACGGCTGCGGGCCTCCTCGTCCACCACAGATCCCTCACGCACGTAATGCGTAACGTCGGCGATATGTACTCCGACCTCGTAATTGCCGTTTTCCAGTCTTCTGAACGAAAGGGCATCGTCGAAGTCCTTCGCATCGGCAGGGTCGATCGTAAATGTAAGCACATCACAGAAATCGCGGCGCCTTGCGATCTCGTCGGCCGTGATTTCCTCCGATATCATGTCGGCAGCATTGGCCACCTCCGACTCGAACCTGTACGGCAGGGCGTATTCCGCGAGGATTGCATGCATTTCCGTATCATTGTCTCCCGGCTCACCGAGCACATCGACAATGCGGCCTCGAGGGTTCATGTCCCCTCTCGGCCAATCCTCCACCACGGCAGCGACCTTCATTCCCGAACGGGCCTGGATCTCCCTTCTGCCGTATCCGTCTTCGCCGGGTTCATATACGCCGTGGACAGCGTAAAGTCCGTCTTCCTGCAGAGGCTTGAGGTATCCGGTCTCGTCCTTCTGGTCAGCTACTGACTCAGTCCTGACCTTATGCCTGCGATAGCGCGACCTGTCGCTCTCTGTAAAAGGAACGGTTATGTCGTATGGCATGAAACGGCTCTGCATGATTACCCAGGCCTGGTTTCCTACCACATGAAGAATACCGATGAACGGCTTCGGCGAACGTTCGATTATAGCCGTAACCTCTCCCTCGCGCCTCTGGCGGTCGGTCTTTTCCCTGGTCACCGCCACTCTCACGATGTCTCCGTTCAAAGCTCCGCGGGTCTTGGAAGCCTTGACGAACACATCATCTTCCTCACCCTCCACAATCACGAAAGCATAGCCTTCGCGGGTCATCTGGACCTTTCCCTCGACAAGAGGGAACACCTTCTTCTCTTTTCTGCCTCGTCCCTTTCCGCGGGAATTCTTCTTTCTTGTCATATCGTCAAATCAAATTATTCCATCTTTCTGAGGAAACACTCGATCGTGTTCTCCATGAGACAGGTGATGGTCATAGGACCTACACCGCCCGGAACCGGAGTGATCACCGACGCCTTCTGCTCGACTGCCGCATAGTCGACATCGCCGCAGAGCTTTCCTGTCTCCGGATCCCTGTTCACTCCCACATCGATGACTACCGCTCCTTCAGACACCATATCCGCAGTCACGAACTTAGGACGACCTATGGCGACAACAAGGATCTCAGCATTTCGGGTCACCGTCGGAAGATCTGCAGTACGGCTGTGGGCGATTGTCACTGTCGCATTCTCGTCGAGGAGAAGCTTTGAAACAGGAAGTCCCACGATATTGCTTCTTCCGATCACCACAGCACGTTTTCCCTTGATCTCGACGCCTGCAACCTTCAGCATCTTTATTATACCCTTAGGGGTACATGGGAGGACACAGTCCTGCTTCTGCCAGAGAGCCGCGACGTTGAGAGGGTGGAAACCGTCCACATCCTTCTCCTTAGCTATGGTCGCTATGACCTTGTCCTCGCTGATATGCCTTGGAAGCGGAAGCTGGACAAGAATGCCGTCCACGCTGTCGTCGGCGTTCAGTTCATGAATCATGCCGAGGAGTTCAGCCTCGGAGATAGTGTCCGGCTTGCGGATCGTCGTGTTTCTGATACCGACGAATTCCGATGCCTTGGCCTTTCCGGTAACATATGACACGCTTCCGGGATCCTCTCCCACGAGAATCACCACAAGATGCGGCACTCTGCCGTATTTCTCAGGAAATGTGGCTACCTGAGCCTTCATCTCCTCCTTCAGCTGGGCTGAAAGTTCCTTACCTGATATTACAGTTGCCATTACAATACCCTCCAGCCGATGTCACGGCGATAGAAAAGATTATCACACTCGATAGACTCGACAGCCGCAAGAGCCTTGTCATGGGCCTCCTGGAGGTTCTCACCGAAACCGGTCACCATAAGCACACGGCCTCCTGCAGTAAAGTACTTGCCGTCCTTTACGGATGTACCCATGTGATACACACGGATATCCTCATGAAGATTATCAAGTCCCTTGATCTCATATCCCTTCTCATAGTCACCCGGATAGCCCTTCGAAGCCATCACGAAGCCCATAGTGACCTCCTTCTTCCACTCGATCTGCGGCATCGGGGTATGGTCGGCAACAGCCGAGAAGATATCATAGATGTCCGAAGCAAGTCGCGGAAGCACGACCTCTGTCTCGGGATCTCCGAAACGGCAGTTGAACTCGATGACCTTCACGCCCGTCGGAGTCTTCATGAGTCCGCCGTAAAGTACGCCCGTGAACGGGCAGCCCTCTGCGACCATTCCTGCCGCTGTCGGCTTCATGACCTTCTCCATAGCGTATTCCACATCCTCGTCGGTGATGATCGGAACCGGAGAATATGCGCCCATACCGCCTGTATTAGGGCCCTTGTCGCCCTCATAGGCGCGCTTGTGGTCCTGCGAAAGGGTCATCGGATAAACGTCCAGGCCGTCCACAAAGCACATGAAAGAGAATTCAGGACCGGTCAGGAATTCCTCGACAACGACCTTGCCCTTTCCGAACTTGTCGTCGAGAAGCATGTCCTTCAATGTGGCATCCGCCTCTTCGAGGGTTTCAGGGATGACCACACCCTTTCCGGCAGCGAGACCGTCGTACTTGAGCACGACAGGGAACGAGCCCTTCTTCACATACTCGAGAGCCTGTTCATAGTCCTCGAATGTCTCGAAGGCAGCTGTAGGCACATTATATTTAGCCATCAGCTGCTTCGCGAAGTCCTTGCTGGCCTCGATGGTCGCAGCCGCCTTCGACGGACCGAATATGCGGAGACCGGCAGCCTTGAATGCATCCACCACACCTGCAGCGAGAGCCACTTCCGGTCCCACAACCGTCAGGTCGATGCCATTTTCAAGAGCGAAGGCCTTAAGGCCCTCGACATCAGTATCCTTGATTGCCACACATTCAGCCTGCGACGCGATTCCGGCATTGCCGGGAGCGCAGTAGATCTTTCCTACCTGCGGGCTGCGGCTCAGCGCATCCACTATCGCATGCTCACGTCCGCCGCTTCCGATTACGAGTATTTTCTTCATGTTCAATGTCTCTGTTTTTGCTACGACCTCTTCATGTTTCACAAACCGTGATACACCATGAACAGACAATATTGTTTCCATATCCTAATGCTTGAAGTGGCGCATGCCGGTGCAGAGCATCGTGATGCCGCACTCGTTGGCCTTCTTTACAGAATCCTCGTCGCGGACGCTTCCGCCAGGCTGCACGATAGCCTTGACTCCATATTCTGCAGCGAGAGTAACAGTATCGTCGAACGGGAAGAATCCGTCAGAGCCAAGCACAAGACCTTCCGCCTTGATATCCTTTCCAGCCTCTGCGAGAGCAGCAGCCGCCTGCTCGAGGGCGATCTTTGCCGAACCCACACGGTTCATCTGACCTGCTCCGACTCCCAGAGTTGCACCGTCCTTGACCACAACGATAGCATTTGACTTCACATGCTTGACGATCCTCCATGCGAAGTCGAGGTCTGTAAGCTGGTTTCCGCACGGCTTGGCCTCGGTAACGCACATGTCTGCAACCACTGTCTTTGTATCGATATCCTGCTCCTGAACAAGGATGCCGCCGTTCATGCTGACATACATGTTGTGACCGCCTTCCTCCTTGCTCATGTCTACCTTGAGAAGTCTGAGGTTCTTCTTCGTGCAGAGTACTTCCAGAGCCTCGTCGGTAAACGAAGGAGCCATGATGATCTCAAGGAAGATCGGCTTCATGAGCTCAGCGACCTCCTTGTTTACCTCACGGTTTACAGCAACGATACCTCCGAAGATGCTGACCTTGTCAGCCTCGTATGCCTTCTTCCATGCATCAGTCACATCTGTTCCGATTGCAGCTCCACATGGGTTCATATGCTTGAGACCTACGCAGAACGGAGCATCGAACTCGCGTGCGATGTTCAGGGCTGCGTTTGCATCCTGGATATTGTTGTATGAAAGTTCCTTTCCGTTGAGCTGCTCTGCAGTAGCGAGAGAGTAAGGCACCTTGTCAAGAGTTGCATAGAACTTTGCACTCTGGTGCGGGTTCTCACCATAGCGGAGGCTCTGCTTGAGGTCGTACTCAAGGAAGAGCTTCTCGTTGAGACCTGCAGCCTTGCGCATGTAAGTGGCGATCATCATGTCATACTCTGCAGTATGGGTATATGCCTCTGCAGAGAGCTGGAGACGGGTTTCCTTTGTAGTATTGCCGTGCTCGCGGATTTCGGCGATGATCCTTGCATAATTCTCAGGATTGCAGACAACAGTAACTGCGCTCCAGTTCTTTGCCGCGCTGCGGAGCATTGAAGGACCTCCGATGTCGATGTTCTCGATTGCGTCCTCCATCGTCACGTCAGGTCTTGCGATAGTCTGCTTAAAAGGATAGAGGTTAACACACACCATGTCGATGAACTCGATGCCGTTCTCCTTGAGCTGGGCGATGTGGCTGTCGAGGTCGCGACGGCCGAGAAGTCCGCCGTGCACCTTAGGATGAAGGGTCTTCACGCGTCCGTCACAGATTTCAGGGAAACCTGTCACCTCGCTGATATTGATGATCTTAAGACCTGCTTCCTGCAGGAGCTTCATCGTACCCCCTGTTGCAATGATTTCCCAACCGAGGTCCACTAACTGACTGGCGAATTCTACCACGCCTGTCTTATCACTTACACTGAATAATGCTCTCATGCTCTATACGTCATTGCGAGGAGTGCCAGCGACGTGGCAATCTCCTCATGTTAATAGATTAATAAATGAATTCTCCGAATTCCGAACGGATGATGAGTTCCTTATGGTCGCACTCCTCTACCCTTCCGACCACCTGCGCATCTATGCCGAAGCTCTTCGAAATCGCGATGACCTCCTCGGCATGTTCAGGAGAAAGGTAAACTTCGAGCCTGTGACCCATGTTGAAGACCTTGTACATCTCCGCCCAGTCAGTTCCGCTCTGCTCGTGGATGGTCCTGAATAGAGGAGGTACAGGGAAGAGGTTGTCCTTGATGACACGGATATCGTCGCCCACGAAGTGGAGGATCTTGGTCTGGGCACCGCCGGAGCAATGGACCATTCCGTGGATTTCAGGACGAAGTGCATCGAGAAGCTTCTTCACAACCGGTGCATACGTACGGGTAGGCGAAAGCACAAGCTTTCCTGCGTCAAGCGGCGAACCCTCGACAGCATCGGTGAGCTTGAGACCGCCGCTGTACACGAGGTCCTCCGGAACAGCCTTGTCGAAGCTCTCCGGATATTTCTCTGCAAGGTATTTCGAGAACACATCGTGGCGGGCGCTGGTCAGTCCGTTGCTGCCCATTCCACCGTTATATTCCTTTTCATATGTAGCCTGACCGTATGAAGCAAGACCCACGATCACATCGCCCGGACGGATGTTCGCATTATCGATCACGTCGCTGCGCTTCATTCGGCAGGTCACGGTCGAATCCACGATGATCGTACGCACAAGGTCGCCCACATCAGCTGTCTCGCCGCCGGTCGCATACACGCCCACGCCCATTTCTCGAAGCTCGGCAAGAAGTTCGTCCGTTCCATTGATGATCGCGCTGATCACCTCGCCGGGAACGAGCATCTTGTTGCGACCGATGGTCGAGGAAACGAGGATGTTATCCACCGCTCCCACGCAGAGAAGGTCGTCTATGTTCATGATGAGTGCATCCTGGGCGATGCCTTTCCATACGCTCAGGTCACCGGTCTCCTTCCAGTAGAGATACGCAAGTGATGACTTTGTTCCTGCGCCGTCCGCATGCATGATGTTGCAGTAATCAGGGTCACCGCCGAGGATGTCAGGAATGATCTTGCAGAATGCCTTAGGGTAGATACCCTTGTCGATGTTCTTGATAGCGTTGTGCACATCTTCCTTCGATGCCGAAACACCACGCTGCATGTACCTTTGGTTGCTCATGTCAGGTCATATTTTGTTCAGGTCGCAAATATAACAAAAGAAAGCGAGACCACGAAAATATAGTTTTGTGGCCTGACTGCTGAATTGACAGCAGTCAGGCCACATTCTTATTTAGGAAACTTACTCCCGAAAGGCTACTGTACTGTTTCCACAGTAACATTCTCAATTGTAAGCCAGTCTCCCTGAGTTACCTGTCCTGAACCATAGTTCTGAGTCCTTACTCCCTTATCGAATGTACCGCCGGAAATCACAGCCTTCATATTTGATACATCGCTACTGAAATTCAGGAGACGGACGTTTGCATTCACATCATCAGTTGAAGTGAAGGTACCTCCGGTAATGTTCAATCTACCATATCCTGCCTGATTAGAGCTAGGATTCTGGAATGATACACGATTGATGATGTTACCGCCAGAGATGTTCACTGTAGTTGCCAATGTGGTGCTGTTACAGAACATACGGATACAATCGTAATTCGCGCTCTTTACAGTACCGCCCTTGATGTTGGTGGTAGATCCCTGATAAACATCAATAACATGTGGATAACCATAGTTCATCACGTCATCGCCTGAGATGTTCTCAATGGTACCGGCTTCAAGAGTCAAAGTACCTTCGTTTCTGATGGTGTTGGACGCATAGTTGACATCTGCAGTATATACGGTAACGTCCTTGTAACTGATCTTGCCGTTCTTTTCACTTGAACTGTCCGTAATCGTAAGAGTACCCTTGTTCTCGATCATCGCATATGTAGTTGTTGTAGCATATTCCTGACTGAGAGTGAATCCATTGAGATCCAATGTGGCTGTTGCACCGCTTGCGATAGTGATGCCCGCGTCATCAGAACCCAATTCAAGGTCGTTGTTCAACAACACAGTCTTGCTGTTATTAAGACCCCATGACAATGCCGCTTTGCTTCCTGCCATGACAGTGGTCATCTCGATATCGCTGTAGTAGATTGAGTTAGTGAATCCAAAGCGAATAAGTGACTTTGAACCGTTTGTTCTTGCAATCGTTGTGTTTGTAAAGTTGAAGTTCAAGCGCTGAGCTGCGGCAGCTGTCTTAGCTGCATCGTTTCCAAAATCAGCTGCAGTATAGTTGTGAACCCAAATACAACCGTTGCCGGTAAGAATATCACAATTTTCAAGAGTTACATTATTCATATCAGGACCGCTGTTGAAGATTCTGATACCGACATAAGTTGACTCAAAGCTGGTATTCTTTGCATTGAGAGTAACTTCTCCCCAGTTGTTCAAATGTACACAGAACGCCATGTCTGAGCCTCCAAGGTTCTTACATACAGCATCATTCATGTTGAGAACGCCTCCGGCTGTAACGTTAAATACATTTGTAGAATTGTTCCAGCCCATATTTTCTCCAACATGCTTAGTAGTGATTGTTCCATTCTGAACAGTCAAGGTTCCTCGAACATCAATCATATTGAAGTTTGCACCTGTCTGGGTAGACTCGCATGAGAGGGTATATCCGCCAAGGTTAAGGACAAGTTCTTCACCGGCAGGAACTATGATCGGTTCATCAAGCACGACATTATCAAGCAAGAGTACTGAGCCATCGGTATCCATGGCTGTTTCAACGGCTTCTGCGATAGTGAGACAACCGTAGTGCTGATCAGTACCAAAGTACACTATAGCGACATTGTTTCGTAAATCACCTATTACCTCGGTAGTCTCGCTGATCGTAACGGTACCCTGCGCAGGGTTAGTGACTGCCGTACAAGGTACGCCATTTTCATCCAGTGCACTTACCTTACCTCCGGAAATCGTTACTACGCTACCCTTGGCAGAGTCAGTTCCGTTATTGTTGAGTACAATCGTACTATAGTTTTCATGGTCGGTGTTGTCATAGTTGTAGAGTTCCGAATCCACCACATTGACATTCATGTTTTCACCCCACAGATTCAATGCGATATTACCGATTATGAAAGACTTATTGATTTCTACCGTCGCATTGTCTGAGTAAGCAGGGAAGTTCACTGCATAAGTAATTGCACGGTCCTCTGTACTCTCAATGGTTACATTATCAAGAGTCAAAGTTCCGTTGGTGTTATAGTTTACACCACGCTGTACATAGGAAGCATCATTTACGAGTGTAATGTTCTTCAATGTAAGTGATGCACCTGCAGCTTCCTTCGAAACCTCTACCATACGATTGTTATCTACAGCCGTAAATGTCACGGTATGGTCATTACCGTCAAGCGTAAGGTCCTTAGTTATATCGATGGTTTCAGTTGCTGAAATATCAGCACCAAGACGGACGATTGAACCGGCAGGTGCTGCTTCAATCTCCGGTATGCTTGTAACGATGAGTTCAGATGGTTCAGAGAGTTCCACCTCATCAAGCATGTCGTCCATACAGCCAGGGGCAGAAGTGTCGGTAGCAGAGATTATGACGCTTTCCAGACCAGTACATCCCTTGAACATCTCCCTGTAGCAGTTCTCTGTGAGGACAGGTGCAGGAAGCGCCGGAGCCTCAGTCAGGCTTGTACAGTAGCTGAACATGTTGTCGTAGCATCCCTTTGAAAGTTCCGTCGCAGGGAGCTCAGGAGTCTTTGTAAGGTTCGTACAGCCGGAGAACATGTACGCATAGCATTCATCCGCCATTGTCTCGCCGTCAGGGATGAGCTTGAGTCCTGATGCGTCGACAAGCGCCTCGCAGCCCTTGAACAGTCCGTAGAAGGATGCGCCTGCAGTCTCTGCGCCTGCATGATTCTCCCAGTCTATGAGGGTGCGGATGTCTCCGTAGCATACTACATCCTCACCTGTTATCTGGATTGTGGCGTATTCACCTGAATTACCTGTTCCCTCCTCAGCCTTGCCTCTCAGGAGGACGGCAGTGCCGTTGCCGAACGTAACCTCATTTGTGCCGAGCTCGTTCCATGTCGCACCTCTGTCTGTCGAGTATTCGAGAGAGTTCACCGCTGCACTCATCTTGAGAGTGTTGTCACCGGCTGCCCTGACCGCCGCTGTCGTAGTGAGGGTCACGTAAGGCACGCGGAAGACAGGAATCATCTCCGAGATGATGTCGTTGTTTCCGTCTGAAATGCAGATGTACACGTTTGCATCATCACCGTCAGCCCAGTAGTCGGCAGGAAGCGAGGCTGCGCTTACTACAACCTCCATGAGGCCTGTTGCGGCATCTCCTGTCACTGACTCCACGGTCAGGGCGACAGGATCGCCTGCAGCCCTTGTGCGCGCCTTTGTGCGTGAGATGAATGCTGTGACGTGGCTTACCTCGACCTCTCCTGCAGCAGCCTTAGGCGCGAGGATGAACTTCAGCGTGGTGCTGCCAGAGGCGAACTCCACGCTTCCGTCGCTGTACTCCGACAGGAAGCGGATGCTCTGGATGCGGTTCTGCAGTGCCTCCACGGCTGCCTCAAGGTCATCGAGACGGTCGGTGATCGCAGTGATATCATCCTCGATGTCACCTATCTTGTCCTGAAGCTTCGAAACGCTTTCCTTGACGGCGGTGAGGTCATTTCCGTGCTGCTCAAGGAGGGTGGAGATGCTTCCGAGATTAGTCTGTATCTCCGAGAACTGCTGGAGGGTCACGAATGTCCTGTTCGCCCAGTCCTCGACACTGCCGACCTCGTCATCGACGTACTTCTTGATGTCCTCGTCGATATATTTCTTGAGGTCTGCTATCTGCTTCTCAAGGGCGGCGTCCTTCTGCTTGAGCTGCTCGATGAGGTCACCGTAGTCGCTGCCGTCGGATTCAAGAGCCTCGATGAGCTCCTTCAGTTCCTTGTCGGCTTCCTCAAGGTCCTTGATGGACTGGCTGATGGCTCCGATCTGCTCCTTGAAGGCCTCCACGCTGCTCTTGAGGGCGTCGATGTCCTTCTGGATGGCAGCTATCGTGTTGTCGATCACGGCAAGCTTGGTGTCAACCTTCTTGAGAACGTCCTCGACCGCGTCAGCTATCGCCTCGTCGATCACGCCGTTGTTGGCCTCGATGGCTTCGGTGATGGCCTTCTCGTATGCTGCAGTGAGGTCCTTCTTGGCCTGCTCGAGAGCCGCCTGCTGATCCTTGATCTGCTTTGCAAGCGCTGCATCAGCGTCTGCAAGCTTCTCCTCGAGAGCCTTCAGCTTAGCGTCGATGGCTGCGATGTCATAGTATCCTTCCGCGAGGGTCTTGTTCACCCAGGCCTGCATCGAGGTCTCAAGATCATCGATCGCATCCTCGATCGCAGCGGTCAGGTCTGTCTTCTGCTGGTCGATCAGAAGGGAGATCGCCGAGATCTCCTCCTGGATCTCAGAGTACTGCTCCAGGGTCGCGAATGTCGCCTCCGCCCAGTCCTCGGTGGCAGTGATCTCGTCATCGATGTACTTCTTGAGGTCCTCGATCTTCTTCTCGAGCTCGGCGTCCTTCGCCTTCAGATCCTCGATGAGGGCGTTGATGGCCTGGATCTCCTTCTCCAGCTCCGCGGAATTGTCTGCCGCAAGCTGCTTCTCAAGGTCGGCGACCTTCGTCTCAAGAGCCTTGATGTAACCGTCGAGCTCCTGGTCTACTGCTTCCAGATCGCTCATGGAAGCGTTGATGGCAGTGACCTGGTCCTCGATACCCTTGATCGAGAGCTTTTCGAGCTGGTCGATACGGTCACCCTGATCTGCAATGGCGTGGTCAAGCTCGTCGCATGCCGTGAAGAGCACCGCTGCAATGACCGCCATAAAGTAAAGTAGCTTTTTCATACCTATTGCATTTTTATATATATCTCATTAGAATATCTCGATTGTAGTAGCGTTCCTTGCCTCGGAATAGCTGGCAGCATCCTTCTTGATGCCTCCTCCCACGGTCTCGATGCGGTCGGCAGGGACAAGCCACTGGCCAAGCACACGCTTGACAGCCTCGGCACGCTGAAGGGATACGCGCTTGTTGGCCTCCTCGCTGCCCACAGGATCGCACCAGCCGGTGACGCGTACGCGGATCGACTTGTCCGCCTTCATGATCTCCGCGATCTCCTTGACCTTGCCTCTTTCGCTTGGCTCGATCCAGATGCTGTTGAACGAGAAGTAGATGATAGGGAACCTGCTGTCCTCCACCTGAGTCTCTGAAGGCTGGACCTCTGAAGGCTGGGTCTCCTTTGATGGAGCCGGCTCGGTCACGCCGTCGACGTCCTCGGTCACGGCCTTGTCGGTCCTGCCAGCAGGAGCTGCCTCTCCCGCAGGGTCTGCGGCAACGGCACCCTCGTTCCTGTCTGCGGCAGCTGCGCCGTCGGTACGGTCCGAAGCGACGGCCTCTTCAGGCTGGGTCACATGACCGGCGCCTTCGAGGTTCTGGAATGGAACCTCCTCATCGGCCTGGACTGGCTGAGAAGGCTGTGAAGGCTGAACCGGCTGAACCGATGATGCGGCGGCCGGAGCAGAAGGTCTGACGGCCCTCTTCTTCTTGATCAGGCTGAAGGTGAACCTGACGCCGGCATCGATGATGAAGTTGCTGGTGTGAAGCCCAGGCATGCCGTCCATCTGCTTTCCGGTGACCTGGGTATAGCCACCGTAAAGGCCGATGTTCATGTTCCTGTTTATCGCGTAGGTGGCCTGGAGCAGACCGCCGTATCCGAGATGCCACTTGCTGATGTCCTCGACGAAAGGGGTACGGTCCTTCTTGGTCACGATGTCGGAGCTTGTACCTACTGCGTAGATTGCAGGAGCAAGCTCGAGTCTCCACGGACCGGTCTTGGTCCTCCTGAAGAAACCGAGTATGTTCATGTTCATCTGGAGACCGTACCTCTGGGTGAAGGTGATGTTCTTGATGTCCCTGTAGTACTGACCGCTCATACCCTCCGGTATGAGGTCAGGATGATAACGGTTCATGTCGCTGCCGAGAAAATACTGATAGTCAAGGCAGCAGCCCTTCTCTCCGAGATAGAGCTGACCCCAGTTTGCAGACAGCTCCAGTGACAATACGTCAGTGAACCTGTAGCCGGCGTTGATGCCCAAGCTCCAGCTTGGGCGGAATCTGTCTGCACCGAATGAGCTGAAGTCAGCCTCCGCCATAGGCATGCCGGCACGGACACCCATGAACAGCTTCTCCTGATAGGTCCTCAGGGAATCTGCCTGTCTTGCATGAACTGTAGCCGCCATCAGCAACAATACTGACAGCGACATAATAAGGTAACGTTTCATTTGGTTAGCTATCATTTTATTGACTAGTCCGCGAATGTAGCAATTTATTGACAAATAGACAAGTTCATTTTGATAATAGAGTAAAATTTAAGGAAATCTAAGCACGATAAAGCTGCCATGAATTATAGATATTGTGCCAGATGCTGTAAAGGCCTCCGACGATGGCGGTTTCCGGAGTCATGAAGGTATAGCCCATTCAAATCGCGAAAACGGTGTTTTTCTGTCCGAGCGACTGTCCTGCAGGGCTCGGATGCCGAAACGCAACTGGATGCCGGTCGGGCTGTAATACAGCCAACGGTTTGCGAAGTTGACGTCGGTCTTGGTATCGTTCATCGCGGACAGATTCACAAAAAGAGGCTTTTCGTCCGTAGGTTTGCGATACTCGGTATTGATCTGTCCGGTGATGGATTCAACACCGTTGACAACCGTGGAG
>SUYO01000019.1 GCA_015060385.1 Bacteroidales bacterium
CTTTTACGTTCTCCATAACGAAGTACTTAGGACGAAGCGCTTCTATGACCTTGAGGTAATGCTCGAATAAATTATCTCTCTTGTCATATTTCCTACGGCGTCCAGAGAGACTGAATGATTGGCAGCTCGGCCCACCAGTGACAACGTCAATCTTCTTTTTTCCTACTTTTTTAAGAAGATCCTGCAAGAATGTTTCAGACATAATATCCTCAGTAAGAAATTCAGTATCTAAGCCTAACTGATGATTATATCTGACTCTGTGTGTCAGTTCACAGTTTGAATTGATGTCGCTTGCAAGGACGAAATCATAATACTTGTCTTGAGTGTATGCCTGCAAGAATCCCTCGCTGATTCCACCTGCTCCAGCGAATAAGTCTAAAAATGTTACAGCCCTTCTGCTGTCAATAAATTCTTTTTTCTGCGCCATGTTTATTAATTTCGCCACCTTAAATGGTGGTTAACTTTGCAAATATATAAATAACCTTACATATAAAAATGCCCCGGGTTAAAAAATATTTAAAATCTGCGATATGCGTCGTCCAGGGTTTGTTTTTTACATTGTGTATTTAGCGTATAAAACAGCCCAAGAACGCTGCTGGTATAGTTCTTGGGCTGAAAAAGTCTACATTGTTATATCGAGACTTTTTTACCGAAAATCCTCTCGGAGGTCACTTGAGGTTGACCTTTATGGGAGGCCCAATCGGTCGATAGATTCTACATGGTTGAAATTGCGTAATTCTTAGCATTTGCCTTGAATACTTTAAATTCTCATTCTGTTAAAGGACAAACGGCATATTGCCTTTGGGCTGAGCAATCAATGAGCAAAAAGAAATTAAGCTTTCTTCAAGTATACGATTACGCTGACCTGATGTTCCATGTGGCTGTCAGGAGTGATGCGCTGGATGCGGGCTTCGAAGATGTTTGAGTGTCCTTGATCCATAAGGGCGCAGAACTGTTCGTTATTGGTGCGTGGAATGTAGCCGAGTTTGTATCCGTCGAACATGATCGCTACTGCGTAAGGATCAAACTTATTGTTTTCCTCTCGTACGAGCTGTACCTCGTCACCTATTTTAAGCTGGTTTATGACCATGCATTCCTCCCAATAGGAGAACCCCGCAATGTCGAAATGTGCGAAGTGGAGATTCTTTGATTTTGTGTTGAACATAACTATTGAAATTTACGGTTGTTGCTATAAAACGGTTTCTCATATTTTTCCAAGAGTCCTGCGACATCAGACAGGTCACGGAGTTTTGGTATAAGCTTGTCGGTCAGGCTTGTCATCATATTTACATCTTTTGAAGAGTAACGCTTCCAAATTGTTACGGAATGCCTTACTGACTTTAATGTGTCTGCCATCAGCTTTCTTGTTTCTACGACTTCTTCCAATAACTCAATCTGAGCATTGTATAGTCGTGATGATTCTTCATTCAAATCCATTTTGCTGGCCAATTCGGAGCGTTCTCTGTCGGCTATTTTTCTTATAACCTGATTTTCAAATTCATACCGCTCAATAATATCGCTTAGGCTACCAAGGATTTGAGATTTTTTCATAAACCACAACCTCCTGTCTGCTCTATCCGAGAGGGCATCGTAAGCCTTTCTTTCTGTGAATGTTTGTTGCACCATCTGATGGAGCATTACCTTTTCTGCATACCTCATGAAAATCCTAGTTGCTTTTGATTGATAGTGCAAAGGTATGGTATGATTGTGCCATTTAGCGGCACAGCGAAATATTTATCCTTGCTTAACAGTATATGGTATCTTTTTTGCGTTGGCGCATCAAAAATATTTCCTATGGAAGATTTCAAGACTCGTTTTGCGGATTATCTTTCGCGTACATGTATTCCAAGTAATGCTCCAAAAGAAGAAAGTGATAGCCTATGGCGGGAGATGGATTGTCTTGTTCAGCCTAACATACCTCAGAAGTTATATCGCTTCAGATCCTGTAGCCTAGATAACTTTATATCTTTGGAGCAGGAGACAATACCGGTCTGTATAGCTGGTATGTTTCACGATAAGTATGACTCGCTGGTATATGTCAATAAGGAGCATATTTATCAACTCATTGATGGCGTTTTTGATTCAGGAGTTGTTGATAAGATGTACGGAAACAAAGAAGATGAAGAATCCGTATTGTCAATAATTGAAGAGCAATATGGAAAAGAGCTTGCAGACGCTTTAAAAACAATCAATTCTGAATTGCCGGAGGAGGTTCGCGAACAGGTAAGAAGCAAGGAGTATCTTCATTTCTTTCTAAAGGGAATAGAGCCCATAATTCAAGATCACATCACATACATGCAGAGAGACCGGGTCACTAAAATAGCATGTTTCACTGAAGATGTCCGCGCTAAACATATGTGGGATAATTATGCAGATGGGTATTCAGGGTTTGCATTAGAATACGATATGCAAAGCTTTTTAAATGGAGGATGTGAGACCTGCCCAAACATAGGAACATGCGACAAGGCAGAAAAGAATTATTCGCATATCTTTCCAGTTATATATGGGGATAAGCGCTATGATGCCACAGAGAATATCTTCAATATAATATTCAGTAATCTTTTGCATAAAATGGGATTCCCTCAAATGTTATTGCCGATAGATCAGCTGCTATGGTTTAAGTCCTATTTGTATAAATCAAGATCTTATGCACAAGAGGCAGAGTGGAGGATGATTTGTCATTGTCCGGCAATGGAGTCAAGTGACTATGCAAATATATCGGACCGTAAAAGCGTCAAGGCAATCTATTACGGCCCTGATATAGAAGAACGATACAAATCTCATTTGAGAAAGGTAGCTCAATTGCGTGGGTTGGAAGAATATGATGTATCGGTAGATTTGGACAACCCGAACTTCGAGCTCAAGCTGACTAAGTTATAGGTCAGATTTCTTCTCGTGCGACTCCCCAAGCAACTTGACCAGATATTCCAACATGCCAACGAGTTCGACGACGATGAGTCTGATTCTGTTAGCATGACGGTGGATGAGTGCTGGATCTACACAGGTGATGTTGTAGGCGTCCATGAACTCCTTCTCTGCGCGGGTCCATCTTTTGTCTAGTGTAGGAATGGCTGTGATGAGCTGCCTGATGGAGTGTGAGTAATCGTACTTGACGGGATCCTGGCAGATTTCTACTGTCAGCTTCTCGTCTAGAATGGCATCTCTGATGTGGTATCCAAGCTCCTTCATCTTTGCAAAGACATACAGTTCTTCTTCATCCGAGAGACGGAATGTGTGATAATTTCTTCGGTTCTAGCCGTAAAATGTTTCCATTTTGATTCAATTTTTAAGGTGATTTTTTGACAATGCGACTTCGGAGCAGATTGGTCCGGACGCGTAAGCGGAGGCAATTGTGTTACGTTTGTCAAACGAACACTCATCTTGCTACCTGTCCAGTTCAAAAATTGAACTTTGGCCAGTCTGTCCGAGTCGCAAAAATGTCATGGTGTAATGATAGATTGACATCAGAACAGCGTGCCTTCCTGACGTTTCTCGGCAAGTTTTCCCTTTCTGATAGCGAATGTTTCTATTGCTTTTGAAATGCGATGGATTATACATTGGATGCTAGAAATGCATAAATGGATGTTCGCCGAGTGCATGAAAATCATGACTCAGCGAACAGAATGCAATGAATCAGCGCAAAGTTTGGAGCAAAATTCAAAAATTCCGTCTGAACTGTAAGGGGATGGACAATTTGTCCCCCACCCTTTAGATAGCTCCTCATCCTTTCGTCTTAATTTGGAGATATAGTCCTATCAAACAATCTATTTCAATCTCAGACATAAAAAATGCATTTTTAGAGTTTCTACAAAGATTATTTTAAACTAGATGTCATAAAAAAAGAAAGTGGCGAGTCAAGACTGCGCCACTTTTCTACCGGTGCTGGAAATATGCATAAAAGCTTATTCTAGCAGCTGACTATCTGATGAAGTTGGTCATTACGGGTTTTTCCTTGACTGGGTCAGGGATGCCGGCGGCACGGCCGGCTTCGATGCATTTGAGAAGCCAGGCCATGTTGCGGCCGAGTTCTCTCATGACCTGCATGCCTTCCTCGTCCTGACGGACCTGCTCAGGGGTGCTGCCATGGACCATGTTCCAGTATTTTGATGAAACTACAGGCATGGACGAGATGGTGAAGTATTTGTTGATCTGGTCGAAGGCTGCAGTTGTGCCTCCGCGGCGGGCGCTTACGATTCCGGCAGCCGGCTTATAGCGGTAGATGGCACCTTTTCCGTAGAATGCGCGGTCCATGAAAGATGTGAGTGCTCCGGAGAGGGCGGCATAATGAACAGGACTTCCGAAGATGAATCCGTCAGCTTCCTTGGCCTTGTCGATGAACTCGTTCACGACATCGTTCATGAAGCATTTTCCGCTTGGGGCTTCTCCCTCCGGTCCTCTTCTGCAGCATGCTCCGCATCCCAGACAGCCTGAGATCGGCTTGGTTCCGAGCCATAAGATTTCAGTTTCGACTCCTGCCGCATTAAGTTCCTTTTCCACCTCTGTCAGGGCGGTATATGTACATCCCTCCTTATGAGGGCTTCCGTTTACCAGTATTACTTTCATGTTTTAAGATAGTTTAAGAGTAAGATTAATGAAGTCCTCGACGCTGAGGCGCTCGGGACGGAGCTCGAAGACAGGATCGGAAACGAATTCAGCGAGCTGCTCCTCAGTCCAGCCCAGGCGGTCTGCCTTGGCACGGATAAGCGGCTTGAGAGAATTGCGGAGCGTCTTTCTGCGCTGGTTGAAACCAGTCTTCACTACGGTCTTGAACAAGGTTTCGTCACATCCCAATGAGGTACGCTGATTGCGTACAAGCCTGATGACCGCCGACTTGACCTTAGGCGGCGGGTTGAATGCGCCTTCGCCTACCGTGAAGAGGTATTCGATGTCATACCATGCCTGAAGAAGAACTGACAGGATTCCGTATGTCTTGGTTCCCGGCTTTTCGGCAATACGCTCTGCAACTTCTTTCTGGATCATGCACACAACCTGCGGAACCTGTTCCTTGTAATCCAGGATCTTGAAGAATATCTGTGAGGAAATGTTATACGGGAAGTTACCTATCACACAGAACTTGTCTGGAAAGAATGATTCCAGCTTGAGCTTGAGGAAGTCAGCTTCGATGAGCTTTCCGTTGACCTGCGGGAAGTGAACAAGCAGATAGTCAACGGATTCAGTGTCAATCTCGACCATTCTCAAGTCCACCTCCGGCCTCTGGAGCACATACTGCGTCAGCACACCCATGCCCGGCCCCACTTCCAGTGCAGGCATAGGATTCGATGCATCGTTTACTGTGTCAACTCCGGGACAAGGTACGATGAGCGCATCAGCGATACGCTGTGCGATCGAAAGGTCTGTCAAGAAATGCTGGCCAAGGGCCTTCTTCGCTCTAACTTCCATAGAATCTTCTAAATTTCCACAAATATAATTCATTTTAACGGCTGATGCCTCCAAATTCCATATAATTTGATTACTTTTGTCAGATTATGGAGGGCTGGCTGATGGATGGAATCGGCATTTTGCCACCCCCGGCTAGGGGGAGGGGCCCACAGAGTGGGAGGGGGCCGATGGAATCCACAGTCTGTCCGACAGATCAGCAGAAAAATAAAACAATCAAATCATATGTACAGAACACACACCTGCGGAGAACTCCGCATTGAAAATGTCGGTCAGACAGTGACCTTGGCCGGATGGGTGCAGAAGTCAAGAAAGCTTGGCGGAATGACCTTCGTAGACCTCAGAGACCGTTATGGTATAACTCAGCTCGTTGTCGATGCACATGCAGCTGAAGAACTCGTGGAGACTGCTTCAAGCCTCGGACGCGAGTGGGTGCTTCAGGTGACCGGTGAGGTCGTTGAGCGTCAGAGCAAGAACCCTAAGATGCCTACAGGTGACATCGAGATCAGCCTCAGCGAGATCAAGGTGCTCAACAAGGCCAACACTCCTCCTTTCACAATAGAAGAGGAGAGCGACGGCGGCGAGGAACTCAGGGCAAAGTACCGTTACCTCGACCTTCGCAGAGGCCCTCTCCAGAGAGCCCTCAAGATCCGTCACCAGATCGCTCACGAGGTACGCAACTATCTCGATGCTCAGAACTTCCTTGAGATCGAGACCCCATATCTGATCAAGTCTACCCCTGAGGGAGCACGCGACTTCGTCGTGCCTTCACGCATGAACCCTGGCCAGTTCTATGCCCTCCCTCAGTCTCCTCAGACCTTCAAGCAGCTCCTCATGGTTGCCGGTTACGACCGTTACTTCCAGATCGTACGCTGTTTCCGTGACGAGGACCTCCGTGCTGACCGTCAGCCTGAGTTCACCCAGATCGACTGCGAGATGTCGTTCGTGGAGCAGGAAGATGTTCTCAATACATTCGAAGGCATGATGAGGACCCTCTTCAAGAATGTCCTCAATGTAGAGATCGCCGAGCGTATCCCTCGCATGAGCTGGTACGACGCGATGGATTTCTATGGATCAGACAAGCCGGACATCCGTTTCGACATGAAGATTCATGAGATCACAGACCTCGTGAAGGGCTGCGGATTCTCTGTGTTCGACAGCGTGGATTATATCGGTGCAATCAATGTCGAGGGCGCCGCAGCATATACCCGCAAGCAGATCGACGAGCTCACAGAGTGGGTGAAGAGACCTCAGGTGGGTGCCAAGGGCCTTGTTTACATCAAGCTCAACGAGGACGGATCGATCAAGTCTTCTATCGACAAGTTCTATACTCCTGAGCAGCTCCAGGCAGTTGCAGACCGTCTCGGCGCCAAGAAGGGCGACATGATGCTCGTGCTCTGCGGCGCAAAGAGAAAGACACAGAACATGCTCGGAGTGCTCCGTATCGAGATGGGTAACCGCCTCGGTCTCCGCGATCCGTTCAACTTCGCACCACTCTGGGTGGTGGACTTCCCTCTCGTGGAGTGGGACGACGAGACCCAGCGCTTCTACGCCATGCACCATCCGTTCACAGCTCCTAAGCCTGAGCATCTCGACCTCTTCTACAGCGACAGGAAGGAAGACCTTGAGAAGGTATGTGCAAATGCATACGACTTCGTGCTCAACGGAACCGAGCTTGGTGGCGGATCTATCCGTATCCATGAGGCGGAGATGCAGCAGCGCATGTTCGAGGTTCTCGGAATCAGCAAGGAGGACGCGGAATACAAGTTCGGCTTCATCATCAACGCATTCAAGTTCGGTGCACCTCCACACGGCGGTCTCGCCTTCGGCTTCGACCGCGTGTGCTCGCTCTTCGGAGGTCAGGAGACCATCCGTGACTATATCGCATTCCCTAAGAACAACCAGGGCCGCGATGTGATGATCGACTCTCCTTCATACATCGACCAGGAGCAGATGGACGAGCTCTTCCTCGAATCTAAGGCTGAGCGCAAGGAGTAGCAGTATGAAGAGATTCCTGCTCATATGTGTCGGCATCCTGCTGGTCTTGTCTGCGTCAGCGCAGAACGACCAGCCTACAGCCAATTGGCCGTACCTTTACCCTGACTTCATGGAGGGTGAGCTTCTGCGTGCCAACAAGGACTCCAACAAGGGGCGTTTCAATATCCATCTGAATATCTCTGCCTTACATTACGTGGATAAGAACGGCAAGATCAAGGAAGCTGATACATGGGGCGTGATAGGCCTGATCATTGGCGAAGACCGGTTCCGTTTTGTGGAAGGGAAGATGCTGAAGGTCATGGCAGAGTCAAAGGGAGGCAGTGTGGTCAAGGAAAGCCGGGCCAATTATTCGGCGATAGTAAAGAAGGACGGAGCCATGGGCACCACTGCCTTGAACAGCACTACCACCAAGACCTTCCTTTATAATGAGAATGTCATCAACCAATACAACGGCTATCTTCTGACAGACGTATATAAGGATCTGCATGCCATGAAGGATCAGTCCGAGAGGCTGCCGGTCAACAGCAATCTTTATCTTGTGATCGAACACAGGCTTGTTCCTGCAAACAAGAAGAGCGTTGCAGCGCTGGAAGGCATAGACAAGAAGGAGTTCTCGGCATTCCTCAAGACAGAAAAGATCCAGTGGAATGAACCTCAGGACCTTATTAAGGTCATAGATTATATAACGGCAAAGTAGATTGCCGCTTTGAAAATCCGGCTGGTCATGACCAGCCGGATTTTTTTATATGCCAAGCTGCAACATTTCCGGCCAGGATACCGTCTAATCAGTAAACAAAAAAAATTGAAACATCATGGATATTGTAAATGCACTTATTCCGATTACAGTCAGCGGCGTGATGCCTATCGCTATCACTGCTCTTATAGCAAGGGCTTATGCAAAGAGGTCAGAACACAGGATGAATGTGATGATCAAGGCAATCGAGAATGGAGCAGACCTTGATCAGAACGCCATTATGGGTATCAAGTCAAGGGTAAAGTCAACAAGGATGGAGCTCGTCAACAGGCTTGGTTCCGGAGTCGTGTTCACGGTAATGGGACTTATGTTCGTGCTGTCAGCAGCCTTCGGCCTGTCCTCTTTCCCTTCATGGGGATATTATCCAGGTTTCCCTCTGCTTGCCGTGGGTATAGGCCTCCTTATTTCTTTCTTCTATGGAAAGAAATACCTCAAGTCCCAGATAGAGAAAGAGGATAAGAGATAATGACCAAGGAGCAGTTCATAGAGCTGATAACCCAGGAGCAGGAGCCTTTGAGAAGGTTCCTCCGCGGGTTGTGCTCAGGGGACGGTTTCCGTGCGGATGATCTTGCACAGGAAGCCCTCCTGAAGGCCTATCTCTCTTTTGAACGCTTTGAGGGCAGGTCCAGATTTTCCACCTGGCTGTTCAGGATAGCCTTCAACTGCTGGTATGATTCCCGGAAAAAGGTCGGAAAGGAATCAGAATGGCTCTCTCTGGAAGATCATCCGCCAGGAGGATTTCCTGCCGAGTCTGAAACAGACAGAACAGATGAATATCAGCAGCTGCATCAGGCCATCGGAAATCTTTCCCTGCAGGAACAGACTGTCATCCTGCTCTTCTATATGGAGGAAAAATCAGTCAAGGAAATAGAAATAATAACCGGAATGCCTTCCGGAACGGTCAGGTCGCATCTTTCCCGTGGTCGCAGGCATCTGAAAGAATATCTGGATACATTATGAAGACAGAACAGGACATAAGAAGATTCGTGCAGGAAAACAGGATTCCTGTGCCGAAGGACAGTGCCTTCATGGATGAATTGGTGCGTCAGATCAATCTGTTGCCGACTCCTGCATCCCTCGCGAACCGCGATGCCAGGATTCAGGAAAATCTCAGGATCCTGAATGCCGTAATGGAGGCTGTCAGGAAGCATAACAGGAAGCAGATCTTACTTCTTGCTCTTGTCAATGTCATCATCTGCATACCGATCTTCTGTGCAGGCTATTTCTTCATTACTCCTCAGTTTCTGACAGGCGATTCCCTTCTTATTGCGCTTATATTTCAATGGCGTTATGCTCTGCTTGGATTCATCTGTATTGCTGTGCTCGCATTCACAGTCAGCCGGTCGGATATTGTCCGGATATAAGGTCTCGTAAAACAATCTGATTTATGAAAATATTGATTTCGATCTGCCTGCTGATTTCAGCAGGCCTCACCTCCTATGCCCAGGAAGTTCTGAAAGGGCGTGTTGTTGACGCTTCCGGCGAACCTGTTCCATATGCAAATGTGGCCATGCTTTCCAAGGCCGATTCAACCATCGTAAGCGGAACCGTTACCGGCGAAGACGGAACATTCTCCATTGCATCCGAAGAAGACAGGATACTTATGGTGGCGATGCTCGGTTATGAAACAATGTATCTGACCCCGTCAGAGAATATGACCGTCAAGCTGAAAGAGGATTCTGCCATGCTTGAAGGAGCGGTTTCCGTAGGGATGATGGTAAAGACAAGAGCTACAGCGACTTCCATGGTGACAGAAGTAAAGGGTACTGTGCTCGGAAGTTCGGGTTCAGTCCTTGAGATGCTGGGCAAGGTGCCGGGAATGATCTCCAGAGGTGACGAGCTGGAGGTGCTTGGAAAGGGAAGTCCTGTCATATATATAAATGGTAGGAAGCTCCAGGATATGAATGAACTCAAGCAGATGCGTTCGGAGGATGTGCAGAGCGTTGAGGTAATCAATAATCCGGGCGCACAGTATGATGCTTCAGTGTCGGCTGTAGTGCGTATCAGGACTGTCCGACGCGAAGGCGAAGGATTCGGATTCGACCTGAATGCAGCCAACAATCAGGACCTTCAGAACGGGGTCAGCGATCCGAGTGCAACGCTTAATCTCCGCCACCGTTTCAGGAATCTGGATCTGTTCGGTTCTGTGAATTATTGGAAATGGGATCAGATAAGCACATATTATGATTATGTAAAGATGTTTACAGACAAGAACAGCTATATTGTCGAAGATTGTGTGGCAAACGATCATTTCTATTCAAGCGGACTGGACTATAATCTGGGATTCAGCTGGCAGCTTTCGGACAATCATTCTGTCGGAGCGCGAGTCGTCATGCGTAGGACTGTAGATGCCGGTACGTACTATTCCTCAGTGACGGATATCCTTCGTCATGATGAATCTTCGGGTTCAGTGTCAAGTGTCAACGAATCTTTTCAGGACGAGAAGCGGCATTCTCCATACGATTGGGAAGGAAATCTATATTACAGCGGCCATCTCGGCAGGTTGGGAATAAGCTTCAACGCGGACTATCTTTCCAACAGGAAGGATATGGTCTGCGACATATCAGATATCATTGATGCCGGGGAACAGGTGCACATGTTTCAGGAAGGAGTGACAACTTCGAGTCTTGCAGCAGCAAAACTTGTGCTGACATATCCGGTATGGACAGGTCAGCTGGAGGCAGGCGCCGAGGCGACTGCCGTCGAGCGTGGGAGCAGTTATTCTATCACCAATTATCCTCTTCCCGCATCAGATTCCAAGGTTAATGAAAACAATTTTTCGGCCTTTGCTGCTTATGGATTCAGCATTCCGAAGTTCGGATCGGTCAGTGCGGGACTGCGTTATGAACATGTGGGATTCAATTATATGGACCTGCTTGATGACGGAAACAGCATGAAACGTTATCAGGATGAATTCTTTCCAAGCCTTTCATGGTCCGGACAGTTCGGTCCTGTACAGACTTCGATGGCCTACAGTCTTCGTACCAGCCGTCCGGGCTATGACTTTCTGAGCGACCGTATAAAGTATATCAATTCGTTCACCCTCATGCAGGGCGACCCGAAACTGAAGAATGAAAGAAAACAGGAGGTCGGCATGAATGCACGTTACAGGTGGCTGAATCTTTCGGTCTCATACGAGCGCATCGATAATGCATTGACCCAGATGTTCAATATATATGGTAAGGATAATATGCTGCTTGTAAAAAGAAGCAATATTCCGCAACCGGTACGTAATCTCCTCGTATTCCTGTCAGCGAATCCTACATGGGGCGTGTACAGTCCCGGTTGGAGTGCAGGAATGCAGAAGCCATGGACCCGGATCGGGTTTGATGACCCTCGTACTGAGTCAGGCAAAGTAACTGTTTCATATACAAGGCCGATGTTCTTCCTTACTTTCAACAATGCCTTCCGCTTCAGGCACAGCTGGCAGGTCGAGGCAAACATGAACATTCAGACCAAGGGTGATTATCTGAATTTCAGGATGACTACACCGGGCTGCAATCTAGGTTTCGTAGTGCAGAAGTGCTGGCTGAAGAACGATGCCCTCTGCCTTCGTGTCAGTGTGCAGGATGTCTTGAAGCGCAGTCTTCAGAGCACATATTCCAATGCGGGATTCCTGATACACACAGAGACTCCGATACGAAACAACCATCGCCTTGATGTCTCTCTCCGCTATACCTTCAACGCTTCGAATAGCCGCTACAAAGGCACCGGCGCCGGAAAAGATGCCCAGAGCCGTATGTAATAAAATGGCCGACCTGTCATAAAAATACGATTGAAAACTTTATATTATTTGCATATCTTTGTCATTAAGATTGGACGCCGTGGTTCGGTTAGAGTTCCACAACGCGATATAGGCATAGTCGTATGGCCTGTATCGCGCTTTTTTGTTTAATACGGCACAAGACTTAATGTATTATGAAACAGAAAAAAGAATCGCTGGTCCTGATGCAGAATGAGGTCATGAATAGAATTTTCAGCATCAGACAGAAGAAGGTCATGACCGATGCTGATGTGGCCGAATTGTATGGAGTGGAAACAAAAAGGATTAATGAAGCCGTAAAGAACAATCCGGACAAGTTTCCGGATGACTATATGTTTTCATTGACTTTGGAAGAGTTGACCATTTTGCGGTCGAAATTTTCGACCGCAAAATGGTCAACCAAGAGCAGGACTCTGCCTAAGGTCTTTACTGAAAAGGGATTGTATATGCTGGCTACAATATTAAAAAGCAAAAGAGCTACAGAAGTTACTTTCGCTATAATTGAAACTTTTGCAAAAGTGAGGTACCTGAAGAAAGAGATTCTGGATATGCACGAGAATGCAGATCCTCATAAATTGCAAGCTTTTGGAGAAAACCTTGCTGACATTGTAATGCCGGACCTGGAGACATCAGAAACAGAATCAAGTCTGGAACTTAATTTTGTGATAGGAAAAATAAAGCATACTGTAAAGAGGGTCAAGAGGAAATAAATGCACCGAAGAACCGAATGTAAAGACATGAGTCAGCATAAAATGTTACATTTGTGCTGACTTTTTTATTAACAGATCCTCAGGTCCTGCGTCTATATAAGTGAGCGCTCGAAAAAAGTGTAACTTAAAACGGACAAGACAATGAAGAAGTTAATTTCAATCATCATGCTCGTCGTCATGACGGCAGGAACAGGGATCGTCCATGCAGCGGTCCCGCAGGAAAAGGTAGACACGGACGCAGTCGCAAGACTGATAGACAGGTATGACGGCAAGGAAGGCTTTGAGGTCGTTTCATTCGGGAATGTGGCAATGGGACTGGTGAAGCTGCTTGCAAATGCCGCAGCAGAAGATCAGGAAGAAAAGGAAGCTCTTGATATTCTTGACGGAATATATAAATTTGTAGCTGTCGAATATTATGGCGCATCGGCTGACAGGAAGGCTGCATTCAACAGGGAAATGTCGGAACTTCTAAGGAATGCGGAGAAGATCATGGAAGTCAAGGACAGCGGGGACTCTGTAGACATTTACGGAACCATGTCAAAGGATGGAGACAGGATCAACGACATCATCATCCATGTGCCGGAAGACTGTACTTTCGTCTGTTTCTTCGGAAACATAAGGACAGAGGACCTTGGAGATATTGTCAAGATGAACTGATGAACGATTTCAACAACATATGGATTCCGCTTGCGGAGAGGTTTTACAGGGTAGCCTTCCATCTGCTTGAATCCGGCCAGGATGCGGAGGATGCGGTGCAGGAACTGTATCTGAAGCTCTGGGCGGCCCGCAGCAGCCTCGGCAGTATAATGAATCCGTTTGCATATGGAGTCTCCATCCTGAAGAACATCTGCATAGACAGGATAAGAAGACAGTCGGCAAGGAAGACAGAACCGTTGGAGAAGGCTCCTCCGCTGGAGACTGCACCTGGGCAAGGCCGGTCGGAGATGAAGGACACCCTCCGATATCTGCTGGGAGAGATGGAAAAGCTTCCTCCGAACCAGCGCGACGTCCTGAAGATGAGGGCGGTTGACGGGCTCGAATATGAGGAGATATCGCAAAGGACAGGACTCTCCCAGGTACATGTCAGGGTGCTGGTAGCCAAAGCAAGAAAAACATTAAGGTCGAAGATATGAAGTCAATAAAGGAAATAGAGAATATGAGTCTGGAGCAGCTGGATGCTGTGTCCATGGACGGGAACATCATCGTTCCTGAGGGCTTCACAGAACGTCTGAAGGCGGATTTCGGGACATTGGAACGTCTGACGGCCGACGACCCGCAGCATGCGCGGCGGTCAAGGACGGTAAGGTTTGTGTCCATGGCGGCTTCGGTCGCAGTCCTCGCCGGCATCGGTCTGGGCATTACAAGGTGGCAGAACGAGCCGAAGGATACCTTCGACGATCCTTATCTGGCATATGCGGAGCTGGAAAAGGCCTTCGCCAGGATGTCGGAAGGAGTTCAGAAAGGACTTGCAATGGCAGAAGAATCTGAGGCAGCCCTCGATAAGGTCTCATCGGTATTCGAATAAAAGATCCTCACGTCGCCCTTCGGGCTCCTCAGGATGACATGGACGCGTCATTGCAAGGAGCGTAGCGACGTGGCAATCTTAACATTTAAAAATAAATGAAATGAAAAAGATAATCACAATGGCATTCATGCTCCTCCTTGCAGTCGGAGCATTTGCACAGGAAGGAAAGAAACTTTATAACAAATATTCCGATCAGGAGGGAGTTTCAGCCGTATACATATCACCGGCCATGTTCAAGCTGGTGGGCCAGCTTCCGGACATCAATGTAGACATGGCAAACGGAGAGAAGATGGACGTTGCACCTCTGGTACGCTCATTCTCAGGATTTTATATGCTGAGTTTCGAACAGAAGTCACCGGCTTCTACGGAACTCTACAAGGAAGTCACCGCCATGGTGAACAAGGGAAACTTCGAACTTCTTATGGAGGTCAAGGACAGCGGCAGCACAATCCGCATGTACACTCTCGGAGACGAAAAAACTGTCAGCAGCTTCGTCTGCATCATCAATGAAGACGATGAGACCATGTTCTTCAGTCTGGAAGGCTCGATGGACCGCTCAGATCTCGAAAAGCTCATAGCCGGCATGTAGACAAGAATGGTAAGACAGCCGTAAGTTCCAGGGTGTTAAACAGTTGTGGCCGACCTGTCAAATTTATGACAGGTCGGCCACAAACTTATCTTGTAAGTTGTTAATTACTAACTAATTGTCTGAATATCTGGTGGCTGAACATGCATTCAAACAGCAGGTCGGCCACAAACCTCAGCTGGTTTACTGCGGACGTCGGCGCATCGGCATCTGAGGAGCGACTTCCTTGTACTCGAAGTAGTCGAAGTCTGCGTAGCCCTTCTCAGATGGGGACTGAGCCCAGAGACCGAGCATGATACCTGTGAAGTTGCCGAGAGTTTCGGTACTGATGAAACGTGCATCAGCCCTGCCGACCTCCTTGAACTCCTTGCCGTCGGTCGAGTACCAGAGCATGTACTGGTTGCGGTTTCCTGTGAGGCGGAGCCATACCTTTCCGCTGTTCACGGCTACTTCCTCGGTATGATTGACAGGACCGAAGGTGTAGTTTGTTCCGACAACCCATTTGCTGCCCTTCTTCTGGAGGTAGACGTCATAGTGTCCGTTGTAGTCCATGTATACGGTCATACCTGCCTTGTCGCCGTTGCCTGCCTTTCCGAGCTCCACACATGTCTCTGCCTGGAAGTTGAAGTCCTCCTGACGGAAGCCTACGAATGAAGGCGAGTTCTTGAGCTCGTTGAGGCCTTCAACAGAACCGTACATACGGAGTTTTCCATTCGCAACCTGATATCTTTCCTCGACAGGTTTGCGGAGCCATGACCACTTAGGTCCGAGAGGCTCGTCAAATTCGTTACGTGCAGGATCAGCCTCGAAAGGCTTCTGAGGGAGGGTAGGCACGTCCATCCTGAGGGCGATCTGGCCGTTTCCGTTCACGACCGGCCACGCGTTCTTGTCCCAGCGTACCGGAGCGACGAATGTCTCGCGACCGAGGAGGTGGACAAGACCGTGGTTTACGCGGAATGCCAGACATACGAGCCACCATGAACCGTCATGTGCCTGTACCAGGTCGGCATGTCCCACACCCTGGATCGGGCTCGACTGTGCTGCCGATGTGAAATGGGTGAGGATAGGGTTGTTCGGTGCGGGATCATATGGACCTTCGACATTGCGGCTGCGTGCGATCGTCTCGCTGTGCGCGAACTCCGTACCGCCCTCTGCAATCATGAGGTAGTACCAGCCGTCCTTCTTGTAGATGTGCGGTGCCTCAGGATAGCGGCCGCCCATTCCGTTCCATACGATCTTAGGCTCCGTAAGGATCTCTCCTGTGTCCGGATTGATCTGACTGATCATGACGCTTGTACCGGTAGAACCTGTGTACCAGCACTTTCCGTCTTCATCCCAGAAGAGAGAAGGGTCGATTCCGCCCATCGCTACCGGAATAGGGTCAGACCATTCTCCAGCAGGGTCTTCGGCTGTGACGATGAAGTTTCCTAGGCTGGAAGTATTGGTGGTGATCATGTAGAACTTGCCGTTGTGGTGGCGGATGGTAGGAGCATAGATGCCCTGGCTTGAGTTTGCTCCTTCGAGCTGGAGCTGAGACTCACGTGTGAGCACATGGCCTATCTGCTTCCAGTTCACGAGGTCCTTGCTGTGATAGATCGGAACTCCCGGGAAGTACTGGAAGCTGCTGGTTACAAGATAGTAGTCTTCTCCAACGCGGCAGACGCTCGGATCCGGACTGAATCCTTTCACTACAGGATTGGTATATCCCTGAGCCATCATGCTGACAGAGAAAACCAGAGACAGAAGAATAGTACTGAGAGATTTCATAGTTGTAACTTAAAATATTGATTATTAGTGTTTACTTGAGGCGTTCGACGATTTCCATGCACATGCGGCCGTTGTGGTACGGGCATTTCCAGAATCCGGCCTTGTCGTCCTCGCGATTCACTGTGCCGTCGGCGCGGAGACTCCAATGCCATTCGCCATTTTCCCTGTCGATCAGCGACGCCTTGATGAAGTCCCAGCATGCAAGGGCGTTCTCGAGGCCTTCCTGACTTCTGAAATGGTCCCATAAGTTGAAATAGCCTACGACAGTCTCGGCCTGCACCCACCAGTGGCGGTCGGCGTCGATATGTCCGTCAGCTCCGTTCCTTTCGTATATCATTCCTCCTTCAGGGGTGAAGCCTTCTCCTGCCGCAGCAGCGATATGCGGAACAAGTGCTTCGATGCGTGAAAGTACATCTGCATCTCCGAGAACAAGTGCCGCCTCATGTATGAGCCATGAGGCCTCTATGTCATGTCCATATGAAACGATGTCATATCCGCAGTTCCAGTCATCATCGAAAAAGAGCTTCAGATGACCGTCCTGACCGAGTATGCGGTTCTCGAAAATCTTTATCAGATTGCGCAGACGCTCTTCGAGAAGGCCGCTCTTCCAGACGCGGAAAAGGCATGTATATGCCTCAAGCACATGGAGATGTGTGTTCATGGTCTTGCTCTCGTTGGCATCCTTGTCGCTGAGACGCATGTCCTCAATAGGCTCCCATGTACGTGTGAAAGCCTCGAAATATCCGTCTTTTTCATTGTCGAAACTATGGTCTTCGATAGAATTGAAAAGCTTTATCGCATATTCGAGTGCCTGTCCGTCGCCAGTGGCGCGGTTAAGTTCGGCCAGACCATATATTGTGAAGGCGATGGCATATATCTGCTTCTTGGTGTCGAGAGGGCTGCCGTCTGGATTGAGCGACCAATAGGTTCCGCCGTATTCCGGATCATAGAACCTGCTGATTATGAAGTCTTTGGCTTTTAAGGCCATATCAAGATATGCCTGGTCCTTGAAGAGCCTGTATGCTGATGCGAATGTCCATAACATGCGGGCTGTCATAATGTTTCCGACAGGAGCGGACGGATCAGGTTTCTCCATTCCGTCAATCCTTCCTAAGAAACCATCGTCAGGACGGCTCATGTTCTTGATCCAATATGGGAGTATGTTTTCAGTGAGTTCTTTCTTCACCTGCATGGCAAGTGCCTGTGCAGCAAATAGTTCTGCCGCTGTTTTCTGTGGTTTTTCCATGATGTGTCATCTGTTTCTACAAATATAGTGAAAATCAGTGATTTGACAGCCATGCAGGACGATCATGATTAAATAAAAAGAAAATAATATGTTAAAATAGTATCAGTTTTCGCGAAAAATGTATCTTTGCACTCAAAGACTTATAATTGTTGAAATGAGCAAGGCATTTACAGAAATCACACGTCTGTCGGAGAAAGACTGCTTCTATATCGTGGAACGTCACAAGACGGAGTTCACATATCCACTGCACCAGCATAAGGAGTTCGAACTGAACTTCATAGAACGAGGAAAGGGAGTCCGCAGGATAGTGGGCGACAGCGTCGAGGAGATAGGGGATTACGAGCTGGTTCTGATCGGCGGTGAGGATCTTGAACATGTCTGGGAGCAAGGCCGGTGCAAATCGAAGGATATCCGTGAAATAACCATCCAGTTTTCCGGAGACATCTTCGGTGACGGTCTCCTTTCCAAGAATCAGTTCGCCTCCATAAGAAGAATGCTCAAAAGAGCGGATCATGGTCTTGCCTTTTCTCTTCCGTCGATAATGAAAGTATATTCGACTCTTGATACAATCGCAAATGAATCAGAGCGTTTCGTGCAGTTCCTCAAGTTCATGTACATCCTCTACGAACTGTCCGTATCCGATGAAGCCAGGATCCTGGCCTCCAGCTCTTTCGCCCATACGGAACGCAGTACGGAAAGCCGTCGCGTGCAGAAGGTGAAGCAGTATATAAACGACCATTACAACGAGCCGTTGAAGCTTGCCGACCTTGCGGATCTCGTAGGCATGAGCCCGGTGGCTTTCAGCCGTTTCTTCCGTCAGAGGACGGGCCGTACATTGTCGGATTATATCGTTGACATACGTCTCGGATTCGCTGCCCGTATGCTGGTGGACTCTTCCAGGAACATATCCGAAATATGCTATGAATGCGGCTTCAACAACCTCTCGAACTTCAACCGTACCTTCAAGGCGAAAAGAAATTATACTCCGCGTGATTTCAGGGCGATGTTCAAGAAAAACAAGGTAATTGTTTAAATTGTATCAGAAATAGATAATTATATATTTGTTTGACTTCCGGTGAAATCGTAAATTTGCGTTATCATAATAATTAATAGCGCTATAATTGATGAAAATAACTCGGATCGTCTCGATCCTGACACTTGCCGCAGCTGTTCTGCTGTGCTCTTGTCAGGCTCAAAAACCGTCTTTCGTGAAGGTGGAAGACGGAAAATTCGTTTGTGAAGGCTATCCTTCACACTTTGTCGGAACAAATTTCTGGTATGGTGCCATCCTCGGAAGCGAGGGAATGGGCGGTGACCGTGCACGTCTTGAAGCGGAACTCGACACTCTCAAGGCATTGGGAATGACCAATCTGCGTGTGCTTGTAGGCGGTGACGGCCCTGACGGAATCCCTACCCGCGTCAGCCCGACTCTTCAGAAAGAACCAGGAGTGTATAACGATACCATCTTCCATGGGCTCGATTATCTCCTTGCCGAAATGGCTGAAAGGAACATGAAGGCGGTTCTTTACATCAACAATTCATGGGAGTGGTCAGGCGGATACGGAATGTATCTCGAGTGGGCCGGTGCAGGCAAGGCCCTTATCCCTGCAGAGGTGGGTTACACCGCATATTGCAATTATGTCGCTCAGTTCGTGACCAATGAAAAGGCGAAGGAAATGTTCTATGACCATGTGAAGCATGTCGTAAGCCGTACGAACACAGTGACCGGAAAGCCTTACAAGGATGATCCTGCAATCTTCTCATGGCAGATCGGAAACGAGCCTCGCTGCTTCAGGGCTGATTCGCTTGGTCAGGCTGCTTTCGCCGACTTCCTGTGGACTACTGCGTCGCTCATCACGAGAGAGGAGGAATCGTTACATTCTCATGGCATCCTCGCAATCCGCTCACAGGCGGTGACGCATGGGATGTGACTTCGGACCAGGTGGTCGCTTCGATTCTTCCTGGCGGTGAAAAGCATGAATATTTCATGGGATGGCTCAAGAACGCTGCCGATTTCATGGAATCAATCAAAACCGCTGACAGGGCGCAGAAGTTCATTGACGACATGGTAGAGGCTGTGAAGAAGCATGGATGGGACGGTGAATGGTACCTTCGTGCATATGACTATTTCGGTCGCAAGGTCGGTTCGAAGGAGAATGAGGAAGGACAGATATTCATCGAGTCGCAGGGATGGTGTACAATGGCCGGAATCGGCCTCGAAGAGGGCATGGTGCAGAAGGCTCTGGATTCGGTTAAGGAACGTCTCGACTGCGAGCATGGAATCGTTCTGAACAATCCTGCTTTTACGAAGTATTACGTGGAATATGGTGAAATATCGTCATATCCGGCCGGATATAAGGAGAATGCCGGCATCTTCTGCCACAACAATCCATGGGTGATCATCGGTGAGACCGTTCTCGGACGCGGTGATTATGCCTGGGATTATTTCCGCAAGATATGCCCGTCATATACCGAAGAGAACAGCGCTCTCCACAAGGTCGAGCCATATGTATATTCGCAGATGATTGCAGGAAAGGATGCGGCGAAGCCGGGCGAGGCCAAGAACAGCTGGCTCACTGGTACCGCTGCATGGAACTGGTATGCCATCACCCAGTTCATTCTCGGAATCAAGCCGGCATACAACGGCCTTGAGATTGATCCGTGCATCAGTTCTCAGTGGAAGGAATATACGGTAAGACGCCGCTTCCGTGGCGCATCATATGAGATTACGGTGAAGAATCCGGACGGAGTATGCAAGGGAGTCCGTGAGATTCTGATGGACGGTCAGAAGATTGACGGCAACATCGTTCCATGCTCTCCTGGAGGCCACAAAGTGACAGTTACTTTAGGTTAAACATAAATATTGAATATGTTCAATATATGAACATCGATCCCCGGCGATGACGTGATGTCATGGCCGGGGATAATCATTTCCGATAAGTCTTCAGACCAGTTCTTCTATGTCCAGAACTCCTTTCCTTGTCATGCTCCAGCTGGAAGACTATGTTCACATGATATATCTTCTGAACATCCTCTGTTATTATCCTTCCGTCTTCATCGATCGAATCTATAGGAACTGACGGATTGTACATCTTCTGTGTGAAGCGGGTCAGATGCAGCCTCATGATCTCGTTGATTCCACGCATAGGGTAGTCGTCATTGGCCGCCAGAGCCTCGTCGTCAATAGTTACATGTTTTCGGTAACCCACATTATGGTAGCGGAGATGAACATTGAAAGGACAAGGTTGATGACAAGAAAGCTGAAGAATATGCCGCCGGCGCTCTTTCCGAACTTCAGCACGAACCAGAGAGCGAATCTCTTTGCGACGCGTGTCTTTACAAGCATGCCCTGATGAAGGCAGCTTCTCCGATGACTCCGAGCCTTGCCTGTGCCTTGTCGGACAGGCCTGAGAAATCCATGTTGTCAAACAAAGGGATGTCGATCACCCAATATATAAGTATGAATACCAGTGCGGCAATGGGACCTCCAAGGCGGGCCATCCATTTCTCGAATCCGGATTTCTCCATTTTCGGAAGTTTCTCCACCTTGTAATTGTTCATGTCCAGCGGGTCAAATACCAGCTCCTGTTCCAGTTCAGTGTTCTTGTCGGTCATAGTTCTGTTTGTTTAAAGATTTCTCGACTCGGCTTTCAGCCTCGCTCGAAATGACAGAAAAGCTTTCACCTCGAATGACAGTTAAAGTTTTCACCTCGAAATGACATAAAAAATTTCATCTCGTTCGAAATGACAGTTAAAGTCATTTGTCAAGTATGTCATTTCGAGTGAACGAAGTGAGTCGAGAAATCTCTTTAAAATATTATTTCGCCCAGTTCTTATATGGGTTCTTCATAAGCATGGAGTTGTAGTACTTCACATCTCCGGTAACTTCCTCACCGAGCCATTCAGGCTTTGCAAAAGCCTCGTCCTCAGAAGAAAGCTCTACTTCAGCCACTGTAAGGCCTTCGTTGTCACCGTAGAATTCGTCTACCTCATAAGTGTGCTCACCAGCCTCGACGAGGTAACGTGTCTTGTCGATCACGCCTGGCTCGCAGATCTTGAGAAGTTCCTGAACTTCTGCTACAGGGATCTCCTTCTCCCACTCGAAACGGCTTGCACCGCTCTCAGAGCCGATACCCTTGATGGTGATGAATCCCTTTTCACCCTTTACGCGTACGCGTACGGTGCGCTCAGGAACAGAGCTGAGGTAACCCTGTGTAATGCGGGTAGCCTTCTTTGCAAACGGCTTGAAGTCGCCTGCAACCAAGAATTTTCTTTCGATTTCCTGTGCCATGATATTATTCGTTTGCAAGTGGTTTGTCTGACATTCCGATCACACGCTTGATGGCCTGGAGATAGTTGATGTTCTCAACACCCTCGAGACCGCAGTCTGCGTGTAGAGAGCGTTCTCTATCTCTCTTCTGAGGACTCCGGCTTCGCTGTCTGTCGCAGACATGCGCATCAGGTTTTCATTGAATTCATCCTTGTTCGAGTACAGGTAATTCCTGACTCCGGATTTGAATACGAGAAGAGCCTGATCCATCAGGTCAAAGTAACGGTCTATGTCTTCTATGAACTTGTTCGTCTTCCTGTGTCCAAACATTTTTCCGGTTTTTTACATTAATTAATAACAAATATAATCTTTTTTGGTATTGTAGAGGTATAAGTGAATAAAAGCGAGATACTGAGGGGTGTCAGCATCTCGCTATTTAAACTACTGATATTCAGTTAGATAATTGAGAAAATATGAAAGGGTTTCAGAATGTGATATAGAGGAATTGTAGAGTTTTTTGATAAGGTCCAGATGACATTTCATAACCCTGTTTCCTCATACATCTGCGAATTTTCCGGACCGGATTGTTAATTCAGCGAAAAGTGAACGCACTA
>SUYO01000020.1 GCA_015060385.1 Bacteroidales bacterium
GCTTTGTAACATATCACAATATACTACAAATATAGAAATTAAATTTGACAAAAAAAAGACTTTCAACAGAAAGTCTATCAAATATTTACAAAATTTAATTTTTCAAGAAAGTGTCAAACTACCGGGTCATTTCCGATTATGTCGAACTTATTTTTTAATATTTGCAATTCATTATTTGTCATAACCCTGCAAAGTTAAAGAAAATATGATTATATTTGCAGGTAATTTTGTAAAAACGAGTTTTAATTAACATACAAAACAAACCATTCACTATGAAGAAGACAATCAAATCATTCTATGCAGCTATGATCGCTCTTGCGGCTGTAGCTTGTAGCTCGCCAGAAAAGATGGCGGAAATGGCGGAAAAGGTTTCCGTAGGATGTGAGCCTTCAGTACTCGAAGTTGTTGGTGGCAAGATCAACGCAGATGTGACCGTTACATATCCGGCTGATTATTTCCATCCAAAGGCTATCCTCGAGGTTACCCCTGTTATCGTTTATGAAGGTGGCGAAGTTGCTATGGAGCCATTCATGTTCCAGGGTGAGAAGGTACAGGACAACTATGAGGTCATTCCTTCAGACGGTAGCACTATCACAAAGAAGGTGAACTTCAACTATGTTCCAGGCATGGAGAAGAGCTACCTTGAGTTCCGTGGAGTTGTAAAGTACAAGAAGAATTCCGTAAATCTTCCTTCAAAGAAGGTTGCTGACGGTGCAAATACAACTTACATGCTCGTATGCCAGGACGGTCGCGTAGATTACAAGGCTGACAACTATCAGGACATCATCAACCAGACAGCTGAGGGTCAGGTTCTTTACACTATCAACAGCTCGACCGTAAGAAACAACCAGCTTACTTCACAGTCTATCAAGGATTTCCAGGCTGCTATCGACGCTATCAAGGCTAACGAGCGCCAGACTATCGTAAGCACTGACATCGTTGCTTACGCTTCACCTGACGGAAAGGAAGACCAGAACGCAAAGCTTTCTGACAACCGTTCAAAGAGCGCTGAGAAGGCATTCGGCAAGGTTACAAAGAAGCACGAGTATGACGCACCTGTAAACGTGAAGAGCGTAGGTGAGGACTGGGAAGGATTCCAGGAGCTCGTAGCTGAGTCAGACCTTGAGGATAAGGATCTCATCATCCGCGTTCTTTCTATGTACAGCGACCCTGCAGTTCGTGAGAAGGAAATCAAGAACATGTCTGCAGTTTACAAGACTCTTGCTAAGGAGGTTCTTCCTGAGCTTCGTCGTGCAAGATTCATCGCTAACGTAGAGTTCACAAACTACTCAAGCGAGGAACTCGTTGAGCTTATCAACAGCAACATCGACGTTCTCGACGAGGAGGCTCTTCTCCGTGCAGCTACTCTCGTTAAGGAGAATGACAAGAAGGTTGCAGTTTACAAGAAGGCTATCGAGAAGTTCTCAAGCCCACGTGCACAGTACAATCTCGCAGTTACTTACATCAATATGGACGACCTCGCAAAGGCTAAGGCTGAGCTCGCAAAGGTTGAGAAGGACGCTGACGTTTACAATGCATACGGTGTGATCGCTCTCCGCGAGGGTGACCTCAAGGCAGCGGCTGACAACTTTGCTAAGTCAAAGAACGAGGCTAGCGTAGAGAATGCAGCTGTTCTTGACATCCTTGCAGGTGACTACAAGGCAGCAGCTCAGAAGCTTTCAGGCAAGAAGGACTTCAACGCAGTTCTCGCACAGATCCTTGTTGGTAACAACTCAGCTATCTCTTCACTCGAGTGCACTTGTGCTAGAGGTGCTTACCTCCGCGCTGTAGCAGCTGCTCGTCAGGGCAATGCTTCTGCAGTAAAGGCTGAGCTTGAGAAGGTTTCTAAGAATGAGAAGCTCGCTCAGAGAGCAGCTAAGGACGTTGAGTTCGCTCAGTACAGATAATTCTGATACATGCTCAATACAATCGGCTGACCCTTCCCGGGCCAGCCGATTTTTCTTTCTGCACGTTGCGAATCACGGTATCAGCGCAGATCGCCATTGTATTATGACTGATCCTGGACTCCGGCTGAGTGCAGCTTCCGGAAAAGGTCAACTTAAAACATTGTGCGCTGAGTGCAAGAAAATCTGCACTCAGCGCACAACTATATTTTATAAAGCACTTAAATTCAATAACTTATAGAAAACCTCAGTGCGCTGACTCTTATAATTTATGCACTCAGCGCACAGTACACACTGTTTCAGTGGGATAATTCAAAAAGGGAAAGCTGCGGTGTTGCCACATCTGATTCTTGTAAGTGTTTGTTGAGTAGCGACTTGTAGAATGCAAGGGTGGCTGATCTGTCGGTAAAAAAGCAGATCAGCCACCTTTATGAGTAAATCCGGAAAAACTGTCAGAGTCCCAGTTCGTCGATGATGCGGGTCATGCCGGCATAGCGGTCTAGGGTCCAGAGGATGAATCGGATATCCACGCAGACACACTTGTTATAGCCTTCGGTCCACCATGCATCGCTGGCGAGGGATTCCTTGTTGCCGTCAAAGGCAAGACCGATGAGTTCTCCACGGGAGTTGAGAACAGGGCTGCCTGAGTTTCCTCCTGTGATGTCGTTGTCGGTGAGGAAGTTCACATACATGTTCTTTCCTTCCGGTCCGAAGCCCCAGCGTCCCCACTGGCCGGCACTGTACAGAAGGTGCTGCCTGTCGTTCAGCCAGAAGTCATAGTCTGCCGGGTTGAACTTCTCAAGGATTCCAGCAGGAGTGGTCTTCCAGTCACATACTACACCGTCGCGAGGCTCAAGCCCACCGACCCTGCCGTAGGTTATCCTCATTGTGGAATTCGCGTCAGGATACTGTACGATACCCTTTTCCAGACGCATCTGATAGAGGGCGTTGGTGTATTCCTTATGCAGGGCGGTAAGGTTAGGAGTACCTTCTGCCGCTGCCTTCGCCTGAGTGAAGTCAGTAGCCTTTATATCCATCACGAACCTGCAGAGGGAGTCTGAAACGATTTCTTCCGAAGGGACTTCCTTCCTGCCCAGACGGGCTATTCCCTCCTCAGAAGTAAAGATACTGCTCTCCCATAATGCATCGGCAAGGGCCTTCGTGTCGCAGACTCCGTCCTTGCTGAAGCTTTCTATGAGCTCCAGATGCCAAGGACTCATGTAGGAGCGGTCAAGATTGTTCACGAATACCTCCACGGCATATTCCAGAAGGTCTCTTTCCACCCGAAGGTCTATCTGGGCGTAGCTCTCCAGCATCTTCTCTCCCGTACCTGCCTGATTGCGCGGATTGTGGGCACGGCGCATGATGACAGCAAGCTGGCAGCCACGTATCATTGTCTCGCGATAGTAGCTCTGGTTGCGTTCTATGTCGCGTGTGGCGTCATATCCTCTCTTCAAGGCTTCCAAGAGTCCGCCCCATTTTGCCTGACGCTCAGGGGACGCCTCGATCCACTGCTGCAGGTCCTTTTCGATTTCCTGCTTCTTCTCGACCACATCGAAACGGGTGAAGCATTCCTGCTCACCGCTGAAGCACTCCTGCATGTTGCTGAGGCTGAAGAAATAATCCGAATATTTCAGACGGATTTCAGGATCGCGGTCCATCCATCCCTTGATGATATCCATCTGCCTTCCGCGGATGGCGTTGTTGACAGGGTGCTTGAGGGTCTCAGTGAAGTCTGTCTCGAATGAACTGCTGTACCTGTTCGTGCTTCCCGGATATCCTATGACCATGGTATAGTCACCCGCCTTGTAGCCGTCCAGAGATATGGAAAGCTTGCGCTCCGGCTTGAGAGGCACATTCTCCTCTGAATATTCGGCCGGAGATCCGTCGGGTGCGGTATAGACACGGTACATGGCGAAGTCGCACTTGTGCTGAGGCCATTCCCAGTTGTCTATGTCCCCGCCGAATGCTGCAGAAGAAACAGGAGGTGCCGCCACAAGACGCACATCCTTGTATACCTCATAAAGGGCGAGGTAGTATCTGGATCCTCTCCACATGGATGCGAGCCAGGCCTCCATGCCTGTCTCCCTGCTGTATGTCTGCTCCATAAGGTGGCTCAGCCTGCGGCTGCCCGACGGCTTGCCTTCGGCAATCAGATCAGCCTGCAGCTTCAGCACCTCGTCAGTCACATCCAGAACCTTCTTGAGGAAGTAGACGCTCTTTCCTGTGATGTTCACCTCTTCCTCCTGCCTCATCGCCCAGAATCCTTCTTCCAGGTAATTATGTTCAGGAGTACTCAACCCGTGGATGTCGCTGTAGGCACAATGATGGTTGGTGATCAGAAGACCACGGTCAGAGATTATGCTTCCTGTACATCCGAACTCCATCGAAACCACGGCATCCGCAACAGAAGAACCGGGAGCGTCCGCATTGTAGATTTCCCTTGCAGACAGCTCCAGACCTCTCTCCTGCATCTTCTTCTCAAGCGCCGCATCGATGGCGTGGATCATCCACATTCCTTCGTCTGCCTTTGCTCTGACGCTGATTCCCAGCGTCAGAACGCAAAGGCAGACCCAAAATGAATATCTGGTCTTCATATCTAATACTTATATACCTTTCCAGGGGTCTTGAAGGTGAACTTAGCTCCCTCCTGGCGCACATCGTCAGCCTTGTATGTGATGGTCCATGTGTCCATCGTCATGAGCTCCCAGAGCCTGTCGGATGTCATAGGGTCCGCATATCTTATCCTGATGCATGGCTGGAGGTCATCGTTGAGCACAAGATATACTCCGATCACTCCTTCATGCTTAGAAAGATGGTTGCTCAGGTATGGCATGTTGCGGAGTATGATAGGCTTCTCGTAGTTCTTGTCCACGATCTCGTAGATGTACTGCTGCTTGTTTCCGGCAGCCTCGATACGGCTCTTCCACTGTACGTTGAACGATGAGAACATGCTCTTGAGATGGTCAGCAGTGCTGATCATGCTGTATCCGTCCTCCATATCGATGAATTCGTAATCCAGTTCGATCTCATTGACTCCGCCGCCGTGAACCGGCATCTGAAGAACATCCATTTCCACTATTTCCTCGAACCAGTCCTCTGAAAGGTCCTCAGAAGGATCCATGATGACACGTACGGTAAGAGGACATGAGAACTCTGATTCGAGACCGTAGATCTTCTTTCCTGTAAGCCTCATCTGCATTCCGAGGTAGTTGATGTCGAGCTTGTCGTACATCTTCTCGGTACGGATGGTCACTACCTTGAGGGAATCCACAGCCTTAGGGTCAGGAGAGTTCACCCTGAACTTCGAAGGAGTATAGATCGCCTCCTGTATCTTTTCGGCAGTTGTCTTTGCAGGATCATACAGGATCTCTACGGAATGTCTGTTGACATAGGTCCTGACTCCATGCACTCCCGGAACTTTCTCCACCTGCGCCTTGAAAGTCATCGAACTGCCGTAGCATTTGACAGAACGCAGTCCCTCGATGCTGAGTGTCTGGAGAGTTTCAGGATCCACGAGCTGGGTCACCGTACCGTCTTCGGCAACCGACTCGATGCCCCATTTCATGTCGATTGTAGGAAGCTCGAACTTGCCTCCCAGCCACATTCCGGCAGCAATGAGCGCTACGGTAAGCACGGCAGGGACATATTTCCAGAACTCTGCCTGGTCGTTGCGGCTGACTCCCACCTTGAGGGCGTTGGCCGAACATGCAGCAGCACACTCTCCGCAGAGGGTACAGTCCACGGACTCGATGCGGCCGTTGCGGTATGACATGATGTCGATATGGAATGGACAGGTCTTTGTGCAGAGACCACACTTTGTACATGCGACATTGTCCTTCATCATGTACATCACCTGAAGCTTAGGCTTTGAATGGAGGATCTCCAGAAGGTATCCGACGATGCAGAAGCCTCCGAGAAGCACAGCCCAAGGAATGTCTGCTCCAAGCACGTCGGCTACATAATACACTCCGAAGAGGACTCCTATCCATACCCAGAACTTGAGCGTGTTGGAGATCGCTCCAAGCGGACAGAGATAGCGGCACCAGAACATGTCGATGAAGAAGCTGCCGACAACCACCAGCCCGACGGTGACAAGGGACATCCAGAGGGTAATCTCGCCCTGGAATCCTGTGGCCACAGCGTAATATGGGTCCAGATTCTTGCAGAAAAGCTCGCTGGCTGTAACCGTCATATAGAATATCCAGAACACGAGAGCGTACTTTACGATACGCAGAACCTTGTCAAGCACGGATCCGTTGCGGACCTTGATGCCCTTGATACGCATTGCCCTGCGTGCCTTGCCCAGAAGGTCCTGGATCGTTCCGACAGGACAGATGTAGGCGCAGAAGAGCTTGCTGAAAAGAACCACAGCCGCCACGAGGGCGATACCCATCATCACCTGCACTGACGACATGCTGCATGGCAGCGAACCCTGGGCCAGATAGGTGGCAAGAGCCTGAAGTCCTCCGAGCGGACAGTATGTTTCAGGATCCGGTGCTTCCTTTGAAGGGATGATACCTGTAAGGAAGATGATTATGGCCGCAAGTACTCCCCACTGAAGGAGGTATTTGGGCCAGTTCTTCTTTATGATCGATTTCCTTGGCATATCAGCGTACTTCTATTGTTTTACCATGTTTCTCTGCAACTACAGCCTTCCATACATCCGTATATCCAGGCTGGGTGATACCGTCAGGGATGCAGTCAGTGTGCTCGTTGGTCACGAAGCTTCCGTCCTCGTTCTGGGCCTTCACGTTTCCGTCGATGAACTTCACAAGAAGAAGCTGCTCGAGAGCCACCCACTTGTCGAAGATCTTCTGCGCGTTGTCCACAGAGAATCCGGTCAGATATGTGCGTACGCCTGCATAAGGGTCCACGGTCTTGCGTGCCTTGTCGTTGCGGCGGATCTTCTTGCGTGGAGCCTTTGAAGCGTCGTTGTACATCTTCATCGCCTCTGCGTCAGCAGCGGCAACTGCCTCCATCATTCCGTTCTCCCATGCGTCGATTTCAGCATCGACGGTAGGGAACATGATGTCGTATGCCTTGTAGCATGCATTCGCCACGCGGTTGGTCATCCAGAATGCGGATGTCGGAGAATATGTGATCATGTTACCGTTGCCTACGCGGAACGACTCAGGAACCTCGTATGTCGAGGTGTAGATAGGGGTGAGGTACGATGTTGCGGCATCGTCGCATCCGAACCAGTTGAGTCCTCCGATCTCGTCAGGGAACTGACCGCGCGCCTGACCCACGAACCAGAATCCGGTCTGCTGGGTAGCGATCGCCCTTTCGTTCACATATTCCTTTCCGTCCACCTCGAAGCCCATAGGTCTCCAGCGGTAAGGGAGGGCGTTTCCGCCTGCTCCGATATCTGCGGTCATGTCCATAGGAGTGCCTTCGTAGTGGTCACGCATCACGTCTGCCACATCCTTTACGCTGATCTTGCGCGAAGGCTTCACGAAGAGCGGGAACCTCTTTGTCTTGTCCCAGCCCATGGCATAGTCGATATAGTCGTATGCGTCTTTCGTAACAATGTTTCCGTTCTCATCCTCGAAGGTGAACTTGCCGTCGCAGAGGATGTTGAAAGCTGCCCATGCGCGGGCCTCGCAACCCCTCATTCCGCTGAAGTCGAGCGGTGCATATGCGTCGCAGAAGCTGAAATCCTTGTCCTTACCGTCGAAATAACCCTTCTCGCGTGCGAAGGTGATCACATCCGGTGCATACATGCAGTTTTCCGGATCATCGAGAGGGAAGGTGCTGATGCGGGCCTGGTTTGCGTGGGCGCAGATGTATCCGTCAGGAACACGGCGTGCCACCCATACGATACCCTTGTTGTCCGGACCCTTTCCGATCAGGTCCATGACCCACACCTCCTCGGTGTCGGCAATCGAGAACGATTCGCCGCTCGAGTAGTATCCGTATGTGTTCGCGAGGTCCACGATCACATCGATGGCCTCGCGGGCGGTCTTCGCTCTTTCGAGAGCGACATAGATGAGCGAGCCGTAGTCCATGATTCCCTTAGGGTCTTCGAGCTCCGGACGACCGCCGTATGTGGTCTCGGCGATGATGAGCTGGTGCTCGTTCATGTTGCCGACCCTCTGGTATGTTCTCGGAATCTGAGGGATGTATCCCAGGAACTTGCCTGTATCCCATTCGTTGATCTGACGCATGTCTCCGCTCTGCCATACCCCGGCAGGGGCGAAGTAAAGTTCTCCATAGAGCTGGTGCGAGTCAGCTGCATAGGAGATCATGTTGGATCCGTCTGTGCTGGCTCCCTTTGTCACCAGGACATTGGTGCAGGCCTGGCTTTCCAGACTGAAGAGTCCGGCGAGGGCCATTGCCGAAAAGAGGATTGCTGTAGAAAGTCTTCTCATTTTGTACTTTTATTATTATTAATTACTTTTGTGTCGTTTTTGCTACATCATGCAAAACTATAAAATTTTTTGATAGTTATGAAATGTAATATTTATATTACAGTCCTGTCAGTTACACTGTCGGTTATGTTTTTCTGCAGCGAGGCAAGAGCCCAGCAGCAGGAGGTCGATGTCTACCAGAGGGCGGAAGAAGAGGCGGACAGGCTTGCCGAGCTCCTTGATCTGGAAGACTGGCAGACCTTTTATGTCGATTCGACCCTGAAGCATGACCTTCCTGCCATCATGGAGGAATTCACGAAGCTGAATGAGTCTAAGGTAAGCAACCCGACCTTGTATCAGACTGTTCAGGACAAGTGGTTCGACCAGATCGATGCCACATACAAGAAGATATTCACTGAAGAGCAGTGGGCTGAATATATGAAGAGTTCTGGCGGAAAGGCCATGAAGGCCCGTGAGAAGCGCAAGGCCAAGGCTCAGAAGAAATAACGGAATTTACAATGGATTTTTTAGAGGTAATAGAGAAGAGGCACAGCGTCAGGAAATATGCTGACAGGCCTGTGGAAAAGGAACTTCTTGACGCGGTCGTGAAGGTGGCCCAGACAGCCCCTTCTTCAAGGAACAGCAGGAGTTCGGCATTCATGATCGTTGAGGACAGGGATACCCTTGATGCCCTTTCCCAGATGCGTGACTATGGTTCGGGCCTTCTTAGCGGAGCCCAGGCTGCGATCGTGGTCATGGGAGACGAGACAAAGACCGACCTTTGGGTGGACAACTGTGCCATATCGGCAACCTTTGTCCAGCTGGCTGTAACGGCGATGGACCTCGTCAGCTGCTGGGTACACTGCAACGGAAGGCCACGTCTCAAGGATGAGCCTGACGGAGCAAAGGCCGAAGACTATGTCAGAGAACTTCTCGGCCTTAAGGACGGCCTCCGTCCATACTGCGTCATCGCAGTCGGCTACCCTGTAGAAGACTAGTCCGGCGTGCCCGGCCACAAAAACGACCGTTTTTGTGGACCGGAGCATGAAATTTAAGGATCCGGCCACAAAAACAGACTGATTTGAGGCCGGAATGAACAAGAAATAAAAACATTAGAAATATGAAAGAAAGAATAGAGGCCCTGATGGCAGAAATCGAGGCCCTGTCATGCAAGACAGATCAGGAGATCGAAGAAGCACGTGTCCGTCTCCTTGGAAAGAAGGGCGAGGTGACAAAGCTCTTCGAAGAGTTCAGGACAGTAGCTCCAGAGCAGAAAAGAGAGTTCGGACAGAAGCTCAATGTCCTCAAGAATACAGCTGCCGCGAAGATCGAGGCGCTCAAGGAAGCTGCTGCGGAATCTCCTGCAGCCGGTACGGCATCGTTTGACTATACTATGCCTGGAGATCCTGTATCCCTTGGTTCACGCCATCCTGTATCGATCGCACGCGAGGAGATCGTGAGCATCTTCCGCAAGTTCGGCTATGACGTTGCCGAAGGTCCTGAGGTCGAGGATGACTGGCATGTGTTCGAGGCACTTAACTTCCCGCCTGAGCACCCTGCACGCGAAATGCAGGATACCTTCTTCATCAGCGACAGCGACAATCCTGTCCTCCTCCGTACCCATACGTCATCTGTTCAGGTACGTGCAATGGAGAAGATGCCGCTCCCGATCCGTATCGTATGTCCGGGCAGAGTGTTCCGTAACGAGGCAATCTCGGCACGCGCCCATTGCATCTTCCACCAGGTGGAGGGTCTCTACATCGACGAGAACGTTACTTTCGCCGACATGAAGCAGGCAATCCTTCTCTTCGCGCGCGAAATGTTCGGCGCTCAGAGCCAGATCCGTATGCGTCCTTCATACTTCCCGTTCACTGAGCCTTCTGCAGAGGTGGACGTAAGCTGCAACATCTGCGGCGGAAAGGGCTGCAACATCTGCAAGGGAACAGGCTGGCTTGAGATCATGGGTTGCGGAATGGTTGACCCTAACGTCCTTGAGGCTTCCGGCATAGACAGCAGGAAATACAGCGGTTTCGCCTTCGGTATGGGAGTGGAGCGTATCGCCATGCTCAAGTGGCAGGTCCGTGACCTCCGCAACTATTTCGAGAACGACCTGAGGTTCCTGAAAGAGTTCGAAACCTCCCTCTAAACACATAAAAAGTGGCTGAAAACAGAAAATCAGCCACTTTTTTGAAAATTTTTGCGAAAAAATTTGCAGGATTAGAAAATCTTCGTACCTTTGCAATCCCAAACGGAGAAAACACGGAATTTTTCGAAGAAAAATGCGGAAATAGCTCAGTTGGTAGAGCACAACCTTGCCAAGGTTGGGGTCGCGAGTTCGAGTCTCGTTTTCCGCTCCAAGGAGGTCGCTTAAATGCGGCCTTAAATTTTGAAACACCAGACGTGGTACAATTATATGCAGGTCGTCCTTTACTAAGGTCGGCTTTTTTTTTATCTTTGCATTCAATACAGACTGTATAATATTGAGCAAGCCATGATAAAAAAGACAATCATTACAGCAGCGATCCTTGCTGTTGCAGCAGTAAGCGGATGTGCACAGAACCAGAAGCCGGTCTATAAGGCTGACAGCAACCCTATCTTTACACATAAATACACCTGTGATCCTGCGGCTATGGTCGAGGGCAACACCCTCTGGCTCTTTACAGGCCAGGATGTGGCGGGAAACCAGACAGGTTACCATCTTACCGACTGGTGTGCCTTTTCAACGACCGATATGGTCAACTGGACGGAGCATCCTACCCCTCTCAAGAGCACGGACTTCGCATGGAATGTGACCAACGATGCCTGGGCGGCCCATGTGACCGAGCGTAATGGCAAGTACTACTATTACATCAGCACCAGCGGTGCCGGCATAGGAGTTGCTGTCAGCGACCGTCCGGAAGGTCCGTACAAGGATGCCCTTGGAAAGCCGCTTCTTACCAAGGCGGACTGCGAAGGTGCCGACCACGACTGGGTATGCATCGACCCTGCAGTCTTCATCGATGACGACGGACAGGCATACATCTTCTGGGGAAACCGTTATTGCTACTATGCGAAACTGAAGGAGAACATGATCGAGATAGAGGGTGAGATAACCAAGCTTGAGTTTGATCCGCGCTGGCCTTTCACCGAGGCTGCATGGGTCCACAAGGCAAACGGAAAGTACTATCTTACATATGCCTGCACATGGCCGGAGAAGATCGCCTATGCCATGGCTGACAGCATCCATGGACCTTGGGAATTCAAGGGACTCCTGTCAGAGTGTGCCGGCAACTGCAACACGACCCACCCGGCCATCGTGGAACTCAACGGAAAGACATATTTCTTCACCCACAACGGAACTCTTCCGGAAGGAACGAGCTACAGCCGTTCTGTATGTGTCGAGGAGGTCATCTACAACCCTGACGGCACCATGCAGAAATGTGACGTGACCACGGAAGGCATCTGGTAGCCAACCCAATATACTGAAATCTGAGTATTGTCTGTTTTAAGACGGACGCTTATTTTTGCGCTGTGTTAAGGAAGATCCTCATATCGTTTGTGCTTTTCACGGCGTGTGCCGTGGGCTTCGCCGCATACGCAGACCCGAAGTACTTCCCGGTTTCCGGTACTGTTACCGAATATGGAACGGAGATTCCTGTGATAGGTGCAGCGGTAAGATTGGGAGAGGACTATCTATGGACCACGACCGACATTGACGGAAAGTTTGCCCTGGACAAGGTGCAGCCGGGAGAATATGTCCTGGAAGTGTCGTGTCTGGGCTATGTGACCGTATCGGTGAGCGTCGATGTCCGCAAGGATATGGAAGGGATAGCAATAACCCTTCATGAAAGTTCCCTTGCCCTTGACGAGGTGGTCGTGACCGCACAGAGGGCGAAGGACGGTCTCGGCACATCCCATACCCTCGGCCGTGATGCCCTCAACCACCTTCAGCTCTCGAACATGACGGATGTCGCCGCCCTTCTTCCGGGAGGAAAGACTGTCAATCCGGACCTTACGACCGAAAACACCTTCTCCCTCAGGGAGGGAGGGTCGACTATCGGAAACTCCGCCTTCGGTACGGCGGTCGAAGTCGACGGTGTCAGGTTGGGAAACAATGCGTCGTTCGGTGCCATGAATGGTGTGGACACGAGAAGCGTGGCGGTGGACAATATCGAATCCGTCGAGGTTATGACTGGAGTGCCTTCTGCCGAATATGGAGACCTGAACAGCGGAATGGTCAGGATAAGAACGAAGAAGGGCCGTACTCCGGTCAATGTTGCCTTTACAGTCAATCCACGCACATACCAGACCTCCGTCTCCAAGGGAATAGACCTTCAGGACGACAACGGAGTCCTGAACGTCAGTGCGGAATGGGCCCGTGCTGTAAAGAAGCTGGTATCTCCGTACCAGTCCTATACCAGAAGCGGACTGACCCTGAACTACAGCAACAACTTCGCATATGGACTGCGGTTCGAGGCGGGACTTTCCGGAAATCTCGGAGGGATGGATTCGAAGGACGATCCCGATGCCTTTACAGGCGAATATGAAAGGGCGAGGGATAATGCCTTCCGTGGAAACACCTCCCTTACATGGCTTCTGAACAGGTCGTGGATCACAAACCTCAGCCTGGACGCTTCCGCCAGCTTCCATGACAACCTGCAGACATACCACAGATTCGAGTCCTATGGTTCCCAGCAGCCGGCAGTGCATTCCGAGAAGGAGGGTTATTACCTTGCGGACCGGCTTCCTCTGACATTCTTTTCAGATCAGGTGACAGATTCTAAGGAGCTGGACTTCGCGGCTTCCCTGAAATACAACTGGCACAGGAGATGGGACGAGGTAAAGAGTTCCCTGAAGGCCGGAGTCCAGTGGAAGGCAAGTGGAAACATGGGTCAGGGAGAGTTCTATAAGGATCCGTCTCTTGCTGCAAACGGCTACAGACCAAGACCTTATACCGATTATCCGTTCATGCACAATCTCTCGGCCTATGTGGAGGAGCATCTCACCCTTCCTGTTGCAGAGACCACGCTTGAGGTCACGGCGGGTCTGAGAATGGAGAATGTCTTCATATCGAATTCGCTCTACACCAACAAGACGACCTTCTCGCCCCGATTCAACGCGAAGTGGAAGCTGGCCGAGGGCTTTGCCCTGAGAGGAGGCTGGGGAGTGACAGAAAAGCTTCCTTCGTATTACATCCTCTATCCTAAGCAGGAATACAGGGACATACAGTCCTTCGGATTCTCCTATGGGGACGGAGCAAGCTATGTGTATTATACCCAGCCATATACGGTCAGGTACAACCCCGACCTGAAGTGGCAGCGCAACAGCAATTCCGAATTCGGTATCGACGCCGCGTTCCTGGGCACGAAACTTTCCCTTGTAGGATTCTACAATGTCACGAGGAACCCTTACAATTTCCTCGATATTTATGATCCGTTCTCATATGACATCCTGCAGAGACCGGAAGGTTTCGAGATGCCGTCCGAACCTCAGATCAAGGTGGACAGCCAGACCGGAATGGTCTGGCTCAGAGGAGGAGATGACCAGTACTGGACGCCGATGGATGTGAAGGTCACAGACCGTACCTTCGTCAGGTCCACACAGCAGAACAACGGAGCGGACATCAGCAGGGCCGGTGCGGAACTCATCGTCGAATTCCCGGAAATCTCTCCATTGCGTACGACCTTCCGCATGGACGCATCCTATACATATACCCGTTATGTTAACGATCAGCTGTCTGCGTACTACCAGACCGGATGGTCCCATACCACCCTTCCCGACAGGTCGTACCAGTATGTGGGAATATATGCGAACGGCGGCGGGGGAAATGCCGTAGTGAACGGAAGGCTTACTCACAATCTGGATGCAAACATCACCGCGATAACACACATTCCTCAGGTCCGTCTCATCGTTACATGCAGGCTGGAGATGTCGCTCCTGCGCCGAAGCCGCAACCTGTCCGTCTATGACGGAAAGGACTATGCCTTCACAGTCGGCGAGACCGGCAAGACCCCGACCGGCGGTGACATCCATGCCGGCGATTCGTACACCGCGGTCTATCCGGTGGCATACATGGACCTCGACGGCAATGTACATCCGTTCACGGATGCACAGGCGGCCGACCCGGATTTCGCGAGCCTCATCCTGAAATCCGTGAATGCATACACATTCGCCATGGACGGTTACGGACCATACATGTCAGCAAACCTGAGCATCACGAAGGAGATCGGTGACCATGTGTCCCTTTCCTTCTTTGCGAACAACTTTACGAATTCACGACCGTATGTCAAGTCCATCGCCACGGGCGTGGGTGCCATCTTCACCCCTGCCTTCTACTATGGCCTGACCTGCAGATTGAAATTTTAGAATGAAGAAGATACTGTACATATTGATACTTGTTCTGGCGACAGCCTGCATGGACATGAGGACTACGGATCCTTATGAGGGGAATCTCCATGTCCTGACGGTCGTGACGCGCTGGCCTTCGGGGGATTTCGATCGCGAAGGCGCGTCTGTGCTTGTCGAGGACATGAACACCGGAAGCAGCTATGCTTCCGTGACTGCAGCTGACGGCAACGCGTCCTTCAGCCTCCCGAACGGACTTTACAGGGTGACCCTCAACGGACGCAGCGGCTCGGAGATCTATAACGGTTCAGCCGACAAGGTCGTCCTTTCAGGCAGGGACTTCTCCCTTGACCTGAACATATCTGTCTCGAGGTCAGGCAGCATCGTGATCAAGGAACTCTACTGCGGAGGCTGCAAGAAACTCCCTCTTGAGGGAAATTACCAGTATGACCAGTACTTCATTCTCCACAACAACGACTATCAGGTCCAGTACCTCGATTCGCTCTGTTTCGGTACGCTTTCCCCATATAATTCGACGGCATCGAATCCATGGGGAGAGATAGATTTCCTTCCGATAATCCAGGCTGTGTGGCAGTTCCCGGGAGACGGAGACGACTTCCCGCTCCAGCCGGGAGAGGATGCCGTGATATGTCTCAAGGGAGCGGTGGACCATGCAGCACAGTATCCTCTGTCGGTCAATCTGAACAAGCCGGGATATTTCGTCTGCTACAACAATACATACTTTCCGAATACTACTAACCATCCTGCTCCTGGCGACCGGATTTCTGTCGACAGATATCTGGAGGTTGTCATAAAGACAGGACAGGCCAATGCATATACCTTGTCGATAAACTCGCCGACACTCGTGCTTTTCCGCGCCAGAGGAGTCACGATAGAGGACCATGTACGCAGTACGGACAATGTTGTTCCGGTGCCGGGAAGTACGGTGGACAATGTGGTGAAGGTACCGTTCGACTGGGTGGTGGATGCGATGGAGGTGTTTGACGGAACATCTTCGAACAACAACAAGAGGCTCCCGTCGGCTGTGGATGCCGGATATGTGGTCCAGACCGATACATATCTGGGCAGGTCCCTGATGAGGAAGACCGATGAGGAAGCCAGTGCAAAAGCGGGTTATGAGGTACTCGAAGACACCAACAACTCGCTGAATGATTTCTATGAACGTGAAAGACAGTCATTGCATGAGTAAGGTAAGATACATATTGCTTTTCTGCCTGCTCTCATGCAGCATGCAGCTGGGTGCCCGGACCTTCGGGGACCTTGCCAGACGCAGTTTCTGGCAAGGGTCCCGTAATGTGGCGGGAATCAGGCAGGACAGCCTGTCCCGCTCATATGCGGAAATCTTCGGAAGATATGAGGACGGAGGATTCATGAATACTTGGGATGCGCCTCGAGGCTGGAGTGCGGGAGCGGTGACCGGCAGCGTGCTCCATTTTGAGAGGATCTCATTCACCGGTTCGTTCTCATTCGATCAGGATGAAGGATATGACATGTGCGGTTCCATGTTCGCCAGACCGGGTTACTTCCCGATAGACGTTATGGAGTTCACCCCTGGCAGGAAGACAATGCAGACCTATGCATTTGACGGAGGAGTTGCATATGACCTGAACGGTTCGTGGTCCCTTGGCGTGCGTATGGATTTTGAATCGTCCAACATCGCCAAGCGGAAGGACCTCAGATATGCCGGCTGGAGACTGGATATGAGCGTTGCTCCGGGCCTGATGTACCGCAGCGGAGATTTCGCCTTCGGCCTTTCTCCTTTCATGAGGAAGGTTTCTGAAACCATCAATGCCCAGCAGATTGGAACATCGGAATCCTCATATTATGCATTCTTCGACAAGGGACTCATGTACGGCGTACATCAGGTATGGACAGGAAGCGGAGTGCATCTCCAGGAACCGGGAGTGAACGGACTTCCGGTCAGGGAATATTCGTATGGAGGAGCAGTTCAGGCTCAATACAGGGACCTTTATGCAGATATTGAGATCTTCGCTTCTTCGGGAGTTTCCGGGGAAAAGGAATATATCTGGTTCGAATTCCCGGGACTGGGCATGGCTGCTCAGCTGAGGTACCGTCTGTCGGATGGCGGCAGGGAGCATCATCTTAGCCTCGGATTCGACTGGAAGCGTCAGGATATGGAAGAGAATATTCTGGAGAAAGTGAGCGATAATGGCGTTGTGGATGTTCTGAACCATGGATCGAACAGGATATTCTCCCGACGGATGTGGTCTCTGGTTCCTGAATACGAGTTCGTAGCTCCTTTGGTTGAGGTTCTGGCATCAATGGGCGTCAAGGGTTATGACGGCATGTCGTATCAGATGTTCCCTTATGTGAATACCTTGTCCCTTGCAGAACTTTCTGCACAGGTCAGGACGCTGGTACGTCTGGGAAACTTCGATCTCAGGGTCGGGCTCATGGGTTCCAAGGGTTTCATGGAAGAAGATTCCAGGACAGTCGGAAATGGTTCGGCCGTTACCGAGCCGTACAGGCTTCAGGACTGGTATGAAAGACAGATGGAGTATATGACCGCCTTCAGGACCGTGACGGAGATATCTCTGAGATATAATTTTTCCGATGGCTTATATCTCGAAGCTTCGGGAGACTGGATTCACGGATACGGGGTTTCCCTTCCGGGAGAAAGCAACCGCTTCGGAGCGGAATTCAGAATAGGATATAATTTTTAAAGATAGTGATTATGAAGAAGTTATGGATTGTGGTATGTGTAGCAGCTGCTCTGATCAGCTGCAATCGTAAGGAACATATCGATGTGTATGTACCGGGTAAGCTGACTGTCGAACCGATAATAACCAAGGCTACCGAAGTGAATTTCGAGACAGGTGACAAGATAGGACTTACCGTAGTTGCAGAGGGCGCTGCCGAGAATTATGCGACAAACGAGTGTCTTACTTTTGCGACCGATGTGTTTGCAGGAGACCTGGAGTGGTATGCCGATATCTATACAAAGGCAGACCTCTATGCCTACTACCCTTACAAGGCAGAGGGTGCTCCGTCAGCTTATTTCCAGTTTGAAGACCAGTCTGCAGGTATCGGTGCCGCAGATTTCATGATGGCTTCCAAGAAGGGTGTGCTTCCTACATCGAATGCGGTCGCAATGGTCTTCAAGCATATGATGACCAAGCTCGTGATAAACATAGACAACGAGACGGGAGCCGACATCGGGAAGGTTGAGGTCCTGAGTGCTCTGCGTGCAACGGGTCTTGATCATGAAAACATAGCTCTTACAGAATATACAGAGGCGGTCATAGATGAAATGGCTTGTACAGTTCCGTATGAAGCGGAGGATGGTAAGAAGTGGGTAATGATCCTTATTCCTCAGACAGGAGTTCTCGAGCTTCGCGTGACCCTTTCCAACAATATGATCATCAGCCAGAATCTGGTGTCGACAACATACAAGTCAGGAGGTCAGTACACTGTCAACGCACGTATCCTTCCTGACAAGATGGAGGTCAGCGCAAGCGGAGAGATCGAGAACTGGACTGACGAAGGCGAGGTGGGCTTCGATGGAGATTCTTCGACTGAGGCTCTTCCGGTTACTTTTACCGAATATGACGGATACTTCGAATATGACGGCGTCCGTTACAATACGGTGACTCTTGCGGACGGCAATACATGGATGGCTGAAAATCTCCGTTTCATCCCTCGCGGACGCACGGTTTCAAGCGATCCTGCAGAGGATGCGGGCATCTGGTATCCGGCGGCAAATGCGGATAAGACTGCGGATCCTGCCCTGGCGGCAACGCTGGGCCTGCTTTATGATGCTGCAACCGCTTTCGGAGTCTCGGAAATCACTGCTGAAAATTCTGCAACCTTCGAGGGAATACAGGGCATATGTCCGACTGGATGGCATATTCCTACCGTCGCGGAGATGACAGGACTTGTTGGACATTGTTCAAATGAGGATCTGATAAATGCAGATGGTGTGTATTATGATTCCGCGATAAAGGGTGCAAGTCTTGCTGCGCTTAAGGAGGCCGGATGGGCATGGCAGTTTGCCAGCATGAGGAACAAGACCAACACTGCCGGCAAGGGAAGCTACACCGTAACAAGCTACAATGACATTTACGGAGTCATGTCCTACCTGATCGGTTCTTCATGCCATCAGCATACTCTTAACGACGACGGCAGCCTGAAGAATGTCCAGTATTACTATATGATGCCGACTTACAATGCTACGAACGAGAAGGTGAGCGTGGCATTCGGAAACTTCCTTGCAGGTGCTTCTTTACGCTGCGTGAAGGACAGATTATGATTATAGTCTGATTTTTGCTATATTTATCCCCGGATTCAGATTAAATGATCATGGATAAGGGTAAATTCTATAGCGGACTGTTTGTTATGATCGGTCTCGTGGTCCTTGGAATGATGATTCCGAGGGCCGTTGACCGTTTCCGTTCGTTTGACCGTACGGTCAACGTCAAGGGCCTTTGTGAGAAGGAAGTAAAGGCCGACAAAGTCATCTGGCCTGTTGTCTACAGGGTCATGGCAAATGATATCCAGTCGGTCTACGACCAGACTGACAGGATCAATGCCGAGATAACGGCCTTCCTGAAGTCCGGCGGCATCGATGCTTCTGAAATCACCGTTTCAGTGCCGCAGATTTCTGACAAGTATGCGAGCGAGTACGGCAGCAATGACAGGGCTTTCCGTTACATCGCCAAGAATGTGATAACGGTTTATACCCCTGATGTGGATGAGGTGCTTGCCTTGATGTCCCGTCAGTCGGAACTTCTGAAGAAGGGAATCGTGACAGGAGGAGGAAACGAGTGGGAGAATCCGGTCGAGTTCAAATACGAGGGTCTGAACGAGATCAAGCCGGAGATGATAGAGGAGGCTACACGTAATGCCCGAGAGGCGGCGCAGAAGTTTGCAAAGGACTCGGACAGCAGGCTGGGCAAGATCAAGACAGCCAACCAGGGAACGTTCACCATCGAAAACCGCGACAGCAATACTCCATATATCAAGAGGGTACGTGTCGTTACTACCGTGACTTATTATCTTAAAAACTAATATCTGACCATGAAGAAGATCATTACATTCATTCTTGCATCTGCAATGCTGTTCTCGTTCTCCGCGTCAGTCCAGGCGCAGGACAAGAAGGCCGAGAAGAAGGCCCGCAAGGAGGCCAGAAGACAGGAAAGGGCGATAAAGGACTCGCTGCTGACGCTGATGGAGGGCACAGATTCGGTAAATGTCGGTTATGGATATATCAAGAGAAACAGGATGAATTCTCCGTCAGCCCGTAAGACCGGAGCTAAGGAGAACATCGCAAGTTATACTGACATAGCGGATTATATCCAGGCTACCGAACCGGGAGTCATTGTACAGAAGTCGGGAGGAACTGCCAGGTATCTGGTCAGAGGTATCGGAACCAACTCAGGTAATACAGACCCTCTTCTTATGATAGACGGGGTGCAGGTGGACAGTTTTGACAACCTTCTTCCAAGCCAGGTGGAGTCAATCGAGGTGATCAAGGACGGTTCGGCATCGATTTATGGAATGCAGGGTGCCAACGGCGTGATAATGATCACTACTAAGGACGAATGATGATCCTCTCCTTAGGGATGAAATAGAAACGTCCGACATCGATGGCGGTTTCCGGATCCGGAACCACCACGATGTCGGCCTTCTTTATTGAGATGCGGATACGGTGGTGGCGCCAGTGGCGCTGGAACCAGTTGTATCTGTGGTCGCGTTCCTTCAGATAGCTCAGATCATTGATCTCGATGACCTTTCTTCCTTTCTTGTCGATGTATCTTCTCATTGCAGTCCGCAGTTGATCAGACAAAATTAACTATTTTTGCAGCCATATACAATTTTACCGTAATGAAGAAACTTGCCGCATGTCTGCTCTTGTGTCTTTTAGGGTCCTTCTCCCTGAAGGCTCAGGTTGCGTACAAGTCGAACATTGACACGGACCTCAGCCTGTTGAGGAACTCCGTGATGCCGCAGTTCTCATGCAGCGCGGATGATTATCTCCAGTATTCTCCGGCGGCTCTCATGCTGGGACTCAAGATTGGAGGTTATCAGGGACGTAGCTCGTGGGGAAGGATGCTTGTAAGCGATGCCTTCTCGACAGTCGGTATGGCAGCTGCGGTAAAGGGGCTGAAGCTGGTTGTGGAAAGAGAAAGACCTGACGGCAGCGACTTCGAGTCTTTCCCTTCCGGACATACGGCAAAGGCCTTCATGGCTGCGACCATGCTCCATAAGGAATATGGAGGCCGCAGTCCGTGGTTCAGCATCGGAGGATACTCTGTGGCAGCGCTGACAGGGGTGAGCAGGCTGATGAACAACAGGCATTGGATGAGCGATGTCGTGGCTGGTGCGGCAATCGGTGTCGGTGCTGTACATCTGGGATATTTCATTACCGACAAGATCTTCAAGGAAAAGGGACTGAATGCAGGATACGAAGAGCCGGAGTTCCTTTATGATCCCGAGAGGAAACATTATGTGGCGGAGCTTATGTTCGGTCGCAGATACTTCCTTGGAGAGCCGTTCAAGGGCAGCGTGATCGGGCTCTCTACCGATATTCCTGTGATTCCCGGCGTCGGAGTCACAGCAAAGGCTACAGCAGGTAACCTTGTAAAGACCCCGGGGGAGGAATATGAATTATATTCCTTGATGGCGGGTGAGTTATACACTCTGATGGCCGGAGGATATTGGAACCATAGCTTTGCGAAGATCCTGGAGTTTCAGGCGAAGGCCATGGTTGGAAGTGCGGTTTACAATGGAAAGGCCGGCTTCGGAGCCTCTGCAGGTGTCGGTCTCAGCCTCATCACTGACAACAACTTCAAGATCAAGGCCTTTGCAGACTATGAACTCTCCGGTCGCAGCTCTCAAACGTGGCTCAATTCCGTGATTATAGGTTATTCTGCAGCCTGGTTCTGGTAAAAACCGATTTTTTATTATTATATTTGCACCCGGTTCGCCTTGGTGGTGGAATAGGTAGACACGCGGGACTTTGAAGGGTAAGCGGTTGCTTACCGTACAAGAGTGCCTCAAAGGAAACTTTGAGAGTAGAACTCCCCTAACAAACAGAAGCCTCGCTTGCAGAAATGCAGGCTTTGGTGATGGCTCACTAAGTTCGACATCTGTTGATAAATGGCGTAGAGACTATACAGGGAGGACCTAAACGCGAAAGCGCATGGTCAAGAAATAGTCCAGACTACAACGGCTTAACATTCAGGATGAAGCCGGCTTGTGTAAAAGCAAGAGTAGCAGGAAAATCCCGTGGCCAGTAATGGCCGTACGGGTTCGATTCCCGTCCGAGGCACGTCAAATCCCTCTTGGAGATTGCTCTGAGAGGGATTTTTAATTTCATTATGACAGGGCAGACCAATGCCCTACAAAGCCGAGAGTGGCGACGCTGATGCGGACTTCCGGAGGGAAAGCTGACCGCAGGGCAGAGAGACAGGCTGCCATGGTGCTGCCTGTGGTGAATACATGATATAACAGTAATATAAGAATACTCCTGTTTTTCTTGCCTTTTATTCTATAAATTCATTAGTGTCCGGTAAAAATTTATAAAAGTTCTTTGAAAATATTGAATGTTAGGTAGTTACAGAGGTTTTTGGAGCGCGCCGATTTGAAATTATCTTTGCCAGACTAACGTAGAATGGCATAT
>SUYO01000001.1 GCA_015060385.1 Bacteroidales bacterium
ATTCATCATACTTTAATAGACTATATAAGACTATCTTTGTGCTCCCCCAGGGGCTCGAACCCTGGACCCCAACATTAAGAGTGTCGTGCTCTACCAACTGAGCTAGGGAAGCTTGAATCAATATTTTTAAGGGGGCTTTCGCCTTTGTGCTCCCCCAGGGGCTCGAACCCTGGACCCCAACATTAAGAGTGTCGTGCTCTACCAACTGAGCTAGGGAAGCAGTATTTTTCCGTGATTCGCATGGGGCTCGAACCCATGACCCCAACATTAAAAGTGTTGTGCTCTACCTGCTGAGCTAGCGAATCAATCCGAGGTCATTCTTGGGTCTCTGGTGAGTTCCTTTCGAATTGGGACTGCAAAGGTAAACTTTTTTTCTTACCATGCAAAACTTTTGTTCATTTTTTTTGATCGGCATATATAAAAACAAAGCCCCCACATCCCGTCAATCTCGCAACTGCACACCAAAGAGCTGACTTAGGCTGAGGCCTTGAGGATGTGGAGACAATGTTTTCTAGAACGCTATACCAAGCTTGAATCCGAGGTTGTTGATGCCCTTGATGTCGTATGCGCTGTTTCTGTTCGTGCAGAAGCTGTAGTAGGCTGCAAACTGGAATCCGAAATCATTTGCATCAAACGGATAGTAGACGAATCCGAGCTCTGACGAAAGGTAGAATCCCCAGTTGTCATGCCTGTTGACGAAGGTCGACATGTATGTGCTCTGGGTAGAGAACTCTGGTCCGATCTTGGTTCCGAGATAAGGCTGGAACTCGTTTCTCATGAACCTTGTCCTCATGCTGACGCCGAACGGAACCTGATAGATCGAACGGTCCACATCCGTCGTAAGCGCAGACTGATCCTCAAAAGTGTATGTCTGCTTAGGGATGTAAGCATTGTTTGTATTGAAGCTTGCGAAACCTCCTATGGAGAACATAGGTGTCAGGTAGTAGCCACCTTCAATATAGGCTCCATATCCCTGGGCTGACTTTACAAACGAATTACCAACCGTTCCGTTGAACTGCCATCCGAGATTGACGTATTCTCTCTTGCCCATCTGTGCATCTGCGGTGGCGGCTGTAAGGAGAAGCGCTGTCGCACTCACCAATATGTATATCAACTTTTTCATATCGTATCATTCATTAAATTCGTTTCACATTCCTGTTATTTTGAAGAAGACTGGTTCCTGCTGAGGTATGGAGACTGGGCGAAAGCCTGGTCGATCGCCACCTTCATCCTGGCCACATCACCCTGGGCACTTGAGCCTGCAGGTCCTCCGATGTATGATGTCCAGACAACCTCAAGAGGCTTGTCCTCCCTCTCCTCAGCGGTAAGGTCCACCATGTCGGTAATGAGGGCGTTGGTCGTGTATGTATAGGTCACAGGATATGGATAGTAGAATCCTGTCCAGTTTCCCCAGAAGCCTGAAGGCCAGTATCCCGGATAGTCCAGCCACCAGTAAGGATCATTGTAGTACTTCACATATCTCTCGGTCTTGATGATATAGGTCATCTGGATTCCGAGGTCTGCATCCGGATTGGAAGGGGTATAGATGTACCCCAGCTTCTCCATGTTCACCCTCACCTGCTGGATAAGGGCCAGGGCATTGTCGGACTGTGAATATACCGGCTTGTCGCTCTGTCCGATGATAAGAAGGCTGTCGACAAGATCGAAGGTACGGTATGATGTGAAGGTTATATCCTTACTTGGAGACGTATATACGAGATACTCGTTGTCTGCGTCCTGTGGGGTTGGTTCCTTGTGGCATGCTACAGCCAGAAGAGCCAATGATGCGAAAAACATTATCTTTTTCATTGCTTTGACTTTTTGATGTTTATAATGACATTCCTTCAAATACGGTAGAGTTCTCATATGGAACTATCGTTCCGCTTACCCATATTGTGTTCGAGTTGAAGTTCGGATATATGGTAGCGCTTGCCTTATTGCTGTCCGGGAACATATAGATCTCAATCTGGGCATTGATTCCGATTCCCATGACATTCATCGACAAGGTAATCCTTCCATCCTTTCCGGTCTTGATCTGCTGACCGGAAATAGTTCCGTCTACAGTTACTCCACCTACCCCGTTAGGACCAGATGCCAGATTGCTTGGGGAGATCTGAACGACAGCTCTGTTTCCCTTTACGGAGATGAAGTTAGTACTTGAGTTGACAAATACCATTGATCCGTTCTTGAAGGTCACATTGTCTGCCTCGAGAACAAAATCCTGATTCTGAAGAGCCGCACGGGCCTGCACGGAAGCGATGGAATCGGTCAGGGCTGACAGGTGGTGCTCCTGTGCGGCACGTGCCCTGAACTCTGCCATGTCCTTATGCCAGGCATCCGTCTTTTCCTGCCTCGTTGCGGCACGCGCATTGCCTTTCTTTACCTGCGCGTATGTGTCGGGAGCTATCGCTGAAAGCCCTGCGACTATGACCATTACAGTCAGTAAGATTCGTTTCATATACACTTCTTGTTTTTAAAAGTTCTAAATAACACAAGGCAAGATACGGACCAAAGATGATATTTGGCTATTTTTTCGTATCTTTGGAATCAAATGACAAAACGAACGGACATGGAGCGTATCGAAAAACTTTTTCCAAGATATGACAAGGCAGGACAGACTCTGATAAAAAAAGCTTATAACATTGCAAGCCAAGCACTTGAAGGTCTTTCAAGAGGAAACGGGAAGCCCTTTGTAGAGCATCCTGACGCAGTTGCAAAGATAGCCGACGAAGAGATCGGTCTGTCAGCCGAATGTATCGCTGCCGTATACCTCCACGAAGCTGTAAGGTTCAGACCTGAGACGGACATTACCGGTGCCGGCTTCGGTCAGGACGTACTTACGATTGTAGACGGTCTCAACAAGATATCAACAATCAATCCCAAGGATACCAGGCTTGAAGCCGAAAACTACAAGAGGCTCATCGTATCATACTCAAAGGATCCCCGCGTGACGGTTCTCAAGATCGCTGACAGGCTGGAGGTGATGAGGTCTCTGGAAATGTTCCCGAAGGCTTCGCGCGAAAGAAAGGTGCTCGAGACCATGATGCTGTACATCCCCCTGGCCCACCAGCTGGGTCTGTACAACATAAAGAGCGAGCTTGAGGACATATATTTCAGATATGCCGAACCCGAGCAGTACAGGGCGATCACCAACAAGCTGAAAAGCACTGAAGGTGACCGTCAGAAACTGATGACACAGTTCATAGAGCCTCTCAAGCAGAAGCTTTCTGAAGAAGGCATAAAGTACAAGCTTAAGGTCCGCACCAAGACAGCCCTTTCCATATATAAGAAGATGCAGAAGCAGAAGGTGCCTTTCGAAGGCGTCTTCGATGTCTTCGCAATCCGCTTCATAATCGACTGTGAGGAAGACAGGAGTGTGGAACACGCTCTATGCTGGAAGGTATTCTCCTATGTGACGGAAGAATATGAATCGGACACCAAGCGTCTGAGGGACTGGATTTCAAATCCGAAGCCTAACGGATATGAGTCCCTGCATATAACCGTGAAGAACCGCGAGGGCAGTTTCCTGGAGGTACAGATCAGGACAAAGAGAATGGACGACATGGCCGAAAGCGGTCTTGCGTCCCACTGGTCATACAAAGGGATACGACATGAGGCAACGCTGGACAAGTGGCTGACAGCAGTGCGAAAGGCATTGGAAAGTCCGTTGGGTTCCGAAAGCGACCCGATGTCTGCATATTACGAGGATGAGGTACATGAGATACCTACACGCGATGTCTTTGTCTTCACTCCTACAGGTGAGCTCAGAAAGCTTCCTAACGGTGCTACTGTTCTGGACTTCGCCTTCGACATCCACTCCAATCTCGGAGTAAGATGTACGGGAGGAAAGATAAACGGAAAGGCCGTAAGGATAAACGAGAAGCTCAAGACCGGAGATATCGTCGAGATCATGTCCGGCAAGAACCAGAAGCCTTCTGCCGACTGGATGAACATCGTGGTGACCAACAAGGCAAGGAACAAGATCCGTCAGAAGCTGAGCGAAGCTGAATTCAAGAAAGCAGCAGATGGGAAGGAAATTCTCGGACGCCGTCTCAAGAACTGGAAGATGGAGCTTGACGACGAAACGATGGCAGCAATCCTGAAAAAGCTTCAGTTCAAGACAATAAACGCCTTTTATGCAGCTATCGGAGACGAGCTGCTGGATGTAGCCGACGTCAAGAACATGATACTTGAGCTGACACAGGGCAGTACAGAACCTGGAGGAGCTGCAGAGACGGACAAGAAGTCCAAAGGGGTTGTCCAGGAGAAGGGTTCCGATGACATACTGGTCATCGACGCCAAGAACGTGAAGGGACTGGACTACAGGATGGCGAAATGTTGCAATCCCGTATTCGGAGACGATGTGTTCGGCTTTGTGACCCGTACCGAGGGCATCAAGATACATAGGATGTCATGTCCTAACGCCGGAAGGTTGATCGACATGTATCCGTACAGGATACAGAAGGTAAAATGGAGCGAAACTCCGAGCAGCGGAAACTTCCAGACCGGACTGAGGGTCATAGCAGCTCTGGAGCCTTCGGTGATAAACGAGATAATGGACATAGTCAACTCGTTCCGCGCATCGCTGAGAATGTTCAATGTAGCCGAGAATGACAGACAAGGCACATATGACATAACCATGAAGATTGCTGTTCCGAGCAATCTGGAGCTGGACAAGGTGACTTCACAGATACGCAACCTGAAGAATGTGATCAAGATAAACCGCTTATGAAACAGTTTGACCTGGAAGAAAGAGTCGCAAAGGCCAGAAGGCTTTTCAAGGAAGAAGGATACAACTGCTGTCAGGCAGTAGTGCTTGCTTACAATGATCTTTTCGACATCGACGACAAGACAGCCGCATCACTATCATCCGGTTTCGGAGGAGGAATGGGACGGATGCGCGAGGTCTGCGGCAGCGTGAGCGGAATGGTCATGCTCGCGGGGCTCATGTCCCCTGCGGACGATCCGTCAGACAAGGCGGGACGTACGCGCAACTATGCCCTGGTACAGGAGGTGGCCGGAGAATTCAGAAACATCAACGGCTCTATCGTATGCCGGGAGCTTCTGGGACTCGCACCTGCCGGATCGAAGAATGAGTCTCCGGAACCATCCGACAGGACAGCTGACTACTACAGGAAGAGGCCATGCGAGGAACTGGTCGGGATATCTGCAAGAATCATAGGGCAGAAACTTCTTGACAACAAATAAATTTCTTTATACCTTTGTGTGTTTTAAAAACTATTCATAATGGATTTCAGCCACGCACATAAAGCCCATCCATGGCACGGAATAAGCCTTGGACAGAGCGTACCGGAAGAGGTCAGGGCATTCATAGAGATCGTGCCTACAGATACTGTAAAATATGAAGTGGACAAGGAGTCGGGATATCTATCCCTTGACCGCCCACAGAAGTTCTCCAACATCGTACCTTCGCTCTACGGCTTCCTTCCAAGGACGTACTGCGGTCCGAAGATGGCTGAGCTCACCAACAAGGCCCTTGTACGGTTCGATGTAGAGGGCGACGGAGACCCTCTTGACATCTGCATCCTTACAGAGAAGGATGTCACACACGGTGACATAATCGTGAATGCAAGGCCTATCGGCGGACTTCGTCTCCTCGACCATAATCAGGCGGATGACAAGATCATAGCAGTCCTCAAGAGCGATGCGGTATACGGATCGATGACTGACATCGAGCAGGTACCGTCAGACATCATCCGCAGACTGATCCACTATTTCAGCACATACAAGGACATTCCGGGAGAGCACACAAGCCGCATGCAGTTCATCAGCATCTACGGACCTGAGGTGGCTAAGGACGTGATCACACGTTCGATGGAAGACTATCAGGACTATATCGCCAGCAAATAGATCCATATATATAAAATAATAAGGTCTCGCCGAAAGCGAGACCTTATTATTTGCATTGTCGTCTGATTACTCAGCAGCACCGTTTGAACCAAGAACGTTGTTGATCTTGTGCATGAAGAGCTTCTTCATGTTCTCACGTGCAGGAGCAAGATACTTACGTGGGTCGAACTCTGCAGGGCACTCAGCAAGCACCTTACGTACTGCAGCTGTCATGGCGAGACGAGAGTCAGAGTCGATGTTGATCTTACATACTGCAGACTCAGCAGCCTTGCGGAGCCATGGCTCAGGAATACCGATTGCAGCCTTGAGGTTTCCGCCGTACTTGTTGATTGTAGCAACCTCGTCCTGTGGAACTGAAGAAGAACCGTGGAGAACGATAGGGAATCCAGGAAGCTCCTTCTCAACACCCTCGAGAACGTCGAAAGCAAGCATTGGAGGTACGAGGAGACCTGTCTCAGGATCTACAGTACACTGCTCAGGAGTGAACTTGTAAGCACCGTGTGATGTTCCGATAGAAATAGCGAGAGAGTCGCAGCCTGTCTTAGTAACGAAGTCAACAACTTCCTCAGGCTTTGTGTAGGTGTGGTGGTCTGAGCTTACCTCATCCTCAACACCTGCGAGTACTCCGAGCTCACCCTCTACTGTAACGTCGAACTGGTGTGCATACTCTACAACCTTCTTTGTGAGAGCTACGTTCTCATCATAGTCAAGGTGCGAACCGTCGATCATCACTGATGAGAATCCAGAGTCGATACAGCTCTTGCAAGTCTCGAAAGAGTCACCGTGGTCAAGGTGAAGAACGATCTGAGGGTTCTCCCATCCGAGCTCCTTAGCATACTCTACAGCACCCTGTGCCATGTAACGGAGAAGAGTACCGTTAGCGTAGTTGCGGGCACCCTTTGAAACCTGAAGGATAACAGGAGACTTAGTCTCAGCAGCTGCTGAAACGATAGCCTGAAGCTGCTCCATGTTGTTGAAGTTGAAAGCAGGGATGGCGTAGCCACCGTTGATAGCCTTAGCGAACATTTCTCTTGTGTTCACAAGACCGAGTTCTTTGTAAGATACCATAATTACTTATTTGTTTTAAAAATCGTTTCGTTAACGCAATATCTTTGCAAAAATAGTTATTTTTGCGGAATATTGAAAAAGAATCTTAGCAACATTAAACATATATCGATGGACAACAAGGTAATCATATTCTCAGCCCCGTCAGGAGCAGGTAAAAGCACAGTGGTAAACCATCTGCTCGGACTTCATCCGGAGCTTGAATTCTCTATATCGGCAACTTCCCGGGCTCCTCGCGGAGAAGAGAAGCACGGTGTTGAATACTATTTCTTCACGGCTGACGAATTCAGAAGGATGATAGCTGAGGACAAGTTCGTGGAATATGAGGAAGTATATGCAGGATCCTTCTACGGAACTCTCCGTTCGGAGGTAGAACGCATATGGGCCAAGGGACATGTGATAATCTTCGACATCGATGTCCAGGGTGGAGTCAACCTCAAGAGGATATTCGGAGACCAGGCGTTCTCCATATTCATCCAGGCTCCTTCAGTAGAAGTCCTCAGGGAAAGGCTGATCGGAAGACAGACCGATACTCCTGAGGCAATAGAGAAGAGGGTTGCCAAGGCAGCATCTGAAATAGAGTTCGCGACAGGAAAGTTCGATTACACGCTGATCAATGACGACCTCCAGACAGCTCTTGCGGAAGCAGAGCGCATAGTCGCTGATTTCCTCGAAAAATAAAAGGCTTGCCCTTGCATTTACATGCCATGAATGTAGCAGTATACAGCGGATCATTCAATCCTCTTCATATCGGTCACCTTGCCATCCTGAAATACCTTACGGACAAAGGAGGCTTCGACTGCGTATATCTCATCGTCTCTCCAAAGAATCCTCTCAAGGACGGAATCAGCTCAGATTCCGGAAAGGAACGCTTTGAAGCCGCAACAGAAGCTGTAAGGCGCCACTTCCATGATACAGAAGAAGTAAAGGTCGACGACATCGAGCTGACCATGCCCGAACCGCACTACACCATCCGTACCCTCGATGCCCTGCGTGAAAGAGAACCGGAAAACTCATTCACCCTGGTAATGGGCGCAGATAACCTGGCGGACATCCGCAGATGGCGTGACTACTCCCGCATCCTCCGCGAATACGGTGCAGCCGTATACCCCCGCATGGGCTTCGACCTCGATGAGATAAGGGCTGTCCTTCTGAAGGAAGATCCGTCATACCGGATCAGCCTTCTGGATGCAGAAATGGTCGACATTTCGTCGACCATCATCCGCGATGCCATCGCTCAGGGACAGGATGTGTCCGGATGGCTTATGTAAGACAGTTAGTTCTTGACAAGTTCATTAGCTCTTGCAAGTGCAGGAACTATATGAGGGAAGATATTCTCCTCTCCGATTTCCTTGTCCACACCGAACTTCACCAGAGAAGCACGTACCTTTTCCGTAACTCCGGAAAGTATCACGGTAACTCCCCTCTTGTGGGTTCTTTCATAAAGGTTACGCAGGTTATTGATACCTGTCGAGTCTATGAACGGAACCTTACGCATTCTGATGATACGCACCTTCGCCGAATTGCTCTTCATCTTCTCGAGTTCCTCGAAACGGCTGGCCAGTCCGAAGAAGAAAGGTCCGTCGATCTCATACACCTCTACTCCGTCAGGAATGTCCAGACGGTCCGTATTTTCCATGGCAGCCTTTTCCGGATCCTCTGTAGCTGCAACATAATGCTCCTTCAAGACGTTGACCTGTGAAGTTTCCATGACACGACGTACAAAGAGCACGATGGCAAGAAGAACTCCGACTTCGATAGCCACCGTAAGGTCTACGATGACGGTAAGGAAGAAGGTGATGAGAAGGACGGCAACGTCTGACTTGTCACCTCTGAGCAGGTACTTGAAGGTCTTCCATTCACTCATGTTATATGCGACCTGAACCAGAATGGCAGCAAGACATGAGAGAGGGATATATACGGCGTACGGCATCAGGAAAAGATATATGAGGAGCAGGACAACCGCATGTACGATTCCAGTTACAGGAGACTTTCCTCCGTTGTTGATGCTGGCCATGGTCCTGGCAAGGGCTCCTGTTGCAGGAATACCGCCGAAGAGCGGGGTGACAATGTTGGCTATACCCTGACCTATGAGCTCTGTATTGGCATGATGCTGCTTTCCTGTCGCTCCGTCTGCGACCATGGCTGCAAGAAGTGACTCGATGGCGCAAAGGATGGCGATGGTGAAGGCAGGCGATACAAGTCCCTTCACAGTTTCAAAGTCAAACTGAGGAGCCACGGGCTTAGGCATAGGGAGTCCGTCAGCCAGTTCAGGGAACTTGGAGCCGATGGTTGCAAGCTCCACTCCGGCAAAACGGCTGAGAAGCAATGATATTGCCGTACCCGCCACAAGTGCTATAAGGGATCCAGGTACTTTCTTTGTGACCTTGCTCCAGCTGAAGCAGATGACAAGGCAGAGCATGCTCATGGCAAACTCGATCCAGTCTATGCTGCCTAGATTCTGGAAATAGCATCCCCACTGCGGTATGAATCCCGCAGGGACCTCAAGATCAAGAGGAAGACCGAAAAAGTCCTTCATCTGGGTCGAGAAGATGGTCAATGCGATACCGCTCGTGAATCCGACTACTATAGGATAAGGTATGAACTTGAAGATGACACCCATCCTGCATACACCCATTGCGACAAGGAAGACACCGGCCATGATGGTCGCTATGATCAGTCCCTGCATTCCGTACTGGCTGACGATGCCCGCCACGATAACGATGAATGCACCGGTAGGTCCTCCGATAAGGAAGTTGGAACCTCCCAGGAAGGATATTAGGAAACCGGCTACGATCGCAGTGATGAGTCCCTGCTGGGGGGTCACGCCACTGGCGATACCGAATGCGATTGCCAGCGGAAGAGCGATGATGCCGACAATGACGCCGGCGATAAGATCAGAAGTAAATTTCTGCTTGTTGTAATGTCCGTTACTGAACAGCCCGAAGAATTTGGGCTGGAACACTTCTTTCAGGTTAAATTTCATGACTACTAACTTTTCTAAACACTACTTTTTCTCAAAGAATGAGAAATGTACATTTCCATATTTCTTTTCCTTTACAAAGAAAGGATGCGATTCAAAGTTGAACTCCTCAGGATGCTCCAGTATGAAATAGGCTCCCTGATGGAGGATATCCTTGGAGAAGACCTTGTCCGGAATATCCGCAAGTCCCTCTATTGCATATGGAGGATCTGCGAATATGATATCGAACTTTTCACGACATATCTCAAGGAATTCGAAGACATTGTGACGCACCACCGTAAGGTTGTCCATTCCGAACCTGGCCGCCTGCGCCTTTATGAAGTTTGCATGGAGAGGGAGCATCTCGACACAGTAGACACGTGATGCGCCGCGCGAAGCGAATTCATATGAGATTGCCCCTGTACCTCCGAAGAGATCAAGAACCTGAAGTCCCTCCATTTCATATTCATTGTTGAGTATGTTGAAAAGGCCTTCTTTTGCAAAGTCCGTAGTAGGACGAGCCTTGTAACCTTGAGGCGGCAGTATCGTCTTCCCCCTAAGTTTTCCTCCGATTATCCTCATTCTATATCTGATCTACATTCTTGAAATAACGATACAGGGACATTTCCTCTTCATCATTCAAAGGAGTACGGAAAGCTATTGTAGAAACCTCCGGATTCAATTGAAGCTTCTTCAAGGCAAGGAAGATGAAATACTCTGCTGTTGTAAAATCAGGAGCCTTGAAGGAATTGCACAGGAGAAGGCTTCGTCCCTGAACAATGACAAGATAAAGGATTCCGTCCATGTATGAAGCCAGGATCTTATTGTAATCAGGAAGAGCGGTTACTGCCTTCAGCATAAAATACATTTCTGGAAGCGGCACCGACTTGTTCCCTGACTTGTCCATGACAGTCTCCGATATGGCTCTTGACAACGTCTCACCGATATTATTGGAATATAGAAGCACAGCTCCGAATTCAGGCACAGATATCGAAGCCACCGTGTCGCCATCTGTAATTTCAGCAACGCTGGAAAGCATCTGCAGATTTTCCTTCACATCCTGAAACTGTTCCGGAACAAGAGATATCTTATGAGTAAACACAGACAGATTCACTTCATCATATCTCTTCTGGAATTCCGGTGTCGTGAAGATCCTGTCCGCAGACATCCATCCGGATGTCGTCGTACCGCCGGCTGACTGTATTTTAAAAGAATATCCACTCAAGCCGACTTGAATGGATATCCTATCATTATTTTGCGACATAGCAATAACGTTTAAAGCTTGCGCAGAAGAGAGACTGTTACTCCCAGTTACCTGCGTTGTTGTTAGGAGCATCGATGCTACCTACCATGAGTCCCTTATAGTGACCCTTGTCCTCCTGCTCAGCGTCAAGATTGATTCTAAGCTGATTGTCAAGACCTCTGAGAAGGCTCTTGTAAGGCATCTTTGCCTCGAAGAGAGGAACATTCACACCTGAAACCTTCTTTATGGTAGATGCCATGATGACAGAATCTCCGCCACTGAAAGGAATGAATGCAATAGAATCAACAATGAAACCAGGACGGTCATTGAAGAGGGTATCCCTTACAGGCACCTCGCTGCTCACCTGGAATACGAGATTCTGCTCACCTGCAAGATAAAGTTCGTGAAGCTTCTCGTTGAGCTTGTCACCCTTGAGATTACGATACTGCTTCTTGATTCTGTCTGTGTTCACCATCGCGAGCGAGTCATCCTTTGAACCCACCTGAAGAGTGATCTTCATCTTACCCTCGTTGTAGAAGAGGATGAGAGAGTCTATGGTGGAAGCATAGCGTGCATTAACATTCTTGAATGCCACCTGAAGATCACGAATGTCCTTCAGACGCTGAACAGCGATGTCAGAACGATAGTCCTTGTGCTTGTTGAACTCGACAGGCTCCATGACACTCTTCACGAGAGTATAAGTCAATCCTACGATGCATGCAGGGAGGATTAAATAGGTAAATACCTTTCTTACAATTGAACTCATTATTTTTAGTGTTTTATTTTTCTTTTCCTAAATTCCGGACAAAGTTATGAAATTGATTTATGAAATGCAATATAATTTGTAATTTTGCAACATCAAAATATTGCTTGAAATCATGAAGGACATCAATTCTGGAAGTATACGCACCTTTGAGGACATGACTTTTGGAGCTTCGGATATAGTCATCACAACCCATATGAAACCGGATGGCGATGCAATCGGAAGTTCTGTCGCGATGTACCGGTTCCTGAAAGACAATGGAAAATCTCCGAAGATCGTCATCAACGACAGCTACCCTCCATATCTGTCCTTTCTGATCACCCCGGAAATGAGCGATGACCTGATCATCAGGACAGAAGACCCACAGGAAGCCGACGGTTTGATTCTGGGAAGCGACCTGATCATCTGTCTGGATTTCAATGCATTCCACCGGACTGATGGTCTGGAGGCTTCTCTTAAGGAGGCAAACGGAAGAAAGATTCTGATAGACCATCACCTCAATCCATCGAGAGAAGCTTTCGACCTCTCGTTTTCCGAGACTGAAGTATCATCGGCATCCGAACTCCTCTACCATATACTGATAAACACTTCAGCGGCAGGAGGAGATGCAGCAAGACTAGGCAGGAAATGTGCGGAGGCCATCATGACAGGCATGACGACAGACACCAACAACTTCGCCAATTCCGTCTACCCATCCACCCTTCACATGGCCTCGGACCTTCTGGCAGCCGGTGTAGACAGGGAAATGATACTGAACTGCATATATAATCAATATGGAGAAAACCGTCTCAGACTTCTGGGGCATATCATGAAGGATCTGCTCAAGACTACCCCTGACGGTGTGGCATACATAGTGCTGGACAAGGAGACATTGAACAGGTACAATGTTGCAGAAGGAGACACGGAAGGATTTGTCAATATGCCGCTCAGCATTGCCCGGATCAGAATGAGCATACTGATCAAGGAAGACGGAGACAGGGTCAGGGTGTCTATCCGCTCCAAGCGGGGAACGTCAGCAAACATGTGCGCCAGAAGATTCTTCAATGGAGGCGGACATGAGAATGCAGCCGGAGGACGACTGTATATTCCGGACGATATAAAAGGGATTGAAGAGGCCGGTGATTACATAGAAAGGAACACACATATATTTCTGAACAATGAATAGGACATTCACGATAATTTCCCTGCTGCTCGCCATGCTGGCATCGGGTTCATGCATGAAGAGCAAGCTTGAACAGACATACAACAGTCAGGAAAGCAAGATTGATTCGTACCTCACATCCAACAGGATTGTCAGGAGAAACATCAGCAGGACGGATACGCTCGGGTTCACACTGGACACTACAGTCCTTGACAACGGATCCATACAGATAGATACTTCCTGGATTACAGAGAAGATAGACACAAGCTGGACAGATACATTGAACGTGGTCCGCAGCGGAGGTGCCAACAGGCTCGTGACCAAGGAAGGAGAAGGAGATGAACTTCAAAGAAACGGCTTCGTGTCGTTCTATTATGCCGGATATAAGTTCACCGGCAGCTTCAGCGCTTCAAATCTTTTCGTCACCAATCATCAGGAGACCGCTGAGCTGGCGAAATGGAATCTTACCGATGCCGAATACCGGATCTACGAGATTAATCTTGGAAATGCCAAGCTTATCCAGGGCCTGAAGGACGGACTTCTGGGAGTCAAGGCGGGAGAGGAGTGCGAAATACTTTTCAGTGGCAAATACGGCTTCGGAGATGAACAATTTGGCATAATTCCTGCTAACTCAGCCCTGCTTTACAAGATTTGGGTGATAGGCGTCGCAAATGATTAGCGACATCACGCAAATTTTATTATCTTTGTCGGCTTAAAACAATATCAGACTGATGAAAAGAATTACGATATCGCTCATTCTGGCTGCAGCTGTCGTGGCCATCGCAGGTTGTGCAAAACAGGCACCCAGCGGCGCAAATGATGCAAACAAAAGATATTTCGATGCATGGATGCAGATCAACCATCCGGATGCCAGACCAACAGGCCTCGGCATATACATCATAGAAGATGAGCCGGGCACAGGAGCCGAAGTTAAGGAAGGAGGTTTTGCGCTGCTTGACTATGTAACGACGGATCTCGAAGGCAACATATCGGCATACACATATGAGGAAACTGCAAAACAGCTCGGAACATACGTCAGTACCAACTATTATGGAGCAAAGTTCCAGACGACTGTTGAAGGAGCCCTTCCTGCAGGTCTGGCAGAGGCACTCGTCGGCATGAAGACAGGAGGTCACAGAAAGGTCATCATTCCTTCATGGCTGATGAACTATTCGGTATATGAAACTGAAGAGGAGTACCTTGCAAAGGCTTCCACGACCGAGACCACTGTCTATGATTTCACGGTACAGGGCTTTACTGAAGATATCAACCAGTGGCAGATCAATAAGATAGGTGAATTCTTTCAGGAGAACAAGGATGTGTTCGGAGGCATGACTGCAGCGGATTCCGTAAAGAATCATACGGGATTCTACTACAAGAGCCTTGTCGCTCCGAAGGACACGACCTCATTCAAGAAGGATTCAGTAATTTATATAAACTACACCGGCAAGCTCCTCGATGGAACCGTGTTCGACACCACAAACGAAAGGCTGGCCAAGGACAGCGGAATCTGGTCTTCATCAAGAAAATACGCACCTACCCAGATAAAATGGGCTGAAAAGTACAATGAAATAACCATGGGTTCAAGCTCTTCCAAGATCATCGCAGGATTCGGCCTCACCCTCTGGCAGATGCGTGAATTCGAAAAAGGAATAGGCGTATTCACATCAAACTACGGATACGGCGCATCAGGAAGCGGAGAAAGCATTCCGGGATATGCGCCTCTGGTATTCGAGATCGAAATTGTACCTAAACCCGAAGACTAGCGATGGACGGACAGACGAACAACGCAATCCCTACAGAGCTTGGAACTGAAAAGATAGGCAAGCTGCTCAAGCAGTACGCATTGCCTGCAATCATAGCACAGACAGCGGCTTCGCTGTACAACATGGTGGACAGCATCTTCATCGGTCAAGGTGTGGGTCCACTTGCTATTTCAGGTCTGGCAGTTACCTTCCCCCTCATGAACCTTTCCACAGCATTCGGCACCTTAGTAGGAGCCGGAGCGGCAACCATGCTGTCAGTACTTCTGGGTCAGAAGAACTACAAGGCGGCAAACAAGGTTCTCGGCAATGTTGTCACTCTTAATACAATCATAGGCATTGTCTTCATGGCGATAGCCCTGATCTTCATAGACCCTATACTCTATTTCTTCGGAGCCAGCGAAAATACGCTTCCGTATGCGAAGGAATACATCACCATCATCCTCATCGGAAATGTCATAACCCACCTTTATTTCGGTCTCAACGCAGCCATGCGCTCTTCGGGAAACCCGAAGAAGGCGATGGGGCTGACATTGTTCACCGTGATATTCAACACCATACTGGACCCTATATTCATATTCTGGCTGGACCTCGGAATCGCAGGCGCGGCCTGGGCCACAGTAATATCCCAGACCATCGCCATGCTGGTGGTGATCGCACACTTCAACAACAAGGAGCGTCCTTTCCATTTCGAGAAAGGCATATTCAGGCTTGACATGAGGGTCGCAAAGGATTCGCTGGCCATCGGCATGGGTCCTTTCCTGATGAACGCCGCCGCATGTCTTGTAACACTTTTCATCAACCAGCAGCTGAGGAAGTACAGCGGCGACCTTGGAATCGGTGCCTATGGAATATGCAACAGGTTCATATTCATGTTCATGATGATCTGTATGGGTCTGAACCAGGGAATGCAGCCGATCGCCGGATACAACTACGGTGCCCGCCAGTACTCGAGAGTAAGGGAGGTGTTCTGGAAGACGGCAAGACTGGCTATGATCGTCACAACGGCATGCTTCATCTTCGGCATGTTCCTGCCGAAGGCAGCTGTAGGAATATTTACCCGTGACCCGGAACTGCTTGAGCTTTCGGCAAAAGCCATGAGGATAATGACGGTCATCTTTCCTATCGTAGGTTTCCAGATGATAGCCACAAACTTCTTCCAGAGCCTGGGCATGGTTAACAAGTCAGTGATACTGTCCCTTTCAAGACAGATTCTCTTCCTCCTGCCTCTGCTTTACCTGCTGCCGCTGCAGATGGGTGCAGACGGAGTATGGATAAGCTTCCCTATTTCGGACCTGGTGGCCACACTGCTGACCGTATTCATGCTCGGCAGACTGTTCAAGAAGTTCAAGATGCTCAAGGACGGAGACGACCCTTCTATACTTGGCAGTAAATTATAGGAAGAATATGGACAAGAAAATCATCATAAACATCGGAAGACAGTTCGGAGGCGGCGGTCTGGGAGTCGCTTCAGAACTCGGACGCAAGCTGGGCATCCCCGTATATGACAGGGAACTTATCCTGAAGGCGGCCCAGGACAGCGGATTCAGTGCGGAACTGTTCGAGCAGAGTGACGAGAAACGCAGGATATTCTCCCTGACAGCCGTCTTTGCAAGCATCTATTCATCCCCTGACGAAAACTATGTAAGCGACAAGGGGCTTTTCAAGATCCAGTGCTCTACAATCAGAAAGATAGCCGAACAGGGCTCTGCCATAATAGTCGGAAGGTGTTCTGACTATGTCCTCCGCGACATGGACTGCATACTCAATGTCTTCCTCACTTCCCCGCTCCAGGAAAGGGTGAAACGCATCTGCGAAAGGCATTCGATAAGCGAAGAAGATGCTGAAACCCTTATACTCCGGAAAGACAAGGCAAGGGAGGAATATTACAACTACTACACCTTCGGCAATTGGGGAGTTGCATCTACATATGATCTTTGCATCGACTCCAGCAAGCTTGGAATCGAAGGTACCGCTGACTTCATAATTGATTTCGCAAAAAGATCCGGACTACTCTAAGACCTATGAAAAAAACTTCAATCCTGATAATCGCCATCCTGACCATTGCAGCCATTGCGACGGCCACAATCGTAATCAAGACACCTGTGAAACAGCCTGAACCCCTTGCTCCAGCAAGAGTATACCTGAATCAGGTGCTGCATAATGACAGTTCGGAATTTGAAGAGCTCAAGGGTCTTGACAGGAAGGTCCAGGCTTACATGAAGCGCTGGGAGATGAAAGGAGCCTCTCTGGCAATCACCAGGAATGACTCCCTCCTGTATGCCAAGGGCTTCGGATGGGCAGATGAGGAACTGGGTATAGAGATGCAGCCTTCCCACATAATGAGGATGGCATCAGTGTCAAAGCTTATAACTGCCGTCGGAATCATGGTCCTGCAGGACAGGGACTCACTTAGCATAAAAGACACGGTATTCGGACCTACCGGCATCCTCAGCGACTCGCTTTTCACAACGGTAATCAAGGACAGGAACTATAAGAAGATAACTGTAGAACACCTTCTGAGACATCAGGGAGGCTTCTACCGTGACCCTCTTTTCTCTTCAAGGGACGTAAAGCATCAACTTCAGCTGGAGAACCCTCCTGTAAAGGAAGACTTCTACAGGCTGGTCCTGGGCAGAAGGCTGAAATTCATGCCAGGTACATCGCAGGACTATTCCAATTTCGGATATCTCCTCCTTTCAGAAATCATAGAGAAGGTTTCCGGAATGCCGTACGAGGAGTTCATCCGCACCCAGGTCCTTGCTCCGGCAGGCTGCTATGACATGCACATCGGAGGCAACTACTACGACGACAAGAGGGAGAATGAAGTACGATACTACACCCACAACGGCGACGGCAAGTTCATAGAGGACTACACCGACAACGGGGTCATGGTGGAAAGATGCTACGGCGGAAACAACATCCCGCTGCTTTCGGGCGCGGGTGCATGGTGCGCCTCCCCTGCCGAAATCGCACGTCTGGTAGCTGCGATCGACGGTCGTCCTGAAGTCGAGGACATAATTTCATACGAGGCATTCGAACAGATGACCGAATACTTCGACAAGGCGACTTATTCTCTCGGATGGAACGACACTGCCCCTGAAAAGGGCTGGAGCCGTACTGGAACGCTTTCGGGTACTTGTGCTCTTGTAAGGCACTACCCTGACGGAGAGTGCTGGATCCTCATAACAAACACCAGCACATACAGAGGTCCGAGTCAGGCCAGATATACAGAGACCCTCTTCAGACAATGCAGGGAGCTCTACAGCGAGAAGCTCCCTACACGAAATCTTTTTGAATAAACGGATATCAGAAATGATCCGGATGGTAGTAGCGGATATCGAATTCGCCTGCCAGGATTCCGTATCCGTTCTCTGCAAGTGATTCAAGTTCATTCTCGCCAGGATAGACCACAACCGGGGCTATGAAACCGACGCGATCTGCTATATCCTTGGTAATGCGTTCGTTATATGCAATTCCTCCGGTAAGTATGATTGCATCTACCTTTCCGCAGACCACGGTAGAAAGTCCTGCTATATATTTGGCGAAAGATATGCTGAATCCCTTGAGGAAGGTCTCGACTTCCTGGTCTCCTGCCTCAGCGCGGGCTGCAAGCTCACGGAAATCATTAGTTCCGAAATAAGCGACCGCACCTCCCCTTCCGACAAGACGTTTCTTGATCTGAGCCTCAGTCCAGTTGCCGCTGAAGCATTTCTCTACAAGAGGAAAGCCCGGCACGTTTCCCGCACGCTCCGGACTGATAGGACCGTCGCCACCCAAGGCATCATTGGTATCTATCACAAGACCGTGTCTGTGGAGGGAAACCGAACTTCCACCGCCCATGTGAGCTACAATCACTGTCACATCCTTGTTTGTCTTGCCAACGCTTCTGGCATAGCGACGCACCATGGCGCGTGAGTTCAGTGCATGGAAAAGCGTCCTTCGAGGGAACTCAGGCAGACCGCTCACCTTGACCTCAGGAAGCATTTCGTCCGCCATAGGCGGGTCGGCAATGAACGCACGGCACTTTTCCGGAATGCCTTTTTCCGATCTTGCCTGATTTACAAGCACTGCAATATCATCAGCAAGCAGGGCACTCAGGTTGCAGGCATGCACACCTTCCTTTCCTGCCATCAGGGCATCACGCATCTCCTGATTCACCTCGTACACTCCTGTACGTATAGGGGTGATTAGACCTCCTCGGGCCATCGCGATATCGATGGAGTCCAGGGAAATTCCCTTTTCAGAAAGGAAATCAGTGATGGCATCACGACGCATAGGCGTCTGATCCATCACTGATTCATATTTTGCAACCTCCTCGGCAGTATGCGTCAGGTTTGTTTCAAAAAGTTTCTCACCGGAGTCGTAAAATCCGATCTTGCTCGAGGTAGAGCCTGTGTTGATTACAAGTATTCTGCCTTTCATGTCCTGATTATTTTACAGACATCGCTGCAATAGCGATGGAGTTGAGTTTCGTCTCGATGCTGTCCGCACGGCTTGAGAGAACGCAAGGAACCTTTGCGCCTACAAGCATACCTGCCTGTCTTACACCAGGAACGAGCTTTGAATTCGCCTTATAGAAGACATTTCCAGACTCGATGTTAGGGAAGAGAAGACAGTCCGCATCACCTGCAACAGGACTCACAAGTCCCTTTATATCAGCGGACTCCTTATCAATTGCCACGTCAAGTGCAAGAGGTCCGTCAGCTATGCAGCCCTTGATCTGCCCCCTGTCGGCCATCTTCGATAGCATGGCAGCCTCAACTGAAGCCGGCTGGCTGGTCAGGACCTGCTCTGTAGCTGCAATGATGGCAACCTTAGGCTTCTCTACGCCGACAGCCTTGGCCGTCCTTACAAGGCAGTCCATGATTATCTGCTTCTGCTTGAAATCCGGAGCTGGAATCACAGCAACGTCCCCCACGAAAAGAAGTTTGTGATATGATGGTATCTCCAGAGTCGTACAGTGAGTCAGAGTGCCTTTAGGAGGAAGCAGGCCGGTTTCCTTGTTCAGGATTGCACGAAGGAACTTGTCTGTAGAGCAGAGACCCTTCATAAGGAAGTCTCCCTCTCCGTCACGGACCATCTGCACAGCCTGAGCGACAGAAGGAAGCTCTGCAGAGTTATGGACTATCGTAAATATGGACGGATCCACATCCTCCACACGGCATGCCTCGGCAATCAAGGCCTCGTCGCCTACGAGGGTGACATCGGCAAGTCCGAGTTCCACTGCCTTTGACGCAGCTGCAATCGTATGGCTGTCAACTCCCCAGGCGGCAACCATCCTCTTTCTGGTTCCACGGCTACGGAGTTCTTCAAAGATTTCAGAGAAGCTTGTAAACATAGGTTATGAGTTTAGAACGATATTCATTGTATCGCGTGCAATCATGAGTTCCTCATTGGTTGTGATTGCAGCTATCTTGACCTTGGAGTCCGGAAGTGTAAGCATGACATCCTCTCCTGCCTTTACATTGGCATCATAGTCGAACTTGACGCCGAGATATGTCAGGTTCTCGCAGACCCTGCGGCGCAGACGCACGTTGTTCTCGCCGATTCCGCCTGTGAATACGATAAGGTCCACACCGTTCATCGCGGCCGCATAGGCACCGATGAACTTTGTGATGTCATATGTAAGCTTCTTCAGGGCAAGCTTGGCCTTTTCATTACCTTCATTTGCAGCAGCGCTGATGTCGCGGCCGTCTGATGACACGCATGAAAGTCCGAGAAGACCGCTCTTCTTGTTGAGAACCTTGCTCATCTCTGCAGGTGAGAGACCTTCCTTCTCCTGAAGGTAGATCACCACTTCAGGGTCGATGTTTCCGCATCGCGTTCCCATGGTAACGCCCTCAAGCGGAGTGAATCCCATGGTGGTGTCGATCGACTTGCCGTTATGGACAGCGGTTATCGAGCTTCCGTTTCCGAGGTGGCATGTGATGATCTTCGAATATTCAAGGTCTACACCCGCGAACTTCGCACCCTTCGCCGACACATACTTGTGGCTCGTGCCGTGGAAACCGTAACGGCGGATGCCGTATTTCTCGTAATACTCATATGGAAGGGCGTACATATATGCGTACGACGGCATTGTCTGATGGAAGGCGGTATCGAAGACTCCTACCTGCGGAACTGAAGGAATAACAGCGCTGACTGCTCTGATTCCCAGGATATTGGCAGGATTGTGAAGAGGAGCGAATACCGAACATTTTTCGAGCTGGGCAATGACTGCATCAGTAATGAGCTGGCTGCATACGAATTCCTCTGCTCCGTGAACCACCCTGTGGCCGACAGCTTCGATATCCTCCAGACTTGAAAGCACGCCTGTCTCCTTGTCAAGAAGAGCGTCCATTACAGCCTGGATACCTACAGTATGGTCAGCTATAGGCATTTCCTTCACCACCTTATCCTTTCCAATGGTCTGATGGGTCAGGCATCCAGCTTCCATTCCAATTCTTTCTACAAGTCCCTTGGCAAGGAGGTCATACACTTCGTCGTCCTTCATGTCAAGAAGCTGATACTTCAATGAAGAACTTCCACAATTGAGCACTAAAATGATCATGATATATTAAATTGTTACTAATTAATCGGTCTATCTTTGCAAAGTTATAAAATTTATCGCTACTTTAGCAAAAATTCTGAGACCTTAAGGTCTAAAGTAAATCCTCCATCCTATAAGGAGGTATTATGAAATAATGATGTGCGAAGGGAAATGACAGTGGAGAGAGACATAGCAGGTATTGCTTTACCTTTTGCTGCGGGCGTTGCCTTGACAGCATGGACAGGAAACTTCATCTGCGCCAACCCGCACCTATGGTCCACCCTTGCCATCATCATTGTTCTGGTATCATCAGCCTGCCTTCTCCATCCCGTTCACCACACACTCTCCTCCTTGACCATACATGCGGTCATCGGCATCTGTCTTGCCTCCTGTGGCATCCTGTGCGGAATCCGAGCAGAAGTCACCTCGGCCGGAGGACCCGGAACAGGAAATATCATCGCACATATCCATTCTATGGGCGAGGTTGCAGGAGCCTTCATAGACAGCATAGGTTTCAGAAATCCCGATACAAACGCCATCATAAAGGCGCTGCTGACAGGTGACAGAGCTGACATTCCGGAACAGATAATACAATCGTTCCGGGATAGCGGGGCCTCTCATATACTGGCTCTTTCAGGTCTGCATCTGGGTATAATATACGGCATTCTCGCCAAAGTGCTGTCCTATCTTGGAAACACACCGTCCGCAGTCAGGATACGTTCCCTGGTAACGATCCTCGCCTGCGGACTCTATACCCTTGCCACCGGTGCCGGAGCATCGATCGTCAGGGCCTTCCTGTTCATCCTGCTTGGCGAAAGCTCCAGACTGCACGGGCGCTACAGAAGTACAGGTACTGTACTGCTGTCTTCTCTAATCATACATCTGACCATCGACCCATCAGCCATACGTGAGGTCGGCTTCCAGCTATCCTATGCCGCGATGGCAGGCATCGCCTTCATCTTCCCCTGGCTGAAGGGGTTCTGGCCGCAGGAGCCGGAAGAAGCATCCGGCAGCAAGTGGCTGTCAGGCATCATGAAGCAAGGATCCAGACCCTTGAGATGGATCTGGACTACTGCCGCCATGTCCATCTCATGCCAGATCACGACCGGTCCCCTCGCCTGGTTCTACTTCGGCACCTTCCCTGTCCATTTCCTCCTGACCAACCTCGTGGCAATCCCTCTGACGGGTCTTATCATTCCGACAGCTCTGACCGTCCTGCTCCTGTCTGCATCAGGAATCTGCCCCGAGATACTTCTGAGGGCCTGCGAGATGCTGGTCACAGCCCTCTCGCAAGCCCTCGAAGTCATCTCCGTTATGTAAAACGACAAGCCGTTGAGCGGGAAAAGTGGTGTACAAGTACACTTTCCGCTCAACGGCTGTCGTTTACCGGACGATGAGCGGAAATTAGCCATCTGAAGTCATTATTTCCGCTCAACGTCTTAGTTTGCAATCTCTTGGGGGGGGCTACCAGCGACCACCTGCACCGCCGCCACCGAAGGAGCCGCCGCCGAAGCCGCCGAAACCTCCTCCGAAAGAGCCACCTCCGAAGGATCCTCCGCTATGGCCCCTTCCTGTGATGACAGGTCCCACATAGATGGTCCTGCGTCCGCCGCTGCCGCCGCTGCCACCGGACCCGCCTGAGCCTCCGTTGCCCGAGCCGGAGTTGAAGATCACCGCCAAGACAAATACGCCAAGGATGATAATAAGAAATATTCCAAAGACCGCCCAAAGCTCAGACTCTTCTCCCTCTCCGGGTTCTGAGATCTCTCCGCTGGCAAGCTTCATCAGCACGTCACATGCAGCCTCGACACCTCCAAAATAATCGTCTTCCCTAAAATGAGGAATCAGCTCGTTCTCTATTATCCTCTTGGCATAGGCATCCGGTATTGCGCCTTCAAGACCGTATCCGACGGCAATGAAGACCTCGCCGTATGAATTTCCTATCTTAGGCTTGACCAGAAGCACGACTCCATTGTCAAACTCAGCCGAACCGACCTGCCAGTCAAGACCGATGCGCGTGGCATATTCCGAAGCGGAATATCCTTCAAGGTCTGTGATAGTAACTACGGTTATCTGATTGGATGTAGTATCGTCGAAGGCCACCAGAGTCCTTTCAAGCGATTCCCTCTGAGCAGGAGTGAAGATCTTGGCATAATCATTCACCAGACGCTGAGGGACAGGACGCGAGGGGATTGCGGACAGTCCTAATGTAAAGACAGCCCCGATAACCATCAGGGCCGTCTTCATAAATGTCTTTTTAAGGATGTTCATGTCTAGAATTCTACAACAGGCGCTGCATCAGCTCCTTCCCTTGCCTCGAAATATGCTTTCTTCTCAAAGCCGAACATCGATGCTATGATATTGTCCGGAAATCTTCTGATACCGGTATTGAAGTACTTCACGGCATCGTTGAACTTCATCCTTTCTGTAGCGATCCTGTTCTCGGTTCCTTCAAGCTGAGCCTGGAGCTCGAGGAAGTTCTGATTCGCCTTGAGGTCAGGATAGTTTTCCTGGATCATGAGAAGCCTTCCAAGAGCGGCAGAGAGTTCATCCTGAGCAGCATTGAAACGTTCGAGCGCCTCGGGAGTAAGGTCTGCCGGATCCACTGTGACCTGAGTTGCCCTTGCACGTGCAGCAACCACACCTTCAAGAGTCTCTGATTCGTGAGCGGCATAGCCCTTGACGGTAGACACGAGATTAGGAATAAGGTCAGCCCTGCGCTGATAAACGTTCTCAACCTGCGACCATGCAGCCTCTATAGACTCTTCAGAGACCACCATCCTGTTGTACACGTTCTTAACCCATACGAATGCAGCCATCAGTACTGCAATAACTACAACTCCTGTAATAACTCCTTTCTTCATAAGCTTATGTTTTTTACTGAGCGTCACGGACACATCTTACAGACGCTCCGAATGTATTCACATCACCTTTGCCGACCAGCATCTCAGGCTGGTTCGATATGATATATCTGTAATATGCCATATCCTCTTCACCCTCCACCTTGTCAGCTGTCCATACAGCCGTGTATGTATAGATTCCATCGAATGCCGCATTAGGGAACCTGCCTTCCTCATTCCTGTTTCCGAGGTTCACATATCCGAAAGGCATAAGGGAGAGCTTGCTGGAATTTGTCACCTCACCTACAACCGGCCAGTATTCCAGAAGTGCGATCTCGTTGAAATATGCATTTACCATGAGCTTGGCAGCTACGTCCTCGAACACCTGGTATTTTTCCGATACAGGGGAACCGATTGCCTCAGCAAGCGACATCCAGTCCTCTTCAGTCGGAAGACGCCAGCCTTCAGGACAGGCATTGACCGCATCGTTATAGCTGTAGTAGCGTCCGAAGATATCAGACATGATCTCTTCATTGACATATGACACGCCGGAGCTGGCAGCAGCAAGGTTGTTCCTGAACCATTCCAGATCACCTATCTTCTCATAATAGTAGTCGATACCGTCAACGGTGACCTTAGGGTCAGCCGCCTTGATGTCTGTCTTCGTAAGCGAACCGTCAAGACCGTTCTTGACGACCATCACCTGCCTGCTGAAAGTTGTATTGTTATAACCTTCTGCAAAGGCGTAGCAGTTTACGGTATATGTCTGCAATGTATCAGAGAACCAATGTACGTATACATTCGTGGTATCGTTGTATTTCATGGTAGGGGTAACCTTCCAGAAATATCCTATCTCTCCTCCTTCCGGGTGTTCCACGCCTTCAGGGATCATCCTCACAGCCTCGCCAGGCGCAACAAATGCCGGGCAGCTGAAATACAGGCCGCTCAACGACGGAAGCGACTCGGTTTCCTTGTCCTTGTCACAGGCAGCCGCAGCGAGAAGCGCAACGGCGATAAACAAAAGTGAGTTCAGTTTTCTAAGACTCATTTCTCTTTCCTAAAAATTAAACTATAATCGTGCAAATATCGGGATTTTAATTTGAAAAACCGCTACCTTTGTGCAAATACTTTGCCGCAGACATGCCAATGATGAAGATATTCAAAACATTTGCAGGAATCCTGCTTACAATAACCATGTTACTGTCCTGTTCGCCAAGAGACAGATACATATCCATAACCGGTTACGCCCAAGGAGGCACATACACCGTCAAGATGAACCTGAACGGAAAGGACGGAATGATCCGTACAAGTCCCGAGGTCATCAAGGAGTCAATAGATTCCATCCTCAACGATATAGACAATTCACTGTCAGGATATAACAGGAACTCGCTTCTGAGCCGTTTCAACAACGGCGAGACTATAGAGCCGGACAGCATATTCATCGACATATTCAACCATGCTGTAAGGATATACGATGAGACCGGGGGCATAGTCGATGCCGGTTCCGGCCCGCTGTTCGACCTCTGGGGATTCGGATTCAAGAGCGGCGACCTTCCTTCGGACGAAAAGGTCGCCGAAGTCATGAAGGCCTGCGGAATGAAAAGGATGTTCCCGCACATCGAGGACGGAATCAGACAGGACGGCAGCCTGGAAGGCATCAGCATGCTGATGTGTGAGAAGGGAAAGTTCGAGGGCGTGCCACCTCTCCCGACGCTGAACTACAACGCCATAGCCCAAGGCTACAGCTGCGATCTTGTGGCTGAATATCTCTACTCCATCGGAGTAAAGGACATGCTTGTAGACATCGGGGAAATCTTCTGCGACGGAGTGAATCCATCCGGTCAGCCATGGTCGCTTGGAATAGACCGTCCGGTCGACGGAAACAATGAGCTCGGAGCACAGCTACAGGGAATATTCCGAGCGCCGGCAGGGCCTCACGGCATCGTGACATCTGGAAACTACAGGAAATTCTATATCCGCGATGGAAAGAAATTTGCGCATTCTATAGACCCTCGCACCGGATACCCTGTGACCCACAACCTTTTAAGCGCGACAATAGTTGCAGCTGACGGACTGACAGCTGACGCCTATGCAACGTACTGCATGGTAGTGGGCCTGGAAGAGTCCATGAAACTGCTGGACAGCCGTCCCGATCTTGAAGGATGCCTCATCTTTGATGAAGACGGCACCTTCAAGACATGGTGTTCCGAAGGTTTCGTACTGGAGGAAATCTGATAATCAGACTATTTCACAAAATGCGAGAGGATCTCATCAAGCTCGTCGAATGTCGTGACAAGCACCTGACGAGGCTTCGATCCTTCCTGAGGTCCGACAATGCCGGCTCCTTCAAGCTGATCCATCACACGCCCGGCCCTCGCATATCCCATACCCAGACGGCGCTGGAGATCGGATGTCGATCCTCTCTGCGAGGTTACGATCATACGTGCCGCATCCTCGAACAGAGGGTCTATGTTCTGCATATCTATGGTACCACCGCTTGTCTCTCCGTCCTGTGATTCCGGAACAGGGAGGTAGTAAGGGGTATTGCAGCACTGCCTGTAGCCTGTCTGCTCTCCGATGAACTTCGTGATCTTGTTGATCTCTGCCATACTTACAAGAGCGCACTGGACACGCTCCATCTCGACACCCGCATAGTAGAGCATATCACCCCTACCTATCAGATTCTCTGCTCCGTATGAATCCAGGATTGTCCTTGAATCCACTCCTGACACGACTCTGAAGGCGATTCGTGTCGGGAAGTTGGTCTTGATAAGGCCTGTGATGACATTGACGGAAGGTCGCTGGGTCGCTATGATCACATGAAGACCGGCCGCCCTACCCTTCTGCGCCAGACGAACGATGGAATCACTTATGTTCTTGGCACATTTCCTCGCATCAGCATTGGCACCACCGGTCATGGTGAGGTCGGCATACTCATCGATCACGACTACCAGATAAGGCAGGAACTTATGTCCGTCCGTTGGGAGAAGATGGCGGTCCTTGTACTTCTCATTATAGAGCTTGATATCGTTCACTCCGGCAGATGCAAGGAGCTTGTATCTCTCATCCATCTCGATACAGAGGGAGTTGAGAACGGCTTCAGCCTGCTTTGGCTGCTTGATGATGGCATTCTCCTTCTCATCCTCCTCGCTTGCAGCCATAGGAAGGACTGCCAGATAATGCTTCAGGAGAGCATTATATGCGGTGAACTCCACCATCTTAGGGTCGATGAACACGAACTTCAGCTCGGTAGGATGCTTGGCATAAAGCAGAGATGATATTATAACATTGAGGCCTACCGACTTACCCTGCTTTGTAGCTCCGGCAATGAGAAGATGAGGAGCATCTGTAAGGTCGAAGGTCTTCACCTCTTGAGTGATCGTATATCCGATGGCTACAGGAAGTTCCGCCTTGCTGTTGCGGAACGAATCGTCGTTCAACATCGACTTGAGAGGGACTATTGAAGGAGTGTTGTTAGGCACCTCTATTCCCACACAGTCAGGAAGAGTCACTACGCGGACTCCGCTTGCCCCCAAAGCCATCGCAATCTCCCTGTGGAGGTTTTCAATCGCTGACACGCGTACTCCTGCAGATGGAACGACCTTGTACAGAGTAACTGTAGGACCCACCACTGCTGTCACCCGGTCCACTTCTATCCTGTAGTTCTGAAGGGTCGCCCGTATACGGTTGTTGTTGATATCAAGTTCCTGCTGACTTACCTTATGCTGGCCGTCCGCATAGTCCTTGAGAAGGTCAAGAGGCGGGAACTTGAATCGTTCAAGTTCCTCTCTGTTATCGATACGAGGGAGTTCCTCCGTCACTTTCTCCGAGAAGTCACCGCCCATGATCACTTCTATCTCAGCACTGATTTCTTCTGAAGGTTCTTCAGATTCTTCTGCCGGGAACGTCACATCAGGCGACGGAACGGGAGGGACGTCATCGATCAGTTCGAACGGTTCCTCCTCCGGAAGGATTTCGGTCTCATCATCAGACTTTACAAGAGGTTCAAAATCGTCAGGAGTAAGGCTTTCTTCGTCCGGGATTACTTCGGGTTCCTCTTCTACTGGTTCTTCAACAGTTTTCTTGCCGGTTGCCGCAAACCAGCTCGCGAAACGACCGTTAGCAAAGAGCAGCCAGGCTACAGCCAGTGCAGCCAATATCAGGGCTGAAGCAAGAGAACCGACAAGATTTTCCATCCATGCATTGACAGCGTGACCGGCATCACCGCCCAATCCTCCGCCAAATGCAGTATCAGGACCTGTGAGCATCGAAACATATGACAGGATCATCGAAGAAAGGAAAGCTCCGATGACTGTTATGAAAGTGGTCTTCAGGAGACCTATATGCCTGTTCCAGAAGAAGAGTCTGTATGCAACTGCACCCAGCAGAAAGATCAGGGCAAAACTTCCAAGACCGAAGCATCCGGAAACAAGGAAGCGGCTCCATCGATATCCTAGCTTTCCTCCCCAGTTCTCTACCTGGACACCTTTCTCCATCATGTCCGGATGTGACATCAGACTTTGGTCGGCCTGCCACGTAAAAAGGTAGGAGATCACTGACACCAGTGTGAATAAAGCAAACACAAGCACCGCGATGCCTGTGTATTTCAATATATTGGATTTCTTTTCAGGATCCAGATTGGAAAAGAATTTCATGTTATTTCTTCCTATAGTTGTTCTTCTGATTGTTTCTCTGCTTGTTCTGGCTTCTGGCTGATCTCGCCGGATTGATTCCCGGCCTTGAGAAGTTCTGTCCGGAATCAACTCTTCCAAGCTGAAGTCCTTCAGGCACCTTTATCCTATAGTCGGAAAGTTTCTCTATATCCTGGAAAATCGTTTCGTCTGATACAGTGTCCTTATTCCAGATGAGATACTGCTGTCTCATGTATATGGCAAGGGAACGTATCATTGCAGTCTTTGAATCCCCGTCTTCCTTCTCGGCAATAAGGTCTATGATGCTCTCGATGTTACGTCCGTAATGGGTAGCCTTGATAGGCTTGTTCTTGATCGGAACGACCTCCGGACGTTCATTCAGGCTCTCTGGAGCCGGCATCGGATACGGAGCATCAACATCAAGGTCAAAGCCGGAGATTATGAAAAGGTGATCCCACAGCTTATGCTCGTAATCTTCAAGAAGGTGCACCGAAGGATTGAGGATCTCCATGACCTTTATGATGGCCCTGGCCTGCTCGTTACGCTTTTCCCTATCTTCTATCGTCTTCAGATAATCCACCATCTTCTGGACATTTCTTCCATATTCAGGAATATACAGCTTAACCCTCTCAGTATTGTAAAGCAGTTTACACGTATCTATCTCTTTATTCTCCATAATAATTCAGTCAGTCAATCTGCAAATATACAAATTTTTAAAGTATCCTCATCACTTCTCCGGTATGGACATACCACAAAAATGACGACACATCTTCATAACCCATGCGGTTCCATATACGTGCATACTTCCTGACCTGCCTTTCATAGCCCGGACGATGCTCTCCGAACTTGAAATCTATCACAGAAACCGTGTTTCCGGATATCACCACTCTGTCAGGACGGTAGACGGCTCCATCTGAATCCATTATCTCGGTCTCATTCAGAACCTTCGCATCCCCCTCAGGAAACCATCCGTACTCTTCCTGCACGCGGGCAATTGCGGAACGCAGGTGTCCGCGTGCAGTTTCCGCCTCTTCAGACGTCATTTCTCCTGCACGCACTGCCTTGGAGACCGCTCTATCCAGATCGGAAGGGGTCTTCACGTCTGAAAGTATATCATGCAGTACAACACCCTTGATCCTTCTGGAAGCAGAGTATCCGGCATCACCTGACGCAGAGAAGAAGTCTATCGAATCCGAAGAAAACTTAAGTCTCCCCCTTTCGCCTATACTGTCTGCATCCTCAAGAGAAGAATTCAGCGGGATAGACGGATATTCGCTTCCCTGAGCCACCTCGAATGTAACGACACCGGACTGTCCGTCCTTGCAGAACAGTTCAAAATCCACGAATGAACCTGAATCAAAACGTTCAGTTCCATTGTCTGCATACCTGTCCATATCCCCTCCCAGACAAAGACCTGAAGCATACCAGTACAATATCTGCGACATATCCGCGAACTGGCTCAGGTCTCCCTCGCCCAGAGCCTTCACACACTTGGCAGACGGAGTCCCGGCAATAAGATGCATGCCCAATGCCGGCCTGGTCATGGCCACGTACAATGTGTTCATGTTATCCACATATTGAAGGAAGCGCTCCTTACGGTAATCCTCTGCAAACAAGGTCGATGCGGACGAGGACGAAAGAGAGACATCATACACTCCTTCTGCAACTCCCTCAAGATCAGTACCCTTCAGATCAGGAGCACACCAGCTTTCATCACTCCGGAAAAGTTTTATATTCTCTACAAAAGGTATTATCACATATGGAAATGCAAGACCCTTGGACTTGTGTATGGTCATGACCCTTACACTTTCACCGGCTGAAGGAGAACTGATTGAAGGATTCTCTCCTTCCCACCATTTCAGGAAGCCCCTCAAGGCATTGCCGTTGGATGAGACGTAATCCTGGAGGTTATCCATAAAGGTCTGTACATGAAGAGCCTCCTTATGCCAAAGGCCCTCCCTGTCAGTTTCAACAAGATCCCGGAAAAGAGATTCCGCCATATCCGTAAGCGACATGCTGCCTTCGGGAATATTGATGTTGAGCGAAGCCGCCAGATAGCTTCCCACGGTATCCTGAGGATTCTCCACACATGACATCAGTGACACTATCCTTCTGACCATCATGGAATTCTTCACTCTCAGCGAATCGTCCGTGATCACAGGTACTCCATTCCCGATGAGGAAGGAGGCGACAGACTCTCCTATCGCATTGCTTCTGACCAGGACAGCTATGTCGGAAAGACGTGCTCCATGCGATCGTACTTCCATGACGCTGTCGAGAACTTTCTGAAGTTCCTCATCCTTGTCACAGAATGTAAGACTGACACTCCCGGAAGGCTGGTCGGTCCTGGCAACCTTCTGAACCACATCCGAATATATCGAGGCCATCCTTCCCTGGTCCTCATCACTGCCCATATTATCAATTATGGCGGCTGCGGAGCTGAAGAAACCGTTATTGAACTCCACTACCGATGAGAGACTTCGATAATTGGTATCCAGGATCTTCTCCTGATGTCGCGGAAACTTCTCCGGAACCGTCTTGTCCAGAAGCTTCCAGTCAGATCCCCTCCACCGGTAGATGCTCTGCTTGACATCTCCCACGATGAGATTTTCTCCACCTTGTCCCTCGCTGTTCTCCAGCAACGGGCAGAAGTTCTGCCACTGGACCTGTGCAGTATCCTGAAACTCGTCAAGCAGGAAATGCTCAAATCGGACACCCAGCTTCTCATAGACAAAAGGGGCATCCGAGCCATCGATTATATCTTTGAGAATTGTATTGGAATCATCTATGCAAAGCACGTTCTTCTCCTTCATGATAGCCTTGAAGGTACGGTTGAGCTCGTCTGCCACACCTAACCCATATAGCTGCGAATCGAGAATCAAGGCTGTATTGTATACTGAAAACTCCATTCCGAACATGGAAACAAACTCCTCCAGAGGCGCCTCCATGAAAGGATAGACCTTCGGAAGAAGGATCTTGGCCTTAGCCTTTGCAAACCATTTGTCAGGATCAGAAGCCTTTGACATAAAGGAAGACGTCGGAGCTTCCAGCTTCCTGTCCGGATCAAGGTCAGCATAATCATACAGTTTGTCAAGGAACTTGCCGTTGCTTTCCGAAGGATTTACACCGGCCTGCTCAAGCACATTCAGGACAGACCTGGCCTTTAAAGACAGTTTCTCGCGGAAACCGTCCCTGAGCTGACGGCATTTTTCCCTCACTGCTGCAAGATGTTCCTTCGAACACATGGCTTCCTCATCAACGCCTGCGGCAGCCATGGCCACCTGACGCTGAGGTGACATAAGACGCTTTGACATTTCCATAAGGTTTGCGTCGAGACTGTATCGTCCCCCTGCCTCAATCTGCTCAAGCACATTGGCTGTAAGCCATGAAAGCAGGGCTCCGCTTTCTTCCGTAAGCGAATCCAGGATGCGGTCTACGCTTTCTGCCACAAGCGAGTCCTTGTCCAGTTCCACCTGGTACGAGGCGAACTGACCTATCTCCCTTGAAAATGCCTTCAAGGTCTGCTGGAAGAACTTGTCTATGGTGCTTACCGCAAAAGCGCTGTAATCATGCAGGATGTCATGCAGCACCCTCTCGGCCTTGCGTCTGAGATCATCGAAAGAAGTAAAAAGTGAAGGCACAAACCTGTCACGATACCCTGACTTCTCCGGATATGTAGAAAGAACGAAGAGTTCCTTCATGATACGGTTCTTCATCTCGTCAGTAGCCTTGTTGGTAAAGGTCACTGCGAGTATATGCCTGTAGGCATACCTGTCATCGCTTTTCAGCAGAAGCCCTATGTACTTGCCGGCGAGGTTATAGGTCTTTCCGGATCCCGCCGATGCTTTCATTATCTCCAGCATATCATCTACCGCAAATGTTCTTGAAATCACAATATCCGCACACCTTGGCGTCTTCTGTTCTTCTGAAAGGGACAGAGGTATCATACATTTCATCCAGAAGAGAAGCCAATCGCCCCGATACAGCCTTGTAGAATGTCTTGTTAAGAGGCATGGTCACCGGAGCTTCCTTAAACAGAGAAGAAGTAGAGTAGACACAGTTCCATATATTCCTGCCCTCAATCTCAGGCCTGCCCTGCAGAAGCATGTCATATATGAAGAACTGGAGGGCAATCTTCGGCCTTTCCTTCACATCAGGCGTGAATATGGCATCAGCTATGGCCTCTGCATTCCCGTCATGGATATTCTGATCATCCTCCAGCACCTTGCCTGTCTTGTAGTCCACCACCCTTGCCTGGTCGTCGCTGAAACTGTCGAGACGGTCAATGAAGCCCTTGAAACGCTGACCATGGAATTCCCCGCTTACCTTCAGTTCACGTCCAAGGATTTCAAAATGGTCACGTCCGGCTGCGGATAAAAGTTCCAGGTCTCTCTGAAGAGTCTTCATCACATACATCGATATCACATCCGCAACGACAAGATTCCTTCCGGTTATCTCAACGGTATTGAGTTGACGCACAATCAATGACCGGACTTTCAGCTTTATGTCAGTTTCCCTTTCGAGCCATCCTTCCATATATCCTCTTGTTATCCTTTCCATAGGCTTTACCGGGAGCCCTCCATACGGAAGGCTGTCATCGAAGAAAAAATCAGGTCTCATGGCATAAGAATCAGAGTAAAGGGAACGCATGGCCTCATGATATACGGTTCCGAACATGCCGTAGTCCAGAGATTCGGTAACCTCTTCTTCTGCCTTCAGCCCCTTGACCACATTATAATAGAACTTGGCCGGACAGGCAAGGTAATTCTGCACGGCTGTCGCGGAAAGGACGGTCTCCCTTATCTTTGCAACATCCTCTTCAGTCTTTACGACAGGTTCAAGATCACCCAGCCCCATAGCTCCGAACTTTACCACATACCTGCGGACAGGAAGTCTGAAATGGTACTCAAGCTGCTTGATGAAACGGCTTTCCTCACCTGATTTCAGTCCCTCGGTCCTTGTATCAACAAGCATCCAGACGGTTTTTGCGCGTGAGATCATCCTATAGAAGTAATAGGCCCACATGGCATCCTGATATTCGTACGTCGGCATCCGGAATCCTCTTCTCAATTCCGGAGGAATGAAGGAAGAGCTGACGCTTCTGCGCGGAAAGACACCTTCATTGGCAGAAAGTATTATCATGTTTTCAAAATCCAGAGCCCTGGTTTCGAGAGGGCCCATAATCTGCAGGCCTTTGAGAGGCTCACCCTTGAAATGGACAGAAACAGCACTCAGAAGCTGGTCAAGAAGTCTGACATAGGTTACAGGAAGGACCTCAAGACCGATTTCCTGAAGTATGCAGGTACATCTATGGTATTCCCTGGCATATTCAAGCTCCAGCGCAAGTCCGGGATCCTCAGCCAGAAGTGGAGCAATTGCAGTTATGACCTCCTTCTGATAAAGCGCAAAAGCCTCTACCTGTCCTGAAGACTTATCCTTAGGGTCCGTGACAACCGGATGGAAAAGAGTATCCAGAAGAGGAGTTCCGTTAAGTTCCTCCTGAGGTATATAGTATTTTGCCGCCTCCCTGACCTTGGAGACAATCTCATTCGTCTGCCCGTCTGCGGCCTTTCTGAAGATCGCACTGGAGAATATATCCCAAACCTGCTTGTGGTAGAAATACCATTTGCCTGAACGGCATACCGTATGAAGCTGCATGGAAGCGACATCCGCCATCATGGCATACAGCAGGCTTCCCTTCATCGGCAGACCCATGGTGACATTTATATCCCTGATGTCTTCAGGTATTGAATTAAGGACAGGAACCAGCAGTGCCTCGTCCGGAAGGACGACGGCGGTATCACTTCCCACCTTCGAAAGAATATCCGGAAGGCGTTTGGCCATTCCGGTAGATGACGCAACGCTGACAATGTTCACTTCAGGCAATACGGTTTCAGGCTCACTCCATCCGTCAACCTGAGGAAACTCCTTAAGATTGTCCTTCATGAAGAACGAAGCCTTGTTCTGTCCGTCACGTATCATTTCGCCTGTCCAGTCCCAGCAGAACTGCGCCATTCCTGCGTTCCTGAGAGCTCGCAAGACTGTCTTCTCACATTCATTCAAAGCATTCAGCCCGACAAAAACAAAGGTGATATCCTTTTCGAATACCCCGGCAAAGACATCCGAGGCAGGCACATCATGCAACTTCTCCGCCAAGGTCCTGTAGACCATTCCCTCATATGCCATTCCTGCAGACGAAAGAATCTCACGGAACTTGTAATACAGATCTGCCAGGATGTTCCACATCTGAAGGAAGCGGATCTTTACACCTGCCTTGTCCGGATCTGCAATCAGCAGACCGGACCTGTCCTTGAAATGATTAACCAGAGCTTCCACTGCTTTTCTCTGAGTCTCGGTCAGATATGACAACGAATCCTGGATATCCTTATAATCCTTTATGTTTGTAAATATCTGTTTCGGATCTACAAGATATTTGTCGACATCATCAAAGTCACCCAGTATCACGTCACCCCAGAACACGAATTCATCCAGAGATTCCGCTGCAGGATTCATAGCGCAGTAACCCTCATATAAGGCAAGCAGAAGCCTGACCTTATCCGAGGGATGAATACCCAAGGACTTATGGAAGAAATCGTTTATCGTCAACATCTCAGGCATAAGGAAGGGCTGCGCCGACGTATCGGCAGCAACAGCATCAGCGAGGTGTTTCCTGAAGAACACCATGGCTCGACGGTTCGGAAAGATGAAACATCTTCCCGAAATCCTTCCCGTACTGTAATAAAGGTCCGCGACCTGCTTCAAAAATGGTTTCATGTATGCAAAGATAGGCTTATTCATTGCCAAATCACGGCACATCAGATTTTTTTTATCATTTTTTGATTATTTTTACATCAAAGTGTTGGAGATATCGATTTTTTACCTACCTTTGCATCAGATTCAATTTTGAATCTTTCAAAACTAAATTTATTAACCGATAAAAACGAAAATATATTATGGCTAAGAAATATGTATGCCTTGTATGCGGATATGTTCATGAAGGCGAAACTGCTCCGGAGGAGTGCCCTCTCTGCTTTGTAGGACCAGAGGATTTCAAGGAAATCACTGACGAAGAAGCATAAACACAGAACAACATAAACAAAAACATAAAAATTGCTGAACTATGGTAAAGAAGTACAGATGTCTGGTATGCGGTTACATTCACGAAGGTGAGGCTGCGCCACAGGAGTGTCCGGTATGTCATGTAGGACCTGAAAGATTCGAGGAGATCGTTGAGACAGGTGAGGCTCTCACATGGGCTGACGAGCACAGGATAGGAGTAGCTCAGGGTGTTGACCCTGAAATCCTCAAGGGACTCCGTGACCATTTCAACGGAGAATGCGGTGAGGTCGGCATGTACCTCGCTATGAGCCGCCAGGCAGACAGAGAAGGTTATCCTGAGATTGCCGAGGCCTTCAAGAGATACGCTTGGGAAGAGGCTGAACACGCTGCAAAGTTTGCAGAGCTTCTCGGAGAGTGCGTATGGGACACCAAGACCAACTTAGAGAAGAGAATGCTTGCAGAGCAGGGAGCATGTGAGGACAAGAAGAGGATCGCAACCCTCGCAAAACAGCAGAACCTTGATGCAATCCACGACACTGTTCATGAGATGTGCAAGGATGAGGCCCGCCACGGTGCCGGATTTCAGGGACTTTTCAACAGATACTTCAAGTAAAAAGAAATGCCGGTCAGCTGACCGGCATTTCTTTTTATTCTTCGCCGTCGAAATCGTAATCTGAAGCGATGAGCTCGGCTATGTCGTCCGGAACATCGAAGCTGAGGTTGCTCCAGAGGTCCTCCATCTGACGGCGGTCCTTCTTTGTAGGACGGCCCGCTCCCCTGTCACGCTTTAGGAAGAAGGTCTCCACAGGCGCACGGAGCTTTGCAAGTTCCTCAGGAGGGGTCAGATTCTCAGCATAATCAGGAACAAGCCTGGCGCCCTGCCTCTTGTCAATAAGCTGAAGCACCCTGTATGTATATGCTACTGCACCTTTTCTCGCCACGATCACATCACCTACCTTCACTGCCTTGGACGGCTTGATGTCGGCACCGTTCACACGCACCTTTCCTCCCTTGCATGCATCGGTAGCGTCCGTCCTGGTCTTATAGACACGGATGGACCATAGATATTTGTCTATCCTTACCTCTTCCATATGATCAGCTGAAGAAATTCAACGGACTTGCACCTGAAGTAGCCGAAGGCTCGTCATCATCAAAGGCTCCGTCTTCCAGGCCTTCGTAGTCCTCACCTTCGAGGAAGGCTTCTGTATCAGGATCTATATACGCATCAAAATCCGACATCGGGTTGCAAACAGCCTCCAGAAGCACGGTAGAACGGTCGCGTGGCACAAGATAGAAATCAGGCATGTCGGCAGGAACCATCATGGTCTCGCCCTTCGAGAACTCGTAGTTCTCCATATACGCCTCTCCGTTCTCCTTTGTCGAAGGGATCTGGATTGATGCCGCCCCCTCCACGCACACATATAATATGAAGCTCTCGAACTTTTCCGTATATATATGGAGAGGATCAGACAGATTTATCTTGGATACATTGAAAGGATGGCCTTCGACAAGATTCTCGACCACCTTCTCGTCATGGTGGTGATGACCTCCGCAATGGCATTCATGTCCGCAAGGTTCATGAGATTCTTCCGGGCCCCATGCAGGTCCTTTCTTGAACTGGGTCTGATCGAACGGGCCGTAATCTATGAAATCTATAGCCTCTTCAAGATGGAGCGGACGTGCGGTCTCGGGATTGAACTCCCTGCCCCAGTCATAAAGACGGAAGGTCATGTCCGACGATTCCTGGATCTCCACCACAAGAAGTCCCCCCTCTGCTGCATGGACGGTTCCCGGCTTCATATATATGACATCACCCTTTCTGGGATGTATCACGTTAAGCGTTTCGGCTACCGTTCCGTCGTGACAACGGTCATAAAGTTCCTGGGCAGTCATCTCGCGGTTGAAGCCGGCATATATCTTCGCATCGGGACCTGCCTCCAGCACATACCATATCTCGTTCTTGCCGAGGGCATCATACCTTTCCGCTGCTATCTCATCGTCAGGATGGACCTGTACGGAAAGCTTGCCCTTTATATCAAGGAACTTAACCAGCAGAGGGAACTGCCTTCCATAATAATTATATACATTCTCTCCCACGACACGTTCGAGATATGTCTCCATGATCTCGCTTATGGTGTTTCCCGCAAGCCAGCCGTCAGCCGCCACAGAATCTTCGAAGCCCATATCGGCTATCTCCCAGCTCTCTCCTATCTTCTCATCAGCACCTATGAGCACTTCATTTCCTTCCTCGTCACACTCGGCAAAGGATTTTCCGAGCTCTGTTACAAGTGCATTTCCGCCCCAAGGTCTCCTTGATGCGATCGGTATAAATCTTAAAGGGTATAATCTCTTTTCCATAATCCGCACAAAGATAAATCTTTTTATCAAGATAACTTCCAAATGGTACAGATATTGACAAAGATGGAGCCACCTTGAATAAGGAAAACGTATATAAACAATTTAACGGATAGGAGACTACAAATATGTTACCAGCAAGAAGGTTCAACGGCCAGTACGGCCTTACAGATTTCTTCAATGATTTTTTCGACAACCGCCAGATGGAGAAGCTCGCGCTCAGTTCGCCTGCAATCAACGTAAAGGAAAACGACAAGGGCTACAAGATCGAAGTCGCGGCTCCCGGCATGTGCAAGGACGATTTCAAGATCCACCTCAACAAGGACGGCAATCTCGTGATCGAGATGGAAAAGACAAACTGCGGATGCCAGGACAAGGAAAAGGATGGCGAGAAGAAGGAATGCAAGTATCTCAGAAAGGAGTTTTCATTCTCAAAGTTCAGCCAGACCCTGCTTCTCCCCGACAATGCAGACAAGGATGCCATCGAAGCTCATGTGAACAACGGAATCCTCTATGTAAAGATTCCTAAGACAACAAAAGAGAAGGTTGAAGAGGAGAAAAGAGTAATCGAGGTCAAATAGCATGGAACGACAGGTCTGAACGGGCCTGTCGTCGTTTTTTTTACAATTTTTCATCAAATTTCTGCATAAAAATTTGCAGGTTTCAAAAAAATGCGTACCTTTGCATCCGCGTTTGAGAAAAACGCATAAGTCTGAACAAATTGGTGCGGTAGTTCAGCTGGTTAGAATACCGGCCTGTCACGCCGGGGGTCGCGGGTTCGAGTCCCGTCCGCACCGCCAAAGGGAGCATAGCTCAGTTGGTTTAGAGCATCTGCCTTACAAGCAGAGGGTCGGGGGTTCGACTCCCTCTGCTCCCACTAAAGAAAACGCCTTTCTACGATGTAGAGAGGCGTTTTTCATTTATGTGGGTAATGATGTATTAAAGTCTTTTCATAACAGTTTATACATCAGGTCTCAAAGATAAAGAGAAATCGCCTCAGAAACAACATATGTGCTTCCACCGATGTATATGAGAGGCCTGGCAGCAGTATTTCTTTCCATTATCTTCGCCGCCATCCCGCGGGCCGTATCCACCGCATCCCTTACCTCCTTCACCACCCGCACATCAGCCGGAACGGTTCCGGCCGCGGCACAATGGTCCATATACCTTTCATATATCCGCGATGCGTCAAGAGCCCTTTTCCCATGAGCCTGGGTAAACACATAGGCCGCATCAGACGGCATGAGATGGATCACGGAATCCACATCCTTATCTGCCACTGATCCATATACAATCAGCAGGTCGGTGCATCTTCCGTCCGCCTTCATCCTTTCAAGCTGGGCAAAGTTATATTTCAGGCCATGTTCATTATGGCCTATGTCACAGATTGTCAGAGGGTCGTCGCAGACCTTCTCCCATCTTCCGCGGAAACCTGTATTCGCCGCAGCATGCATGATGGCAGCCAAAATGGATCGAGTGCATTTCTTATAGGAAAACGCCCTTGATACCCCTGAAATCTGGGGTATCGCGTGCATTTTTTCCACATTAATGCACTCGATACTCTCCATCACATCAAGGGCAGCGAGGACCGTACGCAGATTCTTGCGCTGATACTCCCCCTGAAGGTCCATTCCCGAAAGAATATCCTCATGGCGGTCCCACAGCTTCGGCTCCACCTTGTCCGCGAAGGTAAGAAGCGACATGATGGCCGCGCGGCTGCCCATATACTGCGGCTCCGGAAGATTGGTATACAGGACCTTACGTTCGAAGACCGGATCGGTCTCGGGATGGCTCTCCCCTACGACCACAGGTACCTTCGGCTTTATGATCCCTGCCTTTTCAAACGCGATTTCAGGAAGGGTTCCGCCCAGCATGTCGCAATGGTCAAGACCGATGTTGGTGATGACGCTCAGAACCGGGGTGACTATGTTGGTACTGTCAAGCCTGCCTCCAAGTCCGGTCTCGAGAACGACCATATCCACTTCCTGGTCGGCAAACCAGTTGAGGGCCAGCAAGGTAGTGATCTCAAAGAACGACATGTCGAGGTGGTCGAAGGTATCCTTCCACTGCCCTAAGAAGTTCCATACATATTCCTTGGAGATAAGGGAGAAGGAGGAATCGCAGACGGTCCTGATGCGTTCACGGAAGTCGAGTATATGGGGAGATGTATACAGTCCCACCTTGAGGCCCGAAGCAGCCAGCACAGATGCCAGCATACTGGAAACCGATCCTTTTCCGTTCGTACCTGCAACATGAATCACCTTGTATTTCCTGTGCGGATGGCCCATGAGCTGGTCTGCGAACTCCATATTTGCAATGCCGGGCTTGTATGCCCCGGCTCCGACCTTTTGAAACGAAGGGAACCTGCAGAAGAGTTCTCCTATCATCTTTTCATATGCTTCTTCCGAAAAAAAATTATCCATGATTAAGGAAAATCGCTTGTTATGAACACAAAAATAAGTATTTTTACAAACTATCTCCTAAAACAGTCAGCATTTTATGAAGGAAAACGAATCAGCACTGTATTCCCATTACCTGATCGACGGGGTATGGCAGGAAATGACCCCTGCAGACCTTCTGGACGAGTGTATGGAATACGATGAGAGTGAAATGCAGTCATCCGAATCTTTCGGAACCTTCGATGACATCATCGACGAAACCAGCGACCGCCCTGTGACCCCGTTCACATACGACAGAGGGATGAGCCTCGCATATGCCGCATCCATATCGGAGGCATGTGATGCCGGAAGGACTTTTTCAATGCTTTATCCTGACCATTTCACCAGGCTCCACATCGCAGAAGCCCTCATATCCAGACTATGGAGCAAGGGACATTTCCGCCTCGGCAACCTAAGGCTATGGGCACAGTGGGACTGGAACACCAGACCTATGGGCAATATGGCAGCCTTTTACACAAGCGCTTCTGCAGCAAGCGATTACATCTACTCGCTCGGAGTCCGTATGTCTGACTATCTTTTCATCGAAGGAGACGGGGAAAGCAATGCCAGATTCTTCGCATGGCTCCCGGACACTGCGATAGACGAGGAGGACGAACATTATGACACCATACTCTTCAAGTCCTCGCCTTACGAGAGCAGGCACCCGTGGATCGGCGACGAAAGGAAATGTCCCGCGACCATGGTCATGGACGAAGAAAGCTGGCTCGTGTACATTCCTTTCGACACCTGCCCTTTCAAGCTCGGAGGCTCGCTTTTCGCACAGGTCAACGGCCATACCGGCGGTCCGGCTCCTCAGATCATGGACGCCGACTACTTCATCGACTGTTACGAGGTCGTGAGGGAGCTGGTCGAGGACGGCATCGTAGCTGCCGGAATCAGCATCGGCGACGGAGGTCTCGGAACAGCATCAGTACGCTTCTGCGAAGATATGGGGGCGTCTCTCGACCTCAGCGGAATAATGGCATCATACCAGGAGGACGACCCGGTCAGAATCCTGTTCGGAGAGATCCCGGGAGTTCTCGTCCAGATACGCGACAACGACTACGATTACTTTGATTCACAGATGATTCTGCAGGACATCGCATACTACCCTATGGGACATCCTTCCGCATCAGGGACAGGCATCACATTTGATGAGAAGGGCAAGACTTCTGTAGCCGGAATTCTCGCATCGCTTTTAAGTCAGACAAGCGAGGGTGAGGATTAGGAAATTTGAAGAAAAAACCGTAAATTCGCGCCGGAATTTTTACGACGCCGGGCATGTCCCGGCATAAGTTGATTTTATTTATTATCAATCAAATATTTACAAAGATTATGGAAGTTAACAAGAAAAGAGTCTATTGCTTCGGCGGCAAAACCGCTGAGGGAAATGGCACAATGCGTGAGCTTCTTGGAGGTAAGGGTGCAAACCTCGCCGAGATGTGTACGCTCAACATTCCTGTGCCTGCTGGTTTCACAATCACAACCGAGTGCTGTACAGAGTACTATGAGCTTGGTGGCGGTTATAACGATGCCCTCAAGGCTGAAGTTGCAGAGGCTCTCAAGAAGACAGAAGCAATCATGGGCATGAAGTTCGGAGACAAGGAGAACCCTCTCCTCGTTTCTTGCCGTTCAGGTGCCCGCAGCTCAATGCCTGGTATGATGGATACAATCCTCAACATCGGTCTCTGCTCTGAGACAATCCCAGGTATGATCGCAAAGACAAATAATCCACGTTTCGTATATGACGCATACCGTCGTCTCATCATGATGTACTCTGACGTAGTGATGGAGAAGGCAGAGGGTATCGAACCTGCAGACGGACAGGGTATCCGCCAGCAGCTCGACAGAATGATGGAAGAGCTCAAGGTTGCAAAGGGATATTCTTCAGACACTGACATCACAGCTGAGGAGCTCAAGGACCTCTGCGACAAGTTCAAGGCTCGCGTGAAGGAGGTTCTCGGAACAGAGTTCCCTGATTCAGCAGAGGCTCAGCTCTGGGGTTCTATCGGTGGCGTGTTCAAGTCATGGAACGGAAAGCGCGCTATCGCATACCGCCGCATCGAGGGTATTCCTGACGAGTGGGGTACAGCTGTAAACGTACAGTCAATGGTATTCGGTAACATGGGTTCTACATCAGCTACAGGTGTGGCATTCTCACGTAACCCTGCAAACGGTGACAACAAGTTCTACGGCGAGTGGCTCATCAACGCTCAGGGAGAGGACGTTGTTGCAGGTATCCGTACTCCAAACCCTCTCAACGAGGCTACAAAGAACCCTCACAACCAGAACCTTGAGTCTCTCGAGACTGCGATGCCTGAGGTTTACGCTGAGCTCGACGGCATCCGTCTCCACCTTGAGAACCACTTCCACGACATGCAGGACATCGAGTTCACAATCCAGGACGGAAAGCTCTGGATGCTCCAGTGCCGTATCGGTAAGAGAACCGGTCTTGCTGCCCTCAACATGGCTATGGATATGCTCGAGGAGGGTATGATCGACGAGAAGACAGCAGTTACACGTATCGCTCCTGCCCAGCTCGACGAGATCCTTCACCCGATCCTTGACCCGGCTTCAGAGAAGAAGGCTTCAGTAGTTGCAAACGGTCTTCCTGCATCTCCAGGTGGAGCAGTAGGTGTGATCGCATTCACTTCAGAGGCTGCAATGGCTTACAACGAGCAGGGAGTTGCTTCAATCCTCGTACGTGAAGAGACTTCACCTGAGGACGTTGAGGGTATGCGTGCTTGTGCAGGTATCCTTACTCAGCGCGGTGGTATGACTTCACACGCTGCTCTCGTTGCACGTGGATGGGGCAAGTGCTGTATCGTAGGTTGCGAGGCAATGCACATCGACCTCGAGAACAAGGTTATCAGGTTCAAGGGTTCAGACAAGGAATATCACGAGGGTGACGTTCTTTCACTCAACGGCGCAAAGGGTAACGTTTATGATGTTGCCATCGACACAATGGACGCTTCCGACAACCCACGTTTCGTGAAGTTCATGGATATCGTCGACAAGTTCCGCACAATGGGCGTACGCACAAATGCTGACACACCTGAGGACGCAGCACGCGCAATCAGCTTCGGCGCAGAGGGTATCGGTCTCTTCCGTATCGAGCACATGTTCTACGGACAGAACGCCGAGACTCCGCTTTCAAAGCTCCGCAAGATGATCCTTGCAAAGAACGACGAAGAGCGTAAGGCAGCTCTCGCAGAACTCGAGCCGTTCATCAAGGCTGCTGTGAAGGGTACAATGAAGGTTATGGACGCAAAGCCGGTTACCTTCCGTCTCCTCGACCCACCTCTCCACGAGTTCGTTCCACAGACAGAGGTAAAGAAGAACGAGCTTGCTGAAGAGCTCAACATTACTGTTGGCGAGATCGAGAAGCGTGGTGAGTCACTCCACGAGGTTAACCCTATGATGGGTCACCGCGGAGTACGTCTCCACATCACATATCCTATGATTTCAGAGACTCAGTTCCGTGCAATCTTCACTGCAGCTGCAGAGCTCAAGCAGGAAGGCTTCACTCCTAAGCCGGAGATCATGGTTCCTGTAACTATCTCAGAGCGTGAGCTCCGTTTCCAGAAGGCTATCTGCGAGAAGATCAGGGCAGAGGTAGAGGCTCAGTTCGGATTTGAGATCGAGTACATGTTCGGTACAATGATCGAGATCCCACGTGCAGCCCTCACTGCTGACCGCATGGCGAAGACTGCAGAGTTCTTCTCATTCGGTACAAACGACCTTACTCAGATGACATTCGGATTCTCACGTGACGACGTAGGAACATTCATGGGTGACTACCTCGGCAACAAGATCCTCGACGCTGACCCATTCAAGACTCTCGACCAGAAGTCAGTAGGTAAGCTCGTTGACTATGCTGTAAAGGAAGGCCGCGGCACACGTGACGGTCTCAAGTGCGGTATCTGCGGTGAGCACGGTGGTGATCCTGCATCAGTTGAGTTCTGCTACAAGATCGGTCTCAACTATGTATCATGCTCTCCATTCCGAGTTCCTATCGCACGCCTCGCTGCGGCTCAGGCTGCTATCAAGGCAAGCAAGTAATCATTACGATCATATAAGCTTTCAGATCCCACATTGCCCTCCGGCAGTGTGGGATTTTTCATATTTTTAATAACTTTGTTACATAATCCGGACAAATTATGAAAAAGTTATCCTTTATCATCGCCAGCCTTGCACTTCTGGCTTCGATGGGCGCAGATGCCCAGCAGCTCCAAAGACAGTACTGCAACCCTCTTCCTATGGAAATAGGTCCTGCGGGCAACGCCTCTGGAGACGTTACGGTCCTCGAGTATCAGGACAAGTACTATATGTACTGCACAGGAGGTGGAGCATGGGTTTCTTCAGACCTGCTCAACTGGAAATACGAGCATGTCGAACATGTAAGCCGCATCCCGGTAGCTCCGGATGTAGCGGAGTACAACGGAAAGTTCTATATGTCAGGTAACGATTGCCCGCTGTATGTGGCAGACCACCCGCTGGGACCGTACACCCTTTTGGGAGACTGGACGAACACAGGAGAGATTTCCGAGGGATGGAACGGTGCATTCGACACGCATATCTTCGTGGACGATGACAACCAGCCATACCTGTTCTGGCCTGGCAGAGGAATCAGCGGCATCTACGGAGTGAAGCTCAACCCGGACAATCTCTGCGAATTCGTGGGAAAGCCTGTACATCTTTTCGGCTTCAACCCTATGCACAAATGGGAGCGTTACGGCGAAATGAACGAGTATCCCGGAGTTGCATGGATAGAAGGCCCATGGGTAATCAAGAGAAACGGTATCTATTATCTCGAGTATTCTGCCTCGGGAACCCAGTGGAAGACATATGCAGAAGGATACTATACCGCAACATCTCCGCTCGGGCCTTATGTATATGCTCCGAACAACCCTCTCCTTCAGAAGACGGAAGGTCTGGTCACAGGAACTGCACATGGGTCGATCGTGAAGGGTCCGGATGACGAGTGGTGGCAGTTCTATACCATCGTACTTTCCAACCCTCCGGGAGGAAGACGCATCGGTATGGACAAGGTGGTTTTCGATGACGAGGGATTCATGTCGATAGATGTCACAGACACGCCTCAGCCAGCACCTCTGGCACAGGTTGAAAAGGGCAAGCCTAAGTCCGTACCTGTAACCATCAACAAGGTACGCGCCATGAATGCCCTTTCGAAGGTTTCTTCAGAGCAGTTCGGTTTCTTCGGTTCATATGCAGTGGATGATTTCAGCGGAACGATCTGGATGCCGGAAGAGGAAGACAAGGAACCATCCCTCATGATAGAGCTGTCTCCGGCAACGCGTTTTGATGTTGTCCAGCTGTTTACCGTCGATGCAATGCGCGTCATGTTCGGAGGCATGGCGAAGCAGGGTTCAGGCAGAGGATTCGGAAGAAGCTATGGAAACCAGGTATATGGATACAGGCTCGAAGTATCCATGGACGGCGAGAACTTCACCACAGTCCTCGACAGGACCGACAATACGGTTTCAAGAAATACCGTCTTTGAAGAGTTCGGACCGGTCGAGTGCCGCTTCGTGAAGCTTACGGTCACATCATGGCCGGAGGGTGCTCCAAGGGGGATCATCGACTTCACAGTCTTCGGATATCCGTCGACATACCTCCCTGCAGCAGTAGCGACTCCGACTTTCAGCAATCTGCCGAAAGACGGAGCCGCCAGATGATGAATCCCCGCAAGGGGATATGGGATTAGAGAGTGAAGTACTCGCAATCCTTGCCGCAGCGTGTCTCTACCACTACGTTGAGTTTGCCCTCGCGTGCGAGCCAGCCGAGTGCAGTGTAGAAGTCTGCGCTTGCGAGACCTGTCTCCTTCTTGAGCTTTGACTCAGTCATCTTGCCGTTTGTATTGAGTGCGTTCCAGATGACGCCGGCGTTGTTTCCAATGTTGTTGATTTCCATAATAATTAATCTTTAAATATTATAACTACTTAGCTTAAATGAAGTTGCAAAGATAATACATGTTTTCATATATACTGCATGTCTGAAAAAATTTAGTATTTTTGTAATAATTTTAAGAAACACAAATGACAAAATGAAAAGAATAACACTTCCAATCATCATCATGCTCGCCATGTTCCTTGACTTCACTGCCTCTGCATGGGGACCTACAGGACATGATGTAGTAGCTGCAATCGCAGAGCAGCATCTCAGCCCGAAGGCAAAGAAGAAGATCAGCAAGCTTCTGGACGGCAAATCCATCGTATATTACTCATCGTGGATGGACAACATCCAGAATTCCCCATACTGGGAGTACGGATATAACAAGACTAAGACCTGGCATTATGCCAATGTCGACGAGGGCCACACATACGAGACCATGGAGAAGAACGAGGACGGAGACGTTGTAAGAGGTCTTGAAATGCTGACAAAGGAGATGAAGGAGAACTACTCCGAGCTTACAGACAGCATGAGGGTCGATTATCTGAAGATGATCGTCCATATGGTAGGCGACCTCCACTGCCCTATGCATGCGGGAAGACTTTCTGACCGAGGCGGCAACAACATGAAGGTAAGATGGTTCGGACAGAATACAAATCTGCACTCCGTATGGGACAGCAAGATCGTTGCATCAGCGAGGAACTGGAGCTACAGCGAATGGGCTGATCAGCTCGACCGCACGGATAAGGAATACAAGAAGAATGTAACCGTCGGTTCATACCGTGACTGGTTTGCAGAGACTGTTGAGAACGCTGCTTCTATTTATGAGTATGTGGAGGACCTCGGACAGGAGAATCCGAACCTGTCATATCAGTTCGTATATGACTTCTCCCCTATGCTCGAAGAGCAGCTGCTTAACGGAGGCTACCGACTGGCATACATACTGAACTATATATTCGAATAAAAGAAAAAGTTGAGCCTCGGCTCAACTTTTTCTTTTATATCCCTTTCCAGGTCGAAGGAGCAGGAGCCTCGACGGTCATCTCTTCCTTCCTGACAGGATGGATGAAGGTTATGCGGCGCGCATGGAGAGAGATCCCGCCATCGGGATTCGATCTGGGCGCGCCGTATTTGAGATCACCCTTGATAGGACAGCCTATATTCGAGAGCTGGCAGCGTATCTGGTGGTGGCGACCTGTAATGAGTCCGACTTCTACAAGAAAGTATCTGTCAGTCCTGCCGATCAGACTATAATCCAGCTTGGCAAGCTTGGCATCCTTGCGGGAAGCTCCCGGACGGCATATGTAAGACTTGTTCTGTTTCTCGTTGCGCCACATCATGTCTTCCAGCCTGCCTTCTGCCGGTTTCGGCTCGGCGCAGACCAAAGCCCAGTAGACCTTGCGGACATCAGAGTCACGGAACATGGCATTGAGACGCTCCAGAGCCTTGGATGTCTTGGCAAGGACGACGATTCCGCTCACCGGTCTGTCCAGACGATGAGGCAGCCCCATGAACACCTGACCCGGCTTTGCATCCCGTTGCGCGATGAATGCCTTGTATGTATCCGTCAGCGGTTCGTCAGAGGTCTTGTCGCCTTGAACTATCTCTCCCACCTTCTTGTTTACGACCAGAAGGTGGTTGTCTTCATATAATATTCTGGATGCGAGGTCATCGAATTCCTCACGTGGCAGTTGTCTGTAAATCATAGCGCAAAAATAGCAAATATGTCATTATCAAACGTTGATTGTCACAAAAAACTGACATTTTGACATAGTATTTTCCCTTGTCAGCACTTGGCACAGGATTCGTTAATACTCTGGACGTCCGCACGAAGGTGACGGATGACATTAACAGAAAAAATAATAAGATAAAAACAGATATTATGGGAAAAATCATTGGTATTGACCTTGGAACCACGAATTCATGCGTGGCAGTGATGGAAGGTAACGAACCTGCAGTCATCATCAACAACGAGGGACAGAGAACGACTCCTTCAGTGGTAGCATTCACTGAAGGCGGCGAAAGAAAGATCGGTAACCCTGCAAAGCGTCAGGCTATCACCAATCCTCACAAGACAATCTTCTCAATAAAGAGATTCATGGGTGAAAAGTACAGTCATGTATCAGGCGACATCGCACGCGTACCTTATAAAGTGGTGAAGGGCGATAACGACACTCCACGTGTGGATATCGACGGACGTCTTTATTCTCCACAGGAAATTTCAGCCATGATCCTCCAGAAGATGAAGAAGACTGCAGAGGAGTACCTCGGTCAGGAGGTTACAGAGGCTGTCATCACAGTTCCTGCATACTTCTCTGACTCACAGCGTCAGGCTACAAAGGAAGCCGGTAAGATCGCCGGTCTCGAGGTAAAGCGTATCATCAACGAGCCTACAGCCGCAGCACTCGCCTACGGTCTCGACAAGATGAACAAGGACATGAAGGTGGCTGTATACGACCTTGGTGGCGGTACATTCGATATCTCCATCATGGAACTCGGAGACGGCGTGTTCGAGGTACTCTCTACAAACGGTGACACACACCTCGGAGGCGACGACTTCGATCAGGTGATCATCGACTGGCTTGCAGCAGAGTTCGCAGCAGAGAACAGCGGAATTGATCTCAAGAAGGACCCTATGGCTCTTCAGAGACTCAAGGAGGCTGCAGAGAAGGCTAAGATCGAGCTCTCGAGCCAGACTTCAACTGAAATCAACCTTCCTTACATCATGCCTGTGGACGGAGTTCCAAGACACCTTGTGAAGACCCTTACAAGAGCTAAGTTCGAGCAGCTCGCCGACACTCTCATCCAGAAAACTGTAGAGCCATGCCGCAAGGCCCTTCAGGATGCAGGCATCAGCGCATCAGATATCGACGAGATCCTTCTCGTAGGTGGTTCTACACGTATCCCTGCCATCCAGGCCGTAGTAGAGAAGTTCTTCGGAAAGGCTCCTAACAAGAGTGTAAACCCAGACGAGGTGGTTGCAATGGGTGCGGCAATCCAGGGTGGTGTGCTTGCAGGTGACGTGAAGGACGTGCTCCTTCTCGACGTTACTCCTCTTTCTCTCGGTATCGAGACTCTCGGCGGCGTGATGACCAAGCTTATCGAGGCCAACACAACCATCCCTACCAAGAAGTCACAGGTATTCTCAACAGCAGCCGACAACCAGCCTGCAGTAGACGTACACGTCCTTCAGGGCGAGCGCCCGATGGCAAAGGACAACAAGCTTATCGGCAACTTCATCCTTGACGGTATCGCACCTGCTCCAAGAGGTGTACCTCAGATCGAGGTGACATTCGATATCGACGCAAACGGTATCCTCAATGTTTCAGCAAAGGACAAGGCGACCGGCAAGGAGCAGAACATCCGCATCGAGGCATCATCAGGACTTTCTGAGGCTGAGATCCAGAGGATGAGGGATGAGGCAAAGGCCAACGAGGCTGCCGACCAGGCTGAGAAGGAGCGCATCGACAAGATCAACAATGCTGACGCAATGTGTTTCCAGACTGAGAAGAACCTCAAGGAGTATGGCGACAAGATTCCTGCAGAGAAGAAGTCTGCAATCGAGAATGCGATGAACTCCCTCAAGGAAGCTGTAAAGTCACAGAACATCGCTGACATCGACAAGTTCAACGCAGAACTCGAAGCAGCATGGCATGCAGCGTCAGAGGACATGGCAAAGGCGGCTCAGGCAGGTCCTCAGCCAGATGCACAGGGTCCTTTCAACGGACAGGCAGGTGCTCAGGGTGGTTCTGACGATCAGGGAGTCGACGAGCAGTAATCTGCTGTTTATATATAGAAGGATAAGGTCTGGTGATATGATACCAGGCCTTATTTTTTTGTATCGGCTGGTGTCAGACTGTCGTTATCGTAACATTTCAGAGGCTAAAATAAATCTTTGCATGATAAAATAAATCTTTGCACGGCCTCTGAAAATAAGAAAAAGAAAAAACTCGGAAATCTTTTTTATGATTGCGCAATGGATCCGTCCATAGCTCATACTTTTGGGGCAAAAACAATTGCCATGAAAAGATCAAGGATTTCTACATTCGCATCGATCGTGTCTGCCGTATTTCTTGCGGGATCATGCGAAATCACTCTTCCGGAAGTATCCGGAGACCGGACAGAGACACTTCAGAAGACATCTACATTAAATCTGCGCATCAATTCCGGTACGGAAGCTAAAAGTTCCATATATCCGGATGAAGATGCTGTAAGCCACCTATATGTCATGGCATATAGGAAGGCTGATGGAAGGCTCATGAAGACCTGCTCCGGTACGTCTGCATCAGACGTAGAGATGGAACTTACTGAAGGAGAATACAACATTTATGTGGCAGCCAACATGGAAGGGTTTGAAGCACCGTCTGAAGAAGGAGACATTGAATCCGCCCCTTATAAGATAACAGCCTTCGCGGACCTGGACAAGGCCCTTCCAATGTGCTGGCATGGTTCTGTAAACCTTAAGGCCGGAGAAAGGACAACTGTACTGGTACGACTGTCAAGGCTTGTTTCAAAAGTAGGTCTGAGTGTAGAGATGGGGGTTCTGGAAGGACTTAGGATTTCATCTGTACGACTGCGCCAGGGGGCAGGATATCTAAGGCCGTTCATGAATGGAGGCAGCAGGATACTTTACGAAAATGAAGCTATGGACGGAGACTTCGCAAGCGAAGAAGACATAAGCAGACTGATGAAAGGAGAAAGCATCTTCTTTTATGTAACAGAAAATTGTCAGGGAACGCTGCTTGAAGGAAATGATGATCCGTGGAAGAAAGTTCCTGAGAACATAGATGATGCGTCCGGGCTATGTACCTATATCGAGATGACGGGAGAGTGGGATGAAACCGCATATTATGCGGGCAAGGTCACCTACCGTTTCTATCTTGGAGAAGACGCAGTCACGGACTTCAATGTCCAAGGTAACAGCATACATAATCTGACATTATACCTTGAAGAAGACAGTCTGGAGAAGATCAGCTGGAAGATAGACTCTTCAGATATGAAACCTGTACCATGGGAGGTTGAAACAAGTTTCAATAACAACTTTCACGGTCATGAGGAATTCTATGTGACAGAGAACATCCTGATTGAATTCACTCTGGACAGACGTGCGCAGAAATACTGGGACAAGAAGGGCTTTGACTTCTCAATTGTCGGGGAGAGCAGACAGGGAAGGACAATCATCAGTTTCAACGACCCCATAGACCTTGGCAACGGAAAGTTCGAGGCCATGGGTACATGCATGAGACCCGGAGACTATGACATCGTAATGATCGACAATGAAACCGGGGACATGGAATACATACTTGCAAGCGGCACCGTACATGTACCGGAAATAGCAGCAAGTTATGATGACGTATTCACCGACAGTCCTGTAGATGAGTTTGATACGGAAAGTGAGTTTACAATCAACGGAACCTGGAAGGATATCTGTCTCTATCTGACTGACAAGGACGGATATAATCTGAATCAGGGGCATTTCTACGGATGCGACTTCAGTATTTGCAACTGGGAGGTGGGATTAGTCAATGATACCTATGGGCATGACCTTATTGACGACGCCACAGTGGAAGTCTTTCATGGGGAATGCATGGATGACAGTTATGCAGTACGTTACAGGATAAGTTTTGTAAACGACGGAAAGAATTCCACATGGAACAGGATGCTGACGGAAAGTCTTGGAAACGGAGTGATAGATTTCGTTTACAAGGAACTCGGTTCAGGAGCTGAGGGCAGACATGGACTGGGGCTCTATTGCGATGACATAGACGTCACGTTCAGACCGGTGCCGGAAGACAAGAAGAGCAAGCTCAAGACCGAATTCATGTACATGGTCAGAAATCCTTCAAACCTTCCGATTCTGATCAGCGGATTGAAACTGAACAGCATGGAAAGGATTCCAGGACAGAATGGGGTATATCAGATACTGTGGCATGAGGTAGACAGATATACCTCGACCCAACCGCTGATGGTGTTCAAGATGCCTCATACATATTGCTCCCTGGACTCTGACGGCGATACTTCAATCACTTTTGACGGGGAGCTGTGCTACGGAGCAAAGGACGACGGCCTCACTCAAGGATATGTACCGGACCAGCTGTCCATGTTCCACACATTTGATGTCAGACTTGCTCATCAGACTAACGGATGGGAGCCTCGTATAAACAGCACAGTGAATCTATACACTACAAACAACAACAGAACCCTCTACGGAATCCAGGGATATGTCAACTGCGGGGCTATCTTCCACACATATTCCACCACCCGGGAGTTGTTTGATGCCAACAACGGTCTGTACACAGACTTCACGACATACGGAGATATGCTGAGCAAGGATGCTGTTGAAAAGTTCAACAAGACGGTCGAACTGGATGTGATGATAAACGAGAACAACGAGCTGGTGGCTACAGCATCAAGGGAAGCGACTTTGGACATATCCGTGTCAGGTACATTACACGGCCACATTAGATGCGTATCCGTTCAGCAGCCCGAACTGAACATATGGGGACATTACTTCAATGACACACAGAAATTCAGCAGCAGACAGACAATTACGGTAGGTTCAGTCCCTGTAGCAATTGACAATTCAGCCTTGGCAGATGCCTTTGAAGATATGCGTGACATAGAGTATTATTCATTACTCAACGCATTCGATACAGAGCAGTTCCGCACCGGAGACAGCAAAAGTACGACCATAAGAGAATATCTGAAGCCCAATGGCCTTGACATAACCATTGAAGCATCATCAGCAGACGGAGCTCCTGTGGTAATACGCTTTTCCGGACAAACCACTTACGAACATAAGCTGAGTCCTGGAGTGAAATGGCCCATTGAAGAATCCGGATACGCAATCATGGTACCTTCGACGTACCCGCGCTATGACTCTGTTCTCCTTGGCTACGAATGTCCTCCGTCGTACACATTCATGGAAGAAACAATAAAGCTGAAACCCAAAGTCACATATGTCAATGCAAGGGACATATACTACATGATACCATAAAAAAGCTCCGGGGTCTTTCAGGACCCCGGAGCAATAATCTTTATTCAGCAGCCTTGAGACGTTCTGCATTCTCGGCGATCTGAAGCTGATCGATCACTTCCTGAATGGCTCCGTCCATGAAGACCGGAAGATTGTACATCGTGTAGTTGATACGATGGTCGGTCACACGTGACTGAGGGTAGTTGTATGTACGGATCTTTGCAGACCTGTCACCACCTGCCACCATGGTCTTTCTCTTAGCGGAGATCTCGGCAAGATACTTCTCATACTCCATGTTATAGAGTCGTGTACGGAGCTCCTGAAGAGCCTTGTCAAAGTTCTTGAGCTGTGACTTCTCGTCCTGACACTGTACCACGAGACCTGTAGGGATGTGGGTAAGACGGATTGCTGAGTATGTCGTGTTCACAGACTGTCCTCCGGGACCTGACGAGCAGAATGTATCCTTACGGATATCGTTCATGTTGAGCTCGATATCGAATTCGTCAGCCTCAGGAAGAACTGCAACCGAAGCAGCAGAAGTATGCACACGGCCCTGGGTCTCGGTCTGAGGCACACGCTGTACACGGTGCACGCCTGACTCGTACTTGAGGACTCCATATACACCGTCTCCAGAGACCTTGCACACGATTTCCTTGAAACCGCCCGCAGCACCTTCCGCCTGGCTTGTGATCTCCATCCTCCAGCCACGTGTCTCGATGAACTTCGAATACATGCGGAAGAGGTCTCCTGCAAAGATTGCAGCCTCGTCTCCGCCTGAACCGCCTCGGATTTCAAGGATGGCGTTCTTGCTGTCCTGAGGATCGGCAGGGATAAGAAGGAGCTTGATCTTCTCTTCCCATTCAGGAAGCGTAGGCTCGATCTCGGCTATCTCTTCCTTGGCCATTTCCCTGAGGTCCTCATCCTTTTCGGTAGCAAGGATATCCTTGGCCATCTCATAATTCTCAAGTATCTTCTTGAATTCGTTTCCAGCTTCGATGATAGGAGTAAGTTCCTTGTACTCCTTGTTCAGCTGGACGAATTTCTTCATATCCGAAATCACCTCAGGATCAGAAAGCTGTTCCTGAAGCGCCGCATATTTCTCCTGAAGGCCCAATACCTTCTCCAAAAGTGAATTGTCTGCCATATGTATTTTATTTTATCTTCTTTATCCAGCAGCGGCGACGCAGCCATAGCTCATGCTCATATCTGGCCCACACGTTTACCGCTGTATTTGTCTCAATCTGAGGATTAGCCAAAGCCCATCTGGCTCCGCAATCCCCGAACTGTCTTGCCATCTGTCCATGGAAGACGGCTGAAATTCCGGTATTCTGCCATTTCGGAGCAGCTCCTTCCAGCATAAGGTCCACATTCGTGAAGTCATTCATGGCCTTGAGCACATGATACCAGCCGAACGGGAAGAGTCTTCCGCGTGCCTTCTGCATCGCCCGTGACAGACAAGGTATCGAGATACCGAAAGCCGCCACCTCATCTTCAGAGTCCATCAGCACGCAGCACAGACGGCTGTCCAGCTGTCCCATGATCTGATCGATCTCTTCCTCTATCTCATCCTCTGTAAACGGTATGAAGTTATATACCGTTCCATCATAACATTCGTTGTATGTCCGGAAGAACTTTCTGACCATGTCACGATCCTTCTTCAAAGCATCAAAATCCGCCACACGAAGATTGTAACGCTGCATCAGCCTGTCGGAAATAGCCCTGAGCTTGTCATCCTCCCCCTGGTCCGCCGGCATCCTGTACTGGATCCAGTCACATTCCTTCTCAAAACCCAAAGCCCTGACAATATCCGCATAATACGGATAGTTGTACAGGCATGAGAACGGAGCAAGCTTGTCAAATCCTTCAACCAGCATACCCTGACGGCCAAGCGTATTGTAATAGAGAGGACCGTGTATTTCGTCCATTCCCTGTTCCTTCGCCCATGTCTCAGCCACATCGAAAAGCGCACGGGCGACTTCAATGTCATTGATGAGGTCGAACCATCCGAAACGCACCCTTCGTGTGCCGTACTTTTCGTTGTATCTCGGGTTGATCATCGCACATATGCGGCCCACGGTCTTTCCTGACTCATCCTCAGCCAGCCACATGCGCCGCTTGCAATATTTCAATGGAGCCGAGTGCATCAGGTCATGTTCCTGTCCCTTGTGAAGAGGAGGTACATACTGGTCACATCCTTTATAAAGAACCTCCGGAAATCTTATGAACTTCCTGAGATCCCTCCTGCTTACGACTTCTCTGACCTTATACAACATCCTGCAAATATACTAATAAATTGTCATGTTCAACGGAGTTTCACTCCTGAGGCTCCACTTTTTTCATAAGGTGCTGAACAGCAGCCTGGGCACATACGCAGCCGAAGACGGCGGGGATGTATGAGATGGTGCCGACCTGAGATTTCTTGTTGCGGTCCTCGCATGGAACTATCGACTCCTTGTCGGGAAGTTCCTCCGAGAAGACAACCTGGAATCCCTTCTTAATTCCCATGTACCTTAACCGTTTGCGTACGATGTAGGCCAGCGGGCAGTTGAACGACTTGGAGACATCGGCCAGACGCACCTTGGTCGCATCGAACTTTGCTCCCGCACCCATCGAAGACACAAGAGGGATACCGTTGTCCATGCAGTACTTGATCAGATGGAGCTTAGGGGAAAGCGTGTCTATCGCATCGACAAGAAAGTCGATCTTATATGAGCCCAAGACCTCACCGGCCTTTTCAGCCTCCAGATACTCCTTTATCACTGTCAGGTCAAGTTCGGGATTTATGTCCATCAGGCGCTCTGCAAGCACGTCGCACTTCGCTCTTCCGACCGTAGAGTCGAGAGCGAGGAGCTGACGGTTCTTGTTGGTCCGGGACACATCGTCGCTGTCCAGGATGATCAGATGCCCTATTCCCGCACGGACGATCATTTCCGCGGCATAGCCGCCTACGCCGCCCACGCCGATCACAGCTACGGTAGAGTTGCGGAAATGGTCGAGCATCTCCTCCCCTACCAGCATAGCCGTCCTTTCCTGCCAGTCGTACATCATAGTCCCTTGGCTTTTCCCTCGTCCCAGATGGCATCCATCTCGGCCAGGGTCATGTCTGTCAGATTGCGTCCCTGACGGATCGTATGTTCCTCAAGATATGTGAAACGACGCCTGAATTTGGCGCAGGTACGTTCAAGGGCTGTATCAGGGTTCAAGCCGTAGAGCCTTGCGGCATTTACGGTAGCGAAGAGGAAGTCTCCAAGTTCGTCTTCAGCACGGTCGTATGCAGCAGCCTTCTCCTCCGGGGTCTGAGCTGCAGCCATGGCATCAAGTTCGGCCTGATACTCGCCCATCTCTTCCTTTACCTTGTCCCAGACATCCTCCTTCTTTTCCCAGTCAAAGCCTACTCCACGGGCCTTGTCCTGCATACGGTAAGCCTTAAGAAGCGGAGGAAGACCGTCAGGAACTCCTGAGAGCACGGTCTTGTTTCCGTCCTTCTCGGTGGTCTTGAGCATCTCCCACTGCTTTATCACATCCTCTGCGCCTCCCACCTCTGCAGAAGAGAAGACATGGGGATGGCGGTATATGAGCTTGTCGCACAGGAAGTTTATGACATCCACTATATCGAAATGCTGTTTTTCCTCGCCGATCTTGGCATAGAAGATAACATGAAGAAGCACGTCTCCAAGCTCCTTGGAAAGCTCGTGTTCCTGACCTTTCAGAATCGCGTCGCTCAGTTCATAGACCTCTTCGAGGGTCTGTGGACGGAGCGACTCGTTGGTCTGTTTCCTGTCCCAGGGGCATTTCTCCCTGAGTTCATCCAATATGTCCAGGATTCTTCCGAATGCCTGAAGCTTTTCTTCTCTTGTATGTATCATCCTGCAAAGTTAGCAATTCTGCAAAAAATAACTATCTTTGGCAAGATAATCACATAATCATGCGCAAGGAGATTAATTTCGTATCAGCCGATGAGGCCGTAAAGGCGGTAAAGTCAGGCGACCATGTCCATTTCAGCAGCGTAGCAAGCGCTCCACGTATCCTGATAGAGGCCCTCTGCAGAAGAGGAGAGGCAGGAGAGCTGCAGGATGTACGCATCCACCATCTTCACACTGAAGGAGCAGCCCCTTATACCGATCCAAAGTTTGAAGGCGTATTCTTCCATCAGGCATTCTTCGTAGGAGCCAACGTGCGAAAAAGCGTTCAGGCAGGATATTCGGACTATATCCCGGTGTTCCTCAGCGAGACCCAGAAACTATACCGCTGCGGAGCACTCAGATGCGACGTAGCGATGATCCAGGTTTGTCCTCCGGACAAGCACGGATATGTATCACTCGGTACATCGGTGGATGCGACGCTCGCTGCCATCGAATGTGCCAAGACCGTGATTGCGGTCGTGAATCCGAATGTCCCGCGTGCATGGGGAGACGCGATGATCCCTATGGACATGATCGATATCTTCGTGGAAGGAAACGACCCTCTCGAACCGGCACATTTCAGCGAGCCGAACGAGGTGGAGACCGCAATCGGAAAGCATTGTGCAGCCCTCATAGATGACGGAGCATGCCTTCAGATGGGTATCGGAGCAATTCCTAATGCAGTACTCGCCCAGCTCGGAAACCACAAGAACCTCGGAGTACATACTGAAATGTTCGCGGACGGCGTGCTCGAACTTGTCGAGAAAGGCGTCATAAACGGTTCGAACAAGGTCACCGACAAGGGCAAGCTGGTATCCACCTTCCTCATGGGTTCCCAGAAATGCTATGACTTCATCGACGACAACCCTATGGTTGCGATGATGGATGTCGGCTACACCAACGACCCTTATGTGATCTCACGCAACCCTAAGATGACAGCCATAAACTCGGCGGTGCAGATAGACCTTACAGGTCAGGTCTGTGCGGATTCGATAGGTACAAGATTCCATTCTGGAGTCGGCGGTCAGGTTGACTTCATCTATGGAGCGTCTCTCGCACCTCAGGGCAAGGCCATCATCGCCATGCCTTCGACAACCAACAAGGGAGGCAGCAAGATAGCTCCTGTCATCATCGAGGGCGGTGGAGTCGTTACCACCAGACCTCATGTGCATTATGTGGTTACGGAGTACGGCGCAGTGGACCTCTACGGAAGGTCTATGCAGGAGCGCGCAAAGCTTCTCATCAGCATCGCCCATCCTGACCATCGCGAAGCTCTCGACCGCGCTGCCTTCGAACGCTTCGGCGGCCACTACCACGCAGTGAAACTCTAAGGCATCCCCCATAAAGCTACTGTGCTCTGAGTGCAAGGTTTCTTGCACTCAGAGCACAGTGATTTTATGCAACTCCCTACCCATCAATGACTTAAGCACACACCAAATGCGTTGACTCTTAAAATTTCTGCACTCAGCGCACAGATTCGGGCAAACGAGTTAGAGAAAGAGTGGAAACAGACCGTTGAACGGGAAGCTACTTGGTGGCAGCGGCTTTGGCCTTGTTACGGGCGGTAAGGGCGCGCTGGAACTTCCGGGCGTTCTGGAGATGTTCGCTGTAGGTCACTGCGAAACGGTGGGTTCCGTCAAATTCCTCGCTTGCACAGAAATAGATGTATCCATGCTTTGCTGGATTCAAGACTGCATCCAGACAGGCCTTAGGCGGCACATTGATTGGGGCAGGCGGAAGACCCACATACTTATAGGTATTGTATGGAGAATCGACCTTCAGATGCTTCTTGAGAATACGATCAAGCTTATAGTCATAACAGAAGGCAATGGTAGGATCCGCCTGGAGCTTCATCTTCTTCTTGTAACGGTTAAGGTAGACTCCTGCTATGACAGGATACTCGAAATCCTTGAGGGTCTCACCGCTGACGATGGAAGCCATGGTCGATACCTGCATCCTGCTGAGTCCCTGAGCCTTAGCCTTGGCATCACGCTCCGGGGTCCAGAATGCATCATACTCCTTCTTGAGACGGTCGAAGATATCCTCTACAGATGCCGTCCAGTACATCTGATATGTATCTGGCAGGATCAGTGTAAAGACATTTTCAGGAGTAAAGCCGTAGCCTTTCAGGAAGTCTGCCGAATCCAGAGCCTGGGCCACTGAAGCCGAATCCACCATCATCTGGGTACTTATCTTCTTTGCTATGCGACCTTTGTTGCGCATCGTGCCTGACAGGACGAGATTCTGCGGGGTCTGCCAGCCGAAGACAAGCATCCTTGCTACATAGACACTTGGAAAAGATGGCTCGATCACATAGCGGCCGGGCTTCATCTTGGAAGCGACCTCCAGCTTCTTGAAGCAACGCTCGATGCTCCTGGGACGAAGCACGCCTGCTCCTGTCTGAAGGGAATCGATCACCTGAGCAACTGTCGTCTCCGGACGCACATACAGCACATAATCCTCCGTAAAGTTAGGTTTCTTGTTATCGCTGTAATAAATGCCGAACACATAGCCTGCAACGCCTGCAAGCAGGGCGAGAATGGCAAAGCCCCATATTGTAATCTTAATTCTTACTGTCATCACTTTCTCAATTTAATTATATCACCATCCCTGATAACATCACCTGCAGTCATGCCATTCATCTTAAGCAGATTCTTCATACGGACTCCATATCTCTGAGATATCGACCTAATGGATTCATCTCCTTCCACGACATGCTTGTCTAGTCCCTTTACAGCCTGCTTCTTCTTAGGCTTGAGGTAGATCTCAGTTCCAGGAGCCAATGATTCTTCCCCGGCAAGGTCATTGAACTTTATAAGTTCGCGGACAAAAAGGTTGTTGGACGCCGCAATTGAAGCCAGAGTCTCGCCTTCCACCGTCCTGACAAACGGCACGCCATTCCTTTTGTATACCTCACGGGACATGCTGAAATGGAACTCCTGTCTCTGCTCCTGGGTCAAGGATTCCACCTGTTCTATCTCGTTTGGCGACTTCGGAAGTTCCTCCGGAACATCTTTCCTGACGGCAGGCTTGTCCTTCCTTACAACAGCCTTCTCCTTCTTTGCAGCAGCTTTCTCCTTCCTGGTCTCCGTCTTCTCTGAAGCACGATGAGACTTCCTGTCCGACTTGGCGAATGAAGCCGGCTTCCTGTCATACTCATGAAGTCCGTAATCCTCTATGAGCTTTATAAGCTTCGAAGGATAGGACGGGTCTGTGGCATAACCTGCCTTCTTCAGACCATGAGCCCACGACTTGTAATCCGTGATCTTGTAATCAAACAGGAACTTGTACCTGTCCCTGTAGCGAAGAAAGTCGGAATGGTCACGGTACGACTGCTCCGGAGAAGGATAAACCCTGAAACACTCCCCTTTACGGTCATCATCATGATACATCTTCTTTCCTGTCCAGCCGTTGTGACATTTTATTCCGAAATGGTTGTTGCCCTTTACCGCAAGTTCGGAAAGTCCGTAACGGGATTCAAGAAGTCCCTGGGCAAGCGTAATGCTGGCAGGAACTCCGCTTCTGTACATCTCCTCTACGGCAAGCGTAGCGAACTGATCTATGTATATTTCCTGAGGGGTCTTCTCTTCCTTTGCAGCTATTGAAGCCGAAGCCGACAGGCAGAGGAGCATAGATGTTATAAAGGTAATGATTCTCATATCCTGCGAAGATAATAATTATTTTGAAGATTGCCACGTCGCTTCGCGACTCGCAATGACGTGAGGGACATCAATCATGTCCCCGTCCTTTGCAAGATAGCTTTCGGGAAATATCGACCTGAGTTCATCCAGATAGAAGTCCACAGAAGGGAAACGTGAAGAATAATGTCCGACAAGTAATCTGTCCACTCCAGCCTCCCTTGCAACTGAAGCAGCCTGAACGGTAGTGGAATGGAAGTTCTTCTCTGCCATTTCCGACATTTCCGCAGGGTATGTGGCCTCATGGTACAGAAGGCTGACACCCTTCACCCACGTCGCAAGCTCCGGGAAAGGAGCCGTATCGCTGCAATATGCATAGCTTCTCGGCTCATAAGGTCTGTATGCAGCCTCGGTGTGGGGAATGACACGATCTCCCCTGACCACATCCTCTCCCCTCTTCAAGGTACCTATTTCCGCAAGGCTGAGTCCATATCTGCCGATCGCTTCCTTATATACATTATATGGAGGCACCTTCTCACGAATGATGAAACCGTAGGTCTCTCCCCTATGTCTGAGAGGGAAAGAAAGCAGTTCCACGGTCCTGTTCTCATACACGATTTCAGGCTCGGACATATCCAGCTCCACGAGATTGATCTCATATTTCACACCCTCTCCGAAATGCTGCATGAAGAAATCAAGTACAGGACGGAAGGTCTTGGGAGCGTAAATGTTCAGGACAGAACTTCGTCCCAACATCCCCATTGTCGAAAGAAGACCGAAGATACCGAAGAGATGGTCTCCATGGATATGGCTCAGACAAAGGTGCTCTATCTTCTGGAACGACACCTTCGCCCTGCGGAGCTGCATCTGCGCTCCTTCGCCGCAGTCAATCATAAACAAGCGCCCACGTACGTCAAGTACCTGGGCGCTTGGATATCTTTCTGTAGTGGGCAGGGCCGAAGCCGTGCCCAATACATTAAGAGTGAAATTCATGGATTACTTGTTCTCGAGCTGGCTCTTAAGTGCTGCGAGAGCGTCGAGGTCACCGAGAGTGGTCTTCTCTACGCTTGAGTTGATCTTCTTCACAGCCTTCTTAGTGTTGTCAGCCTCTGCAGCAGCCTTCTGTGCTCTTTCCTCAACAGCAGCAGCGTAAGTCTTAGCGTGTGAGAGAGCTACCTTCTTAGCGCTTCTCTTGAGAGCGATAACCTTGAATGAGAGAGTCTCACCTGTTACAGGCATTGAACCGTCCTCCTTAACGAGGTCCCTGTTGAAGCACTCGCCGTCAACATCCTCCTCAAGAGCGATTACAGCTACCTTGTCACCGAGGTTCTTTACCTTACCCTCAACAACAGTACCTACAGCATACTTAGCCTCAACCTCATCCCATGGGTTAGGAAGGAGCTGCTTGTGACCGAGTGAAAGCTTGTGGTTCTCCTCATCGAAGTCAAGGATTACAACCTCGATAGTGTCACCAGCTGCAACGAGCTCTGACGGATGCTTGATCTTGTTCCAAGAGAGGTCGCTGATGTGTACGAGACCCTCGATTCCCTCCTCAAGCTCAGCGAATACGCCGAAGTTTGTAATATTGCGTACAGAAGCAGTGTGCTTAGAACCTACTGCATACTTCTCGCGGATGTTCTCCCAAGGGTTAGCAACGAGCTGCTTGAGACCGAGAGACATCTTCTTCTCCTCGCGGTCGAGAGTAAGGATCTGAGCCTCAACCTCGTCACCAGCCTTAAGGAAGTCAGAAGCGATGCGGAGTCTTGGAGACCATGACATCTCCGATACGTGGATAAGACCCTCTACGCCTGGCTCGATCTCTACGAATGCGCCGTAGTCAGCGATGAGGACAACCTTACCCTTAACCTTGTCACCAACCTTGAGGTTTGCATCGAGTGCATCCCAAGGGTGCTGGCAGAGCTGCTTGAGACCGAGAGCGATTCTCTTCTTTGACTCATCGAAGTCAAGGATAACCACGTTGATCTTCTGGTCGAGAGCGACAACCTCCTCTGGATGGTTGATACGTCCCCATGAAAGGTCTGTGATGTGGATGAGACCGTCAACACCGCCGAGGTCAACGAATACACCGTAACCTGTGATGTTCTTGACAGTTCCCTCAAGAACCTGACCCTTCTCGAGCTTGCCGATGATCTCGCTCTTCTGCTGCTCGAGCTCAGCCTCGATAAGTGCCTTGTGTGAAACAACAACGTTGCGGAACTCCTGGTTGATCTTCACGATCTTGAAGTCCATAGTCGTGTCAACATACTGATCGTAGTCGCGGATAGGCTTGATGTCGATCTGTGAACCTGGGAGGAATGCCTCGATTCCGAATACGTCCACGATCATACCGCCCTTTGTGCGTGTCTTCACGTAACCCTTTACGATCTCGTCTGCATTGTATGCAGCGTTTACCATATCCCAAGAACGGAGCTGGCGTGCCTTCTTGTGAGAAAGGATAAGCTGACCCTTCTTGTCCTCAGTATTCTCTACGAATACCTCAACCTTGTCACCTACTGCAAGGTCCTGGTTGTAACGGAACTCAGGAGCCATGATGACACCCTCGCTCTTGTAGCCGATGTTCACGATAACCTCTCTCTTGCTGATTGCTGTAACGACGCCCTCTACGACCTCGCCCTCAACAACCTTTGAAAGAGTCTGGTTGTACTGCTCAGCGATCTCCTCAACTGAAGCACCGTAAACATCATCATTCTCAAATGCATCCCAGTCAAACTCCTCAGGAGCAACTGAAGCGTTGAGAACGCTCTTCTTGGTTTCTTCTACTGCTGGAGCTGCAACTACCTCTGCAGCCTCAACAACTGTCTTGTTTTCTTCCATTGTAAAATTTAAAAACAAACTAGTGGGTTAAACATTATTTATTGTGCCTTGCCTCAGCGACTTACGATAAAAAAGCACGCTTTTGGCGAAAAAGCGTGCAAAAATATGTATAATTTTCGGTATTTCAAAGGGTTTTGAAAGAATTAGCCATTGATATCTGACCCTACCTGCACTTCAACGACAAGGCTTGCATACATCTGTGACAAAAAACCGCTGTTTTATGTCACAGATGCATTGAAATCCCATCCAATCATCCCAAATTGGTGACACCTGTAACAATTTTAACACGTTTCGTGCAACAGCTGAGAATAGCCGAAGCGCCAGGCATCACCTTGAGACTTGAGGCATCTGCGATATAATTATCAGGCCCCAGGAGCACCTGCTTTCGAGCGGGGAATATGCCTCAGACACAGACTTTCTAGCCTGACTGCGGTATTGTTCTCTCTCTGTTCTCATCAAACCTTTGGGCGGATAAATAATCCGCCCAAAATAAAGAATGCCAAGATCTTTGATATTCTGACATTCTCAAATATCTAACATTATCTACTTGAATGTAATAGAACGCCATTTATCTGATAACATACCCGATGACATTACCGATGGAGTTTGCGGCTTCGAATTTTCAATCATTGCATGTTTACCTACATTATCTGTAATATATGACGCCAGTTCACCCAGAGTCACATTTCCATTTGTTTCCTGTAATTTCTTACACAAGAAATAAGTAAACAATCCGTGGCCCTTCTCTCTATATGGGTATGCGGTTTCATCACCTTGGGCAGCAGAAAATACGACCATATTCCCTTTAGGAGCCTCAGCTTTTGCTTTTATTGCTACTCCTCGAGCAGCGACCATCATATCTCCACTTCTTTCTGCACCAGAAAAACAAGCATCAAGGAGGACAACAGTTGACTGGGTAGGATTTTCGGATAGTCTAGAGTAAAGGTTACTTAATTTATAACCAGTAGATGCATTTGAGCCATTCCCGTCTACAGGTAGCAGAAACGCATCTTTTGTTGACTCATCAGGAACTCCATGTCCAGCATAATAGAAAATGATTTTCGCATCTCCATTATATGCCTTTGCTATTCCTGCCAACCAGTCCACCTGTTCCCACATATTTACCAATGTAGCATCCTGGACGTAACGGATATTCTTCTCCGGAACACCAAGCGTCTTATTACAATATTCCTTAAAAGTCTGGCCATCACTTGCAGCAAACTCCACTTGAGAAACCCTCTGGTAATTCTCATTAGCAATTATTACAGCAAAAGTATTATCATTGTCATACAATCCTGTTGGAATATTCTGATCTATATCAGATTTCACCTGCAACGTCTTCCTGACTACCCTAGAATCCTGACGTATTGTTTCACCGGCGTCAACATCCAGGTCAATAGGATCGAAATCATAGTCAATATCAATCTGAGCAAATTCCAGAGATGCTTTATTGCTATATACATATCTGCTACCATCTGACATGACGAAAACGGATTCCGCTAAACCAATGCCGTCGTTTTCAACACAATAGATATTCGAATTCTCTATAGTATTGAATTCCATCTCGAATTTTTCGGCTTTTGATATCGGAACCGGAACAAGAAGTTCACCAAAACGCGAATCATATACGACGAATATTTCACCATCCGCATCATAATCACCTAATTTGAACTCATGTTCAATCCCAGCCTGCTGATATGCAATATATTCGGTTCTAGCAACATTGAGAAGAGAATCTACAAGGATAGCGCGAGTACTCTCATTTACTCTCGACTGCCAGTCCGCTGTCTTTTCATATTTACCTTTCTTCTGCCAATTATTTACATAGTTTTCCACATATTGTCTTGCAAAACTAGAAAAGGTTTGAAGCACTTCTGTACGGTTATCATACCACTGACCGGTCTTATCTATATAGCCTTTCTTTCCATCAAAGAACACTGCGGCAAGCCCGTCAATAAAATCACCGGCATCCGAATACTTATAAGGAAGAACAGTCTTACCATTCTTGTCTATGAAACCAAATTTCTCTCCCATACAAACTCTAGCTAAACCCTCAGAAAATATACCGGCATACTCATATTTATATGGTATCACACAGTTTCCATCACGATCAACATAGCCATATTTCCCACCAAGCATTACAGGTGCGACACCCTCGTTAAATTTGCCGACCTCTTGATACTTGGGAGCAATCACCACTCTATCATACTGTTTATATCCCCAAAGGTTATCTGAGTTCCTAATTGGGCTATAATCAGAAATTTTCAACTGAATTTCCAATAATTCGCATGTATCCTTCTCTATTTTCTTCTCTGCTTTCTTATCAATTCTCTCATCACTACCATGTGCTTCCTCTGCATTTTTTGATTTATCAGACTTTATAAAAATCGACGAAACAGCCCTCATTCCATCCTTTAACAGATTCTGCGCAGACAATTCACAAGGTAACATGCAAAATATAATCAGAACGGATATAAAGCAACGCATAATTAGAATGAATAAGCTATTTTTAATTTAACTGTAATATAATCTTCAAAATACGGACCGCCATCTATTGATAATGCAGATACAGATAATCCATACCACATTGAACCATGTTTTTTACAATGAGACCTTAACCCAACAGAACCATCTAAATATGGACCGAGACCAGAATAGGTAGATAAGGCGAGACCTCCACTTAATCCGATATATGGAGATAATTTCTTTTTTGACGTTTCTGCTCTTAAATGCAGATACATTGGTATTGTTACTCCGGTACATGGATTGTCAAAGCCAATACCTGCGCCTATGTAAAAATGCCTTGAAAAACGATATCCATTTATTATCGACAAAGACATTCCAAAGTTGGCCTCAGTATAAGCAGTTTGACTATAATCTTCATTATAAGCGTATGAATCCAGACCTATTCCAGATTCAATAATACCCATATAGCCTTTTGTCTTAGACCTATCTGCACCTGATTCATAAGAAGATACCTCTTTTATAATATTCTCTTTGGATTCTTTAGTTTTCGCTTCTTTTACTTTTGGCTCTTTTGTTTTAGATTCCTTCAATACATTCAGTGGAGTTATTTTCTTTATCTCTGACTCTGAATAATAAAAAACATCTCCCGACTCGGTTTCTACAACATACCCCCCGTCATCTTGCTTTGCCACATAACCGACAATCTCTGCTTTACCACTTTTCAGTTCTACTCTAGATTTATATTTTCCGTCCTGAGCACTCATTGCTACACAAGACAAAAGAGTAAACATAATAATTATAATCCTTTTCATAATAATATAGGTTAATTGTTATTCATAACATGTATATCAAATGTCTTTACTGTGAGGTTTTTATCTGCGATACGAACTGACGACAACCATTTTTGGAACGACACATAATCCAGTTCCCTAGGTAATAATTCATCATCTTTCATATCATTGGCCTTAGTAAATGGAGAAGTCGACCATATTACATACATACGATTGATTTCCTGTTCTTTCGAACAGGTAAGTGTATATTCTTCTACCATCCACTCATGCTCAACCCCAAAAGGATGCTCTTTAGAGAAGAACAGATGTCTTTCCCCCGCCTTCGTCTTAACAATACCATTGTTTGAAGAACTGTATGGTAACAGACAATACACATCAGCTGTTCCATCGAATAAATAAACCGCTAAATACCCATCTGCAGGAGCAGAAAAAGACAGAAACATATCATCTCCGGCTTTGAAATCGGTATCTTCAAACTTGTCCTCAATTCCATTTCTCAACACCTTTGCAGAAAAGTCAGTTTGGGAATATGTGATTTCACGAGTCTTTCCTGTTACTTTGACTTTTATTGCCAACATACCATCTGGCGTTATCTCAGTATAGTACTCAGGATTACCGACAGTTTCCAGCCATTCACCTTTTACAGAGCTTTCTCCTAACGACAGCATATCTACTGACGAAGCATCTGATGAATTTTGACCAAGAGTGGCGGCAGTCATACTTATCACAGTGCCATAGTTATCGGCCAGAATCTGAATCTGAGCCCGATATAATGCTGTTCTCTTTGCTTCATCGAGGGATTGAGTCTCTGGAGGGTAATACATGTACTCTCCAGAGACGGTCTTTACTTTCTGAGCGAAACAAACAATAGGACAAATGGATATAGCAATCAGTATAAGACACAATCTCTTCATTTTACAATTTCATCAAATCATCCAGTTTCTTATGAAGATCATCTCCCCTTTTCATGAGCTCGTCTCTTACAGCATTCTTTGCAGCCTCAACTGCCATTTCCATATTATAGGCGATCATAACACGAACCTCTTTATTCTTGCCGGACACCTCTCTGTAACATTCAACAAGAGTAATGACTCTGCCTATTTTTTGCGCTATAATATTTTTTGATGCCATTACAGTCTGGGTAACAGAAGCCGCCTGTTCTGCAGGGAGTTGATTATTGGCCAGATTATTTTCCACAAGTGCAACGACTTCGGTCTGAAGTTGACCAGCTAATGTTAACTTGGCCAATTCCAAAGCTTGCATTTTTGCTGCATCATAATTCTGTCCGATTGACATGGCTTCTCCTGTAACATATTTTGGATAGCCCATATCATCTACCTCATCTCTCATTTGATATGACTTTTCCAACTGTCTCTCCAGAGTATGATGTCCAGGAGCTACCACCCATCCGTCTTTAGCATAAGACTTAGCTTCTTTCTTTGCATCCTTTGCATAGTTCTGAGCCATAAGCATAGATGACCCCAAAATCAGCGCACAGAAAACTGTTGTTAGTTTTTTCATAATGATAATTTCCCGCTACGACTCCTATACGGATTATATAAACAAAGAAAGTGTGGAGTCGAATCGCCTACCTGACAGAAGGTTCTAGCACAACCCAAGCACAAATAGACATTGCAATACCCCACACCTGTATGATCTATGTGGAGCATATGAATGCTACATATAATCAAACAGATGATGCGAGTGTTACCATCCTTGTGCTTAATGAATTTGCTAGATTCTCTGTCAAGGATAAAAGTGAAACACTTTCATCAACAATATGTACGCCTTTCCACGAAAGACAGGCAAATATACAAATTATTTCTTAATTCGTAACACTCCGGGATATTGCGGTATAAATTTATTCTTACAGCTTGAAGATTCAAAATCATTGTTACACACAATTCAATAAATGAATCTATCCGTACACAAACATGTCTGACTGCTCAAAATAATCAGTCAGACCCAATGCCCCATGACATCAGTAATTATTTCTAAATCACTCAACCGGACAGATAGTCCACAGACCATTGGTCAGCACTATCTCATAGCCATCGATGAGATAGTCTGCAGGTAACAATTGCATTGGTGGAGCCTGGCAGCCGAATTGAAATTCATACCGAAGCGTGGGAGCGAGAAAGCCGGCTTTCTCGGACCCACGCTATGCAAAACCGTTCAAAAAAGCCACAAAACAGCAGCGTCGGTGCCAGTCTCTTGTCTAACTGGCACCGACGCTTCAAGAACATCAGGCTCTGACCGATGTCTGGCTCCGGCTGGCGTCAGACTCCGGAAGATGTCTGGCTACAACCAGTGTCAAGTTCTGGCTGATGTCTGGCTCCGGCAGACTGGTCACAACCAAATCACTCGGAAGCTGGCCGGACAGTCCATACACCATCGGTCAGCACGGCCTCATAGCCGTCGGCGAGATAGTCAGTAGGGTCTTCCGGGAAGGAGCCGCCGGTGACTGTGATGGCCTCGAGCGCCTTTTCATCCGCACCATAGCTGTAGAATCCATAAGAGCCGTTGAAGGTACCGCCGCTGATGTTCAGGGTTTCGATGTTCGTCTTGTTAGCTCCGCCTGTCAGGGCGATGTCTCCGTTGAAGGTGCCGCCGCTGACATTTATGGAAACATTCTTCATGTCATTGCCGTAGCTGTACGAATAGACCGCCTGATTGTAGGTCGCATCCCCGCTGGTCAGCGTACCGCCCGTAACCGTAAGGTTCATTACCGGAGCGACCGAAGTATTTGTGGAGGCGAGCTGGATCCATACTGCACGATAACCCGAGATCGTACCGCCGTTGACAGTCACATCGATAGTCCCGGAACCGCCGTTGAACATCCTGACCGCGATGTCCCCTCCCAGCTGGCTAAGGACGCTGCCCTCATTGACAACGAGCTTCGCACCGCTGTAATTATCAACGACATATGAGGCGCCACCCTTCCTTGTCATATTTTCAAGGACTGCATTCTCGACGGTCAGGGTGCCCTCGTTCCTGACTGTATTGTTCGCATAGCCCGGATAGTCCGGAAGTCCGTCCTCTCCCCATTGGGTATCAGGGGTCGTAGCTGCAAATTTAAGCGTTCCGTTCTTTACTGTCAGATCGGCCCCGGCCTTTACTGCCAGCAGATATGACGTCGCAGCAGACGTAGATGTATCCGATACCGTCTTGCCGTTCAGGTCAAGGACGGCCGTTCTACCCGAAGCGAATACCAAAGGCGCATCAAGACGCAAGTCCTTGACAAGGGTAATGGTCTGACCCGAAGCGGCATCAAATGCAGCCTGAAGGGTCTGGTAAGGAACTCCGTTTATCTCGGCGACATAGTCAAGCCCGGTCGTTCCTCTCTTCGGCGTCCTGCGGCTCACTGTCTGGCCGGTCCAGGTCTTAGTCAGAAGAGATACATCTCCGTCCTTGATCTCGGCGGTAATCGAACCATATGTTCCCAGGGGAACGGGAACATAGAAGGCTCCGCTGCCTCCAGGCACAGCATTGCTGAAGTTGATGGTCACGGTGTTTCCCTCGGAATCGTCAGTTTCAATGACAGGAGTATCGGCAGAGAGGTCGACGAGAAATTCGCCTGTGATCCTCTTGTCGGCGGTAAAGACAAACTTCATGTCGTCACCGCCGGCCGGGATATTGTTCACACTGATCTTGAAGAAACTTGCAAGGTGGTTCAGAGTGGCGCTCTCCCCGTCTATCCTGCCGATCATCGGCGGATTGAAGCTGTTCGCTTCATCTTCTATGGAATCATATGTATATGAAGACGGCAGGACATAAGTCAGCTGACCGTCGCCCATCACATGGGCACCATGAGGGTATACCACATAGTCGCCGATCTCTTCCTCGAAATCACCGTTAAACACACCTGTTGACTGACCGTGATATCCGTCAGCCAAAGTCATCTCCTTGAATCCGTTCACTGTAAGGACTCCTATCTTGTCACCTCCATGCCAATAGAAGGAGTTGTCTTCATCGAAACCCACGCGGGTTCCGGTTTCATCTGCCACTCCGACCGTCAGGGTCTTGAAAGAGCTGCGGGCTTCAGGCCTTACATTTTCCTGAAGTTCATTCCTCTGGCATGCGATTGCCAGAAACATGGCAAAGGCCATGAAATATGATATTCTTTTCATTTTTCTTCAAATTTGATTCTACATATCTTCCCAATCATTGATGTTTTCTCCCGTAAAACTCGCACTGAGCAAGGCCTGCTCGGGTCTGATTTCCACAACCTCCATCTCAGGAGATTCATATCCGTTAACTGTTTTCATCTTTCATGTCTTTTAAGTTCGTTTACAGACCCATGTATATCAAACAGAATACCAGCGCCCGAACCTTTCGGTTCAAGCGCTGGCTTTATCAGTATAAGACAAAGAGTTCTTTAGAACATCCGGCGTTTCTTGAAGATCCAGAAGACGACGAGGCTGGAGATGAGCATCAGGAGGAGGGCGATGGTCCACGACCAGCCTGAGGTGCCGATCCATCCGAACTGAACGTTCATGCCGAAGAAGCTGGCTATCAGCGTCGGAGGCATGAGGAGAAGGGACACGAGGGTGAAGACCTTCATGATCTTGTTCTGGTCGAGGTTGATGATACCGAGAACGGTGTTCTGGAGATATTCGAGACGCTCGAAACCGAAGTCGGTATGGTTGATGAGCGACGAGATGTCCTTGAGGAGTACATTCAGCCTTGAATGATATTCCTTAGGATATTTCGGGCTCTTGAGGATGCTTGAGATAACCCTCTGCTTGTCGATGATGTTCTCACGGATGAGCATCGTGTTCTCCTGGAGGAGGTTGATGTCGATAAGGAATTCCTCGCTGATGTCCTCTCCCACGCTGACCTTTCTGTTGTACTGGTTGATCTCCTTCGAAACGAGCTCGACCATATCGGCATCAAGGTCGATACGCTGTTCCAGGATGCTGAGGAAGGCAACATGTCCTGAATCATACATCTTTGGGAAGGCCATCAGTCTCCTCTGAAGGTCTGTGAAACTCTTGAGGGGACATTCCCTCAAGGTCGTAAGGATATGGTCGGTAAGGATGAAGGAAACCGTCTCTTCATTGTATTCGTCCGGACCCGGGATGAGGAAGCTTGTATTCGCGAAGATCGCCTGCTCCGTCTCAGAGAAACGTGATGATATCTCGATCTCTTCCGCCTGAGCACGGTTCTGGATGGTGGTGCCGAGAAAGGCCTCGACCGCCCTTTTCTCCTCACCTGAAGGTGTGAAAAGGTCAATCCAGATAACATTGTCGTATGGGATGATAGAGAAATCTGCTTCCGACTGGGAAAGCATCATCTGTCCGTTCTCTTTGTAGAAGATTTCAATCATGGTCTTCCTCCGTTTTATGCTCCGGCCAGTCGTGTCGGAACGGGTTGATAGCCTGCAAATTTATCTTTTTTATTTCAGAATACCAAATTTAACCACATCGCGGAGATTCTTTCGCATTCGCTTCAGCGACTTCGTCGGTCAGCCACATCGGGACTCCGTCCCTCCTCGCAATGAGAAACCTATGGTTTGAAGAGCTGGCGGTTGACGATCGAACGACCGAGGGTAAGTTCGTCGGCATATTCGAGGTCGTCGCCGAAACCGAGGCCACGGGCAAGGGACGACACCTTGACACCGTACTGCTGTATCTGACGGTAGATGTAGAATGAGGTCGTCTCGCCTTCGACGTCACCGCTTAGGGCGAGGATGACTTCTGCGGGAGCAGGAGATTGCCACGTAGGGCCTCCGTCCCTCCTCGCAATGACATCGGAACCGTCGCCCGAAACAAGATCAGGGCCGGTAAGGGCGGCCACGCGGTCGACCAGCTGCCGGATGGTAAGGTCGGAAGGTCCCACGCCGTTTATCGGGGATATGATTCCGCCAAGCACATGGTACACTCCGTGGTACTGACCCGTGTTCTCGATGCTCATCACATCCCGCACGCTTTCCACGACACAGATGGTCCTGTGGTCGCGCGACCGGTCGGAACATATCGAACACACCTCGTCATCCGAGATCATCATGCAGTTCCTGCAGTACTTGACCTCGTCACGAAGAGCGTCTATCGCCGCCGTGAAATGATGTACGTTCTCCTGCGGCTGCTTCAGAAGATGAAGCGCCAGACGCAGGGCGCTCCTGCGACCTACTCCCGGAAGAGAGCTGATGGCGTCTACAGCGTCCTCAAGGAGCCTTGACGGGTATTGTTCCTTATATGCCATGGTATCTTACAAGTTCTTCTATCGGGGATTTTATGAACTTAACGAATTTGAGCCCATATGGGGCTGCAACTTCACGAAGTATGTCCTCACATGCACAGCCGAGCGATCCGACGATTCCCACCTTGGCTTCAGCGCCGTATCTGGCAAGGGAACGCTTTATAAACGCTTCCATGCAGTCAGACACAAGTCCATGGACATAAGGATGGGCTATCCTTTCCACGAGGAAGGGCGCGAAGGATGCAAGGAAGGCCGAGGCTGCAGGTTCGCGATAGACCTTGCGGACTATCGTCGGATAGTCCAGTCCGTATATCCTGTCGAAATCCTCCTTGATTTCTTCCGGAAGCATTCCCTTGACAGCATCGGCAAGCAGGGCCTTTCCAAGTGCTGCCCCGCCTCCTTCGTCTCCAAGAATAAAGCCTCCCGGACGTATGTTCGAGACTATGGTTCCGTTTTCATACAGACAGCTGTTGGATCCTGTGCCGATGATGGCAGCAATGCCGCTTCCGTCCCCGAAAAGAGCTCTGGCAGCTCCAAGGAGATCGGAATGGAAACTGATGCCGGCGAAAGGGCACCACATTTCCAGAGCCATACGGATAGGAGCCGCGGCCTCTTCCGACACCAGGCCGGCGCCATAGAAGAATACGGACTCCACCCTTTCGCCTTCCGGATTGAGTACAGGTACCGCCTCACGCACAATGGTGCGGCAGCCTTCCTCGTCCAGGCAGGAAGGATTCATCCCGGCGGTCTGTGCCGAGCGCACAAGACCGCCGGTGCTGACCGATCTCCATGCGGTCTTGGTGGCACCGCTGTCTGCAACAATGATCATAAGCTGTCGGTTTTATTCCAGATACACTCCATGCTTCTTCCAATGGACATAGCCATATATGGCCGAAAGTGCGTATGCGGCATAAAGCGCCGTCATCCACCACATTCCCTGAGTCGCGCACAGGATGGTGCTCAATGCATCGGCAATGACCCACAGCCACCACTGAGCGATGTACGAACGTACGAGCCACCACGTAGCCACCGCACTCAACACCGCCACGGCCGCATCCAGGTACGACATCGGATTTTCAAGAAGCTCCATGACCCATGCAAGACCGAATGTACCTGCCGCGACGACCGCCGCACTCAGCACGACTGTCCTTACGGGAAGACGGTTCAGGTGGATCGAATCCGAGGATCCGGCATCCGAGGTGAGCTTCCTGCGGTCCCTGCCCCACTGCCACAGGCCGATGAAGGCTGTGATGAGATAATAGGTATTGAGACCGAAGGATGCGTAAAGTCCCTGACGGAAGAAAACCCACATGGCGGCCAGACTCGTGAAGACTCCGACCACCCACATTAAGTTCTTCTGGCGTATTTCCAGAATTATGTAGATCACCCCCGTTACGAGAGTGAAGATTTCCATAAAGTCCATAGTACAGATCCTCGATCAGGTCGGGGATGACGGTTAAAGAAGGTCGGGGATGACGGTTAGAGAACCTCGATGAGTTCCACAATGAACTTGAGGGTTGCATATGGAGGGATGGCACCCGGTGCGCCATGCTCGCCGTATGCGAGGTTGTAAGGGATGTAGAACTCATACTTGGAGCCCTCCGACATGAGCTGCACGCCCTCTGTCCATCCTGCGATCACCTGGTTCAGACCGAACACTGCAGGTTCGCCGCGGTCGTATGAGCTGTCGAACTTCACACCGTTGAGAAGGGTTCCCTCGTAGTGGCACCTTACCTTGTCTGTAGCCTTAGGCCTCTTGCCCTGACCCTCTGCGATCACCTTGTACTGGAGACCGCTTGGAAGTGAGACAACGCCTTCCTGCTCTGCGTTGAACTTGAGGAAAGCCTCGCCCTCCTCACGGAGTGCAGCGCCCATGGCAGCTGCCTCTGCCTTCTGTTCTGCCTCGAGCTCAGCGAAATACTTGTCAAGAAGCTGACCTGCCTCCTGGAAGGACACTGCAGGCTCAGAGCCTGTAAGGATTGCCTTCACACCGGCAACGAAATCGTCGAATTCTATGCTCTTGATGCCTGAAGACATCATATTGTGGGCAATGCTCATGCCCAATGCGTAACTGTTCTTATCCATTTTATTGTTGTTTTGAATCTGCAAATGTATAAATATTTATTGATAAGATTGCCACGTCGGGACTACTGTCCCTCCTTGCAATGACAACCTTCGGTGTCGTCGGAATCAGCCCGGCGAGGATGGTGATCCAGAATATTCTGATGCCAGGTGGTGCTGTCAACATGGGTATAGATCTCCGTCGTCGTGATGCTTTCGTGCCCCAGCATCTCCTGCACTACCAACAGGTCCGCACCGTTCTCGACGAGGTGGGTTGCAAACGAGTGTCTGAACGTATGCGGAGAAATCTCCTTGCGGAGACCGGCGATCAGAGCCTGACGCTTTATCATCTTGAAGATGGACTGCCGTGTAAGCGGGCGGGCGAAACGGCTCAGGAACAGGAACTCGTCCGAAGTGCTGTCCGCTCCGTCAGGGCGGACGGCCATATATGCCTCCACCGCCTCGACTGCCATCCCTCCGATCGGGACAATCCTCTCCTTGTCGCCTTTTCCTATGACACGAATGAAGCCTTCCTTCATGTACAGGCATGAAACCTTGAGATCAGCAGCTTCCGAAACCCTCAGCCCGCATCCGTAGAGGACCTCGAGTATAGACTTGTCCCTCAGTCCCTGCCACGATGAGGTGTCGACCGAATCGATCACTGCCGCGACCTCCTCGACGGAAAGCACTTCCGGCAGATAGCGTCCCAGTTTCGGGGCATCCACGAGATCGCACGGATTGTCCTGGATCTTCCCTTCGAGTACATACCAGCCGAAGAACGAACGCAGCGAACTCAGAACCCTCGCCTGAGACCTTTTTGAAAGGCCTTTCCGGACAGAGAGATAGTCCATTATGGCTTCCGCCGTCACAGCTTCCGGAGCCAGCTCCGTGCCGGCGAAGAACTTCTCCACATCAGAACAGTACGATGCCACTGTGTTGGGTGACATCGCACGTTCTATCTTCAGGTAGATCCTGTAGTCTGATAAAATATCTTTCATGATGAGATTGCCACGTCGTCCTTCAGGCTCCTCGCAATGACAAACCGGAGGGTCGGCATCGCAATGACATACCGGAGAGTCGGCATCGCAATGCTAAAGGGTAGAGTACTTCCTGCCGTAGCCGAGCATCTGCTCAAGGTAGTTGTCGTTGTAGACCAGCTGATAGTCAACGACCTTGCCGTCCTTCTCCACAGGGACTATATCAGGATTGATGAAGCCTCCGTACGGTTTGAGGCCGAGGGAAGCATAACGCTCGAGCACTTCCTTGTGAAGCTGCGGATCGATGTTTACTGCATATTTCTCGACAAGGGCCTTTCCTGCCTCGAAGTCACCCTCGGACTTGATTCTCTGTACCTCTGCGAGAAGTTCTCCGAAGAGTCCGCGGAGGGCCTCATGGTCGTTCACCACGAAATAGGTCTTTCCGTCGCGTACCTTCTTCTCGATCACATTGTCTGCAAGACCCTTCTCATAGCACCAGTCAGCGATCAGCTTGCGGTTCTGCATATGGGCCTCGGTATTCTTCTTGCCGAACTCGATCCTGTTGAACTGAGTGAAGATACCGTTGCGGATATAGCTTGAATACTGAGCCTTGTATGCCTCCATGTCCGGAAGGATACCGAGCTCGACGAGCTTAGGATCTGCCATGTAATAGAGTCCGAACAGGTCGGCACGAGCCTCCTCGAGGGTAGAGCTGTACTCTCCGAGAGCGTTAGGGGATGTCTGCGGGAGAAGCTGTCCGGAACCGTGGCCGAGACACTCGTGGAGATCGGTATGGATGTCATTGGTAAGGTCGCCGTACTTCTTTTCGAAGGCGATCTCCTCTTCCGACCATGCGAATTCGCCAAGGAGGTTCTTAGGAGACTCCTGTGCAGCCTTTGAATAAGCTGATGTAAGATTTGCGATGGTCACCGACTTCGAACCGTGCTCGCGACGGATCCAGTCAGCGTTAGGAAGGTTGATTCCGATAGGGGCTGCAGGATAGCAGTCACCGGCAAGGACAGCTACGTTGATCACCTTTGCAGTCACTCCCTTCACTTCCTTCTTCTTGAATCTCTTGTCTACAGGAGAGTGGTCCTCGAACCACTGTGCATTGTCGCTTATGAGCTCAGCCCTGAGGGATGCCTCGCTGTCCTTGAAGTTCACGAGACCTTCCCATGTAGCCTTGCGTCCGAGAGGGTCATTGTAATCCTCCACGAAACCGTTGACGAAATCTACAGTACCGAGGGTATCGTTCACCCACTTGATGTTGTACTCGTCCCAGAGCTTGAGGTCGCCTGTCTGATAGTATCTTATAAGGTCGGCTATGTAATCCTTCTGAGTCTGGTTCTCTGCGACTGCGGCAGCCTTCTCAAGTTCTGCACAGATCTTCTCGAGGGCTGGACCGTAAAGACCTCCTACCTTATATATATCTTCGTAGATGACACCATCCTTTCCCTTCACTACCCTGCTGTTGAGTCCGTATGAGACAGGTGTCTTGTCCGAAGGGTCTGTCATCCTTGCATAGAACTTCTCCACCTCTGCCTTGGTCACTCCTTCATAGAAGTTAACCGCAGACTCGGCAACGATGTCGCCGGTCTTGTCAGTGGACTTACGCTGAGGGAGGACTGAAGGGTTGTAGATCACATCCTTGAGCGAAGCGAATCTTGCGCCCTCACCTACAGATTCTGCAACTGACTGGAAATATTCCTGAGAACATTCAGGGATGAACTTGTCTTCCGCGTAATGGTGGTGGATACCGTTGCTGAAGAACACTCGCTTCGCATACGTCTCGAACTTTCCGAAGTCCTCGGAAGTCCTGTCGCCCTTATAGTTCTCGAGGGCGTTCTCGAGCATCTTGCGGATATCGAGGTTGTATCTGCAGTTCTGCATCCAGATTATGTCACGGCCATATTTTGCCGCTTCCGCAAGGTGATATACATATTCCTTCTGCTGAAGGGAGAGTCCGTCCCAGCCGGGAACCTGATATCTCATCACCTTTACATCTGCAAATTCGTCGAGCAGATACCTGAAGTCACCGTTTTCGGCTGCCTTGTCCGAGCAGGACATCACGGTCGCAGCCAGACCTGCATAAAAAATCATCTTGATCGAAAGTTTCATATCTTGTTGCTGTTATAATTTTAATATTGAGATTCTTTCATCTGTCACCCGGATGCAAAGATAGCAATTATGACAAAAATATTTATATTTGTACGATTTATAAGAATGTAGGAAGTAAATGAATGGAAAACATATCCATATCCTGATATTGTCTGTCATGGCGATCATGGCAGTATCGATGGTTTCATGTACACCGGACTGGAAGGAAGAAATGACACCGTTCCCTTCAGGTTCGGAGGAACATCCCGGACTGAGACCGGGCAGAGACATCAGCTCGGACAGCCGTAAGGTCATGCTTCTCTATTCCGCCGGCTACAATTCTCTAAGCAGCTACCTGAGATCCGACATAGAGGAGCTCTGTACCGGATGGATGCCAGAGGACAGAAGGTCGGAGGATGTGATTCTTGTCTATTCACATCTCACATCCAGAGCCGGAGACTACAAGACAAAGACCAGTCCCGTACTCTTCAGACTGTACGGCAACGAACATGGCGAAGTCGTCAGGGATACGCTTGTCGTATACGTAGACGATGTCATATCATCTTCTGCGGAACAGTTCCACTCTGTCCTGTCATTTGTAAAGGATGAATTCCCGGCAGGAAGCTATGGTCTTATATTTTCATCTCATGCGACAGGATACCTCCCGAGCGGTTTCTATTCAAAACCCGATTCATACACGTTCACTCCAGGAAAGATGATGACTCAAGGTCAGAGGTCAGGCTGGTCCCTTTCCCCTGTCCCTTACATAGAGAATGAACAGGATCCGGATCTGCCCGCAGTCAAAAGCATAGGTCAGGACGTTTCCGGCAGACAGTCGTATGAGATCACTATTCAGGATTTTGCAGAGGCCATTCCGATGAAGCTCGACTACATCCTGTTTGACGCATGCCTAATGGGAGGAATCGAAGTCGCGTATGAACTTGCAGATAAATGCAACGTGGTCGGATTCTCGCAGACAGAAGTGCTCGCCGAAGGCTTCAACTACAGCACTCTTGCCTCTCACCTACTCGGAAACAAGCCCTCATCCGATCCTGCCAGCGTATGCAGTGACTACTTCGACCAATACATCAATCAATCTGGCGTATATCAGTCTGCAACGATCTCTCTTGTCGACTGCAACAAGCTGGAGCCTCTTGCAGAAGCATGCGCGGACCTGTTCGACAGATATTCGTCAGAAATAAGCTGGATACAAGGCAGCCATGTCCAGAGATACTACAGATATTCGCACCATTGGTTCTACGACCTCGAAAGCATACTTGTCAATGCCGGAATTCACGACAATGACCTTCGCCGATTCCGTCAGGCATTGGACGGATGCATCATCTATAAGGGAGCGACCCCAAACTTCATGAACGAATTCGCAATCAACACTTTCAGCGGTCTGAGCATGTATCTTCCAAGCAACGGAAACAGGGAACTTGACAAATTCTACAAGACCTTGAAATGGAACAAGGCCACAAGGCTTGTAAAATAAAATAATTTATCTATCTTTGCAGCCCCATAAAAAGCGAAGTGCTTTTTGGTGCAATGGGGTTTTTGCTTCGAGCAAAAACTGAGTAACACATTTTAATTCTTTTACAACAATGAAACACATTGAACTCAAAGGCCAGGTTCGTGAGGCCGGCAACAAGGCTGCCGTAAAGGCAATCCGCAGAGCAGGACAGGTTCCTTGCAACATCTATGGACTCGGAATGGAGAACATTCTTTTCTCTATCGACGCACAGGATCTCAAGACCATCACTCACACTCCAAACTCATACATCGTTGACCTCAAGCTCAGCGACGGACAGAACGGTTATGCAGTACTTCATGAGGTACAGTATCACCCTGTAACCGACGAGGCTCTTCACGTAGACTTCCTCTTCGTTTCTGAGAGCAAGCCAGTGACCATCGAGGTTCCTGTAAAGGTTGTAGGACACTCTGAGGGTGTAAAGATGGGTGGTAAGCTCCTCGTTTCAAGCCGCAAGCTTCGCGTGAGCGCCATGATGGACAAGCTTCCTGACGTACTTGAAGTTGACTCTACAAACCTCATGATCGGCAAGCAGATCGTTGCAGGCGACCTCGACTTCGAAGGCGTTACAATCGTTTCACCTAAGGCTACAATCATCTGCTCAGTACGTCCTACACGTGCAACTCAGCAGGCTAAGATGGAGCAGGGCAAGAAGTAATCTGATCCGGTATGAATTATTTGATTGTCGGTTTGGGAAACATCGGCGTCGAATATGTCAATACCAGACACAACATGGGATTCATGGTATTGGACGCCTGGGCTCAGGCGTCCAATATTGTTTTTGAGTCCGGAAGGTATGGCAGCACGGCGATGATTTCATTCAAGGGAAGGAGATTCACCCTTCTCAAGCCATCCACATACATGAACCTGAGCGGAAAGGCTGTCAGATACTGGATGAACGAGCTGAAGATCCCTCTGGAAAATCTTCTCGTCATTTCCGACGACCTCAACATTCCTTTCGGCACGATCCGTCTGAGGAAGAACGGAAGCGCCGGCGGACACAACGGTCTGACCAACATAAACGAGCTTATCGGAACGCAGGAGTACGCCCGCATACGTCTCGGAATAGGCAATGAGTTCGGCAGAGGCCAGCAGGTTGACTATGTTCTGGGCAAGCTCAGCGAGGAGGAACTTGAGGAGATGAAGGACATAAGCAAAAGGACCATCGAGGGAATAAAGGCATGGGCGACCATCGGCGCAGACAGGGCAATGAACGTTGTCAACACTCGTCCAAAGCATTGAAAACAAAAATTTTAGCTTAAAAATTTGTTTTTTCAAAAAATAACCCATAACTTGGCAGGAGTTTTAATAATTCACGAATAAAATCACTAAAACAATGAAAGAGCTTGTAGATCAGATCAAGGCAGAGTACGAAGTTTTCGCAAAGAACGCTGAGGCTCAGGTAGAAAAAGGAAATAAGGCTGCTGGTGCACGCGCACGTAAGGCTGCTCTTAACCTTATGAAAGCTATGAAGGAATTCAGAAAGGTATCTGTAGAGGCTACCAAATAATTTTTCCTTCGAAAAAGAATGATAAAGGGGCTCAAGCAATCGCTGCTTTGAGCCCCTTTAAACGTGTACTAAAACCTAAACCTGATATATAGATGCAATCATGTCGCGGAACGTTGCATGAAAAGTGAAAAAATTTTCAAAAAATTTCACTGCATCACGATTTCGACATTATCGACCCATACGGTATTGCCTACTCCCCCGTAAAATGCCTTTCCGCAACTTGAAAGGAAGTGTACCATCAGGTAGTTCGGTTCTGTTCCCGGCTCAGCCCAGCCGTCTTCCTCCACAACGACATTATCGCCTTTGCTGTTTCTCGCGTAATACCTTGTCTCGGGATCTGTCTTGAGTCCCATGTAGTCTTCATAGAAAGGTTCTCCGGTAATGTCACCGTAAATGATCTGCAGCTCATGGCCGTTCACCCATTCGGGTATATCTTCTGTAATACGTTCTATCGCCGTACCGACCCTTAGGGCGTGGATGTGTCCGTCCTCATCCTCCCACCGTTTCTGCAGCACGACAGTAATTTCAGCCCAGTCCGGATATCCAAGAGGCTTGAGCTTGGAGAAACCGGTTCCACGAATGGTCTCATGACCGACATCAGCCTTATAGTCAAAGCGCACTGCACGTGGCTTTCCGGAGAACGGAAGTCCGTACTGGACCTTGGTCATAGGGCTTTTCGTATCCTTTATAGGTTCAGGAAGGACTCCTACCATCAGCGCTCCCTGACAGGTGACTTCCATATTGATTACCCCCAGGGCCTTTACCTTCTCTATATGCGTTTCTATCCGGGCACAAAACCCATCCCCTCTCTTTTCAGGGTATACGGTATTGTTGGTCTTGACGACACCCGCCACTACCGCCAGCACATTGTTGGTCCTCCAAAGGTAGTCTTCAGGGGACTCAAAGGGGGTCTTTCCCTGCCTCAATGTATCAGCAGGACTGCCATAGAATTCATAAAGATATTTAGTCTGACCTCCTATGATGCCCGACTCCTCGATCTCCCTGACGCTCCAAGAATCGAATGTACCATATGAGTTGATCTTCCCGACAACATCGTCCTGCGCGGAAGCCGACACCGCTGCACACAGGAAAGAAGCAGCGGAAAGAAGAAATAATCTTGCCCGTCTCATAAAAAATGTGTAAATATGCAATTCCATTGCAAATATAGTGACCTTTTTGAAAGAAATGCACTTTTTATGAGATTGAAGCGCTTCATATCATCGTTTCTGACGATTTTCTTCTGCATCGAAGCTTTATGCATTCCCGCAAGAAGGACTCCGGTCTGCCTGACCCAGCCGGATGGAAGCGTATTCATGGCCCATATCAGGGGAGACGAGTTCTCGAGGATAAAGACCACGTCCGAAGGGCATGCGATAATACAGGACGAAGACGGCTGGTGGTGCTACGCTTCCTATGGTCCGGAAGGTAAGAAGGCATCTACAGGATGGAGGATAGGTGCGGACGTTCCGGACGAGGTACTGGCCGGATGCAGGCACATCCCTTATGATCAGATTTCCGAGGCTGCGGCGGCAAGACGGAGGGAGATTCCCGAGGCCGGACGCGAAGCCATCCTGAAGAGGATGAGACGCATCAGTCCCGAAACAAAGGGACCGGCGGTCAAGCACGGTCTCGTCATTCTTGCAAGCTTCAGCGACGTCAAGTTCAAGTACACGAAGGAGGATTTCGAGAGACTTCTCAACGAAGAAGGATATTCGGTAAACGGAGCTACCGGCAGTGCAAAGGACTATTTCGACGACCAGTTCAACGGCCTTCTGGAGTTCGATTTCCAGGTGGCGGACATCGTCACTCTGCCGAAGACAAGAGCATACTACGGAGCAAACGATTCCGACGGCAATGACAAGAAGCCCGCGGAAATGGTACGTGATGCCTGCAGGATCGCTGACGATGAGATAGATTTCTCGGTCTATGATGATGACAAGGACGGTGAAGCCGACAATGTCTTCATCTTTTTCGCCGGACACGACGAAGCCGAAGGAGGCTCGGAAGACTGCATATGGTCACATGCATGGTACATATACCAAGGAGCCCGTATCGATCTTGTGCTGGACGGCACAAGGATCGACAGGTATGCATGCGCCTCGGAACTTCTGCTCAGGTTCGACCAGTGGGGCAAGCCCCATGAACAGATAAGCGGCATCGGAACATTCTGTCACGAATATTCCCACACCCTCGGCCTGCCGGACTTCTACGACACTGACTACGAAGAAAGCGGTGGTATTTCCGGCGGTCTCTGGACATATACTTCCATCATGGACGGTGGAAACTTCAACAATCTGGGCAACACGCCTCCGAACTACAATGCTCTTGAAAGGATGATAGCCGGAATAAGCAGGCCTGACGAGATTACCGGCACCGGTACATACAGGCTCAATCCTGTGCACGAAGACGGAATGTCGTACATGCTGGCACCGGAAGGACGTGAGGATTTCTATCTTTTCGAATCCAGGAGCGCCAAAGGCTGGGACGCACACATCGGAGGCAGAGGTCTCCTTGCCTACCACATCGACCTTACGGACAGCAGTTTCGAAGACTGGCTCACTTATAATGAGGTCAATACAGATCCTATGCACCAGAGGGTCAACCTTATGGAAGCCGACAACAGACCGGACAGATTCAAGACGATGGAGGAATATCGCGCATACAGTTCCGACCTCGCCGGACTGTTCTTTCCTTTCGAAGACATCGACCGTCTCGAGACCGATGATTTTTCCATCGAGTCAATCAGGAAAGAAGGAGATGTGATAAAGTTCAATTTCGTCGGAAAGGACGGAGGCAGATTCCCACCTTCGGCAGTGAACATAATAAAGGATGTGTATGCAGACGCGGCCATCGTGAGCTTCGAGAGCAGCTACCCGTACGAAGGGGATGCGACTGTGGCATGGGGCCGTTCAGGAGGAAAGAAAGATACTCTCACAGTATCGCCTCATTCTCCGGGCATGTATACGTTCACCATTGAAGGTCTTGAGCATTCGGGAAAGACATATGAAATGGAAATCCTGTTCATAAGGAACGGCATGGAGGGAGAAGCCGTCACAACCTCGGTCATGACCAAGAGGATGCCTTCCGTGAAATGGCCTTACATATATCTTGGAAGTGTAAAGAGGAACGACGACGGAACATTTCCTCCTGAATCCAAGCTGCCTCTGAGGGCATATGGCGCGACCGGAGCCGCTGAGATAGGATGGACATTCAACGACATGCCTGTAACTGTCGGTGCCGACGGATATTATACGGTCAGATCCAGCGGAACTCTCAAGGCCATAATATTCTGGGAAGACGGAAACGTGGACAAGATCTTCAAACACATTCAGATAAAGGAGGAGAGGTTCGAATGAGAAGGATTATTACATTGATGCTGGTGGCGGTCTGTCTTGCCGGATGCAACATATACGATGTCGAGGATATTCTTCTTCCAAGGACAGACATTTCCCTGACCATGAAAGGAGACGATGTGCTCATATACACGCCTTACACATATCAGCTCGGCTACAATGCGGAAAAGAACGAGTTCCGCGTCTTCGACGACGACATGGCGCACTGGTTCGTACTTTCCTGCGACAGCCGTCCTTCTACAGTAGGCCAGGAAGTGAAGGCAGACCTGAAGTGGACTTCGCCGAGTTCGACAAAGACAAGGAACAACCTGACCTTCAGGGTCGAGAAGACAGATGCCGGAGGTCAGATATGGCTGTGGTGCGAATCAGATGCGATAGGCGTCATCGTCAAGGAACTATAGCGATGATTATTGAAAAAAATATTGTAAATTTGCGCCGCTTTTTGAGAAAATCAAACAATTAAAATATTCATAAAATGAGAAAACACATCGTAGCAGGCAACTGGAAGATGAATACGACAGTTGCAGAGGGCGTAGAGCTCGCAAAGGCAGTAGTGGCAGCTTCAGCTGAGGTACCGGCTGACGTAAAGCTTATCATTGCTCCGCCATTCACTCATCTTTACCCTGTAGCAGAGGTTGTAAAGGGTACATCAGTAGGCCTTTCAGCCCAGAACTGCGCTGACCACGTAAAGGGTGCTTACACTGGTGAGGTAGCTGTAAACATGATTTCAGGCGTTGGCTGCCAGTACGTGATCCTCGGACATTCTGAGAGAAGAGAGTACTATGGCGAGACTGATGCAACTCTCGTAGAGAAGGTTAAGCTTGCTCTTGCAGAGGGTCTTTCTCCAATCTTCTGCATCGGAGAGAAGCTCGAGGAGCGTGAGGCTGGCCGTCATTTTGAAGTTGTTACAGAGCAGGTGAAGAACGTTCTCTTCACTCTTACTCCAGAGGAGATGGCAAAGGTTGTCGTAGCTTACGAGCCTGTATGGGCTATCGGAACAGGCAAGACTGCAACTGCCGAGCAGGCACAGGAGATCCACGCTGAGATCCGCAAGGTTCTCGCCGAGAAGTTCGGTGAGCTCGCTGAGGAGATCTCTATCCTCTACGGTGGTTCATGCAAGCCATCAAATGCGAAGGAGCTTTTCGCTTGCCCTGACATCGACGGTGGTCTTATCGGTGGTGCAGCTCTCAAGGCTGAGGACTTCATCGGTATCGCTGTAAGCTTCTAATCCAGCCATATAAGTTTATTCCCGTTTTTGAAAACTGTATCCCTCCCATTCCTACGGAACGGGCCCCGGCCGGCGGGCTAAAGCCCTGCTGCTCGTGCACGAAAGTCCACTGGACTTTCTCTAAAGGCACTCACGACCGTTCACGAGGCCACGGGCGGCCATGGTTTTCAAAAACGGGAATAAACTTGTAAATACGACAGATATGAAAAAGATATTATATATGGCAATGACAGCTTTTGCAGCTGTAGCGTGTACCGCAAAGTCGGATGACGCAGTATTGAAGGAGAAGGTGGAAAGCTATGCGGTGGTGGAGGTAAGCTCGCCGCTGTATGACGCACTTTCAGAGAACGACAAGAAGATCGTGAGCCTCTTCCGTCAGGCGGGAGAAATCATGGACGGTCTTTTCTGGAAGCAGACATTCGGCGACAAGACAAAGATCGAGGCACTTCCTGACGGATACGCAAAGACCTACGCCATGATCAACTACGGTTCATGGGACCACCTCGATGACAACAAGCCGTTCATCGAAGGATATGGCGAGAAGCCGCTCGGATGTCAGTACTATCCTCAGGACATGACCATGGAGGAATGGGAGGCATTCGACGACCCTGACAAGCTCAGCCTCTATACCGTGATCCGTCGCGACGAGAACGGTGCCCTCAAGACCGTATGGTACAGGGACGAGTACAAGGCAGAGCTCGAGAAGGTATGCGCTCTTCTTGAAGAGGCTGCAGCGCTGACGACCAACGAGGGCATGCGTACATACCTTACAGAACGCGTAAAGGCTTTCCGTACCGACGACTATTTTGCCAGCGACATGGCATGGATGGACATGAAGGACTGCAACATGGATCTGGTGATCGGCCCTATCGAGAACTACGACGACCATCTTTTCGAGGCAAAGGCAGCATACGAGTGCTTCATCCTTCTCAAGGACGAGACACGCAGCGCCAACCTCGCTAAGTATGTAGCCCTCCTCCCTACCCTTCAGAAGATGCTTCCATGCGCTCCTGAGTACAAGACCTTCGTACCGGGAACATCGTCTGACCTGAACGTATACGATGCGATCTATTATGCAGGTGACTGCAACGCCGGCAGCAAGACCATCGCGATCAACCTTCCTAACGACGAGAGGGTTCATGCGGCCAAGGGTGCGCGCCGTCTCCAGCTCTACAACAGCATGATGGCGAAGTTCGACAAGATCCTTGCTCCTATCGGAGAGGTTCTCGTAGTAGAGGATCAGCAGAAGTATCTCACGGCAGATGCATTCTTCTGGAACGTCACCTTCCACGAAGTGGCACACGGTCTTGGCGTAAAGCAGACCATCAACGGCAAGGGTACCGTGGACGAGGCCATGGGTTCTGAGAAGACTACATGGGAAGAGGCAAAGGCTGACATCCTCGGTCTGTTCATGGTGAACAAGCTCATCGAGATGGGTGAGATCACAGACATCACCAAGGAGGAGTCGATCGCTACATTCATCGCAGGAATCGTCCGTTCAGTACGTTTCGGTTCTGCATCATCTCACGGCAAGGCAAACATGATGTGCTTCAACTATATGGAGGATCACGGTGCATTCAGCCGCAACGCTGAGGGCAGATATGTGATCGATTTCGAGAAGGCTGCCGCAGCCATCGATTCATGGTCAGCACTCATTCTTGAGACTCAGGCTACAGGTAACTTCGAATTCGCCCAGAAGTATGCTGCTGAGAATGCAAGCATCCGCGAGACCCTCGCTGCTGAGGTCGCTCTCGTGAACAACGCAGGCATCCCTCGCGACATCGTCTTCGATTTCGCCTGGTAAGCTGCTGTATAGGGATCGAGTGCAGTTTCCCAGGAAAATCGCCCGCGATACCCCGGAATTTTGGGGTATCGCGGGCGATTTCTATGCTGAAGTGCGCGCGATAGGTCTACTGTGCGTCGCGCCAGGTATGAGGGACGACCACAGGAGGATGAGTCGGAGGCAGGGTGTCCTGCTGGACTTCCGTTTCCTTCTTCTGATTGCGTTCCGCCTTTCTGGCTGTGCCGCATGAGGTCAGAAGCACACCAAGGCAGACAATCGAAACTATCTTGAATATTGTCTTTTTCATGATTCTTAGTTTTTATCGTTATTGGCATCCCTCCACGACTTTCCTACAACTACAGGAGCTGCAGTAGGCTCAAGAGGTCTCTCTACATAGTTCCTGCGGCTCTTCTGAGGAGCTGATGATGAAGAGCGGTTGACTGCATCGTATTCCACAAATTCTTCGTAATCGTATTCCCAGCTGTCACCGTAGGCAAGCTTGTGGATCCTATAGTAAATAGCCTCACGGGAAGGCGCATTGAAACCTCCAGTATTGTAGCGCATGATGCTGTTCTCAGTCGGACGCCATACGCCTGTAAAGTAGGTCAGACCGCCCTCGAACACGCCAAGACCTTCGTTTGCATATCGTTCATCCTCAAGGAAGTAAGACCAGCGCACCTGCTCCGGATCGCTTGTAAAGTCGACATTCTTCCACCATCCCCAGTTGTTCTGCTGATCACGGGTCTGACTGGCCTCTTCCGCTGATATTTCACCCATGTATTCATAGTCATACTCATCCGCCAGCTTTGCAAAGCCGTGGCCGTTGGCCTCGTGGTGGAGAAGCTGGGCAAAGGTAACAGGATCACCTCCCTTAGGGAAGTAGGCAACCGAAGGACCGCTGCCGTAAGTGCCGGTAGCAGACTCAGGATAATACATATAGCATGTACCGGCATAGGCATCAGAATTCATGGCAACAATTATAAGTGCCTCGTCCATCCTGTCCTCCGAAACAGCCTTGAGAGCATACTCAAAGCACTTGCTGTCATTACCTCCGACAAGGGTTCCGTCACCGAAGAATCCTTCCAATGCCGCACCGGAGTTTTCATATCCTTCGGTCATCGAAACAACATTCACATAATAGACATTGAACAGGTCCTTATAAGTCTTGAAAGGTTCCTGAGTAAAGAGATTGTCGTACATGTATTCCATGTCAGAACCATAACTTCCGTCTGCTATCTCCCTGTCGCTGTATGCATCTCCCATCAGCACGATATCTATTCCATTGCCCACAGTTGCAGTCTGGAGAGTCTCGACACCCCCGTCTGAGGAGTAATCTGACGAAATGTAATAGTCCGGATAGAACTCGCTCAGATCACCATAATCATATGGTTCAAAGTACTCTCTGTATGGAGACCAAGATTGCGATGACATATATGCATCGTATGAATCCTGCGGCACATAAATGGTAAGATTCTCATAAGAGCCCGGTATGCCTTCAGCCCTGTTGTATGTAATAGCTGGCGGTATCGGCGCACGCATGTATATTGTTTCAAGACTACTACATTCGTATCCGCTCGTACCGAACGGATCATATCCCAGATCATTCATTCTTGCTGAAACCGTCACAGTCTTCAGGTTGTGCGAATAGCAGAACAGATATCCGATACCCTCCACATGGGTAATATTATCTGACATCTTCACCTCTTCCAGATATTTCTTATTGGCAAAGACCTGATATCCCAATGAAGTGACACAGTCAGGAACTATATATTCCGTCAGGCCTTTATCTGCTACAAATAACAGAGTATTGTCAATGACAAGACTTCTGTTATCATTCATCACATCGGGACCAGATATACTCTCTATCTCAAAGGTCTCATAAAAGGTTTCAGGACCGAAATATACAAGTCCTTCCGGAAATGTCACAGAGGAAAGTGTTTCTGATTGACAGAATGTATAGTTCTCAAGACCCTCCACTCCAGCAGGGATGTCATATGAAGTCAGACCTGCACCAGATGCGAAGGATACCATGAACTTCAGACCCAGTCCATTATAATTATCCACCAACAACGCATAACCGTCTTCTGACACAAAGTCTGTATTTCCATAAAACTTCTTGATATTTGGAGACCAAGCAAATGCATATGCTTCGATATTCTTTAGAGTCAAAGGGAGGTAAACCTCCTCGAGACTCGGATTATTGAAAACTGCCTCATGACCGATTACTTCAACACCCTCTGAAATCACAAGTTTCTTAAGTGACTTCATGGATGCAAATGCACTGCTTCCGATACGGTCTACCCCCTCTGGTGTTGTATATTCCTCAAGACCGGCAGAAGCAAAGGAATGAATCTTTCCGTTCAAGATAAGACAGCGTCCGTCTTCGGAAGCCAGTTTGCCGCTGATCTCAGATAAACAAGGGGAATTGCTAAACGGATTTCCGTTTATATATTCTATTGTTTCCGGCAGAATGACTTTTTCAATGAAATCACCACCCATAAAATCCAATTTGGTGACCGCACCATCAAACCTTATCACTCCAAGACCATCATCATATGTATGTTCTATGATGTCCGCTCCAAAATCCAGATTATCATACAGACCGTTCATCAAACCGTTTGTCGTGATATACCATATCTCGTTATCAGGAATCGCTTCCGGAATGAGTTCCGGTACTTCTGAGTCGAGGACAAAGTCCCTGATAGCACGGATCTGGGAACGTTCGAAGGTGATGTCTGAAGAAACCTTCTTGGTAACAGTCTCCGTATATGTATCCACTTCTATAGTGAATCCGCCCTTGTAAGTCTGGGATGGAACCACGATGAACACATCTGCCGGAGCAGTCTCTGAGATCTCAAGACCCTTGGTCTCCAGAACGACTGAACGGGAACCTCCTGCAGACATGGACAGAAGGCTCTCGGAAGATGCGGTATAGTCTGTTACAGCTGAAGCAGGACCTGACATGAAAGTATCCTCATCATTTGCAGTAAGTGTCACACTGCGGACTGCTGCAGTTCCTGTAAGAGATATCTTAAGGACGGAGCACAGGTTCATGAAGGTAAGACCGTCATTCGCCGAACCTGTGGCAAGCATAGGGAAGGCTCCTGGGCCGAATGAATCCTTTGTATATTTCTGAGTCTGCGGGAGAGTCAGAGAGACGGTGCCATCAGAAATGGAACCGGCTATATCATAGGGATAGACCGCGATATAATCATCCCCTTTTCTGGAACCGGCGAATGAAGCCACCGTACTGCCTTCTCCTGAAGTAAGGGAGAATTTTGAAGGATCTGCATCATTATCGACATAGACAGCAATCTGATCACCGGCAGACCACAAAGGATAGTACATTCCACCCTCCAGTCCGGACAGGCTGGTCCTTGTATCAGGTTCTGCCTCCATACGGGCAGTGATATCGACCGAGGTTTCCTCTATAAAATCTTCCTGAACGCAGCCTGCAGATAAGGCAACAGCTGCGAGCAATATGAAATATCTGTATATGGTATTCATGGTTCAGTTATTTTATGGATATATCATCACCTGGAACAATTCCTTCATTACCGTCACTCCAGCTGCCGGAAGAGATATCCAGATTCTTGTCCTTTCCTACTGTCGCTGAAGCAGTATTGTCCACATAATAAGAATTGTCAGAATCCTTTCGCTGTATATATACCACCACTCTTACATTATCCTTATTACATTCAGACGGCAATTCCGCAGAATATGTGAAGGTCTTCACCTGTGCGTCTTCAGTCACTTCAACATCCTCTCCCAACACATTGGAAAGTGCAGCACGGATGATTCCGTTGTGTTCATATGCATCTGACGCGCCATTATTGTAATCAGCCTGATAACTGATGACCTTATCCTCTACCAGAAGCGCAGTGATCTTGTATGAGCCTGCTTTCTTGATATAGGCTGACAGATCCATGGTCACCTGACTTCCTGAAACCTTTGAAGTCCAGCTTGCGGCAGTCACAGTCTCATATTTACTTTCCGTTTCATTGACTGCTTCTACAATCAGAGACGTGGTGACAGGTATGGCATAATTCGCAATATATGTTCTTCCGTCAACCAGACCTGTAGGGAAGCCGTCGATAGGATAGTTGTTAGCGAGGGTGTTGGATGCACTGCAGGCCAGACCGCTTCCTCCACCATGAACGCTTATCACTTCGAGCTTACCAGGAAGTTCCTTCTGGGCATCGCTCATCGCAGTAGCCATCATCGGACAGAAACCGCACCAGTCTGCCGTAAAGCGGAACGCCAGAGAACGGTGCACGAACTCAGCCTCCACCCAGCTGTCATCTCCTTCTTCCTTCTGTGCCGGCGACTGGATGACTGCGATAGTGCGTGACAACGATCCGTCCACAGCTGAAACTGTGATATTGGCCATTCTTGAATCATATGAAACGTTTTCAGAAACCGTTATATCGAAGGAACCGTCATTCTCTCCCGAAGACGGACTTACCTCACACCAGGCGGCATCGCTCGCCACATTCCATGGCAGATTGGATGTTACGTTTACGGTTACAGGTGACGCAGTTCCCTCAGCCGCCACAGAAATGTTCACATTGTCCACATCAAGATAGACATCCGTTTCGGCAGCAGCCTGAGTGATGACGAACGGATGGCAGGTCTCATTACCGCAGAATGAAATCGTAGCAGTACGAGATTCTGATTCCGTATTAGGTGCCACTTCAAAGACGTGTGTCCTGTCCGTCGTGTTCCTTGTAGTCACTTCAGTGATCCAATCGACATTTATAGTATACTCGTACTCGATATTGGCTGTCACGGTAACATCAACAGTTCCTCCTTCAGCACCGACTTCAGCTTCGCTCTTCGACAATCCGAAGACCGGATCAGGCTCCGGTTCAGGTTCCTCCTCAGCAGCGGCCTGACTCACATTGAACGGAAGACATGTTCCATTGCCGCAGAACGAAATGGTAGCAGAACGGGATCCTGTCTCCGTATTGGCATCGATCTCGAAAGTATGGACCTTCTCATCATATGACTTGGTCTCGACCTCGCGGATCCAGTCTACCGGTATCATGATCTCATAATCTACATTATACTGAACGGTCACCTGAATTCTGCCACCTTCAGCGTCTACCTCAGCCGAACCGTCCGACAGATTGAAGACCGGATCAGGGTCCGGTTCCTTCTGCTCGGCAGCTTCCTGGGTAATTACAAAAGGAATGCACGTACCGTTGCCGCAGAACGAAAGAGTAGCAGAACGGGATTCTGCCATTACGTTGGCATCGATCTCGAAAGTATGGACCTTCTCATCATATGACTTGGTCTCGACCTCACGGATCCAGTCTACAGGGATTGTGATTTCATAGTCCACATTATACTGCACGGTAACCTGGACCTTGCCGCCATCTGCTCCGACTTCTGCAGAGCCTTCAGTCAACTTGAATACAGCAGGTTCCGGATCTTGTCCATGACCAGGATCGGTTGTGGCTGCACTCTGAGTAAAGGACACCTCTTCAGTGACAGTGTCTGACTTGATGACAAGTTTTGCAGAACGCTGGACATCCGATTCATTCTTCTGAACGATAACCTGTACCTTTTCAATGGCATATCCACCTTCGCCGCTGCCTTTGCTGATGCCTGCCCATCCGCCCGAGCCTCCAGAATAAACAATCTCAACCGACCATGGCAAGGCAGATGTGAAATGCACATCAAAACTGCCTCCCTCGGCATCGACAGTCACGGATGTTGACTGGTCCGGATCCAAAGTGATTACAGGTTTCTCCTTAGGTAACAGTTCTTCGCACCCAACCAGCAGGAGCAAAGAAGCAAGAAAAGCGAACAATCTTTTCATATCATAGATCAATTAAATTGTTTTTTCAGCCACAGACAGGCGGAACAATATTTAGCACCTGATAATGAATGAGTTACAAATATATGTATAATTCCTCATATTATCAAGCAGGTCTACTCGACTGTTTCCAGAGTCTTGTCCTCGCCTAGTGGAGCAGAGGCCGTGTTGTCAGCATAGTAAGATTTCTTCTGGTCAAGCTTCTTCTGGACATAAACCACGACTCTCATGTTCTCAAGGTCGAAGTCTGACGGAATGAACTCGGAATATGTGAAATGCTTCACCATTCCATCCGCCTCGGTAGTAAACTGGTCGCCTTTGACATCAGAGAGAGCGCCGCGGATTATTCCGCTATGCTCATACGAGCGGTCGTTTCCATTTATATAGTCTGCCTGATATCCGACTACTCCATCTTCAATAAGAAGAACAGTCACCTTATATTCTCCTGCCTTCTTCACATATACGGAAAGATCCATTTTCAGATTGTTCCCCGTAAGTTCGGCATTCCAGCCAAGCCCCGTATATGTATCATACTTTTCTTCAGTATCCTTGACGGCAGCCACAATGCTGGATACGGTCGAGGTAACAGAACTGCTGTTTTCGATATAGGTCCTGCAGTCCACAAGTCCTGTCGGGAAGCCAGGAATCGAATACTGGCTCATGAGTTCCAAGGATTCCTCACATTCAAGTCCGCTTCCACCGCCATGTACACTTATGACTTCAAGTCTGCCGTCGAGTTCCTTCTGTGCTTCTGTCATCGCCCTTGCCATCATAGGGCAGTAGCCGCACCAGTCAGCAGTGAACCTGAATGCTATCGGAACATGCAGGAACTCCGCAGTCTTCCAGCTGTCATCGCCGCCATCCTGATAGACAGGAGACTGCACTACCTGCACATACGCACTCATCGCTCCGTCATCGGAAGTAACGGTCACATTCGCCACTCTGGAGTCATATGTGACATTCTGTCCTACACTGATGCTGAACGAGCCGTCGTTCTCACCGGACTCGGGACTTACAGTACACCAGTCTGCATCGCTTACGACCGACCATGGAAGGTTTGAATTCACATTCACGGCCACAGGTTCCTGAGTTCCCTCCGCAGATACAGATATCTTTTCGGTATCGATCGCAAGCTTATAGTCGAAGGCGGCTGCCTCCTGTGTGATCGTGAACGGTATGCAGGTATTGTTTCCGCAGAACTGGACGGTTTCCGAACGTGACTCCGCAACAGTATTCACATCTACCTCGAACACATGTACGTTCTCTTCAAAGGACTTGGTATTCACTTCACGTACCCAGTCTGCTGCAAGCTTACATTCGTATGGGACATTGAACTGTACCGTAACCTCCACTCTGCCGCCTCCGGCACCGATTTCCGCCGAGCCGTCAGTAAGCTGGAGTACCGGAACCTTTTCCGGAATTTTCTGAAGTGCAGGCTGGGTGAAGACAACCTCCTCACTTGCAGTGCCGGAAACTATAAGAACTTTCGCCGAACGCTCGCTGTCTGAATCGTTCTTCTTTACCGTGACCTTCACCTTGTGCAGAACCTTACTGCCTTCGCCTCCTGAAGTTCCGATGCTTGCCCATCCGGCAGCATCTCCCGAAAAGACTATTTCGGAAGTCCATGCCATGGCGGAAGCAAAGGTCACATCAAAACTGCCTCCTCCGGCAGCTACTTCTACGGTCCTTGACTGATCATCTCCAAGGGTAACCATAGGGTGTTCCTTCTCGGCGCATCCCCAGAGCAGGAAGATTGAAGCAAGGATTAAAACAAATCGTCTCATAATCACAAAAATAAATATTAGCTACATACGAATACAAAAATAATAAATTCCATGGGAATCCCGCTACTTTGGCACAAAGGAAATTTTATGTATCTTTGTGGGTTGCAAATATTAGGGGAGAGCCACGTCGCTACGCTCCTTGCAATGACGTACTGCCCAAGTAATGATAATAAATAAAAAGATAACATATATGAAGAATTTTGTAGAGGAACTCAGGTGGAGAGGCATGATCCAGGACATCATGCCGGGAACAGAGGAGAAACTTATGGAAGGATCGACTGCAGCTTATGTCGGAATCGACCCTACCGCTGATTCGCTCCATATCGGCCATATGGTCAGCATCATGATCCTGAAACATTTCCAGAACTGCGGCCACAAGCCTATCGCCCTCGTGGGAGGTGCTACCGGAATGATCGGTGATCCTTCGATGAAGTCGCAGGAACGCAACCTTCTCGACGAGGAGACACTGAGCCACAATGTAGCCTGCATCAAGGCTCAGCTCAGCAAGTTCCTCGACTTCGAGTCGGACGCAGCAAACAAGGCGGAGCTTGTGAACAACTACGACTGGATGAAGAACTTCACCTTCCTTGATTTCGCACGCGAGATCGGAAAGCACATCACCGTGAATTACATGATGGCCAAGGATTCAGTGAAGAAGAGACTTTCAGGCGAGGCTCGTGACGGCATGTCATTCACAGAATTCACATACCAGCTCCTTCAGGGATACGATTTCCTTTACCTTTACGAGCATAAGGGCTGTACCCTCCAGATGGGTGGTGCAGACCAGTGGGGCAACATCACCACAGGTTCCGAGCTGATCCGCCGTATCCTCGGCAAGGAGGCATTCGCCCTCACCTGCCCTCTCATCACAAAGGCTGACGGAGGAAAGTTCGGAAAGACCGAGAAGGGTAACATCTGGCTCGATCCTGAACGCACTTCCCCATATCAGTTCTACCAGTTCTGGCTCAATGTATCTGATTCTGATGCAGAGAAGTACATCAAGATCTTCACAATGCTCAGCAAGGAAGAGATCGACAGCGCCATAGCACAGCACGCCGAGGCTCCGGAGCGTCGCGAACTCCAGAAGCTCCTTGCCAAGGAGGTAACCACAATGGTGCACGGAGCAGCCGAATACGAGAACGCGGTTGCAGCTTCAGGCATGCTTTTCGGCAACGCCACAAAGGATGCTCTCATGAGCCTCGACGAGAAGACCTTCCTTGCAGTGTTTGACGGAGTCCCTACCTTTGAGGTTGCTGCAGAGAAGTTCCCTATAGGCATCATCGACCTGCTTGCTGCAGAGTCCCAGGTATTCCCTTCAAAGGGAGAGTGCCGCAAGATGGTGCAGGCAAACGGTGTAAGCATCAACAAGGAGAAGGTTGCCGACATCAACGCCCAGATCGGTCAGGAGTCGTTCATCAACGGCAAGTACATCCTTGCACAGAAGGGTAAGAAGAATTACTTTATCATCAAGATCGCTTAATGGAAAAGAACATTGAAAGCACAAGACAGCTTAAGGTAGGAAAAGAGCTCCAGAAACATATGGCCGAAATTATCCGCAGCAAGGGTATGGCGGCCTTCGGAGGTGCGCTTGTATCCGTAAGCGGAGTGAAGGTAAGTCCGGACCTCTCTGTTGCCAAGATCTATGTAAGCGTGTTCCCGTCAGATAAGGCGGAGGCGGTCATGGTGTCTCTCGAAGAGAACACCAGAGCGCTTCGCGGCGAGCTTGGCGCCAAGGTCGGCAAGCAGCTCCGCATAGTTCCGGAGATTGTCTTCTACCTTGACAGCTCGCTGGATTATGTGGAACATATAGAGGAATTATTGAAAAAGTAGGAGATTTCTCGACAAGCTCGAAATGACAAACGTGACAAGCTCGAAATGACAAACGTGACAAGCTCGAAATGACAATAAAGAGTTGCAATGACGTATGAAGTTAGCTCCGTTCATAGCCGGCAGATACCTTTTCGCCAAGAAGTCACATAATGTGATCAACATAATATCGGCGATAAGCGTCATCGGCATGGCTATCGGAACAGCTGCCCTCATCATAATCCTGTCAGTATATAACGGGTTCGACTCGCTCATCAGGTCAATGATGAGCAATGTCGAACCCGATCTTCTTATCACTCCCGCAGAGGGAAAGACCTTCGTTCCCGAAGGGGATGTCTACGACTGGATATATGACCGTCCTGAAGTCCTCAACATGTGCTGCGTGCTTGAGGAAAGCGTATTCATCAGCTATGACAACCGTCAGGGACTTGCAAAAGCCAAGGGTGTGGATTGGATCTACGAAGAAGAATCTCCTCTTGCAGACCACATCATAAACGGAGAGTTCAAGCTCCATAGAGGGGATGTTCCCCTGGCGCTGACCGGAAGCGGACTGGCATATGAGATGGATATCAATCCACGCTTCCTTTCGGCAATCGAAATTTATTACCCGTCACGTACTGACGACTTTTCCCTGATGTTTCCAGCATCATCCCTCAGATCGGTAAAAGTCTTCCCTTCCGGCATATTTTCCGTCAACGAAGATGTCGACAAGGAACTCATGATCATTCCTATCGAGATAATGAGGGAACTTCTTGATTACGACGACGAGGTTTCTGCTGTGGAAATCCGTGTCAAGACAGGAACCGGTAATAGAGAACTCCGACAGCTCCAGGAAGAAATTGCCGAACGCATCGGACCAGGTTTCGAAGTCAAGGACAGGTACCGGCAGAATGAGGCCCTGTACAAGATGATGAAATATGAGAAGATGGCTACCTACCTGATACTCATCTTCGTCATAATAATAATAGCATTCAACATATTCGGAAGCCTCACCATGCTGATAATCGAGAAGGAGGACGACATAAGGACTCTACGCAGCATGGGGGCAGAAAAGAAACTGATAAGAAGAATTTTCGTACTTGAAGGTTGGATGATATCCCTCACCGGACTGGCGGCAGGCCTTGGAATCGGAATGCTGCTGTCTGTCATCCAGCAGCATTTCGGAATAATAAAGATGCCTGGACATTACGTCGTCCAGGCATACCCTATAATTCTTTCTTGGTCCGATGTGGCTGCTACCGCGGTCGGAGTCGCTGTCATCGGTTATATCATTGCTCTTCTCCCTGTCCTGTCGCGGCATCGGAAGTGGGCGGAATGATCATATCCTCCCGGCTCAACGTAACCACAACCTCGCCTTTGTTCCTGTAATAGCCCTCAATCCAGCCTTCGCCGTCCTTGTACCTCTCAAGGTCGACCATCACGGTCTTAGGAAGGTATTTGACATCGTCTTCCACAGCATCCAGAAATCTGATTGAGGCAGATTCCGCCGGAACACCTCCTCCCTGGACAGTAAACCTGCCGGACACATCAGTCTGCACGGGTTCCGCTGATTCGGCGATGACAGATATGCCTTCTATCGGGAATCCGGCAGGGTCCATGACGGTTCCGCTGACCTCGAACCACATATTGATGAGGCCGCTGGGATTTTCCTCAAGCGAAGCACATGAAGACAGAGCCAGCAATGATGCTGCGGCAAATATGTTCAGTCTCCTTTTAATGAGCATGATTATGGTTGTGATTATGGTCGTGACCATGATCGTGGTCATGGTGGTGATGCTCTGCCTTCTCGCCTGGTGCAAGCGTTCCGTGTACAGGATAGCCGAGTTCCTCTATCGAAGCCTTGAGAGCGGCCTCAGTAGTCTTGGAAGCATCATACTTGAGTGCGACAGTCATGTCCTCGACAGTGACCTTAAGGTCTTTCACTCCTTTCTCGAAGGATACATTCTCTGTAATCTTCTTTGCGCAGTTCTCGCAATCGATCTCAACCACGAAGGTAACTTCCTTTATTTCTCCTTTCTTCTTCTTTGCTGGCTTGTTGTCTGCCATTGAAATCACAGGCATTGCCATGAGGGCAACCATGATGATTATAAGTGTTCTTTTCATATGTGTATTGTTTTATCTGTTTTTTTCATATAGATCCCTCGACAAGCTCGGGATGACAAGGTCAAAATCGGGATGACTGGTCAGGCTTTTTTCCAAAGTGTGAAACGGAAGCCGACATGGGCCTTGATACCCATGAGAGGTCCCCAGATGCAGCTCGCATCAAACGAAGGCTGGCGAGGATTGATGAATCCGTCCTGTCCCTTCACTGCACCGAGGATGACATCCTTCTGGGTAAAGTTGGTCAGGTTCTCCGCGCCGATATACACATCCCATCCCTTGAAGCGACGTGTAACCTGAGCGTAGAGAAGAGGATAAACAGGAGTACGGCCGTCCTTGTACATAAGGTTGCCGTCAGCATCCTTCATGTCTTCCATGAAGTTGTACACCCTGCACGAACCGTTTACGGAAGCGGTGAAGTCAAAGATCCACTTGTTCAGGTTGGTCGCATACTGGAGGTTGAGCACACCCTTGAAACGGCTTGTCATAGGCTTCTCGACCAGTCCCTGTCCTGCGAGTTCGATCTTCGCATTCGTATAGCGGAAGGTAGCGGTGATGTTGAACCTCTCAACGGGATCAACCGAGAAGTCAAGCTGGTAGTTGTCTGTGAACGAACGGTTTCCGTCCAGCGCATAGAAGTCTATCGTATTGGCGAAGTGCTCGTAGTCAACTACCATCTGCTGGGTGAACTGAGTACGGAAGTAGTCTACGCTGATGTATGTGTTCGAAGATGCTCCGAAAGGAAGATAGTATGTCACATTGCCTCCGAATGTCCATGCATCCTCGAGAATATGCTCGTTATAGTCTCCGGCAAAGATCTTTCCCGTAGAGAACACTCCGATATTGTCGATGAGCGGAGTAGAATATCTTACACCGCGTCCTCCGTTAGCCCTGAGAACTATCTCCTCGACAGGCATGTACTTGAGGTTCACTCGAGGAGAGAATCTGCCCACGACCTTGTCGCCTGTCTTCTTGTAGAAATCCTCCCTGAGACCTACGATGGCAGAGAAAGTCTCACCTGAGTGGAAAGTGTATTCTCCGAAGAATCCGCCTACTGCCATATTGGTGATGCCGTTGTCAGTCACGTTCTGAAGGACAACCAGTCTGTGGAAATCCTCATCATAGCGGTCATATGTTGCGCTTGCACCTACAGTAAACTTATGGGATTCGTTGATCTCGTTCTGGTAAAGGAGGTTTCCGAAAGCCGAATGCTGACCGGCGATATATTTGGTAGAGCCGAAATACGCATCCATATCCTGATATGAATAATCCCCCACGAACGCGATGTTCTGCGAACCGTCCTCATTGAGAGGAAGACCGATCTTGAAATATCCGTTGAGCGAACGGTTGAGAATGTCGGAGCCCCATGGATCGATGGTTCCCGGCTTCGGCATCAATGAATATGTATCCTTGTCATAGAAGACATGCTCTCCGTTCTCGCCCTTGAGCATCTGACCTCCAAGACGGTTGTCCTGAAGCGCCCTCACACCGAAACGGATCTGCATGCCGTTGTCGGCCTGATAGAGCCATCTGTTGGCAAAGTTCAGCTGGAGCATCTTCGGCTCATCGAGGAAACTGTCGTTGTTCATGTCATGGGGAGCGATGTTTCCTGAAACATGGCCAAGAAGGATGGTGCTCCACTTGTATCCCATCTGAAGGGCAGAGGCTATATTGAAGTCCATCTTGGTATCGCTCATCACAGCCGCATTCAGGAAGAGAGGCTTCTCATCCGTAGGCTTGCGGTGTTCCATGTTGATCTGGCCGGTCATCGACTCTACGCCGTTGATGACCGACGAGGCGCCTTTCGCGATCTGGATGCTTTCAAGCCACTGTCCCGGTACATATGAAAGTCCGAAAGGGGCAGAGAGTCCCCTCATCACAGGACGGTTCTCGTCAAGCATCTGGGTATATACACCCGAGAGACCGAGAAGCCGGATCTGACGGGCACCTGTAACGGCATCCGAATATCCGACGGTCACGCTGGCCGAGTTCTCGAAGCTTTCCGCAAGGTTGCAGCAGGCCATCTTGCAGAGTCCTGCCGCTGAAATGACCTCCGTACGTACAGCCTTGATCTTTGAAAGATAGTTTCCGGCCTGATTTGAAACGAAGACAGCCGCATCGAGGCTGTCGGCACGTTCGCCGTAGATTGCGGTCGTGTCCACGACCTGTCCGTTCTGGTCGAGTACCTGGGCAGACATGCCCACGCCAGTCGCCAGAACCGCTATAATATATAATAATGTCTTTTTCATGATCTGATGATTAATTTCTGAAAAACCGATATGCCGTCTCGGGCGACAGCAGAAGAAGACGATGGCCATTTACGCCACCATCCATATATGAAGGTCATCAGATACGCCAGATACCGAGGACAGACAGAAGGTCCCCCGTTTTCAGATGCCCTGATCCGGGCAGTGCTCTTATCTTATGAATTATGAATTCGGGATATAATCCGTCAGCCTCGGGAAGAAATCCGGCAAAGAGCTGACTGTCAGTCATGTGAGAAAATTCATGATCATTCTCATTTTGCGAAACGACACCGGTGACCGTCAGGACCAGATAATCGTCGGTACAGCACTTGAACTCCACTTCCGACTCGAAAGAATCAGCATGGCAGCACTCGCAGTGATGAGCCTCGGAATGGGAATGATGGTGCGATGCATGACATATATGGACATTGAATCCTATGATACTCGTAAGGTACCATACTGCCAGAAGAACGGCGAAGAATTTCATGTACATATTTCTCATCATAACATGCAAATGTACAAAAAATGTTCAAAAGTGAAAGAAATTTGTAGTACATTTGTCTTCCAAGCGTCAGATATTATACTTTATACATCAGATAAACGAACTAAAATCATTGTTATCATGAAAGAATTTGTAAAGATGACATTAGCCACAATGGCCGGACTTCTTGTATTCGGAATAGTGGCGCTCTTCTTCTCCTTTGCGATGATCGGAGCTGTAGCAGCCATGGGTGACAAGCAACCGGTCATGCCACGTGAAGCGGTCCTGAAGATCGACATGAGCACTTTTACCTTAAGTGAGCAGAGCACCGAGTCCAACCCGCTTGATGCCCTGATGAGCGGAGGACAGACATCAACCCCTCTCGGCATCTATGATGCGGTGACCGCAATCAATGCAGCAGCAACCGATCCTGCTGTCAAGTTCATATACATGAAGCCGGACGGAGTTACCGGAGGCACTGCACAGATAGAAGAGTTCCGCAAGGCTCTCGACAACTTCCGTAAGAGCGGCAAGGCTATCGTATCATATACAGAAAATCCTGACAATGCCAGCTACTATCTGGCTTCTGTTTCCGACAAGATCTTCATGACACCGCATGACGGAGCCATGAACATGTTCAACGGCGTGAGTTCGCAGATGATCTTCCTCAAGGACATCCTCGACAAGCTCGGCATCAACGTGCAGCTCATCCGTCACGGAAAATACAAGTCTGCAGGCGAGATGTTCGTAAGGAATTCATCGAGCAAGGAAAACCTTCAGCAGAACACCGAAATGGTAGAAGCCATCTGGAATACATATGCATCTGAAATTGCCGAATCCCGCGGAATCAGCACAGAGAAGCTCAACTCCATCATAAATAATCTGGACCTTGTATTCCCTGCCGACTGGGTTGAGAACGGTCTGGTTGATGAGCTTCTCGACTACAATCAGCTTGAAGGCAAGCTCTGCGACCTCTTTGTAGCGGAGAAGTACGAAGACGTGAAAGGTATTTCCATCAACGACTATGCGACCCTCAAGAACACAGTAAACTTCAAGGCTGACAAGAAGGTAGCTGTCATATATGCAAACGGAGATATCGTTGACGGTGACCAGAAGGAGGAAGTCGCAGGAAACCGTTTCGCAAAGATCATCGCTGAGGTAAGGAAGGATTCTACAGTTCAGGCAGTGGTCCTCAGGGTGAACTCACCGGGAGGAAGCGTGCTTGCTTCAGAGAAAATCAAGACAGAGCTCGACCTTCTCATGGACTCAAAGCCTCTCATCGCTTCTTACGGAGACTATGCGGCTTCAGGCGGATATTGGATCTCAGCAAACTGTGACAAGATATTTTCCAATGCCTCGACCCTTACAGGATCTATCGGAGTATTCAGCATGATTCCAGATTTTGGCGACGCAATCAAGGACAAGCTCCATGTAAATATCACACATGTCAATTCCAATACGCACAGTGACATGTACACTGGCATGAGGGCTCTGAATCAGGCTGAGCTCGACTATATGCAGGCATCTGTGGAGAACATTTACGACAAGTTCACCAACCTCGTATCAGAGGGACGTGACATGCCTGTAGCAAGAGTGGATGAAATCGCCCAGGGAAGAGTATGGGCAGGATCTGATGCGATTAAGATCGGTCTTGTAGATGAGATCGGAACCCTTGAAGATGCAATCAGTTATGCAGCACTCTCGATCGAGGGAGTCAGCGGAGTACAGGACGTACAGATAGTTGAATATCCGAAGCCGCTCAGCTCGATGGAGGTTCTCCTCGAGGCTCTTGGTGCCGGCGAAAGCGGTGTTCTTTCAGGCACGCCTTTCGAGGGTATCGAAACAGCTTTCGGATCATTCGGAAAGCAGGATATCGGCAAGGTATATGCACGTATGCCGTATGTGATTACAGTTGAATAAGCCGGTCAGCCGGACTGATCCTGACGACAGAGCGGGTATCTGAAACGACCTTGTATCTGTCATCGATACGGACTCCGGCTACTCCTGCAATATGCTGGACATCAGCCAGACCTTCAGTCTGCACATCAGCTATCATCACGGCTGACGCTTTCATGAAGGTATCATATTTAAGGTCAGTGAAAAGGTCACTGACCTTTTTCTTTCCCTTCATTCCAAGAGGGATGAACCAGTCTCCGCTGCGCCATGCACGGAGCACAAAAGGAAACTTCAGTTTATCGGCATCCAGCAGCAGGATACCATCCGGCTGCCTTACGGACATGCCGGATTCCCATGGGATCATCTCGACCTTGAACGCACGACCGTTGACATGGTACGTTCCGGCTCCATGCACAGGCATGAAGGCATCGTCAGATGCCAGGTCAGGCCGGGCATGACTCAAGGATGGCCGGGCATGACAAAGCAAGTCATTACCGGCCCGACCGGCAGTCAATGGGACGACATACATATGGTCACGTTCCATCAGAACGGTATATTCCTTCGAATCAAAGCGTTTTCCCGATACTGTCCTGTCAGAGGAGAGAAGGTCCTCGATGGAAGCCAGGGTTGCGGAATTGAAGCCATATGGCTCCAGGATATGGTAAAGGAGATAACGCCAGTGCTTTCTGGAAAGGAGGGCCCGGTAGGAGATCCTCACGTCGCTCCGCTCCTCAGGATGACATATCTCTTCCATCTCCTTCCGGCAATAGTCAGCGACGATCTCATTCGCCTCGGCAAAATAGCCCATCTCCCGGTTCAAGGTCCTTACCACAGAAGGATTCACTCTCTCGAACACTGGAAAGACCTCATTACGGAGCATATTACGCTTATATTCAGACGAGAAGTTCGTGCTGTCATGACGGTATTTAACGCCATGGGCCAGCGCATAGCCCTCGATCTGCTTGCGCGTCATCTCCAGCATAGGCCTTATCAGCCTTACTGCACTTCCGGCAGGTACAGGGAGGGAAGACACCTCGGCCATTCCCGACAGTCCCTTCATTCCGGAGCCTCGGAGAAGATTGAGCATCAGGGTCTCGGCATTGTCATTGGCATTATGGGCCACTGCAACTTCCTCATATCCTTCAGATTCGCACAGCTGGGCAAACCACCTGTAGCGCAGCTCGCGGGCAGCCATCTCGATGCTGACTCCATGCTCTGCAGCAAAGGCCCTGGTATCAAAAGACCTGACGTGGCAGCGCACACCGTGTGATTCCGCCCAGCTGCGTACAAGCGCCTCATCCCCGTCGCTTTCCGCGCCCCTGAGATTGAAGTTGCAATGCGCCACTGCAATGGAATCAGACGGGCAGCGGCGGACATAGATTTCCGCCATACACATGGAATCTATGCCGCCGCTGACAGCCAGTAAAGTCTTTTTCTCAGACATTATTTCTTGTTTGCGATTGTCCAGGTGAAACCGAACAGGAGTGACTCCTTGAACTGGAGACGCTGGGTTGTAAGACCGTCCTTCTCGCTGAAAATCTTGACCTTGTCGTCATAGATCATGTTGGTGGTCAAGGTAAGTGAGAAGTATTTCGCAAGTTTCCAGTCGAAACGGTTATCCCAGTTCACACGGATGTTCTGCGGCTTGTCGAGGTAGTTCGAGAAGAGGACGAGCTGTGAGGTATACTTGAAGTTATCGTTCACGTTCACAGCAAAGTCAGCCTTGATCTGGGCACCGAACTCGAAGCGTGCGCTTCTGAGCTGGGAACCGTCGGTCGGCATGTCAGGTTTGTCAATCCACTCGTCCTTCACCTTCATACTGTAGTTTCCTCTGAGCTGCTCATCCCTCACGATGACAACGCCTCCGGTAAGAGGAGCGATATTGAGAGATACCCAGTTTGCAGGCTTGAGGTCGATACCGATAGCGAGGTTAGTATATGCAGGAGCAAGGAAACCGGACTTGACCACGCGTGCATCCTTCCAAAGGTCGATAAGCTCTCCCATAGGGACATCATCCAGCTTGTCGTATCCCTCAGGTGCAGAAGGAGTCTTGTAATCATATCCTGTATTGAACTGAGACTTGAAGTCATAGTTGATCGACAGCGAGAAATGCTTCATGCTTTCGTTCTTGTATCCGAACTTGCTCTCAAGGTAGATACGGTCATCACTCTTCTGGAGAATAGGCTTTGACGATGCATATACGAAACCGTAATCGAGCTGGAGACGGTTGTTCCAGAAAAGGTCACCTTTCTTGTAGTTCGCATTACCGTCCACAAAGGCCTGAAGGGTAACAGTGTTGTCACCACCGGCAGCCCAGTTTGTAAGCGATGTCTGACCGAACTTGATGTTTGTCATCAGCGACTCGGTCCAATAGTTAGGCTTCTGCACCTTCTGTTCTGCCTTCTGAGCGTCCGTAATTTCCTTTGCAGCATCCGCTGCTGCCTTCAATGCATCATTATTCTGTGCCCATGCCGACATGCCTGCAAGCATGAGGATAACCATACTTATTGTTTTTCTCATAATGAAAGTTAGAATTATATGTTAATATGAAATTGCGAAAAGCACACGACGGCTCGAAGGCTTGCCCGTATATATGCACCTGCCTTCCTCTTCACATACAGCGCTGTCCACAGGGATGCAGCGGATGGTGGCCTTTGTCTCTTCCTTGATCTTTTCCTCGGTCTCAGGAGTACCGTCCCAGTGGCAGAGGAGGAAGCCTCCCTTTGTGATCTCTTCCTTGAACTCTTCCCAGGTGTCAACCTTGCGGATGCTCTCGTCACGGAACTTGAGGGCCTTGGCATAGATGTTCGCCTGGATATCGTCAAGAAGCGCCTCGATCACATCGGCAATACCTTCCTGAGAGTGGGAAGCCTTCTCGCAGGTATCACGGCGTGCAAGCTCCACCGTTCCGTTCTCAAGGTCACGACCACCCATTGCAAGACGTACAGGAACTCCCTTGAGCTCCCACTCTGCGAACTTGAAGCCCGGGCGGAGAGTGTCACGGCTGTCTATCTTCACAGTGATGCCCTTTGCCTGAAGTTCCTTCCTGAAGGCTTCCATCTTGTCGAGGATGGCATTGTTCACAGCCTCATCCTTTCCCGTGATAGGAACCATCACGACCTGGATAGGTGCGAGCTTCGGAGGAAGCACGAGACCGTTGTCGTCTCCATGAGCCATGATGAGAGCTCCCATAAGGCGGGTAGACACTCCCCATGATGTAGCCCATACATACTCCTGCTTTCCTTCCTTGTTTGTGAACTGCACGTCAAACGCCTTGGCGAAGTTCTGTCCGAGGAAGTGGGACGTACCTGCCTGGAGAGCCTTTCCATCCTGCATGAGGGCCTCGATCGTCATCGTATCGAGGGCTCCCGCAAAACGCTCGTTAGGGCTCTTGTGTCCCACGACTACAGGGACAGCCATATAGTTACGTGCGAAATCTGCATACACATTCACCATCTTCTCCGTCTCCTCAACAGCCTCCTGCATAGTAGCATGTGCAGTATGGCCCTCCTGCCAGAGGAACTCTGCAGTACGGAGGAAAAGGCGGGTACGCATCTCCCAGCGCACCACATTTGCCCACTGATTACAGAGGATCGGAAGGTCTCTCCAGGAAGTAACCCAGTTCTTATAGGTATTCCAGATGATAGTCTCTGAAGTAGGTCTGACGATAAGCTCCTCCTCGAGCTTTGCAGACGGATCCACGACCACTCCGTTTCCGTCAGGATCGGCCATGAGCCTGTGGTGCGTCACCACAGCACACTCCTTTGCAAATCCTTCCACATGCTCAGCCTCGCGGCTGAGGAACGACTTAGGAATGAAAAGAGGGAAATATGCGTTGACATGTCCTGTTTCCTTGAACATATTGTCGAGCACATCCTGCATCTTCTCCCAAATTGCGTAGCCGTATGGCTTGATGACCATACATCCGCGGACTGCAGAACGCTCTGCAAGATCTGCCTTTACTACAAGATTGTCATACCACTGCGAATAGTTGTCTGATCTCTTGGTTACTTCTTTTGCCATTGTATTTTGCTTTTTATATAATTTATGCGTATCATTGTGCTTGAATGCACCATTTTGCAGCCGGCTGAAAGCGGTACAGTTATTGCATTGCATAGCAGGTTGCGAAGATACGAAATTATTATAAAATAAAGGAGAAAAGAATATGAAAAAGAGTTCAGTGATAATGATTGCGGCGGCTTTGATCCTTTCGTCATGCGGAACCCTGACAAAGCTGATGTCCTCATCAGAGGATCAGAAGTTCCAGGACGGCATATACGCCGGCACCCCCAGCCTGATGTCCAAGGAAGACAAGGAGAAGGGAAAGGCAGAGACAGAAGAGCTTATAGCAAAGACCAAGGAATCCCCGATATATCTTTTCGGAGACAGGAAGGATACCATAATGATTCCGGACAACTACTCTGCCACCATAAAGTATGACAAGAGTATTTCAAGCACCGTGGTCACTGTCAGCGAAAACCCTTATGACTGGAGGAACAACATCAACCCATGGTCATACTACTACTCGCCATACAGCATAAGAAGCTCATGGTACTGGAACAGGTGGCACGACCTATGGTTCTACAGCGGTTACTACGCATGGAGCGACCCTTGGTACTACGGAGGCTACTGGGGCAGATGGTACGATCCGTTCGGCTACTGGGGATTCTGGGGATGGGACCCATGGTACTATACAGGATACTGGGGCGGCTACCCATGGTATCCGCACTATGCGGGATGGTACGGCGGTTTCGGCCCTATTTGGGGCGGCGGTCACATCCATGGCGGTCCGGGACACGGACACGGAGGCCATTTCTCAACCAAGACATGGTACGGTCCGCGATATGAGACTCAGAACGACGGACGCGTGTTCACCGATTCCGGCAGGACCACGGTACGAAGAGGCTCCGGTTCGAGCAGCAGCATCAGCCGCGGAACCATCGGTTCGAGCAGCACCTCACGTTCAAGCGTTACTGCCTCAAAATCATCCGGAGGCAATTCTGCGGTAAGACGGGCGGCAGTATCAAGACAGAACGCCGCCATATCTGCCGGAAACCAGACGGTATCGGGAAAGCCTTCTGCAAGCACAGGATCAGGTTCTTCATACAGAAGACCTGCTGTATCGTCGGGAAGTTCATCCGGAAATTCATCGGCATACACAAGAGGCGGCAGCAGTTCAAGCAGCCAGAGCAGGGGCACTGTCGGCAGCCAGTCAACCACCAGAAGTTCATCATCTTACGAGAGGAGTTCGTCAAGCAGCTATAACAGAAGCTCATCGAATTCTTCAACCACCAGATCATCGAGCTACAGCAGCGGCGGTGGCGGCGGCTACAGCAGAAGCAGCACAGGCGGTGGCGGAAGCTATGGCGGCGGTGGCGGAAGCCGCAGCGGAGGTTCGACCGGCGGAGGAAGAAGATAAGAAAACCATTAAGACTGACATATCATGAGAAAGACAGCTATTACATTTCTGCTGACATTGGCGGCGGCAGTCTCATATGCCCAGACGGCATACGACGGTCTGCTCTTCAGCGAAAACAATTACGAGGGGACGGCACGATCTGTTGCAATGGGAAATGCCTTCACAGCACTTGGAGGAGACCTCGGTTCCATCACGATAAACCCTGCGGGAAGCGCAGTTGCAGGATACTCTCAGTTCACGATAACTCCCGGACTGACATTCTCGGCGTCGACCGCACAGGGTGTGTCCCCATACACTGACGGAAGCCTTCCATATTTCGAGAGGAAGATGAGAAGTTCGATGACGAGCTTCAGCATCCCGAACATGGGCCTCACGATCAACTGGGACACAAACAGGACTTCCGGACTCAAGAACCTCACCTTCGGCTTCGTAGCCAACAAGACAGCAGGATTCGATCAGGACGTCTATGCCAACGGCACGAACGGCACGACCACATTCATGGGAGCCATGGCGGTCGAGGCGACCGGATACCTCGCCTCGGACCTTAATGCGTCAGATGCATATGATTTCTGCCCATGGAATCTTGTCATGGGATACCGGAGCGGAATGATAAGCACGTTCGGGGGTATGGATGACGAATATGTGGGAGCCAGCGAGCTCATCTTCGACAACGGAGACATCGTATTGGGTGGAGAGATCGACCAGACATACGGAAGAAGGGTCACCGGAGGAAAGCATGACTACATCTTCAATGTAGGAGCCAACATCTCAGACTTCCTTTACCTCGGAGCTAATGTAGGTCTTACTTCCCTTGACTATGCTTATGATGAGTATTTCAAGGAGGCTGCAATCGATCCTTCTGATTTCGAGATAGCCCTCGATAACGGAAAAAGCATGTATTTCAATCAGATGAAATACAGATATTATTATGATGCAGAGACATCGGGAGCATACGCAAAGTTCGGAGCCATCCTTACTCCAGGTTTCGGCCTCCGCATCGGAGCCGCAGTGCAGACCCCTTCAGTCAACACGGTAATCGAGAGATGGCAGTACAGCGGTTCGACAGAGTTCTCATCGCCTTCGGAGAAGAACTATTCGACCAGTCCTGAAGGAGAGTTCACCTATACCGTAGTTTCTCCGTTCAGAGCGAACCTTGGTCTCGCCTATACATTCCTCAACTTTGCGATACTGAGTGCTGACTACGAATTCTGCGATTTCGGTCAGATGCAGTTCAGGACAAAGGGCAGCGACAGGGACTGGTTCGAGCAGATCAACGAGGACATCAAGGAAGTATTCGGTCCTCAGCACATGTTCCGTTTCGGTGCAGAGATCAAGCTCGGCGCACTGGCTGTCAGAGGAGGATACGGAATGACCAGCTCTCCTGAGAAGCATTTCGAGGGTCATTACAGAAGCAACGTCTCGTTCGGACTTGGCTACAGTTCGAAGAAGTCCTTCTTCGCTGACTTTGCAATAAGAAGAAACAGCTACAGCAACGAATACTACATGCCGTACAGCGACTATATCTTCAATGAAGACGGAAGCATTGCCGAACCGGTACCTGAACTTCTGATAACACGCTCGGACTGGAAGGCCCTCCTCACCCTCGGCTGGCGCTTCTGATTCCACTCCCCGCGTCGAGAATAACACGCGGTTATTAAAAACGGAAGTCCCTTACGGGGCTTCCGTTTCTATAACTCTTTAGAGCGTACGCTTGATCTCTTCGATTGTGTATGCCTCGACAACGTCACCGATCTTGATATCGTTGTAGCCCTGGATATTGAGACCACAGTCCATACCCATGTGAACTTCCTTGACATCGTCCTTGAATCTCTTGAGAGATCCGAGCTCGCCGGTATAGATCACGATACCGTCACGGATCACGCGCACCTTGGCAGTCCTCTGGAGCTTACCCTCACGCACGATACATCCGGCAATGGTACCGACCTTAGATATCTTGAATGTCTCCTGAACTTCTGCAGTAGCTGTAACAACTTCCTTCTGCTCAGGCTCGAGCATACCCTCGATACCGCTCTTGAGCTCGTTGATACAGTCGTAGATGACAGAGTAGAGACGGATCTCGATCTCCTCCTTCTCAGCAAGCTTGCGCGCAGAAGGCATAGGACGTACCTGGAAACCGATGATGATCGCATCCGAAGCAGCTGCAAGAAGGATATCCGACTCTGAAATCGCACCCACAGCCTTGTGGATCACATTCACGCGTACCTCCTCGGTAGACAGCTTGATGATCGAATCCGAGAGAGCCTCCACAGAACCGTCCACGTCTCCCTTGACGATGACATTGAGTTCCTTGAAATTTCCGATCGCGATACGACGTCCGATCTCCTCGAGGGTCATATGCTTCTGGGTCTTGATGCCCTGGATGCGGATAAGCTGCTCGCGCTTGTTGGCGATATCCTTTGCCTCCTTCTCATCGAGCATTACATTGAATGTCTCACCGGCGGTAGGGGCTCCGTTAAGACCGAGTACTGAAACCGGAGTAGACGGACCTGCTGCCTCAACCTTCTGTCCACGCTCATTGAACATGGCCTTCACACGACCTGTGTAGCATCCTGACAGCATGACATCTCCGACACGGAGGGTACCGTTCTGTACGAGGATTGTAGCAAGGTATCCACGTCCCTTGTCGAGTGAAGACTCGATCACGGCACCTGCAGCCCTGCGGTTAGGATTGGCCTTGAGCTCGAGCATCTCGGACTCAAGAAGCACCTTCTCAAGCAGGAGGTCCACATTCAGACCCTTCTTCGCCGAAATCTCCTGGCACTGGTACTTGCCGCCCCAGTCCTCGACGAGGATGTTCATGTTAGAAAGCTGCTCGCGGATCTTCTCAGGATTTGCGCCCGGCTTGTCTATCTTGTTGATTGCGAATACCATAGGTACACCTGCCGCCTGGGCATGGTTGATTGCCTCGACTGTCTGAGGCATCACGCAGTCGTCTGCAGCGATGATGATGATTGCAACGTCCGTCATCTTCGCACCACGGGCACGCATCGCCGTAAAGGCCTCATGTCCAGGGGTATCGAGGAAGGTGATCCTCTGGCCGTCAGGAAGCTTCACATTATATGCACCGATGTGCTGGGTGATACCACCGGCCTCGCCGGCAATCACATTAGCCTTACGGATATAGTCAAGGAGGGATGTCTTACCGTGGTCAACGTGACCCATGACGGTAATCACCGGCGGACGTGGGAGAAGATCCTCTTCAGTATCTTCCGCTTCACCCTGGGCGATTGCGTCTGTAAGATTCGCTGTAACGAACTCTACCTCATAACCGAACTCCTCGGCAACAAGCACAAGGGTCTCCGCGTCAAGACGCTGGTTGATGGATACCATCATTCCAAGGCTCATGCATGCTCCGATGACCTTGGTCACAGGGGTATTGTTCATAAGGGTGGCAAGATCGTTCACGGTAACGAACTCTGTCACCTTGAGTACCTTCTGCTCGAGTTCCTGCATCTCCATCTCTTCCTGCATCCTCTGCGATGCAAGTTCCCTCTTCTCCTTTCTGTGCTTTGCTCCGAAGTTACCCTTCTTGTTCTCGTTCATGCGGGCATAAGTTTCCTTGATCTGCTTCTGGATCTCCTTCTGCATCTCTTCCTGCTCGGCCTCGGTCATAGGCTTGAACTTGTCCCCGCCGCGGTCGCGACGGCTCTTCTTGTCCTTCTTGCCTGCACCCTGCTGCTGGGCGTTCGGATGGTTCTTATTGTCCTTCTTATCCTTCTTTGCGGCATTGTTCGAAGCCTCTACCTTGGTCACATCCACCTTCTGGCTTCCGTCCTTGCCGATTCTTTCCCTCTTCTTCTTTTTCTTCTTCTTGTCGAACTGAGAAAGATCGATCTTGTCCACAACCTTAGGGCCGCTCAACCTCTCCACCTCGATCTTGACCTGACGTGGTTCTGCAGGCTTTGCAGGATCCTCTTCCGGAGCAGGCTCCGGAGTCTTTCCTGTCTCCGCAGCCGGAGACGGCTCTGGGACAGGTTCCTGAACGACAGGAACAGGTTCCGGCTTGACTTCAACCGCAGCCGGAGCCTTCTTCTCGAACTGAGAGAGATCTATCTTGTCCACGATCTTAGGACCAGTTGCCGGAGCTGGAGCCGGATCCTCGACTGGGGCCGGAGTCTGTACGGGAACCGGAGCAGGCTGCGGCTTCGCAACCGGAGCTTCCTCAACAGGGCGCTCTTCATTGAGTGCGTTGCTCTTGATCACAACCTCCTTCTCAGGAACATACTCATCCTCAACAGAAGTCTTCTTCTTGGCACCCATCTCAATGATCTCCTTGAGCTTTATGGTAACCTTTTCTGAATCCTTCTTGAGTTTCTGGTCTTCGCCGAACTTGGCCTCGATCGCCGGAAGATATTCATCCGAGATCTTCGCATTCGGATTCATCTCCACATTGGCTCCCTTTTCATTAAGGAAGTCAACCAGACGTGCGAGTCCGATGCTGAATTGTTTTGTAAGTTTACTTAATCTGATTTCTGCCATAGTTCCCTTTTAATTATTCTTCATCTTCAAACTCAGCACGAAGGATATCAAGGATCTCCTCGACTGTCTCATCCTCAAGATCCGCTCTCTTGGCGATATCAGAGGCAGAAAGAGCAAGAACGCTCTTTGCTGTATCACATCCGATGTTCTGAAGCTTCTCGATGATCCAATCCTCAATCACATCGTTGAACTCTACAAGCAGTACGTCTTCTTCCTCTTCGTCGATCTCATCCTTAGGAAGCTCTCTCCATACCTCGATCTCCTTTCCTACGAGCATACCTGCAAGCCTGATGTTGCATCCGCCCTTACCGATACCCTTCTTGACCTCGTCAGGAAGCATGTATACCTTGATCTTGTCATCCTCAGGTCCGCCGAGCACGATAGAAGATATCTTTGCAGGATTGAGGGCTCTCTGGATAAGGAGCTGAGTATTGCTTGTCCACTGGAGGACGTCAATGTTCTCGTTGCGGAGCTCACGCACGATTCCGATGATGCGGGCACCCTTCACACCGATACATGCTCCGATAGGATCGATCCTCTCGTCATAAGACTCTACCGCCACCTTTGCACGTTCGCCAGGTACACGTACTACCTTCTTGATCGTGATCAGACCGTCATAGATCTCAGGAACCTCCTGCTCGAAGAGCTTCTCAAGGAACTCAGGAGTTGTTCTTGAAAGAACGATGTACGGAGTCGTGTTGTTCTTCATCTCCACGCTCTTGATGATGGCCCTTACGGTATCGTTCTTCTTGAAGTGTTCGCCAGGGATCTGCTCCGACTTAGGAAGTCTGAGCTCGTTTCCGTCCTCGTCAAGGATGAGGACCTCCTTCGCCCATGTCTGGTATACCTCTCCGGTGAAGATCTCACCGATCTTTCCTACATACTTGTTATAGAGATTTGCCTTCTCGATATCCATGATGCGGCCCTGGAGGTTCTGACGGATATTCAGGATGCCTCGACGGCCGAAATCCTTGAGCTCGATCTTCTTTGCGAATGTCTCACCCACCTCATAATCGTCATCCTCGAGATCCTCGAGAGCAATCTGCGTGTTAGGGTCCTCGACTTCCTCAACCACTTCCCTGTTCCAGTAGATCTCACAGTCTCCCTTGTCGATGTTGATGATGATGTCAAAGTTGTCTGCCGATCCGTAAGTCTTTGTAATCTGAGTTCTGAACACATCCTCAAGCACACCCATCATTGTAGGCCTGTCGATGTTCTTCTGGTTCTTGAACTCTGCAAAAGCGTCTTTAAGCTCAATCTTTTCCATTTTGTATTATATATTTAAAATTTTCCTTCTAGAATGACACATACGGTCTTACCGCATTGACCTGATCCATCGTGAAACGGTCGACATGCTCCACGATTTCCTTCTTCTTCTTTCCCTCTACTGCTTCCTTGGCACTGTATCTCAGAGTTATGCTCTCTTCATCGGCAGCTTCAAGCACAGCCACCATCTTCCTTCCACCCTTGAGAGATACCTCCACCTTTGTACCCAAAGCCTTGACAAACTGTCTGAACACTTTGAAAGGCTGGTCAAGACCTGCCGAACTCACTGTAAGCGAGTAGTCCTCCACCTCACGGTCGAACTTCGTCTCGAAGAACCTGCTGATGGAAACGCAGTCATCCAGCTCGATTGTTGCATTTTCTGACTCTACCGTAAGAGTAATATCATTATCTTTGCTGACTGAAACGTCAACAATGAAGCACCCGCGTGCAACGATTTCATCGTTGATTGCATCTATTATAGCTGAAGCGTTCATTTTCACTTTGTGTCAATGCATAAAATAAGGGGGCAACCTTGCCCCCTGAATCATTCTCACGGTGCAAATGTACGAATAAAATCATAATTACGCAAATTATTGAATCTGAACCTGCAATATCATGGAATTCAAGGCAAAGGAGATTGCTGAAATACTAAAAGGAACAGTGGACGGAGATCCTGAAGCAACCGTAACGACATTTGCCCGCATAGAAAGCGGCAAGCCTGGCGCCATCTGTTTCTTCGCCAACCCGAAATACGAGCAGTACGTATACAAGTGCAAGGCTGACATCATAATAGTAAACAACACGTTCGAACCCAAGGAGCCCGTATCGGCAACCATGATAAGGGTCGAGGATTCATATGCGGCCGTGGCCGCACTCCTCGACTATGTGACGGCAAAGAAACGGTCATACAGACGCTACAGGGGCTGCCGCAGCAGGGTAAGATGGAGTGCAAGACTGGGCAGGAAGGTATATGTAGGAGACTTTGCATACATAGGAAGAAAGGCTGTCATCGGAGACTGCACGAAGATATACGAAGGAGCATATATCGGAGACGATGTGAAGATCGGTTCATACTGCACCATCTATCCCGGGGCACGCATCTACCCCGGCATGGTCATCGGAGACAGGGTGATCATACATGCGAATGCCGTGATCGGTGCAGACGGATTCGGATTCGCACCTCTTGAAGACGGGACATGGAAGAAGATAGAGCATACCGGCAACGTGATCATTGAGGATGATGTGGAGATCGGAGCGAACACATGTGTTGACAAATCACAGATGGGATCGACGGTAATCAGGAGAGGCACGAAGATTGATAACCTCTGCCAGGTCGCTCACAATGTTGAAGTCGGCCCTGACACCGTGATGGCGGCGATGTCCGGAATCGCAGGCTCGTCAAAGGTAGGAAGACACTGCATTATCGGAGGCCAGACAGGCATTGCCGGACATCTCACAGTGGCGGACAACACTTCATTCGGTGCGCAGACGGGATTGCTGTCTAACATCAAGCAGCCTGGACAATCATACTTTGGAACTCCTGCAATACCATACATGGACTACATGAGAAGCTATGCCATGTTCAAGAAAGCAGGTAAGAAGTAGTGATATAGAAAATTTTAACTATCTTTGCAGGCTGATTTGGAAAAGAGAAGGGAATAATAATGCAACTGCAACAGACTCTTAAGAAGAGCTATTCATTTGAAGGGAAAGGACTTCATACGGGAAGGATAGCAAGGATGGTCATAAACCCGGCGCCGGTCGATACCGGCATAAGGTTCAGAAGGACGGACATAGGCGAGTATGCTTATGTCGATGCTCTGGCTGAAAATGTATCATGTACAGCCAGAAGCACGACCATTTCATGCGGTGAGGCTTCCGTAACGACCATAGAACATCTGCTGTCCGCGTTGACCGGAATGGGCGTAGACAATGCATTGATTGACATCGACAACATCGAGGTACCGATTCTGGATGGAAGCGCGAAACCGTACATCGACGCAATCTGGAACGACGGGTTCGACACGCAGGATGCCCCAAGAAGATATATCGAAGTAAAGGAGACCGTAGAAATACGCAATGATGAAAAGGGTTCTCTCGTACGCATTGAGCCGGCAGACGAGTTCTCATACGACATTACCATTGACTTCAATTCGAAAGTGCTGGGCGTTCAGCATGCAAGATGGGAAGACTCGGTCGTATATGCCGAAGAGATCGGAACATGCAGGACATTCGTATTCTTCCATGAACTCGAATTCCTTTACAACAATGGTCTTGTGAAGGGTGGCGACGTGGACAATGCGATTGTGATTGTGGAACATCCTGTTTCTGACGACCAGGTGGAGCGCATGAGCCGACTTTTCAATGTTCCGGCTCTGAAGGTCCGTCAGGACGGATATCTCAGCAATCTCAGACTCCGCTTCCCTAACGAATGTTCAAGACACAAGCTGCTTGACCTTATCGGAGATCTCAGACTTTGCGGAGGATTCCTCAAGGCGAAGGTGACTGCGGTAAAGGCAGGTCACAGCATCAACACTACAGCGGCAAAGGCCGTAAGAAACATGTTATCCCGAGCATAGTCGAGGGAGCCCAATAAAAACAATAAAATTCAACAATATGGCAAATATCCATCCGCTTGCAACAGTACATCCGGGAGCAAAGCTCGGAGAGAATGTAGAGGTAGGACCATACGCATATATAGAGGAACATGTGGAGATCGGAGACGGCTGCAGGATACTTCCTCATGCAACGATCTTCAACTATGTCAAGATGGGAAAGAACTGCACGGTCTTCCCGGGAGCAGTAGTGGGAGCGATTCCCCAGGACCTCAAGTTCGACGGCGAGATCACATATGTCGAGATCGGAGACAACGTGAACATCCGTGAGTGCGCTACAATCAACCGAGGTACCAAGGCCAGCGGAAGAGGCGTGACCAAGATCGGAAACAATGTGCTCCTGATGTCATACACCCATGTCGCACACGACTGCGTCGTAGGCAACAACTGCATCCTCGTAAGCTATGTGGGAATTGCCGGCGAGACTGAAGTCAACGATTGGGCGACAATCGGAGGAAGTACGGTAGCACACCAGTTCTCGAAGATCGGAAAGCATGCCTTCGTAGGCGGCGGATGCAAGATCAACAAAGACGTGCCACCTTACGTGCTTTGCGGACGCGACCCGCTTTCATATGCAGGCGTGAACATTGTCGGACTCCGCAGAAGAGGATTCACATCTGACCAGATCCGCAGCATCAAGGATATGTACGACATCATCTACAGCAGCGGAAACAACTTCTCGGATGCCCTTGCCAAGATCGAGATAGGCTTCCCTGAGTCAGAGGAAAGGGACACCATAATCGAGTTCATCAGGAATTCCAAGAGAGGTATCATCAGAGGTGCCGACCGCGACACCAAAGGCAGCATAGACTGATGCCTAAGCTCTTTTCAACAGCATACATGCCTCCCGTTTCCTATCTTGCAGCAATGGCAGAGGAGATGGAAGGTCTGAGCAGCAGACGTGACGGAGACAGTTCGCTTGAACTGACTCCGTCCGTCGTTTATATCGAGGCATGCGAGAACTACCAGAAGCAGTCATACCGCAACCGGTGCCGCTTCCATGCAGCAGACGGAGTACAGTCACTCTCCTACCCCATAGTCCACGAGGGAGGCACCCACAAGCTTCCTATTTCCGAAATAAGGATAGACTGGAGCACGCCGTGGCTTCAGCAGCATGAAAGAGCCATCGTATCAGCCTACAGGACATCGGCCTATTTCGAATACTATCAGGACGAACTCTTCGCCATCCTCGAAAGCAGGCCCGAAAGACTTCTGGACCTGAACATGGCCCTGCTGAAATTCCTTATCGAAAAGACCGGACTCGCAGTCGACCTGCGTCTCACATCCGTTTTTTCCCGTGACGGCAGTCAGCCTATGGCAGACGGAAGCATCGTGCAGTGCGAGGACCTGCGCGAAGTCATCCATCCTAAACGCCCGGACACAATCCTGAGGGACCTGAAACTGGAGAAGCCGTATTTCCAGGTCTTTTCCCGGAAACACGGCTTCCAATCCGATCTTTCCGTCATGGACCTCCTCTTCAACGAAGGTCCAGACAGCATACTTTATCTTAAGAGCATCTAGTCAAGCTGATATATCACATTTCCGTATCTTCCGATCTTCGGTTCCTTATATTCCGATGCTCCGAGCGGAACAGGAGTTTCAGAAACCGACATCGGTCTTGAGACAAGACTTCTCTCAATGCCCAGAATATCCTCATAAGCATAACGGAGGGCGACATTGAAGTCCATGTCCGGCCAGTCACCGAATGAGTACGGGAAGAGGTTATCGTCATCGTCGGCATAGTTCGAATTCTGATTGTTCACAATCACATCAGGGACGAATCCGTCCGGATAATCCCTCTCTCCCCTGGCATTGGCGACACGGAACGTGATCGGAGAAAAGAGGAATCTTCTTTCATCCGCAGTGACCAGGGTGGTGGTCATGCCGACATTCTTTCCTTCTGTCCTGCTGCCATAGAGGTAGACAGGGAAATCAATACCCCTGAGTCCGTTTATTATGAGCTCGGAAGCGGATGCTGTATTTTCAGAACCGATCACATAGAGACGCTTGAGTCCCAGATCAGGCGCTATGCCCAGACCGTCCTCATCATTAGGACCGCCGCGGAACTTCCATGCCTGCTTCTTCGAGCCTCTGAACTCGACATTCACGAAGATGTCATCAAGATGCGACGCTCCTGCTATCGCTGAAGCAAGATAACGGCTTTGTGCAACGGCACCTCCCGGGTTGAAACGAAGGTCAAGAATCAGGTCAGTGATCGCATTGTCCTTGAACTGCTGTATGATATCCACTATGAATTCCTGCGCGTCAAGATCGAAATTCTCAAGGACCAGATAACCTATCACATTGCTGCCTTCCTTCATCACAGCCGAGTACAGCACAGGATTGTATCTGTAGACATCTGTCGCGACGCTGACTTCATATCTCTTTGTAACGTCAGCATCCCTGATGAATCCGAAGGTGTAGGAGCCTGAAGGAGAATAATACAGAGCTGTCATATAGCTTCTATAATTGTCTTCCGTAAGGGTTACTCCGTTCACGCTGTAGATGGTATCGCCCCTCTTCATTCCGGCAGCCCATGCAGGTGAACCCTGATGCACGAATGACACAGACAATCCCACGACACCCTGTGCAGGACTGATCACCGAAGAAAAGAAAGGTCCGAATCCAAGGCTGTGAGTCTCCACTGCCTTGGTCACAGGCTCGATTTCCTGGATATTGGAATAGATGAAACGCTTGCCACGGTCAGGGGAGGTGGCACGGTACACACCGCCGTCCTCGACATTTATGTCACCCAGTTTCAGAAGATGGGCAGAGAGGAACTCCTTGTAATCCATGCTCAGATCGACTTCCAGAGCATTGTACTGTTCCCACAGATATTCCTGCTGCAACCTCTGGTGCATATATGAATTGAGGGTCGAATTCAGCTTCTTTTCAGCTGACGCATCGTCCTGCTTCTGGGAAAATACAGCCAGCTGCACCTGATCATGGCCCTTTACCTGCACATGGATTTCGACAGAGCGAGGCTGGTCGGTATCATTCTTCTCGAAGACAAGCCTCACCGTATTACGTCCGGCCTCACCGGTTTCACCTTTTGTAATGGAAGCCCAATCATCACCGCCGGAAACAAAATTCAGAGTGGCGGTATATACATCCTCTGCAGTAAGGACACAGGAAACAGTCTCTCCGTTTGCAGAAACCTCCCTGTCGGCGGCAGGATTCACAAAGTTGATGATACCATTCTCCACCTCAGGATCCACAGGTTCCGGTCCTTCTTCCTCACCACATGCGGAAAAGGACAGGGCAAGCGTCATAATCCACAAGATGTTTCTACATATTTTCTTCATATTCTATGGTTATATCGTTATGCACCGCTAAAGTACAACATTTTTTTGTATTTTTGCTTCTTTGAAGAATATATGTAAAACAAACTAAAACATCTTAATCATGTTCAAGAGATTACTTATTACATTGGGACTGATCTCAGCACTTGCCTGTGCGGTCAATTCCTGTGGTCAGAAAACCCCCGCTCCGGAGCCGGAGCCGACAGCTCCCGTAGCGTCGATTACGGTTTCAGACCTGAGCAGGACATCGATCACATTCAAGATCTCATCTGATGCTCCCGGAGATTATGCATGGGCCATCGTTCCTGCAGGACAGACGATAGCGACAGCGGAAGACCTTTTCGGTCCCGACTACAACAACGGAATGTTCGATGATTCGAACATTGCGACTGTCACATACAACCAGCTCGAGGGAAACAAGGAGTATACCCTCTATTATGCTGTACGCAAGATCAATCCATATGTCTACAGCGAAATCAAGTCTGAGGAGGTATCGACAGTTTCCGGATACGAAAGCATGATCACGCTTGAGAAAGCCACCCCGACTGCCGTTTCATATCACATTGAAATGCCGGAAGGTGCCGAGGCATACAGACACATGATCGTTGACTACAACGACTATCTGTATTTCAAGGCTCTGGTAGGGGTTACACATGACTCGTACCTCAGCGCATTCGGTCTTGGTGCCGACAAGAGCCAGACATTCGAATATGAGTGGAAGCAGCTTGACGGATGGGACAATTACGCGACCTATTTCTATTCTGACACCAAGTACCTCATACTTGCCGGCAAATCCGAAAGTGCTGCAATCGACTCAAAGGTTTCTGCTGCAGATGTCAAGGTATACGAATTCACTACCCCTAAGGCAGAGAAATGTCCTTACGATGTCGACATCACTGTTTCAGACGTCACATCAATCACCGCAAAGGTGACACTCACTCCTGAAGAGGGTGTTGACAAGTACCGCGCATTCATCATGAGCGAGGCTGACTACGAGGCCTTCCTTTTTGAAGGAGAAGAGATGGTGCGCCGCGCCGTAATCGGTCCTTGGGAAGACAAATCGTCAGAATTTTACGAAGCACAGGAATTCTCGCTGCAAGGACTGGTACCGGAAAGCAATTACTATGTATGTATAGTAGCCTTTGACAAGGACATGCGCGAAGTGTACATTGAGGACACGTTTACAACTACAGAGCCGACAGGACCTGTCCCTGAAATAGAGACTACCGAAGTCGATGTGGAAGAGCCTTGGAACTCAGCAGCTGTAAACCTGAAGATAAGGAATGCGACAAGCGCCATCGCATTCGTACACACCAAACAGGCAGTCGACCAGGTTCTTGATGCTCCAGGAAACGAGGATCTCACCATGGATGTGGTAATCCGCAATAACGGAGTGGCGATACCTGAAGATGTTCTCTCGAAGGCACTCACAGAAGAGGGAGCGTCACTGATGTTCTCCAACCTCAGTCCAAACACCGAGTATGTTTACGCAGTTCTGGCGACAAACATCGAGCATGTATCTACCGCACACGTGTATAACTTCACTACAAGCGCAGAGCCTACGATAGAGACAGGTCTCTTCGATAAGCTGAAAGGTGAATATACAGCACAGATCACAGACGTCTATGGAGTTCCCCACACTTTTGACGTAACCATCACGGACGGTGTGAACGATGCCACACGCGAATCATACAAGGCACAGAACATTCTGGTATGTCTCGGATTCGATCCATGCGGCGTGGAATACCATTCTCCTCAGGATCTCCTTGACAAGGGATGGGCAAAGACAGAGGAAGAGGCAAACAGGAACTACGGTCCTAAATGGTTCCTTGAGATCGATGAAAACGACAAGATCACCACATTCAAGCATGCCTTGGCTAAATCAAGCTATGATCCTGTAAACGACGCGGTCATCTATGACTACTCTGCAGAAGGTGAAGACCCTATGGCGTCATTCAATGATCAGACCATCTGGTTCAAGGGTACATTCAACAAATACTACGCGTCAAAGGACAAATATGAGCAGCAGTCGACTACGCTTATCCATGATGTCGACTATAATGAGGAAGACGGTACAGTCACAGTCAAGCCGGTATCTCATTTCAAGAGCTGGTCTGCAAAAGATGAACTGATCACCGAGTATCCTGGAGTATCCCAGAGCAAGAACTGGTACGGAGGTTCGGACACCAAGGTACTCTTCTGCGGCAACAGTGCGCTGGTGCTCACACCTAAGGCCACTGCGGCAAAGCAGTCATGCGAAATGGAAGTATCTACGACAGAAATCAAGATACCTTCACGTAAGACCCTCAATGTCCAGGAGAACAGACGCATTTTAAGACCATCGAAATGAAAAGATCTATAACAAGATATCTGACCATACTGGCAGCACTCCTCCTCACCGTAGGCTGTGAGGAGGAAGAGCCGGTAATCCTTGAAGGCACAGGAATAACCGGTCAGAGCTGGGAAAGCATAATCGAAGTTGACGAAGAAGGTGAAAATATTTCCCTAACCTTTACTTCGGATGCAGCATGGACCGCATCATCTTCAGCTCAGGGCTGGTGCAAGATCCTTACGGCAGAAGGTATCAAGGGAGAATCTGCTTTGCGAATCAAGGTAAGCCAGAACATTGCTACAGAAAGCCGTACTGCTACAGTTACCATTCAGGTAGAAGGCTATCCTATGTCTGAAACGATCACCGTCAATCAGGCACCCGGTGTGACTGAGGAAGGTGAAGGCCGCTACAGAGAAATCAATGAATGGACATATTCAAGAATGGCATCCACCTATCTCTGGAACGAGCCGATACCAGGTCTCGCACTTGATTACAGCACAGGATATCAGGCATTCCTGAAATCCATTCTGGACGGAGTTGCCAAGCATGACGACATCAACCACGATGACGGTGCATACAGCAACAAGTTCCGTACTGAATATTATACGCAAATCATAAGCAACGCACCTGACACCAAGGCTGTAGGTCAGGAGACGAAGGGAAACGGTTTCTTCCTGCTCAAAGCGACAGACATCGGAGCAGCTGTGGGAATACTTGTCGACACCGTTATCCCTGACGGTCCTGCTGACAAGCTTGGAGTAAAGAGAGGACACTTCATCACTGCCGTCAACGGAGTGGACATCACCAGAGACAACTACAAGAGCGTCATAACCAAGATCTATACAGATCCTCTTTCCATCAAGATAAACACAGTGGAGTGGGAAGGAGAGAATCGTGACAAGGCGGTCCTCACTTCTGCCGGTACAATAGATCTGGTTCCGGAGACATACGTAGAACCGGCGATCTATAAGGCTGAGACTGTAGAGCTGAGCAACGGAAAGAAGGTAGGTTATCTGCTTTACATGGGCTTCCACGCCGACTTTGACGAACAGCTGATGGAAGTATTCGACAAGTTCAAGGCCGACGGCATAGAAGACCTTGTACTCGACCTAAGATACAACAACGGCGGAGAGATTCTGTCAAGCGCCGTTCTTGCTACATTGATTGCAGGTCCTGAACATAAAGGTGAAACCCTTGCAAAGCTTACTTTCAACAAGACAAGAACAGAAGCAGGAGAAAAGGCCGAATACAAGATAGGAATAAAGGAGACCATCGAGTATCCGGACGGTTATCTTCCTATTGAAGATGCTCTCGATCATTCTCTCGGGCTGGACAGGGTATTCGTAATCGCGACCAAAGCCACAGCTTCTGCCAGCGAGATCATAATCAACGGTCTGCGCGGTCTTGACATAGAAGTCAACATAGTGGGTACCAGGACAAGCGGAAAGAATGTGGGAATGGAAGGATTCAGCAGGAGGTTCAGGAACTATGACTTCCTTCTTTATCCGGTTTCATTCTATATAGAGAACGCCAAGGGATTCAGAGACTACCCTGAAGGATTCGAGCCGGACTTCAAGCTTGACGACTCATCCTTCTATCCGGGAGGAGATTTCGGATCAAACAGCGACTTCCTCTGCAATGCAGTATACGGATGGATAAGGACAGGCAACAAGCCTTCATTCAAATCATCAAAGGCAAACGTCCTGAACTTCGTCGAACCTGTCGCAGACATTACCAGAGTCGATCTGGGAGGTAGCAGGGTCATCTACAGAGACTGAGGAACTTATTGAAAGAAAGCCTGTAAACGACAGGCACGAAAAAAGGGACTGACTAAAAAGTCAATATGACTGATTAGTCAGTCTCCTGTTTTATAAATGGTTTCACCCGGAGGATGATAGTGATTACGGAGGACTCCGTTCGCTTCGCTCACTCCGGCCCCTCCCAACGTTTCCTGCGTGGTCTTCGACCACTTGTCTCCGTCGGGCCCCTCCCCCTGCCCGTGTCCGGGGGTGGACACGCCTCCGCAATCACTACCATCCTCCCGCCTGAATATATGGCACAAAATATAGCTATTCTTTTGATAGTCAAAGGAATAGCTATTGTTAATATCAGAAAGATGATAGCAAAAGGCTATTGTGTATGCTCTGAAGTGGCGGTAGGGTAAGTTTGGATGGCGTGGCCGCCCGTGGCCTCGTGAACGGGAGGGACCCGCGACGGAGTCGTGGGAGGGATGGAGTCGGAACTTGTTCCGACGGAACCAAACCAAACTTACCCTACCGCCACTGTCGTCATATCCATATAAATACGAAAGAAGGCGACTAAATCACTTTTTAGTCGCCTTCTGATTCGTTTCAAGGATTTACCGTGTTACACACCGAAACCGCCTGAAATGTCGAGCTTCTCGACATATGTCTCATAGTAGTTGCCTTCTGCATCCCAGATTACAGTATAGATATTGTAACCTTTGCTTGCATATGGCTGTGAATATGTCTCGCCTGCAACAATCTCCTTAGCACCTACATACTCATCTGTGAGGATGTACTGTACCTTTGACTTTGCTGAAGGATAGTTAATAAGATAGTCCTCAGACATACATGTTGTAACGCCTGAGAAGCCTTCAGGAAGTTCTACGCTCCACTCTACAGTTGTAAAGTCACCTACCTGGCTGGTTGTATACTCAACAGTTGGCTTTGCAGCTACCCATGCAGCATTCTCTGCTCCGCTGTCATCCGTTGCGAATACGAACTCACCGAGATCCATTGATGGAGTGAACTCAAGCATGGTAGCCTTGGTGAATGTACCATCAGCAAGCTCTGCAGAAACGACGAAGATTGAAGGAGCACCTACTGTAAGATCTTCGATTTCAACACCCTCTGCAGGAACATCAGCAGCAGCTACCTTATCAAGAAGGTATGAGTTAGGTGTAAGAGCGATGAATGCGCTCGCTGTCTCTACAGAACCGCCAAGATATGACGGGCTGGTCCACTGGTAAGAATCTGCAGTACCTACCCAGTAGTAATACTTCACAACCTCAGCACCCTCGCAAGAAAGCTTTACCTTGCCTGTCTGAGCAGGAGTTCCCTGAAGTTCTGCCTTTACTACAGCTTCAGCATAAGTCATCTCCTTTGTTGTATAATCCTTCTGGAATACAGGACCATACTTACCGTCCTTATCAACTGCCATTGCAATGAGAGTCTTTGTCTGGCTTGGAGTGAGGCTTGCCTGCAATGCATTAGCAGGGCTTCCCTTAGAAACAGCACCATTCTCAAGGAGGTATTCAGCCTTGTCTTCAATTGTCGACACCATCTCAGGATCTACGAACTTATAGTAGATATAAACAGCACCTTCTGCATTAAGAGGAACTGTGATTCTCTTGTGCTCGAGGACAGCCTCGCCTGGAGTTACTTCGAGAGAACCGCCTGCTGCAAGAGCCGGAGTAGCCCACTCATAGAAGTATACATCAGCCATGGTATACTTGGTCTTGCCTTCCTCTACAGGAATCAGGTAGAGATAGTACTTCTCATCCGGTCCGATTTCCTGCCAGCCTTCTACGAGGTCGTTAGGATTACCTGTATATACACCATCTGTTGTTACATCACTTACCATGAATGCCTGTGGAGCGCCCCATGAAGAAGTCAGACCTGAGTTGAACTCTGCAAGAATGCCTTCCTTATTGAGCTCGTCAGAATACAGCATTGAGAACGTACCGTAGAATGCCTCTACGCCTTTGAAGTCAGCAGTGATCTGGATATCATTGAAAGCAAGCTTAGTTGTCTCAAGGTTGATATTGGCATTGAGATATTTAACAGACTCCACATCACCTAAATAATAGCCTGACGTCCATGTCGCATCATCCATCCATGACTCAAGACCGATTACCCATACGACATAATGCTCACCAGGTGTCATCTCGACTGAAGATGCAAGGTCAGCTATAGGATAATCCTGAAGAGATGAATCAAAATAGTTATCATCAAGAGGGGTCTCATTCTCAAGGACATACCAAGGAGACCAACCGTAGTCCATCCAGTCATATGGATCCGGAACATACTCTACTACAGGCTTAAGCTCTGCAAGGATTGCCTCAGGGTCGAAATCATCTACAGTTGAAATACCCACAAGGTATCCTCCAAGACCATTGTTCATAGTGATATTGAGGTTACCCTTTCCGGCAGTGATTGACTTGAATGGCTTGGTAGTAACGAATACTGAAGCCGTTACGCTCTTGCCACCCTCAGCTACAGCGACAACCTTGATGTTACCCTCTGCGACAGCAGCTCCGGAAGCAATTGCCTCCGCACTTGGTGCTGTTACAAAGAACTCAGCCTGACCGTACTCCTTAAGATACTGGGTATCCTCCTTAACCTGCCATCCTGCAGGAAGTTCCTTCACCCAATCAACGATATTTGCAGCAACAACAGGGATAGAAACTGTAGAACCGGTTGAAATGTACTGTGTCTTGATAGGACCGCCATAATTAGAAGCAAACATAAATGAAGAAGCACCGTCAACAGTTACAGTATATGTATTTCCGTCAGGAAGAGTTACTGTAACATACAACGGAGTCTCCTCATAATAACCAGTAGCTTCCTCTTCGTCAGTATAGTTGTCTGTATAAACAACTTCTGCACCTGAGAATACGCAGTAAGTATCAGTACCTACCTCGATCCAAGTCTTACCCTCATCGAATGAAAGTTCGATGACACCGGTCTCAGAATCAACCCTAACCTGAGGAACCACTGAAACCACAGGAACAGGCTTGCCGTCAGCGTCAGTTACGACAACTGGCTTACCATCCTCATAAACAGCCCAGCATACGACACCGTCAATCTTGGTAGTCGTTACAAGACCTGTGAGATCCTGCTCGTACTCAGGATAAACGACGAAAGACTTTCCGTCTGAGAGGGTGATCTCGAAAGAACCGTCAGTGTTCTCTGTGCATGCAGTAACGGTCACGAGCTTGTCAACCTCGCCCTGAAGTGCTGCGATCTGACCTTCGAGCAAAGACTTGAGGGCAGCGAGCTCAGTGTTGAGCTTTGTCTCAAGATCTGTAAGTTTCTGCTCGACCTTGTCAAGTCTGTCAATAAGAGCAGAGTCATCGTAGCACGATGTGAAAACAGGAGCTGCGAGAGCCGCGAGAATCATCGATCCTCCGACCATCTTCTTGAAAAATTGTCCGATTTTCATAATTGAAAGAATTAATGTTAATAATAAAAAATAGTGTTATAGTAATAGTATTACTTTTCTGTGTAATTCGGGAAGTACCAGCTGAGCTTGCGAGGTTCCGAACCGTCAGCCGGAAGGATCCAGTAGAAGAGCTTGCTTATCGACTGGGTACCATCCTCATTCTGTCCGAAGGCCACGCAACCTGCAAGATGGGTCTTGCCCACATTCTCAAGATCCGTTACATACGGACTTCCGAGATATCCGCTGCTTGCAGTAAGACCGCCATAGTTAGGATCTCCTACCTTCTGGAACCAATGATCATAAAATTCGTAGGCACGCATCTCCGAGTCTCCACCCGGCTCCGATGGAAGTGCATGGAGGTATAATGCATTGTCGTCGTCGCACTGGACGAGATACTTGAATGTCTCCACATCCTTTACGGTATTGAACTGTACTGACCATGTTCCGTCCTCAGGATTGTAGGTCGGTACGATCTCCACTGTAGGATCCGGTCCCGGTTCTGTTCCGCCTGTGGTATACTCGGCGAAGCCTACAGCACTTACGACACCATCAAGGTCTTCAGCCACATAAGCATACCTGTATGTAGAGCGTGGATCAAAACCCGAATATGCGAATGATTCCTCGCCTGACGGACTTCTCCACCACTGATTCATATACATCTGATGGTCTCCCATGCCGAAGAACCAGTCCATCCAGTCCTGACGCGATGCATCTGCAGCAGGAACCTCGTATGGAGGAAGCTGGTCATTCATTCCAATATTGATGAACCATACGTTGGCAGTATTTGCAGGGTCGTACTTCACGACAAACCTTGCTCCCGAAGGTGTCACATCGGTAAAGGTAAGTGTAGCGTCCGCCTTACAGTCCTCAGGACGGTCAGTGACTCTCGGTTTCGTTCTGAAAGGTTCAGAGAAGAAGACCTCCGTGTACTCCCTGAATGCGTTCATTCCGCAATATGCCACGACATACTCGGTATCAGGCATGACGTTGCCATACTCAGCCCAGACTGTCTTGAACTCAGATCCGTTAGGCTGCTGTGTGTTCTCATCGAAACTGAAGTTCTGGTTATGTATGCCATAGCCGGCCTGGGCGATGGCATCACGCAGCTGAAGCTTCAAAGCCTCGTCACCGTCGATATACTCACGTGCAGGACGGTAATTTCCGTCATATGAAGAATAATCCATCGGGAGGATCACATGGTAACCGTTACGGCACTCCTTTCCGAGGGTAACCGCGAGTTCAAGATATGAGGCGCCGCAGATATCGCCGATAGAATAAGTCATCACAGCCTCTGCGCGGTCCTCCGGCTTCTCTTCGAGCTGGAAGTCCTTACGGGCGAAAGAAGCGGAAGGAGTAAAGTTCGCATCGCACGCGAACGCGATCGATGTGAACCAATGGTTCGGATCGACGTTGGACCACGGACCCAACTGGTATGTAAGTCCCTCTACATTATCAGCAGATACAGGATCGTTAGGAACATAGCCGTGACGGATGAAGTCCCTGAGGAGTCTTCCACCGAAAGCTTCCTCATATGCGTCTATTGCAGTCTTGTCGGTACAATAGAAATACACGCCTGAGGCATCTTCGTTAGGAATCTGTGTGATCTCGGCACCTACATATGTCGTACGCACCGAAATGTCGACCCATGGGTTGCCGACAAGCTCCTTCTTTGGAGTCTCGACATAGACGAGCTTCAGGTCTGTAAGAGCAGACTCAGAAGCGCTGTTGTCGTAGCAGGCTCCGACTGCAATCACATACTGACATCCAGGAACTATGCTCTGCTGGGAATAAGATGTATTGGCCCAGTCATACTCCATCTCGAAATAGTCCTCTCCGACAGTAGCCTGGTCGATCTGGAAGCCGCCGGATCCGGAAGTATTGAAAAGATGCGACACGATGATCTTCTCAACCTCCTGTGCAGTAGCTCCGAAGCCGCCCTCTTCAAGCATATAGTTGTAGAGGATTGCAAGAGGATATACATCTATCCTGTAAGATGCCACATTGTCTCCAGGACGGCATACAAACTTGAAATTTGTCTCGGTAACCTCCATCACCTCCACAGACACTCCGTCCGGTGAAGACTTCACGTCCATATTGAAGATGGTCATAGGGATTTCCGGGTGCGGCACAGGATACTCGCCTGCTATCTCGATGACATCACCGACCGTATCATACAGTTCAGGCTGAGGTTCCTCCTTGCAAGCCCAGAAGATATTTAATGAGGCAGCTGCCGTCAGCGCCATCATGGAAATCTTTGCTAAAGCACTTTTCATAGTAATCATATTATTTTAATCTGTAATCTTCATCACCTCCGTCCAGCAGACAGAAATTCATATTGTTTACTCTGCCGTCAGAACCGATCGCCAGAACATATACGTATGTCTCTTCCAGGTTCCAGGCATCGTCAACAGCGATCTCATAAGTGGCTTCAACCTCCTTACCGGCCACCGCCATTCCACTTCCTATCCTGTCTCCCTTATATGTCTCTGAAACTATCTGCCTTACAACGTGTCTGTGGGTGTACTGCTCGTGTTCCTTCATACCGTCCTTCTGATAGGCCTTCACCTTGTCCTCTACGACATATACTGCTGTACGCCATGAACCTGACATCTCGGGAAAGAGCCTCACATTCACCGAAGCCCTGCCGGCGGCAAGTTCGGATGAAACGGCGACTCCGCAGCATGGACCGTTATCCTCGAAAGCCTCGTTAAGATGCTCCTTGATATTGACACTCTCGACAAGAGAGCCCCCGAGATACATATCCACCACATATGATGGGAAACCGAACGAGGCCACGTTCATGTCCATCATTATCTTGTCTGTCTGATCTATGGCAAGAGGGTCATCTCCGCTGGTATCGCTGTGGAAGGCCATCTCATGGACACGCTCCTTGAAAAGAGAATTCGACTGAACGACAAAGTTCATGTTCGTATAACCCTGAGGGCAGTTTGCACACCATGCACCTGTAAATTCCCACAATGCCACATGCTTCTCGAACTGCGATTCGCCTGTAAATTCAGACTCGACTGCCCTTACAGCAATCTCCTTTGACTCCTGACCCTCATATATTGCCTTGAAGCTGTAGACGCCAGGCTCGAGGGTTGAGAAAGTGTTTCCGGAAACCGGTGTGCCGGAACAGTATATGGTACTGAGCGAAGTGACATCCTTACCGTCAGAGGTGACGGTAAAGGTAACCGCATCGGCTCCGTCAGCCACAATCTCGACCTTGTCTGCCTGAAGTTCAGGAACAGCACTGACATCAGGAGTAACCTCTCCACATCCTGCCAGAGCCGACAAAGCTACGATCATCAAGTAAAATCTCTTCATTGCTTATGTCACTTTATAAGATAATCCGCCTTCTCACCTATCCTGCACTCGTTCGCATTGTTGCAGTTGAAGGTAACTCCTCCGTCTGAAGTCGTCATCGCAATGACCACAACCTTCATGTTGTCCACATTCCAATCCTCAGGCAGAGCGGTGCTGTTCACGGCAGTGACCTCAACTCCCGGGGTGAACGGGTTCTTCTTGTTCATGTTGAGTCCCGTCACGTCTGTCGCAAACATCTTTCTGACGACATTGTCATGGATATATCCTGCATCGGCACCGGACTGTGCATACTCGATTCCACTCTCGACAAGGAAGACATGGTACTTGTAACGTGCCGCCACATTTGAAGTGATCCTGGTTGTCACTGAAAGTTCGCGGGATGCGTCGTCATATTCAGTATCGACGGCAACACCACATGTGGCGGGATAAAGCTCAAGCTCTTCCTCAATGGCCTCCTTGATGGCCTCACGATCGACTCCTCCGTCCCTTTTTCTCATGTTGAGGTTGAAATACGGAAGTCCGGACATCCCGTATGCCTTATAGAACAGGCCGGTCGCCTCGACTGTCATGGGATCAGTCATGTTGTAGTCCATATGGAATGACAGAGGTATGAGCACCTGCGGCATCTGTGCCTGAACGTTCTTTATCTGATAGCTGAGGGTCGGACAGTTGACGCAGCCTACAGATGTGAACTGCTCTCCTATGACCTTCTGGACATAGCTCTTCTGGCCTTCTACCGGAGAAGCGTTTATCACGATTTCGTTCTCGGACCAGTTGTCGCCGCCGGAATAAAGATATGCCTTGAAAACATATTCTCCTGCTGCGGTTGTAGAAAAGACATTTGCACCTGCCGACATCTCGACCGTCTTTCCTCCTGAAGTCCAGACCAGCTTCATGGTCCTGTCGTTGCTTACATCCTGAGAACCGAACATCACACGGAAGGTGACGCAGTCGGCCCCGTCAGCGGCAATGGCCTGCTTGTCCGCAAATATCTTCAGGACGCCTTCCGGCACAACCTCCACGGGATCTCCACATGAGAGCAGGGAGGCGGCAGAAACGGCCACAGCCATAATATATCTGAAAAAAGTCTTCATCGAAGTCTAGTTATATCTGTAATCCAGTGTCTCACCGTATCCGCACTCCGCACAATTGTTCACCTCGGATTTACCGTCAGCGTTCTTCCTGTGCACAAGGACGACAGCCCTCATGTTCTCAAGGATGCTTTCAGACGGAACTGACTCGAAGGCGAATTCGAAGTCACGATCATATTCGGCATCTTTCGCAAGGTCAAAAGCAGAGGCAGCCCTGTAGGTAAGGAAATTGTCACCGCTGACCGCAAGAACGACGTTGCTGTAAAGGTTCTCGTCATTGTCCGTATATCCGCCCTCATATTTGAGATTGTCCGCTACAAGGACGCATACCATGTCATATGTACCGGCTGCACTTGCCTTTACGGATGCAGACACCTTGACCGAATTTCCCTCAAGTCCCACTGAAGATATCCTTACTCCCACATTTGCAGGGGAATTGACCCTGCGCTCCATGATCTCATCCACGATGGTCACCGTGCTTGAAGAAGTGTTCAGACTCACCATGTCATAGCAATTGGTAGGATATGCGGCAGCGGTCTCTCCCATCTGAAGGAACACTGAAGATGCGAGGTCGGTTCCGTTATACGGGACATGGAAAGGGTGGCCCTTTTCTTCCGAATGACAGGCGAGGACAATTGAATGGTCCGCAGCATCACCCTCAAGAGAGTGAAGGGCGGCAGTCATCCTCGGGCAGTTGACGCACCATGTACCTGTAAGCTTGAAGATCGCCACATTCCTGTGGAACACCTCGTAGTCCGCACGGTTCACAGACTTGATCTTGACCGAGTTCACTGTCTCTTCGCCGTTGTATATACCCACGAACTCATATTCGCCGTCGGCTATGGATGTGAACGACTTGGAATATCTCGGGAGGCGTGTGTCATCGGCTACGTTCTTGAAGAATACAGAGCCCATCTCGGCCTCCGTACTGACTTCAACATCCCCACGCATTATCCTGAATGTGGCGGCATCCCTGCCGTCAGACTCGATCTGTACCTTGTCCACTACGATGGTGAGTCCACCTTCCTGACCACCTATCGGATCGCCGCATGATACGACTGCAAGAAGTACGGCTGAGAGCAGCGCTGAAAAACGTCTGATCATATTCTGCTTAGAATGAAGTTGTTATTGTTACGCTTGCACCTGTGTATGCAGGAATCGTACGGCATACTCCGCCTGAGCAGATGAATCCTGCCTTGTAGCGTCCATAGCCGAGGGCGACTCTTGTACGTGACCTGGTATAGCTTACACCGGCATTGTAGTAATGCACTCCTGTGCTTCCGTGATTGTACATATCGCTTCCGTAAACGCTCCAGTGCGGTGCGAAGTTGACCTCGAGAAGGGCTGCCATCCAGTCCTTCTTGTCCTGTCTTGTATGAAGATACTGGAGCTCCAGCTTTGTGGACAGGGTCGGAGTCCACTTGTAGAGCAGGTCAGCCACGACGATGTTCTGGGTCATGTATTCCGGAGAAGCGCCATACGACTCGTTGTACTGCTGGAGAGAGTACAGGAGGATGGTCTTGAACTTCTTGGTCCACTGTCTCTCCACATCGAAACAGAAATCCCTGAAAAGAAGGTTGCCCGGGCTGAATGTTCCTTCCCTGGCGATCGCATAATAAGTCGAGAAGTTCGCATGCACCCTCATTCCCCTCTTTCCACCGATTCTGGTACCGCGACGGAAATTGTAGAATGCGTCGATCTGACCGCCCATCTCACCGCTGTTAGCGAAGTTCTGCTGGAGCAGACCTGTCTGAGGGCTGTACGGGTGGAAGTTCGTAAGCATGTAGGTATACTGCGTAGACATCGCAGGTACATAATTCATCATGTTGGATGTAGACACGTTACCTGAAATGATCTGTGACTTCATCCACTCGAGACGACGGCCGGTCACGGTAAGACCGAGTCCGCGACCGTTATATCCGAATTCGATCAGCTGGGCATTTCCTTTCTTCTTGAGGTACCACTCGTCTGAATTGATGTCCGGATTCTGGTAGTATTTCGTACCGGCACCCACATACTCGGCCTTCGCGAAGAAGCCGTTGCTTTCAAAATTGGCTCTTGCCGAATATCCGAGGGAATTAGGCTTGCCTCCTTCGTCGATCAGGTCAGCTGAAATCGGCTCATACCTGCTCAGAAGCGATCCCTCGACAGAAAGGTATATTGAATTCCAGTCCAGAAGGTTGGAAACGACGAAAGAGAGATCGGCACCCCTCACCTGGGTCTCAAGATTGGTCGGCGTCTTCTCCTTGTTTACGTTATTGGTGAACACACCCATGCCGAAGCGTGGAAGTCCCCATAAAGCCTTGAATGCGACAATATCTTCAAAATTATAGGTGAACCTTGCGCCTGTGACGGCATTGTTCAGACCCAGAGATCTTTCCTCCCAGCTTCTGAAAAGAAGACCGCTTCCGAACTGGTCGTAGAAGGTACCAGCCGTAACGGAGAAATCCTCATCATTCCATGTAGCGTAAATGTTGCTGAGGTTGATGCCGGAAAGTTCGGAAGGATAACCTACAGCAGCAGGGAGATAACCCTCTATCTGCATTCCTGCAGTAAACTTTCCGTTGTAGTAATCAAGCTTGAGATAATTGTTCGAGCCGAAACGGTCATCACCTGCTACAGCGCCTGAAGCCTTGTCATTGACATATGTATAGTCATTGCTTTCAAGACTACCTGTGACATATGCACCTTCCTGGGCTGAAAGAGAAAAAGATGCTGTCGAAAGCACGACAGCAAGTAACAGTTTTTTCATATTGACCAAGCCATTTTACTTTGAACATTCCTTGATTGCCTTCAGAAGCTCAAGTTCGCTGCCCGGAGCATATGAAGTATGCGAGTATACGATCTTGCCCTTTCCGTCAACTACAAATACATGAGGGACAACTGAAACATTCATGGCTCTCATGAAGTCCTTGTTCTTGTCGAAGAGGAGGACGAAATCCTCTGACCATCCGCGTCCTTCCGCAAATGACTTTGCCTTTGCAAGCATTCTGCTGTCATCGGTAGCAACCGCCACAACACGGAAGTCAGCCTCCTCGGTCCAGTCAGGCATCGCGTCATATACGGCGTCAAGCTCCATGATGCATGGCTTGCATGTAGTCGACCAGAAAGAGATGATCATAGGAGTACCTTCATCAAGAAGGGTCTTTGTGTCGAAAGTTTCGCCTTTGGCAGTCTCAACCTTTACTGAAGGGACCTGAGCGGCTGCTACAAAAGAAACAAGGGCAGCTGCGAGAGATAAAATGATCTTTTTCATATATGATTTCGGTTTTTTACAATATAAAATACCCCCACCCAGAAGGGCGAATATTTAGGCAAAAGTAGTGATATTTATCTTTTTATAAAAATTTTTCTTACAAATCAAGCAAATTATACAAGACTGCCGTCTGCCTTGCCTCCCTGACATCGTGTACACGAAGGATGTCGGCCCCCGCCATCAGGGCAGCCATATGTACGGCCTGGGTAGCTGGAAGAGCTTCATCGGGAGAAATTCCGAGAGGCTTGCATATCATGCTTTTGCGGGATACGCCGACCAGGATGCGAGGGGCGGGAGATACTTCCTTGAATAAGGAAAGGCGGGAAAGGAGTTCGTAGTTCTGTTCCACGGTCTTGGCGAATCCGAAACCCGGGTCCAGAATCCAGTTCCTTATGCCGAAACTGTCAGCCTTTGCAGCAAAAGCGGTAAAATACCGGCAGACTTCCTCCGTAACATCCTCATAATCAGTCATTGCCTGCATATCCACCGAAGTGCCACGCTTATGCATCGCCACATATTCAAGGCCCAGACGCCCGACCAGCGGAAGCATCGACGGATCGTCTTCCCCTGCCGATATGTCATTGACCATGAAATCACCTATGGAGTCATAAGCCTTTGCGACCACGGAGGACCAGTATGTGTCGATGGAGAGCCGAAGGTCGGGAAACGCCTCCCTCAGAACCGGCAGGACAGGCGCGAGTCTCCGCCATTCCTCATCTGCTCCTACCGGAAGCGAACCGGGACGGGTCGAGCATGCACCAAGATCCACGATGTCCGCACCGTCCTCAACCATGCCGGCCACGCGCATAAGGACTGCGTCTGCATCGGCGCACCTGCTGTCCGCGAAATAGGAATCATCGGTCAGATTCACGATTCCCATGATGTCTATATGTCTGTCCGTTTTCATGCCGCAAAAATAGTAAAAAGATTGCCACGCCGCCCGACGTGAGAATCTTTTTGTTTATATTTGTAAGTTGAATTTTTAAAGGAAAGAATCATGCTTGTAGTACTGGAAGGTCTGGACGGCGCAGGAAAGTCCACTCAGGTCAAGAAACTCAGAGCCTATCTCGAAAGTGTTTTCGGGAATCTCGAATACATACATTTTCCAAGATACGACGCTCCCGTATATGGAGAGCTCATAAGCCGCTTCCTACGCGGGGACTTCGGTTCGAACGAAGCTGTACATCCTCAGCTTGTGGCCCTGCTTTTCGCAGAAGACAGACATGGCGCAGCACCAGACATGAAGAAGGTGCTGTCGTCGGGCGGCACGGTCCTTCTGGACCGCTATGTATATTCGAACATAGCCTACCAGTGCGCCAAGCTGAAGGACAGCGAAGAGGCGGCTGACCTTCGCGAATGGATATTCAACACCGAATACGGAGACTTCGACCTGCCTAGGCCTGACCTCAACATCTTCCTCGATGTACCTATCGGCTTTGTGGAGTCGAAACTGAAGAGCCAGAGAGGCGGCGCCGACAGGGACTATCTTGAAGGCGGGCAGGACATCCACGAAGCGGACATCGAGTTCCAGAAGAAGGTAAGGGACATATACAGGAAGCAATGCGAGATCGACCCTAAGTTCATCCGGATAGACTGTTCGGACGAAAACGGAGAGATGCTTCCTCCGGGCGCAATCTTTGAAAAGGTCAGGGAAGTCGTTGATTCTGCAATACTTTAGGCTTATGAACTATCTTCTGCTGCGTCTGAAACGCTTCTGTGGCTTTGTCACAGGCTTTGTCTTCTTCATCGGAGGCATACTGAAACTGATGGATCCCGTCGGAGCCGGCCTGGTAATGGGAGAATATCTGGACTTCATGCATCTCAGATTCCTGGGCTTCGCCTCCAAGCCTCTCGGCGTGGCTTTCGCCCTGGCTGAGACAGTGGTAGGAACGGCCCTCATAACGGGAGTTTGGAGGAAGGTCATGGGAATCGCAGCAATGGTCTTTCAGGCATTCTTCACGATCCTTACGCTTGCCCTTGTGATATTCAATCCGGAGATGGACTGCGGATGTTTCGGGGAGGCGATACACCTTACCCACATGCAGACCTTCCTCAAGAACATAGTGCTCTGCATTCTGCTCTGCATCTATTTCTTCCCTGCGAAGATGCTTGGTGTCAACCTGAAGAAGAAATATGTCTCATTTGCAATAGTGACGGCATCCGTCCTTGCATTCACGGTCTATTCATGGATGTACATCCCTCTGGTCGACTTCACCGACTACAAGCCAGCTGCGGCGCTGAAGGCAGGCCATGCCTTCAGCGAAGATGAAGACGACATGTATGAAGCCGTATTCATATATGAGAAGGATGGAAAGGAAGAGGAATTCGATCTCAGCCATCTGCCTGACTCGACATGGAACTTCGTAAGGACCGAGACAAAGGTGAAGGAAGGGTATGAGGAAGACAAGAGGATCGACCTCTCGTTCCATGACGCGTCCGGGGATTACCATGACGAACTCGCAAGCGAGGGAAAGGTAATGGTCATTTCCGTCTATGACACTGACATCAAGGCCGGCAGGTGGCAGAGCATCAGCACATTCGCCCGTAATGCCGAAGAAGCCGGATTCAGGTCTCTTATCCTTGTTGCAGGGGAAATACCTCAGCATATGCTCATGCAGGACAACGTATATACCGCAGACTACAAGACCCTCCTTTCACTTAACCGTTCCAACGGAGGTGCCACGTATTTCAGCAGGGGATATCTTGTCCGCAAGTGGTCTGCCAGATCCCTGCCGTCCCTGGAGAAGCTTATCGAGATCAGCGGCGAAGACGAGACGGAAACCATCATATATCATGATACAAAAGGAAGCCTCGGTTTCCAAGGCTTCCTTCTATATGTTTTCGCAGTGATGTTATTGCTTTAAGCCAAGCTATTCCGCATACTCGAACTGCTTGATGCCGTCGATAGGGGCTGTGATCACATTGTTCACATAATAGCTCCTTCCGGCAGCGTCCGGAACGGATACAAACACGCAGATCTTGAGGTTCTCGACCTTCCAGTTTTCCTTCAATGTCCAGGTGAACATCTTTTCAGCAGTCTTGCCTTCATCGATCACACCGAGCTTTACGCCGGAATACATCGATCCCTGCTTTGAATCCGCAATACGGATGCAGTCATCGAACTCGTGATACCAGCTGTTCTCCTCACCGGCAGGAGCACCCTTCTGCTGTCCCTTGATGTTATCCTCGAGAAGCCATGCGCCTACACGGAACTGGCCTGTCTCGGCAGCCTTCACGCTGACCTTGAGGGTGATAGCTCCGTCCGCATACTTTGAGTTGACCGCGATTCCGGCCTTTGCTTCTTCAGCCGAATATCTTTCATTTACAAGGGAAACAAGATTCTCATAGGAAACATCAGTCGACTGGACAGCCCAGTCAACGATCACTGTAGGGAATGCGCTTACAGAATAGAAGCTTCCCGAGAAGTATGCCGGGTCATTCGAAGTAAACGTATGGGCCTCTGCCTTGACTGCATTGGCTGCAAGCTTATGCTCATCGAAGAACTTGTGCAGAGCTGCTGTAGCATTAGGGCAGAACTGGCACTCCTGTCCGGTAAACTTGGTGATGAGGACTCTTCTGACGAAGGAAGTGCTCTCCGGCTTAGGGTCCTCAGGGGTCTCTGGGACATCAGTCATCACGGATGTGACTGTAACCGTATTGGAATTGAATGTCTTGTAGTTTGCCCAGAACGAGAACTCGCCTGCCTCTGTCACGGTAAACTTGAATGACGGGCCAAGGTCAACCGGCTTGTTGTCACTGCCGTAGAAGGTAACACCTTCAGTAAGTACCTTGTCACCGATCTTTACGGTAAAGGTAGCCGCATCGACTCCGTCTCCACGGATGATCAGCTTGTCAACATCAAGTACGAGGTCACCTTCTTCAATGACCGGATCATCTCCTCCTTGTCCGGAATCCGGATCTCCGCAGGAAGCGAAGAGCATCACTGCTGCTGTGAGCAGTGATGCAAATCTGAAAACATTCTTCATATATTACTTTCTGTAATTACGGATTGACTCTTCAAACATCTCCTCAGTAAGAACATACATCTGCTTCTTCTCGAAAGAACGGACCTCGATGTTCTTGATAGGCGTAACCGACTTTACAACTACCGGAGCAGCTGCCTCGCCTGAGACATTGATCTGCTCGACATAATTGCGACGGGCTGATCTTGCCGGAGTCTCCTCCTCAGGCTCATCCCATCCTCTGGTCAGGGTGATCTCAGCGACGATAGGTCTGATAAGGCTTGCATCAGCCTCGCCCCAGCCACCGATGGCATTAGGATAGTGAGGATAAGTCTCGGCACCGGCCTCGTCAGTTACAGAGGCCATTGCAGGCTTGATGATGATCTTGTCATTGTTGACTACAGTCACAGGGAATTCTGCAGGCATGATGACATCTCCGGCCTCATTGGCAACCTCAGACTTGTAGCCATGGTTTGTCTCTGAGTTGTATCCTGCCATGAAGAACACAGAACTCTGCCAGTTTACCATAGGAGGAGTCTCCCACTGGTCAAACGGTACGAAGACGTTTCCTTCCTTGTCGATTTCAATATACCACTTAGGACCGAAGTCGTAGAAGATCTGTGCATTGTCGATCGAGCTGTACTCGTTCCATGTAAAGAGATCGAACGGTGTCTTTGTCTCGAGACGGCCTGGAACGGCATACGGATCATAGTCATCCCATCCCATGCAGAGGAGTCTGTTACGGTATGTAAGTCTGTACTTGTTGAAGATCTCCGCCTCACGCTTGAAGTCCTCGTAGAAGCCGTCAACCGCCTCCTTCGAGTGTCCCAGGTCTGCATAGAGGTCATAGATATCCTGGGTAAGTACCGGAGTTTCAATCGTATTTCTGATTTCCACCTTGAATGAAATATTCTGCTTGAACTCCTGGATCTCGTTGTTTGCATCATACTCCCTTACCATCACGGTAGTGTTTGCAGTCCATACTCCAGGAAGGGTCTCGAAGAGCTTGTTGTCGATGGCAGGTACCAATGCAAGGAGCTTGGTGCTGCAGTCTGCGACGGATACGCATGGCTTGCCGGTCTTCTCAGGTGAATAAAGGTCATTTGATGTTTCCTCATCGTTGTATCCGAGAACAGCCATACGCACGATCTGACCATCTGTAGAGTTTATCTGGATCTCAAGACCTTCGTCAGAGTTGATCTTCTCAAGTTCTTCTTCGCTGAAAGGATTCTGGCAAAGGTTCTTGTAATCTGTTCCTGAGTTTGCCTCAAGCATGAACTCCCTCTTGTAGTCAGCCGCATAGTAAGCCCTGATCACATCCTTGTTAGGAGCCTTGATGTTGAACTTCGCAAAATACTCGTTCTGACCATCCTCTACTGCAGTAACCTGGATGACAGGTGCTTCCTTGGTCTTTGCCACAGTCTCGAATGTCTCATGGATGAACTTCTGTCTTGATCCCTGCTCATCACCTGTAACGGTTATAAGGACATGGTAAAGATTCTCCGCATCGAGAGGAATACCGTTGAAATCACGTGCGTTGACCTGGGCATCTCCCTGAAGGGTAGGGAAATAAAGCTGACGCATTCCGTAGTATGAGCATACAAGCCACTGCATCCATTCCTCATGACCGAGAAGAAGGTCGTTCACGAGAGTCTGGTACATCGAGTCGCTGCAGATCACATATGAATAACAGTATGTGTTCTCATCGGTAAGGAAGCTGATAGTAGCATCGATAGGTGAAACATCCTCGATCACAACCTGGAAGTCGGTCTCAAGAAGATCAGGTTCCTTGGTCTTGAAATAGAGGACCTGGAGAGTACCGTTCTCGCCGAACGAGTTGTCTTCCCAATACTTCTCCTCTCCGGTGATCACTGTACCTGCCTCAGAATCGAAGATGAGGTCAGACTTCTTAGGAGCATCGCCATACTCGGCAATCCATCCTGCCTCGTCCCAAAGAGGAATGTAATATCCCCAGTCCTTGGACTCCGCACCATATGACCAGCCCCAGCCGGTCTCGTCAAGGTGTCCGTACCTGTACTGTCCTGCGATGAAGATATAAGGCTCGCCCGGTGCGATAGGTGTATGAAGCATGAGCTCCTCACCGGTATCAGGATCGACATAGTATGAACCGTCAGGATTCTGTCTGTTCTGGTTCCATGGGTTGATATACACAGTAGTATCCCTCTGGGTCTCCTGCCAGCCCATGCAGCCGTGTCCGTTCTCCATAAGGCTGACAGCCCACGTACGACCCATCTCGTACTTGGTCATGAACACATCAAGCAAAGAACCGAAGTTGTAACGGATTCCATATTTCTTAGGTTCCTTCCTCACCTCTTCAGGCACAGTGACGCGGATCTTGTAACCCTGATACTCAGTGTCTACGAGAGTAAGCATCTTGTCGAACACATAGTCTGAAGTAGTGAAATCCACAGACACGACATTATCATAATAGTCATCCTTGTTGATCTTCGCCGCAAAATACACCCAGTATTTCTTGTTAGCCTCAAGGTCGGTAATCTTAAGCGATACCGCTGAAGTATCTACCGCCACACCTGTTGCAAAGACTACAGCCTGATTCGAATAATCTCCTTCCTCGGTAGCAAGTACGTATGCCACCTCTTCAAGTGCCGCGATATTGAGTCCGAGCTCGGCGGTAGTCTCGGTCACAGACTTCACGGTCACTTCCAGAACAGGGTCCGGTCCCTCCGGAATCGGATCCGGCTCGACACAGCTGCTGGTCATGAGGGCAGTCATACCTGCCGACAGCAGCAAAAACATCTTAAGAATTGATTTTTTCATTTAAAAGTATTATAGTTTAATGAATTACTCCATTATATATTTCGGGCGCAAAGATATATTTTTTTTTTATCTTTGCGCGATGTTTAACAAAAAATCGAAATGGACAATAATTCACTACTGGCAGTTTCGCCCATCGACGGACGCTACTTGCGTCAGACTGAACCTCTTAGAGAATACTTCAGCGAATACGCCCTGATAAGATACCGTGTAAGGGTAGAGATCGAATACTTCATAGCTCTCTGCCGGATTCCTCTTCCGCAGCTCGCAGATTTCGATGCTTCGAAGTTTGAAGCACTTAGGGACATCTACCGCAACATGACTCCGGAAGATGCGGCAAAGGTAAAGGAGATCGAAAAGGTAACGAACCATGACGTAAAGGCTGTGGAGTACTTCATCAAGGACCGTTTCAAGGAGATGGACATCATGAAGTGGGGCGAATTCGTCCACTTCGGACTTACTTCACAGGACATAAACAACACATCGGTTCCCCTTTCGTTCAAGGAAGCTGTAGAGGATTGCTTCATGCCTCTTCTCGAAGAAGTGCTCGGCACCATCAAGGGCATGGCGGAAGAATGGAAGGATGTCCCTATGCTTGCAAAGACCCACGGTCAGCCGGCTTCACCTACACGCCTGGGAAAGGAGTTCAATGTGTTCGCAGTACGACTCGAAGAGCAGATACGCCAGTTCAGGCAGCTGACCTATCCTGCAAAGTTCGGAGGTGCCACAGGAAACATGAACGCACATAAGGTGGCATATCCCGGCATCGACTGGATCGGATTCGGAAATGAGTTCGTGGCATCACTCGGCCTGAAGAGATCGTTCCCGACGACTCAGATCGAGCATTACGACAACCTCGCCTCCCTCTTCGACTGCCTCCGCCGCATCAACACGATCCTCATCGACTTTGCCCGCGACATATGGACATATATCTCAATGGAATACTTCCGTCAGAAGGTGAAGGCGGGAGAGGTCGGTTCATCGGCCATGCCGCACAAGGTGAACCCTATCGACTTCGAGAATGCTGAAGGAAACTTCGGCGTTGCGGATGCCCTCTACACCCATCTTTCGATGAAGCTTCCGATTTCAAGACTTCAGAGAGACCTGACGGATTCTACAGTTCTGCGTAACATCGGTATGCCGCTCGCCCATTCGATGATCTCCCTCAACTCTCTCAAGAAGGGACTCGGCAAGCTCATCCTGAACGAGGATGCCCTCCGCGCAGATCTGGAAAAGAACTGGGCAGTCGTGGCCGAGGCCATCCAGACCATCCTCCGCAGAGAAAATTACCCGAACCCTTACGAAACGCTCAAGGCGCTTACACGTACAGGTGCGGGCATCAATCATGAAGTGATCGCAGAATTCATCGAGACTCTCGATGTAGCGGAATCAGTAAAGGAGGAGCTCAGGGCAATCACCCCTTGGACATACACCGGATTCTGATCCGTCATCCCCGACCTGATCGGGGATCCTTATTCGACAATATACACATCTTCGCCAGGGACAGCAAAGTTGAACTGCTCTCTGGCGAATTTTTCTAATGTATCCCTGTCGGTCTTGAGCATTTCTATACGGCGGTCCATTTCCGCATTCTGCTGTTCGTACTCACGGATAAGCCTTTCCTGGCGTCGGATCTCAGCACCTGCCTTCGCCCAATGGATGAAGGTGTTGCCTGAACCCACGAGCCACAAAAGCAGAAAGACAGCCGTGACGATTGTCACAAACCACGCAAAATGACGGTGTTCACCGGTAAATATGTCCTTGATTTTTCCCATCTCATTTAGAATCTTCGACAAAAATAACTAATTTTGAGGATTATTTGCAAAATTCAACAATTTTGAGCGAAGCGAAAGCAAGTCCCTTTCCCGAGGAAAGGGATTTAGGGATAGGGTAACGTGGATATGTTTCATATTCATGTACAACCTTGGAAAACGGGAATATACTCACAAACAATAATTCAACGAATAACATTCATGAATATGAAACCTACTTTACTTGTATTGGCAGCAGGCATGGGAAGCCGTTACGGCGGACTCAAGCAGATGGACGGCCTCGGTCCTAACGGAGAAACTATCATCGACTATTCGATCTATGACGCAGTGGAAGCCGGATTCGGCAAGGTAGTCTACATAGTACGCGAATACTTCAAGGAGCAGATGGAGCAGGTCGTGAAGGAGAAGTACAGCAACGTGAAATGCGTTGACGGATCGCCCCTCGAATTCCAGTTCGTCACTCAGGAACTCCATAAGATACCTTCACAGTTCACCCTCAACCCTGAGCGTGAAAAGCCGTGGGGAACAGCCCACGCCGTACTTATGGCAGCTGACGTGATAAAGGAGCCGTTCGCAGTGATCAACGGAGACGACTATTATGGAAAGGAATCATTCAGGATCCTTGGAGACTGGCTCAGGGCACATGAAGGCAAGACAGGAGAATACTGCCTTGTAGGTTTCCAGCTCGAGAACACGCTTTCCGAGTCAGGTGCAGTATCACGAGGCATCTGTACATCAGATGCTGACGGAGTCCTTACGACTGTAGTGGAGCACCATAAGATCGCACGTGAAGCTGACGGAAAGGTATATGGCGAGAACAGCAGCACAGGCGAGAAGGTGGAGCTTGACGGCAAGGCACCTTGTTCGATGAACATGTGGGGATTCACCCCTGACTACTTCACCAAGAGTGCGGAAATCTTCGTGGGCTTCCTTGAGAAGAACATCAAGGAACTCAAGGCCGAGTACTATATCCCATACGCAATCGACTGCATGATCAAGGATGGTACAGGAAAGACCGAAGTGCTTTCAACCCCTTCACGATGGTTCGGAGTCACCTTCAAGGAAGACAGACCGGGAGTAGTGGCAAAGTTCCAGGAACTTGCAGACCAGGGCGTTTATCCTACACCATTGTACAGGAAATAAGATCATGGGATTCTTTAAAAGACACACGGGAAGAGCGTCATATGACCTCTTCTCGAACTACAGCCATTATGTTCCGGGGTACGGAGGAATGTTCATGCTCCTGCTCATGTTCCTGGTCGGAAACCTGCTGGGTTCCCTCCTGGTTATTGCCCTGACCTTGGTTTCACCTGAATTCGCCGAACTCTACGGAACGGTGATATCCTATCCGGTGATGTTCATCCCTGCCCTGCTCTATGCATCGGCCAACAGCCGCAGGAATGAATATTTCGATACCGGATATGCCCTTGACAGTTCGAACTTCGGTACCTTGGGAGGATTCAGGATGGCGGTCATAGTATCCATAGCCACAATAGCAGCGGCATTTCTCGCCGACAGCCTCAACGGCATCATGCCGGAGGCACCGGCGTGGTTTGAAGATGCGATGGCAAAGATAATGGACGCTCCCGTATGGATAACCCTGATTTCCGTATCGGTATTCGCTCCCCTCTTTGAAGAGTGGCTCTGCAGAGGACTCATACTCAGAGGCCTCCTCCAGAAGACCCACCCGATATCGGCTATCCTTGTATCGGCGGCTTTCTTTGCGATACTGCACATGAATCCATGGCAGGCGCTTCCTGCCTTCATCCTTGGCATACTCTTCGGATATGTATATTACAGGACAGGTTCGCTCAAGCTGACCATGCTGATGCACTGCGTGAACAACACAATGGCGGTGGTATTCAGCAAGATCCCTTCTCTGGAAGAAGCGGAAAGTTTTGCTGAGATTCTCAGTCCGTGGGCTTATGCCGGCATCATGCTCTCCTGCGCGGCATTTCTCGCGGCAGCCTGTGCAGTTCTGAAGAACATTCCGTTTACTCGGGAAGATTCCAGAAGCAACTGCGACGAGATTCCTCCAATGAGCATATAGCAGCCTCGGCCTGCTGAAGCGTATCCATCTTTCCGACATCGATAAGATTCAGGTTCTCCGCATGTACTCCATATATGTTGAAGAGGTGGCAATTATCAAGGTAGAAATCCATCACCGGGAATCTCGGCGTATCGGAGACGGCATAGAGTCCATGAGTCCTGGCATAGTTATCCATCACGTCGAACACACTGTCGGACATTACATGGATACCTGAAAATGCCAGACGCAGACATCGGTCAGGGTCCACATGAGGTCCAGCCAGACGCATCTCACCGGTCTTGACATTGACCCATCCTTCCAGTCGCATGTTCTGAGGATTGAAAAGAAGATATCTCGAAGACGTCCTGTCACTCACAAGAAGAGTCGCCAGGGCGTCTTCCCTTATCTGTGACATGAACCACCTGAGGTCGCAGTCGGACAAGATATCCACATTATGGATCAGAAAACTGCCGCAGCCTTCAAGATATCTGCGGGCATGGAGCACTGCTCCTCCGGTCTCGAGCAACATTTCCCTTTCGTCGCTTATCTGAAGTTCCATGATATCCTGCCTTTCTGCCCACTCCTCTATCTGATCCGCAAGATGGTGAACATTGACCACCCCGCGAAATATACCTGAAGCCTTGAGTTTCCTGAGCACATGTTCGATAAGAGGCTTGCCGCCCACAGGCACCAGTGCCTTGGGCATCGTATCTGTAATTGGTTTCAGACGGGTTCCCATTCCCGCCGCAAAAATCATCGCGAGCATAACTATTTATCAATCAACTACTTAACCGATTAGCCTGCCGCCCCGGGGCGGCAGGCTAATCGGTTAATTCCCTATGAATCAGACGAATACGTAAATCCGGATATTTTGAAGAAAGGCGAGCGGCAAGATGCTCGGCACAATAGACCGAGCGATGCTGACCGCCTGTACAGCCGAAACTTACCATCAGGCTGGTGAATCCTCGTCTTGAATATGTACAGACATGCGGTTCGACAACCCCGTACACATGTTCCAGGAAGGCGGTTATCTCACCGTCATCCTCGAGGAAGCGGATGACCTCTTCATCCCTACCCGTAAGTTTCTTATATCTTTCATATCTGCCGGGATTATGGATCGACCTGCAGTCAAAGACATAGCCTCCTCCGTTTCCTGAAGGATCCTCCGGTATGCCTTTCTTGAATGAAAAGCTTGATACGGTAACCGTCAGCACGCCTTCTTCCAACCCCCAGTCAGCAAGACGAGGCAGACGGGTCATACGCACAAGGGTCTCATACATGTATGGATATCTTCCGGCAATCTCGGAAAAATCTCCGCAGGATTCTCCTGAGAGCAGGTCAGCAAGAGCCTTTACTGCAGGAGCTATAGACACAACAAAATTGGCCTTATGCTCGGACCATCCTCTGAATCCGTAGGCTCCAAGGACCTGAAGGGTCCTGAAAAGCACGAAAAGTCTGATACGGGACATGAACTGCCCGCGGTCTACAGGTACATAAGCCTCCAATGCATCAACATATGAGTCCAGCATCTTTTCCCGAAGTCCGGCAGAAAAGCCGGAACGGGCATGCCACACGAAAGAAGCCACGTCATAATAGACCGGTCCTCTGCGACCTCCCTGGAAATCAATAAAATACGGTTTCCCATCCCTGATCATGACATTGCGCGGCTGGAAGTCCCGGTACATGAAGGTCGGAACATCCACAGACCCGTCCGGAAGGTCCTGTGCGAAGCGTTCGAAGTCATCCTGAAGCAGGACCTCGTTGAATTCCAGACCCGAAGGCTTCAAAAAACAGTATTTGAAATAATTCAGGTCGAACATCACCATACGCAGGTCAAACTCCGGCTGAGGATAGCATACGGAAAAGTCAAGGCCGTCGGCTCCTTCGAACTGAAGCTTCGGGAGCATGGACATGGTCATGCACAGAAGTTCCTCCGAAGGCTTGTCAAAGAGGATGTCGGAGCCAAGATCTTCCTGGAGGTAGCACATCTCGTCCTCGCTGACCGCAAGGACGGAAGGGACATTCAGTCCCTTGGAACGGAAATGTCCCGCCAAGGTAAGGAAGGCATGGTTCTCCGCTCTGTCAAGACCGATGACACCGATGCATGCGCCAGCGTCGGAGGAAGACAGACGGTAATACCGTCGGTTGCTTGCCGAACCTTTTATGGGGCATATTTCTTCCGGAGACACTCCGAAACATGACTCAAACAGTTCAATCAGTTCTTTCATGAGTATATTCTCGTATAAGTCGTATCAATTTTTTGCGAATTTACTAAATAGTTAAGACAAAAAGGTTAAATTTGTGTGATTTCTAAACCACAACAGAGATGCTTAACAATGCATATTGCTCGGACAAGTACCAGTACACAATGGGAAAATCCTTTTATGACAGCGGTATGGAAGATCAGAAGGCTGTCTTCAACCTGTTCTATAGAAAAGCGCCTGAAAACAACAACTGGGCTGTGGTCAGCGGAACTGACGAGGTGATAGAGATGGTGCAGAACCTCGGAAACATGGACCCGTCGTTCTTCGAGAAGTTCATGCCGGGAGAAGAATATGCCGAGTTCAGAGGTTACCTGTCGGCAATGAAATTCACCGGCAACGTATATGCGATGCGTGAAGGAGAGATCGCATTCCCGAACCAGCCGATAATAATCGTGGAAGGTCCCCTGATCGAAGCTCAGGTGCTCGAGACCCCGATGCTGTGCATAATGAACCATCAGATGGCGGTGGCGACCAAGGCGTCAAGGGTCTGCAGGGCCACTAACCGTCCGGTGAGCGAATTCGGTTCGAGAAGGGCCCATGGTCCATGGGCGGCGACATACGGTGCAAAGGCCGCGATCATCGCCGGATGTGCAAGCACATCCAACATTCTCGCGGGAGTCATGTTCGACTACGGTTCGACCGGCACCATGGCCCACAGTTTCGTAACGGCCTTCGGAAGCAGCGTGGCAGGAGAATTCAAGGCCTTCGACACATACATAAAGACACATAAGGATGAGAGCATCATCCTTCTCATCGATACATACGACACCCTCAAATGCGGAATACTCAATGCGATAAAGGCATTCAGGGAAAACGGCATCGACGACAGCTACGGTCCCGGATACGGAGTAAGGCTTGACAGCGGTGACCTCGCCTACCTGTCGGCAGAGTGCCGCAGGATTCTTGACGAACATGGATTATCGAAATGCCGGATCTTCGCGACGAACTCTCTTGACGAATACCTCATCACCGATCTGGAACGTCAGGGAGCCTGCATCGACTGTTATGGAGTAGGAGATGCGATAGCGACATCGAAGGCGGCCCCATGCTTCGGAAACGTGTACAAGCTGGTACAGATTGACGGCGAGGCAGTCATCAAGCGCTCGGAAGACAAGATCAAGCTCATCAACCCCGGCAGCCAGATCACATACAGGATAATGATCGACGATCCTTCAAAGGGCAGGATATTCAAGGTCGACGTAACCTGCCTGAAGGGAGATACTCTTAGCCGGAAGATCGAGGCAGGAGAGACATTCACGGTGTGTGACGAATATGACAGATACAAGTCCAAGACCTTCGAAGCCGGAGAGTACATCGCTCTGACAATGCAGCACAAGGTAATCGAAAACGGCATAAGGTGCGCTCCCGTACATACCCTTGCCGAAAAGAAGGCATATTACAACGAGACGCTGATGCATTTCAGCCCGAGCGAGCGCAGACTGATAAACCCGCATTATTATAAGGTAGATATCTCGGACGACCTGTACAACCTGAAGATGGGAATAATAAACAGGATCGTGGATGAAATAAGAAACTTCAAGTTATGACAAACAAGGCACTGGTAGTAGTGGACATGCTCTACGACTTCATCGACGGAAGTCTTGCATGCCTTAATTCGGAGGATGCGGTAAGACATACTCTGAAATTCATCGACTCGCAGACAAAGGGACAGGGAGGAGAGGATCACGAGATCCTGGACATGTTCCCTATCCTGTTCATCAGGGACCATCACCCGGCAGACCACTCGTCCTTCAAGGAGCAGGGCGGCATCTGGCCGTCCCACTGCGTTGCCGGCACCCACGGCGGAGATATCCATGACGATCTTCTTCCATATGTTTCGGAAGAACTGACTTTCGACAAAGGATGCGACAAGGCCGTCGAGCAGTATTCGGGATTCGAAGGAGTAAACTGCGCAGGACAGTCTATGGGAGAAGTTCTTGAACTTCTGGACACTACCGATGTATATGTCTGCGGAATAGCCACGGAGTACTGCGTACGCAATACCTGTGAAGACCTCCTGAAGGCCGGGTTCAAGGTTCATCTTCTTAAAGACTGTATAGCATACGTGGAGCATGACGGCCATCTCAAGGCTCTCGAGGAGATGGCGCAGGAGGGCATAAGTATTGAATAATAAATAATTATTCGTACCTTTGCCGTCTTGTTATGAAGAATGTACTGGCAAAAATATGGGTTCCGCTGGTGCTTGTTGCCTTGGCAGCAGCACAGTCTTTCGGAATCGATGCTGGCAGAGCTGCAGGCCTGAGAAGGCTTGCAGACTCTCTCGTATTTACCCAGACGCCGGACACTTCAGCCATATCCGACAGCATTCTTCCCGACAGGATCCTTTCAGCCAGGGACACTATCCAGGTCCCTGATTCCCTCAAGTATACGGACACTCTGAAGTACAGATACTACATCGCCCTCAGGGATTCGGTCACAAGGGTGCAGGTCAGGGATTCCCTGATTGCAGCCGGAGATACCGTCGAGCTGATGAGGCTGGATTCGTTGTATATCAAGGATTCCCTGGATATGGCAAAGGCGGAATACGATGCATGGTATGCGTCGCTTACAAGAAAGGAACGGAAGAAGGAAGACGCAAGGATTGCACTCCCGGGCCTTATAGCCGCAGCCAACAGGAAGATCGAGATCAAGGACAGCATCAAGGCCCACAGGGACAGCGTCAAGGAAGCAAGGATCCGCGTATTGGAGACCTATGCGGTTCCTGACTCTCTCCACTTCAAGAGGATCATCACCTGGAAGCATGAAAGGGACTTCAACAATCTTGTGGAAGTCCGAGACATGGATCCTGACACATCATACAGGCGCAGCTTCAACGACTACCTCTTCTTCAACGAAGACATCAACGCATCATGGCTCGGAGTCAGCGGTTCTCCTGTCCAGTTCTATGACTGGTTCAAGAGAGAAGAGGAAGAGAACGCCATATTCTACACACCTTACAGCGTCTGGAGCTACTCTGTGGAGGATCTTCCGCAATACAACACGAAGACGCCATACACCGAACTTGCCTATTACGGCACCTTGTTCGCCAACAAGGAAAAGGAAGAAGCAAATGTAAGGGTACTCACGACGCAGAACATCTCACCTCAGATGAACCTGACCATCGACTTCAGAAGGTTCGGAGGAAACGGTATACTCAAAAGGGAGGATACGGCCAACAAGACCTTCGTGGCCTCTACCAACTATCTCGGCAAAAAGTACCTGATGCATGCAGGTTTCATATACAACAAGATTGCAAGGAGTGAGAATGGAGGAATAGTGGACGAAGCATGGATCCGTGATACTGTTGTAGACGCACGAGAAATCGACGTATACCTCAGAGATGCATCCAGCCAGCTTAAGAAGAGGACTCTCTTCCTTGATCAGACCTACAGGATCCCGTTCTCCTTCCTCAAGAATCTGAGGGGAAGGAAGGATAAGGATTCCTCAGACTCTACCCTGGCTGCTGCGCCACTGCCGCAGCAGATCGATACCGCAGCCGGTATCGACACTGACGTGATGACGGCATTCATAGGCCACAGCAGCGAATACTCGGTATTCAGCAAGAGTTATTCGGACAGGATATCTGACCCTGCCGGAAAGGAATTCTACGGTGACCGTTTCTATATCAATCCGACCACCAGCATGGACTCGCTGAGAGTCATGCGACTGGACAACAAGGTCTTCCTCAGGCTTCAGCCTTGGAAGGACGACGGCATCGTTTCCAAGCTTGACGTCGGCATCGGAGACAAGCTTGCAAACTACTACAGCTTCAGCCCGACAGACTACATACGGGGCTCCAACCATGTGATCCAGAACTCCGTCTACCTGTATGCCGGAGCAAACGGCCAGTACAGGAAGTACCTGACATGGAATGCCGGAGGAAAATACAATTTCCTGGGATATGAGATCAACGACTTCGACATTGAAGCGGACATGGCGATCAACGTCTACCCTTTCAGAAGAGCAAGGACGAGCCCTCTGACAGTAGGAGTAAGCTTCGAGACAAGCCTCAAGGAGCCTGACTACTATCAGCAGCACCTCTTCACCAACCATTTCAGATGGGATAACGACTTCAGCAAGATCTCCACGACCAAGGTGGAAGCGTCCGTTTCGATTCCAAGATGGGAAATGGCCGCATCCTTCGGTTACGGTCTGCTGACGGGAAACATCTATTATGACAACATGGGAACGGTCAGCCAGAACACCGCACCTATGAGCGTCATGACGGCTGCATTGAAGAAGAACTTCATCATATGGAAGTTCCATCTGGACCACCATGCGATGCTCCAGCTGTCCTCCAACGAGGATGTGCTGCCGCTTCCGCTGGTAGCCCTCAACTTCCGATACTACATCCAGTTTGACGTAGTGCCGAGAGTCATGCAGATGCAGATCGGAGCAAACGGAACATACACGACAAGATGGCATGCGCCCGCATACAACCCGGTTCTCGGTGTGTTCCACAACCAGAATGAAAGCCTGTACGGAAACTGCCCATACATAGACGCCTTCGTGAACATACAATGGAAGAAGGCAAGCATATTCATCAAGGCAGTCAATGTCAATATGGGATGGCCGAACAAGTCGGCGGACTATTTCACTGCAGCGGGATACATAGGACCGCAGAGAGCGATAAAGTTCGGCATCACCTGGCCTTTCTGGGTAAGACCGGGTAAGACATCAACAACAGGCCCAAGCGGTCCTGCAGCCGGTGGCAGAGCCAATTCAGGCGGTATCGGAAGCGGACCGGGTGCGGGTGGAAACGGCTCGAGAAGAGTAGTTTCCAACCGATAGCCTGTAAAAATGAGAATTATGAAAGTTATTAGTGGTAAGACAGAAAGAAGATTAAGAAATGTACTCATCGCCCTTACGATAGTCTGCCTCACTCCGCTTTGCGAGAGAGGAAGGATATTGAACGGAGCCCATACGGCAAATGTGTTTGCCGGAGAAGAAATCACATGCGTGATTGACCTGGGGGATGAGATGTACACGAAACATGGTCTGGAGACAGGCATGAGTTACGAACTTGTCAGCAGGTTCGCAAAGGACAACATGTGTAATGTAAACATCAGGACCTCGGTCAAAGGGGAAAACTATATAGATTCCCTGATGAACGGTTCGGTAGATATAGTGATAACCCATGCCCACGATCTTGGTCAGGAAGCAGACAGCATCAGACTCTCAAGAATGTTGAATTCATGTTCAGCATGGGCGGTATCCAGAGATTCGGAGGCAGAACTCCGCCAGATCAACCTATGGATCAGCCATATGACCGAATCCCCTGAATACAGTATGATTGAAAGAAGGTATTCTCCATACTGCAACCCTATAAGAAAAGCTGAGAAAGGCATAACTACAAGGACAATAAGTCCATATGACGACATGCTTAAGAAGTTCTCGGCTGAGCTGGGATGGGACTGGCGCATGCTGGCTGCTGTAGTATATCAGGAATCACGGTTCTCCATAAACTCAAGATCTCATCGTGGAGCACAGGGACTCATGCAGGTGATGCCGTCGACGGCCGAGTACTACGGAATCGACGATCTCCTTAATCCGGAAAAGAATCTGAAGGCAGGTACGAAGCATCTTAAAAGGCTCCAGCGTATGTTTGAGGATTCAGGAATGGAGCAGACGGAGATCATCAAGTTCACTCTTGCGGCGTATAACGCAGGAGAAGGAAGGATTGCTGACTGCAGAAGGTTTGCCGAATCAAGGAACGTGGACAGCAACAGCTGGGACGAGATAGTGAACCTTATTCCTCTCATGAGGGAAGACTCCATTCTTGAAGAGGAGTCTGTCAAGCTTGGAAAATTCAAAGGACACGAGACCATCGCATATGTAGAGAACATCATGGACCTCTACGACGCAATCTGCACCATCTGTCCTTCTATCTGACACGGACGGTCTGGGCCGGATCCACCCTTGATATGAATATGCAAGGAATAAGCAGAAGCAGCATGATCACGACAAAGGAGACAGCATCTGCAGCAAGGACCGAAACGACATCGACATTTACAGGAACATACGACACATAATAATTCTCCGGATTGAGACTTATCATATGTGTCGTTTTCTGTATGAGACAGAACAGCAGAGCAAGTGTGTTTCCAATTGCCATACCCTTGCCTACAAGAATGGCGGAGCTTGATAGAAAGACTTTTGCTATCGCACTGTCCGTCATTCCCAGGGACTTGAGAAGGCCTATCGTGGATATGTTCTCAAAAAGCATTATAAGAAGGCCTGAAATCATATTGAAACCCGCCACTATGGTCATCAGAAGCAGGATGAAACCTACATTGAAATCTATGAGAGACAGCCAGTTGAAAAGTTGAGGATAACGTGAGACAGAAGATGTCGCAACAAGGTTTTCATCAGGGTCATAAAGATTGACAAGAGAGCCTATCTCCTGCGTGGCATTGCGTATGTCTTCATCAGAATCCAGGTTTTCATCAAGGCGGATCTCGATTGCAGAAACCTGATCAGCTTCCCAACCGTTGAGTCTCTGCATATCTGAAAGAGAGGCATAGACCACATGTCTGTCATCGGTTTCCGCTATGGCATCATGCACCTCAGCCACAGTGAAGCTGCGTAGATTGATATCATCACCCACGAAGTATGCGAGCATCTTGTCGCCAGGCCTCAGTCCGGAAACCTGAGAGAATCGTCGTGGTATGGATACGGCCAGAGAAAGAGTGTCAGCAGCAAATGAAGGCGAAGAAATACCCTTAAGGACGACTCCGTGCATACCTTCACTGCTCTTGACGATTCCAGCCCTCCATACTGAAGGGACAGTCTCTGCCACGGAGCCGGATGCTTCCAGATAGGACAGGAACGGAGAGGAAAGACTTATCGGATCGCTCTCTCTCATCATGTTCATGTCCGGTCTTGTAATCAGGACATCACCGGAGAGTTCAGTCAGACTGGATCGCAATTCCCTGCGGAAACCGGAAGATATGGACACGGCAACGATCATCACAAGGAAACTTGTCGCGATGCAGATCATCGCAACCCTTCCCTTGAAACGAAGTCTTGAAGCTATGAACCATGATGCATCCATCCCTGTCTACTTCTTCAAAGATTCAAGACGGCCCTTTGCCTGGAGTTTCTCAGACTCCTGACCATATTTGAGCATCATCTCGAGATATTTCTTCTCAACCTTTACATTCTTCTGCTTCCTCGCTGCGATGATACCGTTCTTTATGGCAGTATAATCATCAGGATATGCCTTCAACACCTTATTGTAGTACTTGTATGCCGTCTTGTAATCCTCCTTTGCAATCAGATGGTAGGTTCCAAGGTTATTGATGAATCCCGGATTGTCTGGAAACAGGGACATCATCCTCTCTGACAAGACCCGGAAGGCCTCATACCCGCTCTGGGTACCTAATGCATAGAAGCTGAAACAGTATTCCTGGACTGCATTCTGGAAGAAATCCTGACCTACTTTCTGACCTTCATACTCCCATGAAGATATCCTTGCCTGATTTTCATCTATCAGGGACATGAGGCATGAAAGAGCCATATCCGGACTTTCCTTTTCATAGGCAATATAAGCATTTGCCTTCATGAAACGGAAGTCCAGCCTGTCAGGCCAGTATGTAATGGCCTTGTCAACAGCCTTTATCGCATCTGAATACAGATTGTCGTCAAAGACATTTATCTGGAAATAGTTGACATCGTTTCCCAGACTGTCCTGAAGGGTCAGCACAGGGTCCATTCCGAGATACTTCTTACCAGGACGCACCTCTACCTGAGTGCTCTGAGCCTTTGTGAGCAGATATGCAAAACGTCCTTGAAGCATCTTCGCATTCGTGGAATCCACCTTGGCCCAGTTGTTCAGCACGGTCTCTACTCCTACTCCGGCAGGACCGAACTGCGATACCAGCAGGTCATATCTCTGCTCGAATCTTGAAGAAGTCTGCGCCTGAAGAGACGCGGCTGCAAGAACAGCCAGAACTGTAAACAATATTTTCCTTATCATCATATATCCATTCTGATGCGTCTGCCCTGCGGATGCAGGTTGTTGCATCTGTTTCCTAAATTCTTTACAAAGCCCAGCGGAAGTCCTTCATACCTCACGAGCACATAGCCTTTTTCGCTTTCGGGAAGTGCTATGGCATCCTTATGCAGGAATGAAAGAGCAGTATGCAGGTCTACGTCAGCTACCGGATAGGAACTCTCATCATAGGCCGTGGAGAGAGCCAGATCGGCATCCGGGACAAGGGTCTGTCCCTTGAGCACCCCGACCGCACATCCGGCGGAGAGGACATGAAGCATCGACTCAAGGACCGCCACATCAGGCGCTATGGCCGAAGGCACGGCTGTTATGGTCTCCCCCTTCTGACGAAGGGCGACATCCGTTTTGAAAAGCTTCTTCAACCCTTCAGGAAGAGCTGCGGCAGGCTTCTTTCCAGGTTTTGGAGCCCTGCGGCTCTGCGCATATCCATCTGAAGACACTTCGTCTGAAGTCCTGACAAGAGCCGCACAATACTGGCCTTCCCCCTCCACATGACCTGGAACCAGACTGAAGCCATGGCGTGTCCTTATAACCCCGGGCAGGTCCTCCTGCAAAGGTTCAAGCACATCTGCTCCGAGTTCATCTGCGATCCAGCTCACATTTCCGTCATTCTCATATCTGTTGAACGTACATGTCGAATAAATCAGCACGCCGCCCTTCTTCAGGCACGGCCACATGTCGGCGATTATGCGTCTCTGACGCGCCTCGCACAAGGCGACATTATCTTCCGACCACTGTCTCTGTGCCTCCTCATCCTTTCGGAACATGCCCTCGCCCGAACACGGGACATCAGCCACCACCATATCGAAGAATTCCGGCAATGCCGCAAACGCATGAGGGTCGTCGGAGGTCACGACCACATTGGAATCGCCCCACAGTGCGACATTGTCCGCAAGCACCCCCGCCCTCTGCTTCATTACTTCGTTCGACACAAGGATGAACCTGTCGCCGAAGGCCTCCCGCAGCGAGGCCGCAAGGTCTGTAGTCTTGCCACCAGGCGCAGCGCAGAGGTCCAGCACCCTTACATATCCTTTCTCCAAGATAGTCTCAAGAAGCCTGCGGAACACATGTCCGACAAACATGGACGAAGAATCCTGAACATAATATGCTCCCCCATGAAGATAGGGATCCAGAGTGAAGCACGGCCTTTCGGGGAGAAGGCACCCATGGACATTCCAAGGCACCCGACTCCCCTCGAATTCTCTGCCTTTCTTGAAGGGGTTCATCCTCACCGATATCCTTGCCGGCCGGTCAAACGCAGAAAAAGCGACAAGGGCATTTTCGCTCCCTATCGCCTCTTCCAGATATTTTCTGAATGATTCGTTCACCCTATTTCTATTGTTTCGATGGATTGAATCCTTCCGGATACATGGAAGGGTCGATTCCTTCAGGCATCCTGCCTTCTGAAACGGCCACAAGCCCGTCCACTACCTTGTCAAGCGCATCCTTCAGCTTTCCTCCAAGCAGAGTCTTCATCATGAAGTTCAGTTCCGCATCCAGCACTATCTGGAAATCCGTCCTGTAAGGGTCTGAAGATGCCGCATCGAAGTGCATGGTCAGGCGGAACTGGAAAGGAGCGCCGTCGTCAGCGAACTCTATACGCGAATACGGAACTCTCTGAACTACCTTGACACCTACATTGAAGCCCTGAACGACAGCGTGTATCGTATCAAAGTCCGCCGTCACATCACCCCTCTTTTCTTCAGGGATGAACTGCACGAAGTTACGCATGTCCACAAACGCCATATACAGTTCATATGGCGCCTTGGACACAATGGCTCTCTTACTCTTTATCTCCATGTCTACTCGTTCTTTCCCCATGTAGAAGGAGAGAATCTCCATTCCTTGAGCACATCGATATCCTCCGGTCTGATGTATCCTGTCTCAGAAGCCACATCTATGAGGGCATCATAGTTGGAAAGGGTCGTAAGCTCCACGTTGGCATCCTCGAATGCCTTTCGCGCCTGATTGAAGCCATATGAGAAGACAGCCACCATTCCAAGCACGTCGGCACCTGCATTTACAAGGGCGTTCTTTGCCGCAAGGCTGCTCATACCGGTAGAAATAAGGTCTTCTACTACAACGACCTTGGCACCGCTCTCAAGTATGCCCTCGATCTGAGATCCCGTTCCGTGATCCTTCGGTTTAGGTCTCACGTAGCAGAACGGCTTTCCGAGCATATGAGCCACAAGATAGCCATGAGCGATGGCTCCTGTAGCCACTCCTGCTATCACCTGCACATCCGGGTACTGCTTTCTGATGATGTCCGCCATCCATTTGCAGATATTTTCACGGATCTCGGGGAATGACAGGATCTTTCTGTTATCACAATAAATAGGCGAATGCCATCCTGAAGCCCATACAAAAGGCTGGTCCGGCCTCAACATGACGGCCTTGATGTCCATAAGGGACTTGGCAACAGCTTTCTCTACTGATTCCATATTATTCTGTTTTTGATTGTTTTTCGGTTCTTCTGCCTATATTTGCAGCGACTTTGCGCTTTGAGGCACATATCGTGCAAATATAGTCAATTTTAGGAACATATGCACAGAATTTACTTTGAAAAAAGATGCATAATGATATGCAGTCCTGACGACCAGGTGCTGTCGGACCCTAACATCATCAGGTTCAGCATGGGCAAAAACCCGGATATACACTCACTGGTAGGCATGATGGAAGTTTCGGAATCCCTGCAGAGGGTATGCATACCTGCCGAAGATGTCGAAGGGACCTACAGGATGGTCTGTCAGGAATTCCTGGAAGTGAACGCAGGAGGCGGACTCGTGTCCAACAGACGCGGAGACTATCTTCTGATAAGCAGGAACGGGCTGTGGGATCTTCCCAAGGGCCATCAGGATCCCGGGGAAGACATCGAAGTCACCGCCCTCCGCGAAGTGGAGGAGGAGACAGGCATCTCTGACCTGATGCTCCGTGGACTGATATGCATCACCGACCACTGCTACAGGCGCAACGGGATATGGCATCTCAAGCACACATGGTGGTACGACATGCTGTACACCGACCCTACTGACCTTACCCCGCAGACAGAGGAGGATATCGCGAAGGCTGCCTGGGTCGCAAAATCCAGCCTACCGCCTTATCTGCAGAACACCTATCCGTCCATCCAGGAGGTATTCAGAGAGGCAAAGATCTGATTTATCGGGATTTTTTATCAAAAGATGAAACAAAACATGCAAAATTCCGTATAATATTGTGTATTTTGCAGTAATTTTCAAAAACAATATGAAACTTTCACAATTCCAGTTCAATCTTCCTGCAGAAAAGATTGCCAAAGAACCGCCTAGGTGGCGCGATGAATGCAAGCTCATGGTACTTGACAGAAAGACCGGAGAAATCGAGCACAAACTCTTCAAGAACATCATAGACTACTTCGGAAAGGGAGATACCTTCGTCCTCAATGACACCAAGGTATTCCCGGCAAGGCTTTACGGCAACAAGGAGAAGACCGGAGCTGACATCGAGGTGTTCCTCCTGCGCGAACTCAACCGTGAGCAGAGGCTCTGGGATGTGATCGTGGACCCTGCAAGAAAGATCCGAATCGGAAACAAGCTCTACTTCGGAGAAGACGAAAGCCTCGTCGCCGAGGTGATCGACAACACGACTTCACGTGGCCGTACCCTCCGCTTCCTCTATGACGGAAGCTATGAGGACTTCAAGGAGACACTTTTCGGACTCGGACAGACCCCTATCCCGGACTGGGTGAAGAAGGAGGTCACAGAAGAGGATGCCGAGAATTTCCAGACCATCTTCGCAAGGAACGAAGGTGCCGTATCCGCACCAGCAGCTGGTCTCCACTTCAGCAGAGAGCTCTTCAACAGGATGATCCTCAAGGATATAAACAAGGCATTCATCACTCTTCACATGGGCATCGGCCACTTCAGGGAAGTGGACGTGGAAGACCTTTCGAAGCATAAGATGGATTCCGAAAGGCTCATCATCCCGGAAGAAGCTGCCGAACTCATAAACAAGACCAAGAAGTCAGGCCACAAGGTTCTTGCCGTAGGCATCACAGTGATCCGTGGTCTTGAAACCTATACGACCACCAACGACGAGGTGAATCCATATGACGGATGGACAAACAAGTTCATCTTCCCTCCATACAGGTTCGCGATTCCTGACGCGATCGTATCCAACTTCCATCGTCCGGGTTCTACAATGCTTATGTCGGTAGCAGCTTTCGGAGGCTATGAGAACGTAATGAAGGCGTATAAGACCGCTCTTGAAATGGACTATAGCTTCGGTCCGTACGGCGACGCCCTCCTCATCATCTGACGCTGATCATAAGAAAAGTGCAAAGACACTAAAAAACGGAAAAACTTTTTTTAATATTGATATTAAATCGGCCTTCGGACTTTCCTGAAGGCCGATTTTCATTTTACTTTGTACTCATGAATACGAATGAAGAAAAATACAGTCTGTGCGCCCTGAACCGTATCTTCGGCTTCGAGCCCAAGATAGGACACTCCCTCATATCTCACCTGGGATGCGCCACCGAAGCCTTCAGACTTAGCGAAAAGGAAGTCAGCCTGCTGCTGGGACCATATTCCAAATATAAAGGTAAGCTGAACCGTCGGGCCCTTGAGAACGCCGCGGAGGAGCTGGAATCTCTTTCCCGTCAAGACATAAGGTTCACTGGTTATACGGAAAAGGACTATCCTGAGCTGCTGGCTGACTGCGAAGATGCACCGTTGGGGCTGTATGTAAGAAGCCGCACGCCAGCCGACAGGCTGTTCGCTCCCCGCAGGAAGATAGCTGTCGTCGGTACCCGTGACATTTCTCCGTACGGTCAGGAATGGTGCAGGAGGATAGTCCATGGATTGGGTACGTCGTCCGAGAGGCCAGCCGTCATCAGCGGTCTGGCTCTCGGCACGGACATCTCTGCCCACAGGCAGGCTGTCGAATCCGGATTACCGACGATAGCCGTCATGGCTACCGGTCCGGAATCAGTGTATCCGCACCGTCACAGGGACTTCGCCGAGCAACTGGCGTCAACAGAAGGATGCGGTCTGGTAACGGACTACCCTCCCGGCACGGCGCCTCTTGCCATCCATTTCCTCAGAAGGAACAGGATCATAGCCGGACTCAGCGAAGCGACGGTTCTTATAGAATCCCGGGTAAAAGGAGGTGGGATGATGACAGCGCGGCTGGCCTTTTCATATAACAGGGATGTATATGCTCTCCCGGGAAGGGTAGATGACCCAAGATCCCAGGGATGCAACCACCTCATCAAGGAGAAGGTGGCTGAGCCTGTAGACTCTGTGGAAGGGCTTCTGGACAGTCTCGGTATGACTGCAGGCAGGAGTACGGCACGGAACTCCGACCTGGAGCTTATAATGGAAGCCTTCGGTCCTGCCACCGATACGGAGACTCTGACAGACCTGAAAAGGATGCTTGAGACTATCCGGAAGAACAGGGGAATGAACCTTGACGATCTGTCCGCCAGCACCGGATCAGGATACAGCCGCACCATGACTCTTACCGGCATGCTGGAGATGAAAGGCCTGATCTCGATCGATCTGCTGCAGAGATGTACGATTAATATAAGGAAATCCCGATAATTTGTCTAAATTTGCATGATACGGATAAACCGAGTCATGCTATTCACAGATACTCATGCACATCTATACGACGAGGCATTCAAGGATGAAGATGACCTCGCGATTGTCCGCGCCGTTGAATCCGGTGTCACAAAGATGATGTTTCCCGACATAGACTCCCAGACAAGGGAGCATATGTTTGACATCGCGCTCAGGCATGAAGGAACAGTATTTCCCTGCCTGGGGCTCCATCCCACATCCATCAATGCCTCCTGGGAGAGCGAGATGGAACAGGTCCATGAGAACCTGTCGCGGAAGATATGGGCCATAGGCGAGATCGGAATCGACTGCTACTGGTCAAAGGAATTCCTCACGCAGCAGCAGACAGCCTTCAGGATGCAACTGGAACTGGCACACAAGATGTCCCTTCCCGTAATAATCCATTCACGAGAATCCACAGAACTGATAATCAACATATTGAAGGAGTGCCGACACCTTGATCTGCGGGGAGTGTTCCATGCCTACAGCGGCAGCTGCGAAACCTTCCGCGAACTCCAGAAGCTGGGAGACTGGTACGTCGGTATAGGCGGAGTGCTTACCTACAGGAAGGCTTCCATCGCGGAGACCGTCAAGAGCATCCCTCTTGACAGGATACTTCTGGAGACAGACTCCCCTTATCTTACCCCTGTTCCGTTCAGGGGGAAAAGAAATGAAAGCAGCTATATCCCGCACATAGCCGCAAAGCTGTCTGAGAAGCTGGAACTTCCGGTAGAAGAAATAGCCGCAGCAACAACAGAAAACGCACATAAACTTTTCGGAATATGATTTCTGACAGATTCCACGGCCCCAAAGCCTCCATACTCCTGATATACACCGGAGGCACCATAGGAATGAAGGAGGATCCTGTACTCCAGGCGCTTATCCCGTTTGACTTCAGTCAGATACTGGAAGAGGTACCTGAACTGGCGAAATTCGCCTACAAGATCGATTCATACACCTTCGACCCTCTTATAGACTCGTCTGACGTAGAACCATCACTCTGGGTCTCGCTAGTACGCCTCATAGAAGAAAGGTATGACGAATACGACGGATTCGTGATTCTCCACGGAACCGATACGATGGCATACTCCGCTTCCACCCTGAGTTTCATGATCGAGGGTCTGACCAAGCCTGTCATCTTCACTGGAAGCCAGCTGCCTATCGGAACACCCAGGACTGACGGAAAGGAAAACCTTATTTCATCTGTAGAGATCGCAGCCGCCAAGGATGAGGAAGGGCATCCCCTGGTTCCGGAAGTCTGCATATGCTTCGACAATGTCCTCATCAGGGGAAACAGGAGCAGGAAGTTCAACTCCGACAATTTCAGGGCTTTCAGGTCGGAAGACTATCCGCCGCTTGCAGAAGCCGGAATCAGCATACGCTACAACAGCAGCCTTATCAGAAAACCGGAATCATGGGAGGCAAGGCCATTGTTCCACACAAAGCTCGACACAAGGGTCTCGATCCTCAAGATCCACCCCGGCATCACACCGGGAGTGGTCCGTGACATCCTGCTGGGAAAGGAAACCAGGGCAGTCATAATGGAAACGTACGGAGCAGGTAACGCCCCGTCCAAGGAATGGTTCCTATCCCTGGTCAAGGAGGCGGCTGAAAGCGGCAAGATAATACTCAATGTAACCCAATGTGTTGCAGGCTCCGTGAATATGGATATATATGCGACTGGGAAGAACCTCAAGGCGGCGGGAGTCATGAACGGCTACGACAGCACCACTGAAAGCGCGCTGGGAAAACTATTCTATCTCCTCGGAGTATTCGAGACGAACGAGCATGTGAAAGCCGGCCTCGAAATGAATTTGCGTGGCGAAATATCAAAATAAATATTGTCAATTGGAAATTATTTGCTAAATTGCACCGAATTTTAAGGCTGGGTATATAGCGCCAAGTCGTAAAAGGCAGAATATTAACTAATAACAATTCAATAACTTTAAATTAATCAAACACACAAAAACAATTATGAAAAAAATTTTCATGTTTTTGGCAGTAATGGGCGTTATGGCCTTTTCTGCACAGAACGCAGCAGCTCAGGACGAGCAGGCTGCTGAGCCAACAGCAACTGAGGTAGCTGCTCCAGCTGAAAACCTTGACGGACCTGAGGAAGTTCCTATGCACCAGGCCCTCAAGTCCAAGTTCATCGAAGGTGGTGCAGGCTTCATGGCCCTCGTTATCGCCTGCCTTATCCTCGGTCTCGCACTCTGTATCGAGCGTATCCTTTACCTCGGATTCTCTAAGACAAACACCAAGAAGCTCCTTGCTAAGATCGAGGATGCCCTCCAGAACGGTGGCGTAGAGGCTGCAACTGACGTTTGCCGCAACAGCCGTGGTCCAGTCGCATCTATCTTCACACAGGCATTCCTCCGTCTCGCTGACGGTCAGTCTCTTGAGGAAATAGAGAAGTCTGTCGTTTCTTACGGTGGCGTAGAGGCAAGCAAGATGGAGCAGAACCTTTCATGGATATCTCTCTTCATCGCTATCGCTCCATCACTCGGATTCTTGGGAACCGTTATCGGTATGATTGCGGCGTTCGACGCGATCATGATTGTAGGTGACATGTCTCCAGCAGTCGTTGCAGGTGGTATGAAGATAGCCCTCATCACTACTGTCGGTGGTTTGATCGTTGCCGTTATCCTTCAGATCTTCTTCAACTATATCCTTTCACAGGTTGAGTCCCTCACTATCGACATGGAGGATGCTTCAATCTCTCTCATGGATATCCTGGTTAAGTATCAGAGCAAATAACAATTGAATTTCCTATAAGATGAAATACGAAAAAATAATCAAATGGGTACTTGCAATATTATTCTTCGTGGGAATAGCAGTTTCCGTGTATGGATTTATTGTAGGTTGGCCAACTGACGAGCAGAAGTGGGATACAAGTCTTCATTTTCCTGTAGACCTGATTCTCTTCGGTGCCTATACATTCGTAGGAATCACAATTCTTGCGGTTGTCCTTGGTGTGTTCGTCATTGGTGGTCTCAACAACCCCAAGACTCTGCTCAAGCTTCTCGTCGGAGTCGTTGCTATAGCAGTAATCGTAGGAGGTGCATGGATGCTTGCCCCAGGAAGCCTGCCAATCGGCTACATGGGTGATCCTGCTACCGACTTCGAGCTCAAGTTAACAGACACAATGTTAAGTCTTACTTATCTAACCCTTGGAGCCGCATTCATCTCACTTATCGTAGGATGGGTTGTCGGTGCGACACGTAAATAAATTACACCATGGCAAGGAAAACACCAGAAATCAATTCAAGTTCTACGGCGGATATGGCATTCATCCTGCTCTGCTTCTTCTTGATGACTACAACCATGGATCAGGACAAGGGTCTCCAGCGTCGTCTGCCACCTATGCCTGACCCAAATCAGAAAGTAGAGGACCAGAAGGTAAATCGCCGCAACATCATCGTTGTAAAGATCAACTCTGCCGACAGACTTCTTGCTGGTAACGAGCCTATGGATGTCAGCCAACTTAAGGATAAGATCAAGGAATTCCTCACAAACCCTTACAATGATGCAAATCTTCCTGAGAAGGAGGAGATCGAAATCGAAGACTTCGGTCCATGCATGGTGTCTAAGGGCGTCATCTCACTCCAGAACGACCGTGGTACCAGCTACCAGGCTTACATGGCGGTGCAGAACGAGCTTGTAAAGGCCGTTAACGAGCTTCGCGACGACTTCGCTATGGCGAACTTCGCAAAGACATATGCGAAGTGTAACGAAGACGAACAGGCCATTGTGAGAAAGGCAATTCCTCAGAACATATCCGAGGCAGAGCCTAAGGATGTATCCAAGAAATAATAAAGGAGAATAACGATATGTCAAAATTTAAACAGAAAGAAAAAAGGACAGTGCCAAATCCTCCATCGGGATCACTTTCCGACATCGTGTTCATGCTGTTGTTCTTCTTTATGGTGACCACTACCATGAGAACAGAGGAATCAAAGGTACAGGTTGTACTTCCTGAGGCATCTGAAATCGCGAAACTTGAAAGGAAGGACCTGACATCGTACATCAACATCGGTACTCCGATTCGTTCCCTTCAGGCTCAGTACGGTAATGACTCACGTATCCAGCTGAACGATTCTTTCAAGACTGTTGATGAGATCCGTGACTTCATCGCTGCAGAGCGTGACGCACTTTCAGAGGCAGACAGATCGTTCATGACAGTTGCCATCAAGGCTGACGAGAACACACGTATGGGTATCGTTACTGATGTTAAGCAGGAGCTCCGTAAGTGTTCAGCGCTTAAGATCATGTATACCGCAAGAAAACCAGCTGAGAAATAAATCTCGGTTCAAATAGTTTTAAAAACGCAGCACATTGAAAAAATGAGCTGCGTTTTTATTTTATTGGTGTATCATAACAAAGGGAATTTTATTAAATTTGTTGATTATAAATATGTATAACTCAACCAAAGACAAAATGAAATCTTCAAGAATCCTCTCAGTGATCAGTGCAATTTTCGCTACACTGATAATTTCAGGCTGTGCAAACTCAGATGCACCTGCAAAATACGTATTCCTCTTCATCGGCGACGGTATGGGAACATCCCATGTAGATGTAACGGAATCATATCTTTCATACAAGGCTGGCGTACTTGGCGGAGAGCAGCTCCTTATGACTACATTCCCTGTATTCGGAACAGCCACCAACTATTCGGCAAACAGCAGAGTTACCGACTCTTCAGCTGCAGGAACAGCAATCGCATGCGGAGAGAAGACAAACAACAGCTGGCTTGGAGTCGATCCGAACGAGGTGCCGCTTGAAAGCGTTGCATCAGTACTCAAGAAGGAATATGATTACAAGGTTGCTGTCATTTCAAATGTTCCGGTAAACCATGCCACACCGGCTTCATTCTACGGACACAACAGAAGCAGACATGCAAACTACGAGATCCTCAAGGAGATTCCTGAAAGCGGATTCGAGTATTTCGCAGGAGCAGGCATGATGAGCTTTGCAGGCAGCAGATGGAAGCCGGAGAGAAACATTTCCGAGTATCTCGAGGAGAACGGCTACAACGTAGTATGGGGCAAGGAAGAACTTGCAGAGGCTATCGCCAACAATGACAAGATCGTATTCGGACAGATCTATAACAAGGACGTGGAGCCTAAGAATTATGATAACACCGGAGTGAAGCCGGAAGGCGATGCAAACCTCGCGGAGATGGTTCAGGGTGCTCTTGACCTCTTCGGAGACAAGGATCCTTTCTTCATGGCCATCGAGGGCGGTGAGATCGACTGGGCAGGACACTCGAACAAGGTGATGCCTACAGTAATGGGCGTGATCGACATGGATAATGCAATCAGGAAGGCATATGATTTCTACCTTGCTCATCCGGATGAAACCCTCATCATTGTAACAGCAGACCACGAGACAGGAGGTATCGCTCTTGGTGATAAGTACAATGTGAAGTGGGAAGTATTCGAGCAGTCATGGAATGAGAACGGCCAGAGCAACAATCTCAGCGGTGAGGAGAATGCAGCACTCAACAAGGCTGGTCTCATCGGCTGGACGACAGGTGACCACACAGGTGGTGCAGTTCCTGTATATGCTGTCGGCAAGGGCGCAGAGAAATTCGGTGGACGCATTGACAATACAGATATTAAGAATAAAATCTTAGGTAGATAATCATAAAAGGGTTATCTTTGCAAAGTTTTTAAAATCAGTAATACAGAATGGAAAACATAATCAGAACCAAGGTGAAGGACCTGCTCAGATCAGAGGCAGGAAAAGAGGTTCTTGCCAAAGGATGGGTAAGGACCAAGAGAGGAAACAAGAACGTGGCGTTCATCGCTCTCAATGACGGTTCGACAATCAATAATATCCAGATCGTAGTAGACAAGACAGAGGCGAACGAAGCTGTACTTGCAAAGATAACCACAGGAGCCTGCATCGCTGTAAAGGGCATGCTGGTGGAGTCTGTAGGAGGTGGACAGGCCACTGAAATCCAGGCTACGGAGATAGAGGTATATGGAGAATGTGATCCTATGCGCTATCCGCTCCAGAAGAAAGACACTTCATTCGAGTTCCTCAGGACGGTGGCTCACCTCCGTCCTAGGACAAATACCTTCGGAGCGATCTACCGCGTAAGAAGCAAGATGGCATATGCCATCCACCAGTTCTTCAATGAAAAGGGCTTCGTATATGTACATACTCCGCTTATCACTGCATCTGACTGCGAGGGAGCAGGACAGATGTTTCGTGTGACCACCCTCGACATGGAGAACCTGCCGCGCAACAAGAAGGGCGGCATCGACTATACGAAGGACTTCTTCGGAAAGGAGACAAGCCTCACTGTAAGCGGTCAGCTCGAGGGAGAGCTCGGAGCCATGGCCCTCGGAGACATCTACACCTTCGGTCCTACCTTCCGTGCGGAGAACTCGAACACTCCTCGCCACCTCGCAGAGTTCTGGATGATCGAGCCCGAAATGGCGTTCTACGACATCAAGGACAATATGGATCTCGCAGAAGAGTTCATCAAGTATCTCGTGAAGTATGCTCTTGACAACTGCTACGACGACATCAAGTTCCTGAATGACAGATATGACAACGAGCTTCTCGAGCGTCTCGAGGGCGTTGCAGACACTGAGTTCGTACGTCTTACATATACAGAGGGTATCAAGATTCTTGAGGCTGCCGGTGTAGAGTGGGAGTATCCGGTAAGCTGGGGTACAGACCTCCAGAGCGAGCATGAGAGGTATCTCGTGGAAAAGCATTTCAAGAAGCCTGTGATCCTTACAGATTATCCTAAGGACATCAAGGCCTTCTATATGAAGCAGAACGAGGACGGAAAGACAGTACGCGCGATGGACGTGCTCTTCCCTAAGATCGGAGAGATCATCGGAGGTTCAGAGCGTGAGTCCTCGCTCCAGAAGCTTGAAGCACGTATCGACGAGCTTCAGATGAGCAGAAAGGGTCTCGAGTGGTATCTTGATACCAGACGTTTCGGCTCAGCGCCTCACAGCGGTTTCGGTCTCGGTTTCGAGCGTCTTCTCCTGTTCGTTACAGGTATGAGCAACATCCGTGACGTGATTCCGTTCCCAAGGACTCCGAAGAACGCAGAATATTAAAAACACTCATCCCGAGGAGTCCGAAGGACTACGTGGGGATCTTATACCGACAGATATGCTTATAATAGGAATAGCCGGAGGTTCCGGTTCAGGAAAGACGACTGTGGTCAGAGCCATCACAGAGCAGCTTCAGGAAAACGTGGTGGTGATACCTCAGGATTCATACTACAAGGACTTGAGCCACTTCACTGAAGAGCAGAAAAGGGTCCACAATTTCGACCACCCTGATTCGATAGACTTTGACCTCCTCAGAGCTCAACTCAAGGATCTGCGTGAAGGTAAGGAAGTCGAGCAGCCGGTTTACTCCTACATCACATGCGGACGTTCGAAGAATGAGACTGTCCATGTGAAGCCGGCAGATGTGATCATCGTGGAGGGTATCCTGATCTTTACCGACCCTAAGCTCCGCAAGCTTATGGACATCAAGATCTTCGTAGATGCCGACGATGATGACAGGCTGATGAGGGTGATGGCACGCGATATCGTGGAAAGAGGCAAGACGGTGGAATGGGTCATCGAAAGATATTCTCAGACAGTAAAGCCGATGTACCTGCAGTTCATCGAGCCAAGCAAGCGTTATGCCGACATAATCATTCCTCAGGGAGGACATAACAAGGTTGCCATCGACGTGATTTCAGCTACAATAGAAAAGTCGTTGGCCGGCTGCAGGAAATAGCATTGTCATTCAGAACGAAGTGAAGAATATAAAGGACATCTTCAAGAAAGAGGACCGTGCAGGTTTATACATCACCGTGATATTCCATCTCACGGTGATTATTGTCTTGCTTGCATATCAGATAGATTCGACGATACGCAAGGAGGAGAGCTTCGTTCTTGATTTCTCAAAGCAGGAGGAGATCGAGCGCCGTCAGCAGGAAGAAATTTTCAAGGAGGATATCAGCAAAAAGCTTGACGAGCTGATCTCAGCAGCACAGAGTTCGAGTCAGCAGGTAAGAAACATCGCTACGGATGCCTCCAGAGCTCAGCTCAGGGATGATAGAGGTACTGATGCGGAAGAACTGTACAAGGATGCGGAGAGACTCGCTAAGGACCTCAGGAACGGTCAGAAAGACGCAATCGAGGAGAATGCGGTTGACGAGACTGTCGAGATGCAGCATCAGCAGAAGAAGTCCCAGGAGAACCAGAAGGAGTACAGCGGTCCGTCAGTACTGTCATATACTCTTGACGGCAGGAAGGCCAGTCACCTTCCTATTCCAGCTTACCGCTGCTACGGGGCGGGAGATGTGACTGTCATCATAACAGTAGACAACTCCGGAAGAGTCGTGCGGGCCAAGGTGATGGATGAGATATCTTCTTCCGACAACTGCCTTCGAAGCTTTGCAGTGCGTGCGGCCCGCCTGTCCCGCTTCAGCGCATCCTCTGATGCCCCAGCCAATCAGACAGGCGAAATCGTCTACCGCTTCATCGCTCAGTAACATCACCGCATATACGGACCATCCCCCGGCAGTCGGAAAGCAGAAAATCAAGGGAAAATGCTTTCCTCCATGCCGGGGGATGGTCCGTATATCACTGTCTCTGTCAGAAGACCGTACTAGGATTGTTAAGTGCGGCCTGGATCGTATCGTCTATCGGGATATAGAATCTGTAGAAAGCCTCGTCACCAAGCTTTGAGAAGCGGCCTACCAGAGCCTTGAGCTGAGGTACAAGGTATGGAGCCGATTCCTTCCACTCCCCTTTCTTCAGCCTTATTCCATCCTTATTTTCTGCGTAGGCAATGAACTGATCGTTCAGACTGATCTCCTCAAAGAAGTCTTCGAGTCTGCCGAAATCGTCAATCTGAGCCAGTTCGCTGCGATATTTGTCGAACATGCTCTGGGCGAAACGCATCTGAGTTGCTTTCCTGTTGCATTCTATATAGAAATTGGTAGCCTTTGTAGTATCCATAGGCACGAACACGTCTGGAATGATTCCGCCACCACCATAGACCCTGCGGCCCTTGACAGTATAATATACGGCAGTCGTATCCACCTTCATGCTGTCAGCGGAAGTCATCTCGCCATGGACATATCTCTCATATATGTCATAATCATAGTCTCCGTCATACGGCTTCTGGATGCATCTTCCTGAAGGAGTATGGAAGCGTGCCACAGTGAGCCTCAGACCTGAACCGTCAGTAAAGTTTATCGGTTCCTGAACAAGACCTTTTCCGAAAGAACGCCTTCCGACAATGACTCCCCTGTCGTTGTCCTGAATGGCTCCTGAGAAGATTTCGCTGGACGAGGCGGTACCCTCATCTATGAGTACGGATATCCCGATGTCCTTTAGCTTTCCCCTTCCGTCTGCATCATAGTCCTGACGAGGTCGGTGCATACCTTCCATGTATACGATCCCGTCACCTCTCTGAAGGAATTCGTTGGAGAGGCGGAGAGCCTGGTCGAAATAGCCTCCGGTATTGTCTCTGAGATCGAAGATCAGTCGCTTCATACCCATCGAGAGCAGCTTTGTCGTGGCATCAGTGAACTCCTTGTAAGTCGTCCTCGTAAACTTCGAAAGCTTTATATATCCTGTGACATCATCGATCATGAAGGCTGCATCGACGCAGTTAACGGGTATCTTGTCACGGATGATCTCGAACGGAATCAAGGTTCCGTCACGATTGACGGTAACCTTTACCTTTGTACCCTTAGGTCCCTTCATGAGCCTTATCATGCTGTCCTGAGGCATCTTTACGCCGGCAACCACCTTGTCATCAACCTTGACGATCCTGTCACCCTGCATCAGGCCTGCCTTTGCCGAAGGACCTCCTGTCAACGGATTAAGAACTATTGCAGTATCGTTAGGGACATTGAAGGTTATGCCTATTCCTTCGAAATTGCCGGAAAGCTCCGTCTCCGATTCTTCGAGCTCGAGAGGAGGAAGATAGATGGAATGCGGATCCAGCTCGGCAAGAGCAGCCACAACTGCGGCATCTGTCATTCCCTCCATATCGATGGTATCGACGTAATGCTTCTGAACTTCCTGAAGTATCAGATTAAGCTTACGCCATCTGTTGTAATCACCATCAAATTCCTTCTTTTCGAATACCTTACCGGAAACCATGGTAAGAAGCACTCCCAGAACAACGCCCAGGAGTGCTACGATTACAGTATTATCTATCTTCTTCATATGACTTCATTAAATGTCAGTCGACCTGCTCGACTTCGATACCGGCCCGTTTCAAAAGATCTATACCGTCGGTGAGACGATATGAGTCTCTGTAGACCACTCTCCTGATTCCAGCCTGAATGATCAGCTTTGCACATTCCATGCATGGAGAGGCTGTTACATAAAGGGTTGCATCCTTGCTGCTGTTGCCCGATTGGGCAACCTTTGATATGGCGTTGGCCTCAGCGTGAAGGACATAAGGCTTGGTGACCCCGGACTCATCTTCGCAGATGTTCTCAAAACCCGACGGAGTACCGTTGTAGCCGTCTGAAATTATCATTCTGTCCTTTACGAGAAGGGCGCCGACCTGGCGGCGCTTGCAGTACGAGTTACGTGCCCATACTCCAGCCATCTCGATATAGCTGTGGTCAAACTTTTCCATATTATCTCTGATATAGATATCTCTTGATGCTCTTCTTAGGTGTACGCTCGAAATCTTCCGACATCACCTCTATCTTCTTGAGCTTAGCATAGTTAGGAAGTTCCTTGTTAAGTTCCGGAAGCGTATCTTCCATGAATTTCACAAAGGCGTCCTGACTCATGCCGTCCTTTGCTCCCTGAGCGAAATCCGGATAGATGAGGGCAGTCAGGCCTCCGCCGTCCTCGATCACGAGCGAATCGACCACATACGGCTGGCTGTTGATCACCGTCTCGACTTCCTCAGGATAGATGTTCTGTCCGCTAGGACCAAGGATCATACACTTGGTACGTCCCTTTATGAACAGGCATCCATCTTCATCGAGAACACCCATGTCTCCGGTACGGAACCATCCGTCCTCTGTAAATACTTCTGCAGTAGCCTCCTCGTTCTTGTAGTAGCCTAGGAAGACATTCGCGCCCTTGATCTGGATCTCACCAGGAACATTGACAGGATCCTTTGATGCTATACGGATCTCCATGTTTGGAGCTGCCTTTCCGCATGAGTAAAGCTTCTCTTCCTTCCAGTCATCATAGGTAATGATAGGAGCACACTCCGTCATACCGTAACCGACAGTGAACGGGAAGTTCATCTTCTTGAAGAAGGCTTCGACCTCCTTGTTGAAGGCTGCACCTCCGATGATCACTTCATAGAACTCGCCGCCAAAGGCATTGACAAGTTCCTCCCTTACCTTGTTGAGAACGACCTGATTCAGGCCCGGAACCTTCATGAGGAACTTGATTCCTTCCTTCTCAAGCACCGGCTTTACCTTGCTCTTATATATCTTCTCGATCACGAGAGGCACGGCGATGACCACTGAAGGCTTGACCTCCGAGAGAGCCTTCATGATGATCTTAGGGCTCGGGAGCCTTGAAAGGAAATGTACATGACAACCTACAGACAGCTCATACAGAACCTCGAACATGAGTCCGTACATATGGGCGCAAGGAAGCATCGAAACCACTCTTGAAGTGCTGTCAAGCTGAGGCAGAGCCTTCTTTGCAAACTGAATGTTAGAAAAGATCGCACGGTACGGAATCATCACTCCCTTTGAGAAACCGGATGTTCCCGAAGTATAGTTGATCACAGCAAGTTCATCTGCAGAGTCCTCATAGTAGTCAAGCATGTCGGCCTCGAAAGCCTCAGGATACTTGCGTCCGAAAAGTTCGTTCAGATGCTCCTTCGCTTCATATATCTTTTCATCAACCGCATAAAGGATCTTGAAGGTATTTACCTGGATGATAGCATGCAGGTCAGGCATCTCGCTTTCCGAAAGTCCTTCCCAGATCACCTCGTCAACGAAAAGGATCTTGGCCTCCGAATGGTTTACAAGATGGTGGATGTTTGCAGACTTGAACTCATGAAGAAGCGGAACAGGAACGGCACCGTAGGTCATTGTGGCCAGAAAGGCTACAGCCCAGTTGGCCTGGTTTCTTGAGCATATCGCCACCTTGTGGCCTTTCTCAAGTCCGCACTCCTCGAACATGATGTGAAGCTTTTCCATTCTGCGGGCGACATCCCTGAAGCAGAGTGTCTCTCCCTGGTAGTTAGAAATCGCCGGGCGTACCCAGTTCTTCTTGAAGGCAGCTTCAAATACCTTGTTTACTGATGTGAATTCCATTTTATTCTAAGTTAAAGTACGTTCTATTTAAGTTTCACGGTCCTGCGCTTGCCGTCATAACATACGGCCTCGACCGTCGTGCCGTCAACAGCCTTCACTTCGCTGTCCGGTCTTATCATCTGGTCCCCCTCGAAAGTTGTCAGAGGGTCTCCTCCATAGAAAGGATAGACCAGAGTCTGGAGAGATGTCCTGACCACCCAGAACGAGCTTCCTCCTACCGTAATCTTTTCAGGAAGCGACTTGATGGTCTCCGAGGCCTTTATTCCCTTCCATGACGAAGGCTTCTGCCCCTTGAGGTTGTACATCTCGACAGTATTGTCCTTATGAAGGACCATGATATTGTATTTCTTCGTTCCATTGAAGTCATAGACATCCGGACCGAGAAGTATATCCTTCTTCAGATCGATAGGGAATCCGCTTACGAAACGGCCCAGTCTGTCAAGGATATAGATACGGCTTCCAGCTCCGAAGATGATCTGGAGCTTGCCGTTCGCATAGTAATCGATATTTGACGCCCTGCCGCAGAGAGGTTCCTTGAAAGGAATTCCCCAAAGGTCCTTTCCGTCTTCGCTGAGACAGAGTGAGAGATGGGAGTTCTGATAGAAACGGTTCATCTTTCCGGTGCCGGAATTCTTCACCTCGAACGGTCCCTTTGGAACAACGACCGTAGTATCCCTTTCGAAGGCAGGAGCCTTGGTCTTCTGAAGCTGAAGCTTCATCATGTCCATAGAAAGCGACGGAGCATTCTTGCCCGGAGCGACTGAGAATACCATCGGAGCATATTCAGCTCCTTCATAGAGCGGAGCGGTCATCTTCAGGAAAGCTGTCTTGAACACATTGTCCAGCACCTTGTAATCTTCTGAAAATGAAAGATATGCGACAAATGATGACTTGCGCTCTGAAAGAAGATCCGGCTGGGAAGCATCTGCCATATACTGCTTCAATGTATATCCCATGGCTCTTCCGCTGACATATTCCTCGACTGCCTTTTCGCTTCCTGAGATGATCCATCCGTCCATCCATGTGAAGCATGACTCATCCTCAAGTGCGAACAGGTTTCCGAACACGGAAGAAGCAAAACCTGCATAAGTCCACTCCTTATCCTTTCCCTCCAGAAGTTCCGGCATCTTCTTTCCTGTCTTGAGGAGATTGATCTTCTCAAGCTTTCCTGCCACCATGAAGGATGCCGTAGCGACCTCCTTGACACCTGCGTTGACCATGAAGTCGTACGGAGACATACCGGCCTTGTCTTCAAGGACCTTCTGTGCTGAAAGGCTCTTCTGCAGAGCATTGCGTGAGTCAAGGAAAGACTTGTATGCATCCGTATAGGTATCAAGATCACCGACAGGAACAGACGCGGCAAAGACCGTATAGGAAGGAAGTATCTCAGCTACTGAAGATGAGGCTGGCATCGACTTCTGGAGAACGGTCATGAACTCGGAAGCATCCTTGTCATAGACCACCGAACCAATCAAGGAGAACTCGTCATCCGACTCTGAGACATCAAAGACAGTCCAGTCGGACAGGCGGGAAACGAATCCCGAATATGAGGTATATTTCTTAGTGAATACGGCCGGCATCAGGTAAGAGGCATGTACGTTGGAAAGAAAGATCACATCATCTCCCGAAACCGTTCCGGCCGCCTCTGCAAAACCAGGAGCATCCATGACAGACATGGACTTGCCTATATGACGCAGAGCAGACTGGACAAGGACTTCAGACTCAGATGCCACCACCATCGAACGGTCGGAAACAGCATACTCCGCTGCAAAACCCTTGCTCTTCAGGCTATCAACAAGCGACTGAACATCCTCTGCAGGGGCATCCGAAGGCTTGCCTGCATCATAGACATAAAGAGGAAGCAGCTTTCCCGAGTAATGAAGAGATACCGCCATATCACTGCGAAGCGGTCCTCTATCTGAAAAACATGCTACGAGAACCGCATCAGATGGTACAGCGGCCAGGAGCCTGTAGCCGTCATGGCCGTCCACCTTTACCGTGGACGTCTTTCCGACGGGGCCTGCATCCTTGTAAAGGAGAGCTACTGCAATACCGGTCCCTACGATAAGGAACGCAAGGACCGAAAGACAAAGTATGAGGGATTTCCTGCTCATTATTTAACTGCTATCGCCTCAATCTCAACCTTTACGCCAAGAGGGAGGGCGGCAGCCTGATAACATGCCCTTGCAGGCTTGTCTCCTGTAAAATACTCTGCATAAACCTCATTCACAGCCTTGAAGTCAGCTATGTCGGCGAGGAGTACAGTAGTCTTCACTACATTGTCATAATCCATTCCGGCCTCCTTGAGGATTGCACCGATATTCTTGAGAGACTGATGTGCAGCCGCAACGATGTCTTCCTGAACCTTTCCGTCAGCCGGATTCACAGGAATCTGACCTGAGATATAGAGAGTTCCGTTAACTTCAATTGCCTGTGAATATGGACCTACTGCCTTAGGCGCGTCCGGTGTAGCTATTACCCTTTTCATTTTTCTGTCGATTTTAATTTGGTTAAACATACAAAGATAATCATTATTTGCTTATTACCAAAGGTAATAAAACCAGCCGGAGAGGGCATACGAAAGAAGCCAGGCTTCTCAGCCTGGCTTCTTCGTAGCCCCGAGCAGAATCGAACTGCTATCTAAGGTTTAGGAAACCTCCATTCTATCCGTTGAACTACAGGGCCATTAAGAAGATGCGATTACTCTGCCTTCTTCTCGATGATCTGACGACCCCTGTAGTAGCCGCACTCAGGGCATACTCTGTGGTACATGATTGTTGCACCGCAGTTTGAACATGTAGCGAGCGTAGGAACTACAGCCACGTCGTGTGTTCTTCTCTTGTCACGTCTCTGCTTAGAGACTTTGTGTTTTGGATGTGCCATTGTTCTATATTTTTAAATTATTAATAATCATTTAAACATATCCTTCAAAGCTGAGAACGGATTGTTTTCCGTATCCTCGTCACCAGTTTCCGGAGCCGGACCGGACGAAAGCCGTTTCATGGCTTCCGGATTGCATCCGCCGTCCTCATGAACCCTCTGCATCGGAAGATCCAGACATACATAGTCGTATATTATCTGACTCATGTCGAACTCCGCATCAGTCTCTGGTATGAATACAACTTCACGCTCCCCCTCATGATGCTCGTCCGAAGACTCCTCTTCGCCGTACTTGACACTTAGTCTGATCTCGACCTCTACAGGCATTTCAAGTTCGTCAAGACACCTGTCGCATTCCACGGTCACCACCCCCTCAACATCGCAATCGATGCCCAGATAACGTCCTGATTTCTCCGCCACGGCAGATATATTCAGCTCTGCATCAAGTATTTCAGAGTTTTCAAAGCTTTCGAAGAACTCTTTGCCGACCTTCCAGCGATACTCATGCTGTCCTGTCGTCAATCCATTTAAAGGTATGATAAATCCGTCATTCATTCCGACCCGTAAATAGATTTGAGCCCGCAAAGGTAGCAAAAACTTTTGTTATTAGCAATTTATATCCGAACTTTTTCTCTTTCTCTCAAGTTCGTTAAGGATAATCTTCCTAAGCCTCATTGATTTCGGAGTAACCTCGACAAGCTCGTCCTCCTGGATATACTCCAGAGCCTCTTCAAGAGAGAAGACCACAGGAGGAGGAAGCATTACCTTGTCGTCGCTTCCTGAAGCACGCATGTTGGTCAGCTTCTTGGTCTTGCAGACATTGATGGTGAGGTCGCGGTCGCGGGTATGCTCACCCACTACCTGACCTTCATATATCTCGACTCCAGGCTCGATGAAGAAACGGCCTCTGTCCTGAAGCTTGTCCATCGAATATGCCACTGAGAGTCCTGTTTCCAGGGACACAAGCGAACCGTTTGTACGTCGCTCGATGTCACCTTTGTACGGTTCATAGCCCTTGAGACGGTGAGCGACCACGGCTTCGCCCTGCGTTGCCGTAAGCAGGTTGCTTCTGAGTCCCATGAGTCCGCGTGAAGGAATGTCGAATTCAAGATGGGTCCTGTCTCCCCTGCCTTCCATCTGGATGAGGGCTCCCTTTCTGCGGGTCACCATCTCGATCGACCTGCCCACAAACTCTTCAGGGACATCGATCGTAAGCATCTCTATAGGCTCGCAGCGCTGTCCTCCGATGACCTTGTCGAGGACCTTAGGCTGACCTACCTGAAGCTCGAATCCCTCGCGGCGCATGGTTTCGATGAGTACGGAAAGATGGAGGACTCCACGACCGTACACGATGAATGAATCCGCATTCGGACCCGGCTTCACCCTGAGGGCAAGGTTCTTTTCGAGTTCCTTCTCAAGACGCTCCTTGAGATGGCGCGATGTCACGAACTTTCCTTCCTTTCCGAAGAACGGAGAATTGTTGATACAGAAGAGCATGCTCATCGTAGGCTCGTCCACCTCGATAGGCGGAAGCGCCTCCGGATTCTCGAAATCGGCCACGGTATCGCCGATTTCGAAGCCCTCGAGACCAACAACTGCACAGATGTCTCCGCACTGTACCTCCTCGACCTTGGATTTTCCAAGTCCGTCGAATATCATGAGCTCCTTGATCTTCTGCTTCTGCATTATGTCGTACCTCTTGCAGAGGGTTATGTTCATGCCGGCCTGGAGGGTTCCTCTTGTGACCCTTCCGACAGCGATACGTCCCACATATGGAGAATATTCAAGTGAGGAAATCAGCATCTGAGGGGTACCCTCGTTGATTTCCGGAGCAGGAATCTCCTCAAGGATGGTATCAAGAAGGGCAGTGATGTCGTTCGTAGGCTGCTTCCAGTCATAAGACATCCACCCCTGCTTTGCACTACCGTAGATGGTACGGAAATCCAGCTGATCCTCGGTCGCGCCAAGAGAGAACATCAGATCGAAGACCTCCTCCTGCACCTCGTCAGGACGGCAGTTGAGCTTGTCGACCTTATTGATGACAAGCACCGGTTTCTTCCTCATCTCTATGGCCTTCTGGAGGACGAAACGTGTCTGTGGCATACAGCCCTCGAATGCATCCACGAGAAGGATCACACCGTCCGCCATGTTGAGCACACGCTCGACCTCACCTCCGAAGTCGCTATGGCCCGGAGTATCGATCACATTGATCTTGACACCTTTATATACTACCGATACATTCTTTGCAAGAATAGTGATGCCTCTTTCTCTCTCAAGATCATTATTGTCAAGGATGAGTTCTCCCAACTTCTCCTGTTCGCGCGCCTGACGCGCCTGATATATCATCCTGTCGACAATAGTCGTCTTTCCATGGTCTACATGGGCGATGATGGCGATGTTTCTTATATCCTGCATAATCTGCTAATAATTAACCAATTGACGGCATAAAGCCCTACGACCGGAAAAACCGGTCGAAAAAGATTTGCAAAAGTAGATATTTTTGCAAAATATTTGAAACACTTTTTTTATTTTTGCGCCCGAAATAAAACGAAAGAAAAGATGAAACAGGACATGATCGTAATTCTTGACCTCGGAAGCCACGAAAACACAGTGGTAGCCAGGGCTATCCGTGCATTGGGTGTATACAGCGAAATCCACCCGCACGACATCACAGCAGAAGGGCTCAAGGCTCTTCCCAACGTAAAGGGTATCATCATCAACGGTGGTCCGAACAACGTCATCGACGGAGTTGCGATCGATGTTCTCCCTGAAATCTACGAGACCGGAATCCCTGTGATGGCAGCCGGTCATGACAAGGCACTCTGCGAAGTGAAGCTCGCTAAGTTCGGCAACGATGAAGAGTTCATCAAGAATGCAGTCAGGAGCTTCGTATTCGACACATGCAAGGCTGAGGCAAACTGGAACATGAAGAACTTCGTGGCTGACCAGATTGAACTCATCCGTCAGCAGGTAGGTGACAAGAAGGTCCTCCTCGCGCTCTCAGGCGGAGTGGACAGCTCCGTTCTTGCAGCCCTCCTTCTCAAGGCGATCGGCGACAAGCTCTACTGCGTTCACGTGAACCACGGTCTTATGCGTAAGGGCGAGTCTGAGAATGTGATCGAAGTATTCCGCAACCAGCTTAGCGCCAACCTCATATATGTTGACGCAACCGACCGCTTCCTCGGTCTTCTTGAGGGAGTAGCCGATCCTGAGCAGAAGAGAAAGATCATCGGCGGAGAGTTCATCCGCGTATTCGAGGAAGAGGCACGCAAGCTTGACGGCATTGACTTCCTCGGTCAGGGAACAATCTATCCTGACATCGCAGAGAGCGGTACCAAGACAGCAAAGGTCGTGAAGTCACACCACAACGTAGGAGGTCTTCCTGAAGACCTCCAGTTCGAGCTCGTGGAGCCGCTGAAGCAGCTCTTCAAGGACGAGGTACGCGCATGCGGCGTGGAACTCGGACTTCCATACGAGATGGTATACCGCCAGCCGTTCCCTGGACCGGGACTCGGAGTGCGCTGCCTCGGCGCGATCACACGCGACCGTCTCCACTCTCTCCGCGAGGCAGACGCAATCCTTCGCGAGGAGTTCGCAAAGGAAGGTCTGGACAAGAAGGTGTGGCAGTACTTCACTGTCGTTCCTGACTTCAAGTCTGTGGGAGTGCGTGATAACGCCCGTTCATATGACTGGCCTGTCATCATCCGCGCCGTCAACACCATCGACGCGATGACAGCAAGCATCGAGCAGATCGAGTGGCCTGTGCTCCTCAGGATCACCGACCGTATCCTCGCAGAGGTTCCTAACGTGAACCGCGTATGCTACGACCTCTCTCCGAAGCCATCCGCAACCATCGAGTGGGAGTAATTCTCTGATACACATACATGCAACGATTATCCCCCGACAGTCATTCCTCGTCGGGGGATAATCGTTTATCATTTAAAACCTATTCTCCTGGGCTCGGTCTTAGGCTCGTGACTCTCAGCATACATCTCGGCCAACGATTCATTTATAAGTTGCAATTGGAGCATGGTTTCTTCATTTATATCATTCTGATCCCTAAGTACATTTTCCAAATAATGATTAAGTTCTGAAACACGAGACTTCAAGCATTCAACATCCATAGATATTCTATCAATAGCCGCCAAAGATGTGCGCAAATGTACAAACGCACGCATAATGTGTATATTGGCATGAACAGCCACCTCACTTCTCAATAAGCCGGATAACATGGCGACCCCTTCTTGTGTGAAAGCATAAGGCATATAGCGAGTACCTCCCCGACCATTTGAGGTGAAATTTCTGCACCTCAAAGAATCAAATTCTTCCTTTGTCAATTCAAACATGAAGTCTGAGGGGAACCGGTTCATATTTGCCTTCACTGCCCTCTTGAGATTTTTCGTCTCCACTCCATAAAGAACAGCCAACTGATAATCCAATATGACTTTCCTCCCACGTAACTCTACAATCCAATCCGATAAATCATATCCCTCTAAACCATCTTGTAAAACAACATTCCCCATATGTCTGACTTTTTTCCTCAAAGTTCAGCATATGGGAAATATCAAGCAAACGAAACTGACGATTTTCAACCGATCATAAAAAAGATTTTTCTGTTTTTTATAATCATCTCACTTTTCTTAGTATAATCGGGATATCTGCAGGTGACAGAACAGACGATTAACAGGACCAGATCAGCTGGCAGCCGCAATTGGGCATGGTGAAGGTGATGAACTCTTCGTTCTCCATGTCTCGGAAATAGCTTGAGATTACGCGGCAGATTCCTCCGTGGGAAACTATCAGGACATTCTTGTCCTGCAGCGAAGGATCTTCAATCAGAGACTTTATGAAAGGATATACCCTGGCAGCAACATCCAGAAAGGATTCGCCGCCGGGGTATCTTTTAAAACACTTTCGCTTCTCGGCCTGGTATTCTTCCGAATCTCTGTCCTGACCTTCGAAGACGCCGAAATCGTTTTCATTGAGGCACTCAAGGTGGAACACCTCGCAGCCGCTCTGAAGGGCAGCCACTGCCAGACCTGTCTCCATGGCACGGCTCAGCTGCGAGGTATAGATGACATCAAAGTGTGTATCCTTGAGTTCTTCTGCAGCGACACGGGCCTGCTCCCTTCCCTTTTCATTGAGGGGAATATCAGTACTGCCCAGAATGCGGTTTTCCGCATTCCAGGCAGTTTCCCCATGTCTCATCATGTATAGTTTCATGAAGTTTAGTTGTTTACCGGAGTAAGTACAAACCTGAATTCATATGGCTGTGCGTTAACTCGATACTCCTCGAGTGGCCATGCGCCCCAAGAGTTCACGCATGCAAGTCCCATCTGAGCCATATCCACGTTCACCCAGGTCTTTCCCTTCGACCTCTCACCCTCATGAACAAGAGTCCTGAGTTCGAGAGAGTGGGCCTGATTGTCATTGAGCTTCCTCACGTCCATCTGCTTCCAGTTGAATGGAAGGGCTGAAGCTGAGAACTTTATGTCTGAACGGATATCAAAGCCTGCACCGTTGTCATCAAGAACCCTCATCCACTTGATCCGGGTCTTTGTACCTGATTCCTGAGGACGTACATAACCGTAATGGTACTGGTCCTCCACCCTCTGTACATAATGACCCATCAGAGTCGACGAAACTCGGTCGACATAGTTCTCGTGAGGTCCCATTCCGAAGAACTCGAATGTAGAATATTCTCCGTTCATCGCAAAGTCCACTCCGAAACGAGGCATATGAGGGGCCTCTGCAAGCTTGCCTGCATCAGAGAGTGTCTCGGTAACTGCAATCGCACCATCAGCATAGACCTCATACTTCATCCTGATGTCCGCAGCCTCGCCGATGGTCTCGAACGCGATGTCCACTACATAGCAGCTGTCGGTCTTCATGACCTCGAACGAAGCCGGTCTGAATTCAGCATCACGCCACATCGCCTGTCTCTCATCCTGCTTTGCACCAAGGTCATTCTCGATTGCAGCCCTTCCAACGCAAGGCATCACAGGATTCTCGATGAGGGCCTTCTCTGCAAGGACATATTCCACAAGGGCGCCTGTCGAAGCATCAAATACAGCCTTCCAAGGAGAAACACGGACATTGTCAGAACCGTCGAAGGTCATCTCTCCATAGAATGTATGGAGGTTTCCGTTCACTCCGTATGAAGGAAGACCTGAAACATTAGGGAAGAGTTCGATTGCAGCTTCATTCATGCAGATCTGGTCGTAAGCCACCTCAGAACCTGCAGGGAGAAGACCGTCAGCCCTCTTGAGAAGATAACGCACGGTAAGATATACATCATGCATATCCAGAGATTCGACTCCGGCAGCCTCGACCACATCAGCCTCGTTGAATCCGAGAGAAACCTCAACGGTCTCGCCTGGAGCCGCATCAATGTCTGAAACCACTCCGCGAAGAACCTTCGCTCCGTCTACCTCGATATCCCACTCCATCATGTATCTCGACAAGTCAATGAAGAAATTCTCGTTGTATACATTCACCTTTCCTGCCTTTGCCTCCTGTGCTGTAGCTGTAGTGAGGATCGAACGGTACTGGTAAGCCACCTCATATGAATGAGGATGGTATGAACGGTCTGCCGCGATGATACCGTTGCAGCAGAATGAATTGTCAGACGGGTCATAATCGTTGAAGTCACCTCCATATACGAAGACATGGTCGGTTCCCGGCTCGGATGAAGGCCACTTCAGGGCCTGGTCCACGAAGTCCCAGATGAAGCCGCCCTGATATGAAGGATACTTGCGGACAAGGTCCCAGTATTCCTTGAGTCCTCCCATGGAGTTACCCATCGCATGGGCATACTCACACTGGATGAGAGGCTTCTCGGGATTTGATGAAGCATAACGCTCGCATCCTGCGTAATCATAATACATCGGACAGAAGATGTCTGTCTTGCCCCTTCTGATGGCCTGCTCATACTGTACAGGACGTGAAGAATCCAAAGCCTTTACAGCATCATATGAAGCGGCATAGTTAGGGCCGTCTCCACCTTCGTTTCCAAGACTCCATACGATGATCGAAGGATGGTTGAAATCCCTCTGCACCATTCTGACAGCCCTGTCCACATGTGCATCCTCGAAGTCCGCATTTCTCGCAAGGACTCCCGGTCCGTACATCATTCCGTGAGACTCCACGTTTGCCTCGTCCACCACATAAAGACCATAGCGGTCACAAAGCGAATACCAGAGATGGTCGTTAGGATAATGGCTGGTACGTACCGCATTGATGTTCAGCTTCTTCATGATAAGGATATCCTGTATCATATCAGCCTCTGTAACCACATATCCCTTGTATGGATTCATCTCATGTCGGTTGGCACCCTTGATAAGGACAGGCTTGCCGTTGACAAGAAGCTGTCCTCCGGCGATCTCCACGTCCCTGAAACCTATCTGGATTGTAGCGCTCTCCGTAATTCCTTTGGCATCAAACTCTTCCGGATTATATGTACTGTCAAACGCAGATACTGTAAGAGTATAGAGCCATGGGGTTTCAGCACTCCACTGCATTACATTGGAAACCTTCACCTCTGCTCCGGCACAGTTCTTCACGACAGGGGCCTTGAACAAAGAAACAATCCTGCCATATGGATCACGCATTTCGAACTGTACAGCCTTGACTCCCTTTGAAACCTGAGCGTGCAAGGTTGCCCAACCGGATGCTGATGCCACCACTTTTATATCTTCAATCCTCTTCTTCTCCCTCGAATACACATACACGTCACGGGCTATTCCGGTAAATCTCCAGAAATCCTGGTCCTCCATGTATGTTCCGTCGCACCAGCGGAAGATTTCAAGAGCGATGAGATTCTCGCCTGTCTTCACATATTTAGTGATATCGAAACGGGCTTCGAGCTTGCTGTCCTCGCTGTATCCGACTTCCTTGCCGTTCACCCATACACGCACATTCGAAGTCGCGGATCCTATATGAAGGAAAATATCCTTTCCTGCCCAGTCCTCATCAAGGACGAAGATCCTTCTGTACTGTCCGGCATAGTTGTGCCATGGCGCAGGGATAGGAGGAGTGCTGACATAATGGTGGCCCCATGCATATCCTACATTCTTATATACAGGATCTCCGTATCCGTTCATCTCCCAAAGGCCCGGCACAGGCATCCGGTCCCAACCTGAAGCATCAAAATCTGTCCTGTAGAAATCCATCGAACGGGAATCGATGGTCTCATACCAGCAGAAATCCCACATTCCGTTAAGGGTCTGTTTCAGACCGTCTGTCTCGAAGTGGGACACCATCGGCTCCCTGTTTCTCTCAAGTACATACGGATTCTGCCAGTCAGGCAGATCATTCTTTTCCGCTGCGGAAGCAACGGCAGCCATTCCTGACGTAAAGACGCAGAGAAAAGCCAAGAAAATCTTTTTCATGGTTATCAGTTTATGTGTTGATTGTAATTAAATGACTTCAATATCATCGGAAGGAAGCCATCCCTGACGTCCGTCAGCCAGCTCTATGTTCTTCCATCTTCCCACCTCGTCAAGGATACGCACCTTGGCTCCCTCATGAAGGATGAAAAGGTCTGTGGATGCCTCAGCAGAAGGCGAGCTCTTGACGGAAGCAACAGGACGCATCACTATCGCTTCGTCGGCACTCATGTAATCGTTCTTCTGCCAGAGAGAGAATCCAAGCGAGGAAGCAGCAAGCATCAGCATTACTATTCCGGTAAAGAATCCCGTCCTTCTCCCACCTGCCGTAGGTGCAAGCAGGAAGAGCAGAACCATTGCGAAGGTAAGGGCAAGGAACACCAGGAAACATACCGCCCATGCATCCGAATCCATGATATAGCACACCTCGCGGGCCCAGACCTTCAGGATGAACTCCGGAACGGGGTCGATCCTGTCCTGGATTGCAGCATTCATAAGGTCGAGATTGTATCTTGCATCTTCATATGAAGGATCCAGCTTAAGGGCTCTTTCATAATAAAGTATTGCCATAGGAACATTGCCGTCCTTGAAGAAGGAATCTCCGGTGTTGCAGTACAGGGAGGCAGATTCAAGTCCCATGTCTGAAATCATGGTGTAATCCTTGACGGCATCGGCCCATCTGCCTTCAGCATATGCGCCATTTGCCGCATTCCATAATGAATCCACATATGAATCTTCATTTGCATAGGATGCGGCCGGAAGCAGCATCAGGAGCATGAGCACGACTGCAGGTGCCTTGACTCCGCCTTTCTTTCCCTTCATGTTCGAATCTATTGACGAGATCACATCCACGGCCGAATCATAATGAGCCGCCATGGCCTCGTGGCCGGCATCCGGTGCATATCGGGCGAACTCGCATGCATCAAGGATACCGATGAATGTCTCTATATATCTTTCATCTACCTTCTCTGACTTCAGCATCTCTGTAATCCTCTCCTTCGAGAGCTCTGCCACAGGAATGTTGAGCTTGTCCGAAATGAAGCCCAGCAATGCCTTGTGGAGTTCCTCATAGAATGCCGTATAAAGGTTCTGCTTGAGGAAGGTACCTGCAAGGTGGAGACGCTTCAAGGCCATCTTCGTGGCCTTCCTGTTCCTTGTTCCCACGACATCAGCCCTTCTTGCGGCCACCTTCCTGAAGACAAGCCATGAGGCTGCCGCCAGAACCGCAATCAGTGCGGTCAGTATCCAGAACAACGCAGACCCTACAAGGAAACTGCCTTCAGGCACAAGGCCCGGAGACTTTATGTTTATGAAACGGATGTCGCTGCCAAGAGTCCTCACATCCTTCTGGGAAGGTCCTGCAATGACTACTCCGCCTGCATCGGTTTCAGTTCCTCTGGCAACGCTGACAGGTATAGGCTCGGTAGTAAGGGTGACATATTTACCCTGGTTCACATCATAATATGAATATGATATAGGATCGATCACGAAATCACCGTGACTGCGCGGAATGAAAGGAAATTCGTAGAACTTGCTTCCCGAGAGTCCTCCCTGGTCCACCTTGTCCGAAATCTTCGTATCATACACCTCCATGTCAGGCGGGAACTTCACCTTAGGAGCCTCGAGAAGGGAAATGTTGCCCTTTCCGGAAACCGTAACAAGAAGAGAAGCGGCCTCATGGGTCTTAAGGCTGTCCCTGCTGAGCCTGGCTGAGATCGTGAATGTTCCCACACCGCCGCCGAAGGATGCAGGGGCACCTGCAGGAAGCGGCGACACATTCACTGTCATCGCACCTGTAGATACCTTCTTGCGTACCGTCCTGTAATCGTCGAAGAAGCCGTCGAATATGCTTGTACCGCCAGGGGAAACCCTTATGTTCACCAGACATACCATCTCTGCCGGATCGATCTTAAGCTGGCCCTGCTGCTGAGGTATTATCACGAATTTCCTCAGAAGAGCCGCATTGTATATCTGTCCGTCATATACTTCCCTTGCGAACTCGATGTTTGAAGGCGCCTCTATCTCCTGGCTCCAGAAGCCGTTGAAGTTCGGGAAGGAAACATTCTCGAATCCTCCTATGTTGACTCTCTGATAAAGCTTCAATGTAGCTGTTATCGGCTCTCCAACAACTACATTCGTACGGCTGAGTTCCATCTTAAGGAAAATGTCATCATCCTGTATACCGGCCTGACGCGCCTGCTGCGACTGACCTCCCTGCTGCTGGGACTGACCCGACTGCTGGCTCTGACGTGGAGAAGAAGACGCCGCTCCTGCTGCCGCCACCTGGATGGATGCAGGCTCGGAAAAGATTTCCTTGCCCTTCACCTTGGCACTGGCTCTCGGAAGGCTGAACTTGCCTGACCCCGTAGGTCTGAGCACATATGTATATGTGGTCTGAACCGACTTGGTCCGTTTTCCGTTCATGATCTGTATGCTTGTCGAGCGTCCTGACTGGGGTCCCCACAATACCTGGAAATCACCTCCTGACGACCACTGGAAGTCGGAAGGGTTATCCTCACCTTCGATTATGAAAGTCACATTGAACTGCTCGTCAGCCGCCACCACATTCGGGGCCTCGACCTTGATCTCGGTCTGGCCGGATGCGATGAAGGCTGATAAAGCCATGATTGCTGTCAACAACAGTTTTCTCATATATCTTCTCCTCTATCTTTTACCAGTTCTTTTCCTTCTGTCTTGATTTCAGGGCTTCGGCCTTCTGTCTGTTGACCTTGTCCTGTGTTTCCTTTTCCTTTGCCTGGATCGCCTGAAGCATCTGCTGGGCGGCCTGAGGGCTTATCTTCGGCTGCTGGCCCTGCTGATTCCGCTGATCCTGCTGATCCTGCTGGTTCTGATCCTGATTCCGATTATTGTTCTTATCCTGCTGATCGTCGTTCTTGTCCTGATTCTGATCCTGCTGGTTCTGGTCCTGGTTCTGGTCCTGGTTCTGGTCCTGATCGTTCTGCTGATCCTGATTCTGGTTCTGGTCCTGATTCTGCTGGTTCTGCTGATCCTGGAGCTTCTTCTTTGCGTAGATATAGTTCTCCTTTGCATCCAGGTCACCCGGATTCCTCAACAGAGACTCCGCAAAGGCATCAACAGCACCCTGCCAGTCCTCCCTGGCAATGGCGACATCACCAAGATTATAATAGTAGTCTGCGGCTGCAGCGCTTGCAGCTGCCACATCCTTCACGGTCTCCATTACCTTTCCGGCCTGCTCGACATCCCCCTCACGGAACAGGGTATTGGCAAGATTGTAACTGGCAGCCAGCGACAGGGAGTCCTTCACCAGTGCCTTGCGGTAGTCAATCTCCGCCTGTCTCCAGTTCTCCTTCCGGAAGTCCCGGTTACCCCTTCTGACATCCCTCTTATCCTCCTGCGCCCCTGCCTGCTGCGCCACGCCCACCAGTAACAGGATAAACAATATGTAAATTCTTCTGTTCATATAATCTCCATAAAGATTCCTCGACTCGCTTCGCTCGCTCGGAATGACAAAGTCAATTTATATTATCCAGGATTGTGTGCCTATTGTGTGGAGGAGGCCTCCGGAACACACAGGCATACAATCAATGTTCAAACAAATGCTTCCTTGAACGCCTGTCACCTATCAGCATCTCTACAACGAAGAAGAACAGCGCAATGCCAAGGAAATACATGAACTGCTCATCAAACTCCTCAAACACTATCGAGCTGTACCTCTCATCCTCCATCCTCCTGATATCCTCAATGATAGGATTCAGACCGAACTCACTCGTTCCCGCACGTACATACACACCGTTTCCGGCCTGCGCCATATCCTGAAGCACCTTCTCGTCAAGCCTTGTCACCACAATCTCCCCATCCTTGTCCTTGAGAAGCTCCCCATCCACAGGAATAGGCTTTCCCTCCGGCGAACCCACGCCGATCGCAAACACCCTGACCCCAAGGTCAGCTGCCTGCTTTGCTGCCGCAACAGGATCGTCCTCATGGTTCTCACCGTCCGTAATGACTATGATGGCGCGGCTCTTCTCGCTCTGGGCGCTGAAACTGCGCATAGCCGTATTTATCGCATCACCTATCGCCGTGCCCTGTACAGGCACAGACCCGGTGTCTATCGAATTCAGGAACATCTTTGCGGACACATAATCGGTCGTGACAGGAAGCTGCACGAAGGAATTGCCCGCGAACACGATCAGACCTATACGGTCATCACGCAGCTTGTCCACCAGTCTCGAGATCGCGAGTTTCGCCCTCTCGAGCCTGTTGGGAGAATAATCCTCCGCAAGCATCGAGTTGGACACGTCAAGGACTATCATGATCTCCGCGCCCTTCGTCTCATGCTCCTTCAGCTTGGCTCCGATCTGAGGTCTTGAAAGACCTATCACAAAGAAGAAGAAACCCAGCGAAAACATGACAAGACGCACCCACACCTTCGCTTTCGAATAAGAAGGCATGAGCTGCGAGACAAGAGCCTCATCTCCGAACTTCTTCATTCTCCTTCTACGCATCTTCAGCACGAGGGCCTGGATGACAAAGAAGAAAGGAATGAGAAGGAGAAGCAACAGATATTGGGCTTGTGCAAAATTCAACATGGCAACCTCCTTATTACAAACCAGTTAAGAAAAAGTTCCAACATCAGAGCCAACAGGGCCAGCAAGGCATACTGTCCGAAAAGTTCCTTATATACAGGGAAGCTGTCTATCGTCGTCCTTGCCTTTTCCATATCGTTGATCTCGCTGTAGATTTCGGCGAGCTTCGTATTGTCCGTAGCCCTGAAATAACGTCCTCCTGTAGATTCGGCGATCTCGGAAAGCAAAGCCTCGTCAATCTCGACCTTCACATTCTGTATCTCCACACCCCACGGGGTCATCACAGGATAAGGTGCCATTCCTTCCTTGCCGACACCTATCGTATATACACGCACTCCATAGGTCTTGGCGATTTCAGCTGCCATCTGAGGGGAAATCTCTCCCCTGTTGTTGACTCCGTCGGTAAGAAGGATAACCACGCGGCTCTTCGCATCGGAGTCCTTCATCCTCGCTACCGCAGTGGCGAGACCGTTTCCGATAGCCGTACCGTCCTCGATGATGTCGGTCTGGACCTCCTTCATCAGGTTTATCAGGGTAGCACGGTCAGTGGTGAGAGGACACTGTGTAAAGCTCTCTCCCGCAAACACCACTATTCCGATCCTGTCGGAAGGACGCTGGGAGATGAACTCGATCGCAATGTCCTTGGATGCATTTATTCTGTCTGGGGTAAGGTCTCTGGCAAGCATCGATGTCGACACGTCCATCGCCAGAATGATGTCGATACCCTCTGTATCTACCCTTTCCATCTGCTCCGATGACCTCGGACGAGCCATGGCCACAATCATCATCGACAGGGCAAAAACCCTCAGCAGGAAGGGTATATGTCTGAAAAAAGACATGAACGAACGTCCCTTCAGCATCCATGGTACCGAAGTGGATACCCTAAGATGCGGATGTCTCTGGGAAAGCTCCAGATATATGTAATGCAACACCAGCAAAGCCGGTATCACAAGCAGCCATAAAAGTCTGGGATATTCGAAAAACATTACTCCTGCCCTCCATTCTTTGACTCTTCCTCAACCTCGGTCTGATAAGTCTCGGTAACGAACCTCACAGCCAGAGGAAGCACGGTAGAGTTGTCTTCATCAGATGCGACATATTTGGCGAACTTTACGAAATCCGCCCTCTCGAACAGTTCCTGCACCTGGGAAAGAAGTTCCTCAGGAGCATCAGTTCCCTTCATGTCCGCAAAGATCTCTGCGGTCGTCATCTCCATGGCTGAGATTCCGTAACGGGACGAGATATATTCCCTGAGCGCGTCGGTGATGCCGGAATAGAAGACCTTCTGCTTCTCAGGCACCCACAGCTTGTTTCCACGGAACTTGTCCAGCTCGCGCAAAGCCACGATATGGGCCGGATCCCTGCGTATGAAGGCAGGATCGTCCTTTCTCTTATGCATAATCCAGAGACAGACCGCGAGAATTCCCAGAAGGGAGACAAGCCAGAAGAGTCCGAGCCACGGCAGCACCTCGGCGAAGGTCAGCGGATAACGTATCTGTCCCTTGATGTCGTGAGGCACGAATGTCGCCGTATCCACCGGCATTGTCTTTACCTCAAGGCGCATCGGGTCAAAGACCAGCGTGTCGATCACCCCGTCCTTCGAAAGACGGCCCACCATTATCTGCGGCAGGTCGTATACACCTTCGTCGAAAGAAGTTATGACCATGCCGCCCCTTATGTCCATAAGGCGCGGCATGCCCTTCTTCGTGCGATGTATCTTCACGGTATCGACGATCCACGGGCTGACCACCCGGACTCCTCCCCTCTCGTCGTTCTTCCATTCCGGAAGAGCGAACCTGGTGCCTTCCTCCACCTGCCTGAGCTCGAATCCGTACACAAGCTGGTCCGCAATCAGGACGGAATCCCTTTCCTGCAGCGGCTGGAGGAACACCCCGTTCATCGGGATGGACCTGCCGGCAGGGACCTCTACCGTATCGTGAACGGCAAGGGTGTCCGCCTCCTGCGCGCAAAGCGACAGGCCGGTCACGAGCAAAGCCAAATATATCAATGCATTACGCATATAAAGCTATCTGTTTTTAAACAAGGTCATGAGCCCCTTGACATAATCGTCATCCAAGGCTATGCTTACCTTGTCCACATTATATTTCATGAAAAGGCGCGAAGACGTCTGCTCCACATTGCGGAACCACTCTTCATACGCCAGCCTCATCCTCTTGTCCGAGGTGTTCACCCATGCGGATGCACCCGACTCGGAATCCTTGACATGCACGAGTCCGATGTCCGGAATGCTCCTTTCACGAGGGTCGTAGACCTCGATTACAGACAGGTCGTGTCTGTTTACGGCTACCTTCAGAGCCTCTTCATATCTCGGACTGCCGTCTTTCTCCACATCTATCATGTCCGAAAGAAGGAAGGCGGTACATTTCTTCTTTATCGCATTGGTCAGATAACGCAATGCCTCCGAAATGTCCGTTCCGTCCGTTGTCGGTTCGAATTCGATGATCTCCCTTATGATATGGAGCAGATGGCTGCGTCCCTTCTTCGGAGGTATGAACTTCTCTACCTTGTCGCTGAAGAAAAGCGCACCGACCTTGTCGTTGTTGATGATCGCGGAGAACGACAGGACCGCCGCGATCTCCGCAAGCATATCCTTCCTGCTGGCACCGACCGTACCGAATAGACGGGAACGGCTGACATCCACCAGAAGGACGACGGTAAGTTCCCTCTCCTCCTCGAAGACCTTGACATACGGAGTACGCAGACGTGCGGTCACATTCCAATCCATGTTACGCACATCGTCGCCGTACTGGTACTCGCGCACCTCGCTGAAGGCCATACCACGGCCCTTGAAGGCCGAATGGTATTCACCGGCGAATATCTGGTGCGACAGAGCCCTGGTCTTGATCTCTATCTTCCTTACCTTCTTCAGAAGGTCATTTGCTGATAAACTGCTCATAAAACGTCATTGCCGGCATGACCGGCAATCTACTATGGAACTTCTACCGCGTTGATGATTTCTGAAATGATCTGGTCGGTGGTCATGTTCTCCGCCTCGGCCTCATAGGTGAGTCCGATACGGTGGCGGAGCACCTCATGGCACACGGCACGCACATCCTCCGGAATCACATAGCCTCTTCTCTTGATGAAGGCATAGGCCTTGGCAGCAGCCGCAAGCGAGATGCTCGCACGCGGCGAGGCGCCGTACGAGATCATACCTGCAAGCTTTCCGAGATTATAATCCTTAGGAGTACGTGTGGCGTACACGATGTCCACGATATATCTTTCGATCTTCTCGTCCATGTACACATCCTTTACCACCTCGCGCGCCCTTACGATATCCTCCGGCTTGAGGACTGGGGTCGCCTTAGGGAAGGAGCCTGTGTTGTTCATGCGGATGATCATGCGCTCCTCTTCCTTCTTGGGATAGGTAACCACCACCTTAAGCATGAAACGGTCGAGCTGGGCCTCGGGAAGAGGATAGGTACCTTCCTGTTCGATAGGGTTCTGGGTAGCCATCACAAGGAAAGGCGCAGGGAGTCTGAATGTCTCGTCACCGATAGTGACCTGACGTTCCTGCATCGCCTCGAGAAGGGCTGACTGGACCTTTGCAGGAGAACGGTTGATCTCGTCTGCAAGGACGAAGTTCGCGAAGATAGGTCCCTTCTTTATCTGGAACTGCTCGCTTTTCTGAGAATAGATCAGAGTACCGATGACATCGGCCGGAAGAAGGTCCGGAGTAAACTGGATACGGCTGAATTTAGAGTCCACAGCCTGAGACAAAGTGTTGATTGCCAAAGTTTTCGCCAAGCCCGGAACACCTTCGAGAAGGATGTGTCCGTCGGCAAGAAGACCGATGAGGAGGTTCTCCACGAGATGCTTCTGGCCGACTATGACCTTGTTCATCTCCATCGTCAGGATGTCTACGAAAGAACTCTCCTTCTGGATGCGGTCGTTCAATTCTTTGATGTTTATGCTCTCCATAAATATGTTTTTTGATATTTTTGCATTTTAAATCCCACAAAGTTACTCATTTATTTTGATATGCGATACAAAATCAGGCTCTCATATGACGGCAGCACATTCTGCGGCTGGCAGATACAGAACAACGCCTGCACAGTCCAGGGCGAACTCGAAAAAGCCATGTCCATCCTGCTCGGCACGCCGATACAGGTGACGGGCGCAGGCCGTACGGATTCCGAAGTCAACGCAATCAACTACATCGCCCATTTCGAAGTCCCTGACGAAGTCAGCTTCGAAGCGGCACAACTATGCTACAAATTAAATGCCATGCTCCCCCATGGAATTACAATCCACGAAGTCTGCAAGGCTGATCCGGAATTCCATGCCAGATTCGATGCCAGGGAAAGGGAGTACAGATATTTCATCCACTTCAGAAAGGACCCGTTCTGCGAAAGATACTCGTACAGGATGAGGTATCCGCTGGACATCGAAAGCATGAACCGTGCAGCTGAATTCCTGCTCGGAGAGCATGACTTCAGCTGCTTCGAGAAGGTCGGCGGCAACAACTCCACCTCAATATGCACGGTCACCGAAGCCTCCTGGAGCACATACAGGCCCGACCACTGCAGAATGATGGGGTTCCCGTGCGAGGACGGTGACTACATCGTCTTCCGGATCAAGGCAAACAGGTTCCTCAGAAACATGGTAAGAGCCATCGTAGGCTCGCTGACAGAGGTCGGAAGAGGAAAGAAGAAGCCTGAATGGATAAAGGAGCTCATCGCTTCCAGCAACCGTTCGGCAGCCGGTTCTTCCGTTCCGGGAAAGGCTCTTTTCTTCACAGGAGCAGAATATTGATGCAAAATTTGAAAAATAATCCTAACTTTAGGACAAAATTTTAAAAACCACATAATTCTCATGAAAAAGTTCATCCTAACATGTGCGGCCTGCCTGATAGGTGCGGCAGCCTTCGCACAGGAGCCTGTGACGTTCACAGCCGAACAGGACCACCAGAACATGCTCGACCAGCTCGGCATCAAGTCAATACGACGCGGATTCGATGCTGACCAGAGCAGCCCATATGCAGCTAATTATGACGAAAGCAAAGCTAATCCATTCCCTGTAATTCCAGACCTGATGACGACCAAGGACGGCAAGAAGGTGAAGAATGCAAAGCAGTGGTGGGAGGTCCGCAGGCCTGAGATCGTGGAAGACTTCGAGAGAGAGGTCTACGGCCGTCTTCCGGAGAACATTCCTGACGTAACCTGGGAAATCGTAGCTCAGGAGATCGAGTCTGTCGGAATGATCCGCGCCAAGGCAAAGCAGCTTGTAGGACATGTCGACAACTCCGCTTGCCCGTCGATCAACGTAGACATCAAGATGGTGGTGGTGACTCCTGCAAACGCCAAGGGCCCGGTTCCGCTTCTGATGATGTTCGGACCTGCCAACCTTCCTAATCCGGTAACCCCTGGAGCAGAGGATATGGCAGTGATAAACAAGACCTTACGCAGCATACTTGCAAACGATCCGCGTACAGCAGAACTTATGAAGAAATACCCTGCATGGCAGCCTTTCGAGCCAGCAAATCCGTTCGCGATGTTCAGCCGCATGTCCCAGCGCGCACCTGGTCAGGATCCGCCTTCAAACGAGCAGCTTCTCGCAGCCGGCTGGGGATACGCGATGATCGACCCGAGCAGCATCCAGGCGGACAACGGAGCAGGACTTACAAGAGGAATCATCGGTCTTGTGAACAAGGGCCAGCCTCGCAAGCCTGAGGACTGGGGCTCTCTCCGCGCATGGGCATGGGGTGCCGCACGAGGCCTCGATTACCTTGAGACAGACCCGGATGTAGATGCGAAGCATGTGGGTATCGAAGGTGTTTCACGCTACGGTAAGGCAGCGCTTGTTACCCTCGCATTCGAGGAGCGTTTCGCAATGGGCCTCATCGGTTCTTCAGGAAAGGGAGGAGCAGCGCTCCACCGCCGTATCTTCGGAGAAGGACTCGAGAACCTCACAGGTCAGGGAGAATACCACTGGATGGCAGGAAACTACATCAAATATGCAGCTGTCGAGTCTGAGACAGGAGCATGGACAGCTGACATGCTGCCGGTTGATTCACACCAGCTCATAGCCCTCTGCGCTCCACGACTGGTATTCATCAGCTACGGTATTCCTGAGCAGGGAGACGCACTCTGGCTCGACCAGTACGGAAGCTGGCAGGCAACCGTCGCTGCAGGCGAGGCATTCAAGCTTCTCGGAGCCACAGACCTCGGTCTTTCAAACGATTACCGCAACGAGCCTATGCCTCCTTACAACACGGATGTACTTGACGGAGACCTTGCTTGGCGCCAGCACGACGGAGGTCATACAGACGCGCCTAACATGAAGTATTTCATCAAATGGGCCAGCGAAAAGATCGGATACGTTTACGAACAATAAATTTCGGAATCAGACAAATTTTTCTTACTTTTGCACGGTTATGCGCGTTTGCGTATAACCGTGTAATTATAAGTAATATAAAACTATGATTTTCAATCTTTTACAAGTAGGAGACGCAGAGCTCCTGGAAACAGGTGTACAGGTAGTGGCACAGGAGAAGACAATGAATCTCATCGATCTGGCAGTAGCCGGAGGATGGCTTATGATCGTGCTTCTGCTGCTTTCGATAATGGCAATCTATATCTTCGGAAACAAGTGGTGGATGATCCGCAAGGCCGGCAATATAGACAAGAACTTCATGAACGACATCCATGACTTCATCCATGACGGAAAGATCAAGTCAGCTATCGAACTCTGCCAGAAGTATGATTCTCCGGTTGCGAGACTCGTCGAGAAGGGTATAGAAAGGATAGGACGTCCTCTCCAGGACATCCAGACAGCTGTCGAAAACATGGGTAACGTGGAGGTGGCAAGACTCGAGAAGGGTCTTCCTATGCTCGCGACGATCGCCGGAGGCGCTCCGATGATCGGTTTCCTCGGAACGGTGACAGGTATGATCCAGGCTTTCTTCAGGATGTCCACTGCAGGCAACAACATCGACATCACCCTTCTTTCGGGAGGTATCTATGAGGCGATGGTGACGACCGTAGGCGGACTTTTTGTAGGTATCATCGCGTATTTCGGATACAATTTCCTCACCTCGCAGATCTCGAATCTCGTGTTCAAGATGGAAAGCACCACTATCGAGTTCATCGACATGCTTCATGAACCTTCAGGAAAGTAAAGGAGACTGATATGGCTATCAAAAGGACAACAAGAGTGGATTCAGGTTTCTCGATGTCGTCAATGACGGACATCGTGTTCCTGCTTCTCATCTTCTTCCTGGTAACATCGACCCTCATCAACCCTAACGCCCTCAAGCTTCTGCTTCCGAAGAGCACCGGCCAGGTGTCGGCAAAGGCGACGGTGAGCGTATCGATCAAGCACTGGCAGGACACTGACTCGTTCTCGTACCACATCAACGGAGACGAGACCCCTGTAAGGTTCGACAGGATCGAAGATGAGCTCATAAACCTTCTTCAGACCGAAGAGGATCCGACTTTCTCGATATATGCGGACGAGACTGTACCTATCAGGGAGGTCGTGGCAGTGATGAACATAGCAAAGAGGAACCATTACAAGGTCATAATGGCGACATCGCCGGAATAGAAAGATGAAATACTTAGAGGAAAGGGAAAGACAGGAAAAGAGATCAAGGACGACGGGAGCCGTCCTTACTGTCGTTCTGCACGCCGGTATGGCTGCAAGCCTTTTCGTGACAGGTTTCACCTACCTTGACCCACCTCCGCCGGAGAAGGAACAGATACTCATCGAATTCGAAGAGCCTGAGATTCAGAAGCCGGAGCAGATATGGAACGGAACAAGGCCGCAGGCCATGAACCCGGATCCGACACAACCGATAAATCTCGTGCAGCAGTCAGAGGCCCAGCATGAGGGAACCAAGACCAATGAGGCTCCTGAAGCCAAGGTTGATGACTTCGGAGATGTGGAGGTGCCGGATCCTGAGCCAAAGAAGGAGATAGACAAGAGGGCACTTTTCCGCACGGCCGACAACAAGACCCAGAAGGACACCTTGGCGGCGCAGACAGCTCGTGAGGTAAGCGACGCTCTGAAGGCAGGACACGCCCAGGGCAACACCAGGACAGGCGAAACTTCCGGAGAGCCTAACGCCAAGCTGGCGGGAAGAAGCGTCGACGGCACATTGCCAAGACCTTCGTACAACGTACAGGCATCCGGAAAGGTAGTCGTGGAGATATGGGTTGACAACTACGGTCAGGTACAGAAGGCTGTCGCAGGAGTGGAGGGTACCACGGTATCGGACAAGACTCTCTGGCAGGCAGCGCGAAAGGCAGCGCTCGGCGCACACTTCAACATGAGTGCAGACGCTCCGGCACTGCAGAAAGGAACGATAACATACATATTCAACTTGAAATAGGTCCGACATTTGTCGGTAAAGGAAAGTTGGCGTGAGCCAAGAAATATTAATCACATTAAAAGGCCGGGAAGGCATAAGAAAATGGAAGACAACAGAAGAGGTGGTTCAAGACCACGCAGACCACGCATCAGCAATGGTGGTGACAGAAGAAGCTTCGGCAAAAACAATGGAGAAAGAAGAAGCTTCAGCAGCGACAGACCAAGAAGGTCGTTCGGAGAAAACAACGAAGAGAGAAGATCTTTCGGCGGAGACAGACCTCGCCGAAGCTTCGGAGAGAACAACGGCGAAAGAAGGTCATTCGGAAGCGACAGGCCAAGAAGACCTTTCGGAGAAAACAACAGTGAAAGAAGATCGTTCGGCACAGACAGACCACGCCGAAGCTTCGGAGAGAACAACGGCGAAAGAAGGTCATTCGGAAGCGACAGGCCAAGAAGACCTTTCGGAGAGAACAGCAGCGAAAGAAGATCGTCCGGCACAGACAGACCGCGCAGACAGTTCGGTGACCGTCCGTCAAGACCTGCAGGCAACGGAGGTTTCAAAAACACAGGAAAGAAGAGCTTCAACAAGAAGGACCTCAACTACTTCCGCAACGAAGAGGAGAGCGGAATCAACAAGATGATAAGCAGAAGGCCTCAGGCGAGCGACCATGCCTTTTCTGACAACGATATGGTAGCGGTTCCTATCAAGGAGGAGATCCGTCTCAACAAGTTCATCGCCAATTCAGGTGTATGCTCACGCCGCGAGGCTGACAATTTCATCCTTGCAGGAGTGGTTACCGTAAACGGCGAGGTTGTCACAGAACTCGGAACAAAGATCAACATCAATACTGACGATGTAAGATTCAACGGAGAAAGGCTCAAGGGCGAGGCCAAGGTATACATCGTGATGAACAAGCCTAAGGGTTATGTGACTACTGCAAGCGACCCTCACGCAGACAAGACTGTCATGGACCTTCTCAAGGGCTGCGGCACAAGGGTATTCCCTGTGGGACGTCTCGACAAGAACACCACAGGAGTACTGATGTTCACCAATGACGGCGAGATTGCAGAGAAGCTGACACACCCTTCATACGACAAGAAGAAGATCTATCAGGTTTCCCTTGACGGCAAGCTCAAGAAAGAGGACTATGATAAGATCCTCAGCGGAGTGGAACTCTCAGACGGAGTGATCGCAGCAGACGAGCTCGAGTATATCGAGGAGGACGACCACCGCAAGCTCGGCATCGAGATCCACTCGGGAAAGAACCGTATCGTAAGAAGGATCTTCGAATCCCTCGGATATGAAGTCAAGGCTCTCGACCGCGTTTATTTCGCAGGACTCACGAAGAAGGGTCTCAAGAGAGGAGAATGGCGCTTCCTCACAGAAGGAGAGATCAATCTCCTCAGAATGGGAGCATATATTTAATATGATGGCAACAGAACAGACCAAAAGACATAGAGCAGGATTTGTCAACATCATCGGTAATCCGAATGTCGGCAAATCCACTCTTATGAATGCTCTTGTGGGCGAGAAGCTCTCCATCGTTACAGCAAAGGCACAGACCACAAGGCACAGGATAATGGGCATCGTGAACGGAGATGACTATCAGATAGTGTACTCAGACACTCCGGGCATCCTGAAGCCTAACTACAGGCTCCAGCAGAGCATGATGAACTTCGTGGATACAGCCATCGGAGATGCAGACATCATCCTCTATGTGACCGACACAATCGAGAAGGGAGACAAGAACGACGAATACATCGCCAAGCTCCAGAAGATCGACTATCCTGTGGTACTTGTCATAAACAAGATAGACATCAGCAGCCAGGACCAGGTGCTGGAGCTGATGGGATGGTGGAAGCAGCAGCTGCCCAAGGCCATCATCTTCCCGGCATCGGCCCAGGAGAAGTTCAACCTTGACAATATCTTCGATGCTATCGTGGAGAACCTCCCTTATGCACCGGCATGGTATGACAAGGATGTGTTCACAGACAGGAACCTCAGGTTCTTCGCCTCGGAAATCGTACGCGAGAAGATCTTCCTCAACTACAAGGAAGAGATTCCATACAGCTGCGAGGTAGTGGTCGAGGAGTTCAAGGAAGGTTCGGAGAGATACGACATCAGCGCAGTGATCTATGTGATGCGCGAAACACAGAAAGGCATCATCATAGGCAAGGGTGGACAGTCTCTCAAGAAGGTGGGCACGCAGGCACGCATCGACATGGAGGACTTCTTCCAGAAGAAGGTGTTCCTGAGCCTGTATGTCAAGGTGGACCAGGACTGGAGGGAAAGCAAGAAGGAACTGAGGAAATTCGGATACGAATATTAGAATAAAGATTATGAGTTTTGAAGAAATAGAGCTTCCAGAGGAGCAGGAACTGGCGGAAGACGCCGCTCCGAGCGGTAAGTTTGAAAAGCTTCTGGGAGAAGGAGGTAAGAAATACAAGCTTTCAGGCATGTTCAGGGAGTGGTACATCGACTACTCCTCATACACCGTCCTCTACAGGGCGGTGCCGCACCTTATCGACGGACTCAAGCCGGTTCAGAGGCGCGTGCTCCATGCAATGTGGAGAATGGACGACGGCAGCTATACCAAGGTTGCCAACATCGTCGGACAGGCCATGCAGTTCCATCCTCACGGAGACCAGTCCATCCTGGGAGCCCTCGTATGGCTCGGCCAGAGGAACTACCTCGTCGACTGCCAGGGAAACTGGGGTAACATCCTGACCGGAGACTCGAATGCCGCGCCGCGATATATCGAGGCGCGACTGAGCAAGTTCGGTAAGGAGGTCGTCTTCAATCCAAAGACGACCAACTGGATGACCTCATATGACGGAAGGAACCAGGAGCCTATCGAGCTTCCTGTAAAGTTCCCTATCCTTCTTGCCCAGGGTACAGAAGGCATCGGTGCAGGATTCGCATCCAAGATTCTCCCGCACAACTTCAACGAGCTCATAGACGCATCCGTTGCCATCCTCCAGGGCAAGGACTTCGAGATCTACCCTGACTTCCTTACGGGAGCTTCAGCAGACTGTTCGAAGTACAGCAGCAAGCGCAAGGGAGGCAAGATCAAGATCCGCGCAAAGATCGAAAAGCTGGACAAGAACACTCTTGCAATCACCGAGATCCCATACAGCAAGACGACTCCTGTAGTGATCGAGACCATCCTCAAGGCAAAGGAGACCGGAAAGATCAAGATCAAGAAGATCGATGACCTGACCACCGACAAGGTGAACATCATAATCCACCTTCCTAACGATGTGTCTCCGGACAAGACCATCGACGCTCTCTATGCATTCACAGCCTGCGAGGTTTCCATAACTCCAAACACCTGCGTTATCCTTGACAACAAGCCGCAGGTACTGAGCGTCAACGAGATGCTCAGGTACAGCACTGAGCACACCAAGGACCTTCTCGGACAGGAGCTTTCCATCAGACTCAGCGAACTGGAGAACGACTGGCATTACAATTCACTTGAGAAGATATTCTTCGAGAACAAGGTCTACAAGATTCTCGAAGGTGATGCAAAGACATGGGAGGCGCAGCTCCAGGAAGTATATGACAAGATGCTTGAGTATCAGAAGTTCCTCAAGCGTCCGATCCTTATGGAGGACATCCTCAAGCTTGTCGAGAAGCCGGTGAGGAAGATCTCGAAATTCGACACCAAGGCTGTTGACGAGAAGCTCAAGGGCATCGAGGCGGAGATGGAAGAGGTACAGAACCATCTCGACCACCTCAACGACTATACGATCAGCTACTTCAGGAGCCTCAAGAAGAAATACGGAAAGGCATATCCGAGACTTACCGAGCTTGTGGAGTTCGAGAACATCGAGACCACAAGGGTCGTAAGCAACAACGCGAAGCTCTATGCCAACAAGGCAGAGGGATTCGTCGGCATAGCACTCAAGAAGGAGGACAATGCAGAGTTCATCTGCGACTGTTCGGACCTTTCGGAGATCATCGTGATCCACAAGGACGGAAAGTACAGGGTGACCAAGGTTTCGGAGAAGGCTTTCTTCGGAAAGGACATCATGTATGTCGGCCTGTTCGACCGAAACGACCAGAGGACGATCTACAATGTCATCTATCGCGAGGGCAAGACTGCCGTAAGCTATGCAAAGAGGTTTGCGGTGACAAGCGTGACCCGAGACAAGGAGTACGACATCACCCAGGGTACTGCAGGTTCGCAGATCCTATGGCTTACTGTAAACCACAACGGAGAGGCTGAGACCGTCAAGATATATTTCAGACAGAGGGCCAAGCTCAAGAAGCTGATCGATGAGTATGACTTCTCGCAGCTCCTTATCAAGGGTCGTGCTTCGAGGGGTAACCTGGTGTCGAAGAACCCTATCCAGAAGATCCAGCTCAAGTCAAAGGGCATATCGACGATCGGAGGAAAGGACATCTGGTTCGACGAGGACATCCAGAGACTCAACGAGGACGGTCGCGGACTCCATCTCGGCCAGTTCAACACGGGTGACCATATCCTGGCGATATTCAAGGACGGTACATATTATACTACATCATTCGACCTGAGCAACAGGTACCAGGGAGAGCTGCTGAAGATCGAGAAGCTGGACCAGTCGAAGATATACACTGCACTATACTATGACAAGTCTGTGGCTTCGTTCTATGTAAAGAGGTTCTCGTTCGATGTAAGCGACAATACTTCGGTAAGTTTCATATCTGAGACGAAGGGTTCATATCTTGTGGAGCTGAGCGATGACCTCCATCCTCAGTTCGAGATCACCTTCGGAGGCAAGAACGTGAACCGTGATCCTGAGAGTGTGGATGCGGAGGAGTTCATTGCGAAGAAGGGTCTGCAGGCGAAGGGCAAGAAGGTAAGCGCTCTGGATGTGAAGGCGGTACATTTTACAGAGCCGATCCACAGGCCGGAGGATGAGGTGAAGCCTGAGGTTTCGGAGGCGGAGAATCTGGCTGGAGAGATAGATAACAGCGATGTGGAGGATCCGATCGACATCGAACTCGATGAAGATACTCAACTCACATTGTTTTAGAATACTGTAGTATCCCTGGGTGCTCCAGAGGCCCCCTCCCACTTCGTGGGCCCCTCCCCCTAGCCGGGGGTGGCAAAATGCCTCTTCCGCACTACAGGCACACTACCTTACTCCAAAAAAATGAGATGATAATTTCATTGATAGGATTTATGGGATGCGGAAAGAGCAGCGTCGGGAGGGAACTCGCGAGGCTGCTCTGCTGCCCTTTCATGGACCTTGATCAGGTTATTGAGGAGGCGCAGGGGCGGAGTATTCCGGAGATTTTCGCTTCTGATGGTGAAGCTGCTTTCCGTCAGATGGAGGTCGAGGCTTTGCATGGTATTCTTGGAGATATGGGGTGTCTCGGACGTTCGCTTCGCTCACCCCACCGCTGCGCTTCGCTTGCGGTCCCCCCGCTTTCGTGCCGCGGGTGGCACGGTCCTCGACCACCCCACATTCTCCAAGAATCCGCTGACGCCGTCCGTCAGGCTGACACGTCTCTTGATATTCAGTCACATGATATTTCCATCGAAAATTTCGATAAGAATCAGACTCAGTGTGTAATGGCATTGGGAGGAGGGACGGTGATGACGAAGGAGTGTGCGGAGCTGGTGCGGGAGCATACGACATGCATCTACATGCGTACGGGGGTGGAGACCCTGATTGAACGGCTCTCCGACGAGGCGGACGGACGTCCGATGCTCTCCAGCACATCATCGCCGGCGTCCGCCGGCATGTCATTGCGAGGAGCGGAGCGACGTGGCAATCTCCGGGCCCGGATCGAGGAACTCATGGCCCTGAGATCCGGGACCTATGAGCACACAGCCCATATGATCGTAGATACCGACGGAAAGACCATTGAAGAAGTTGCAGGGGAAATCCATGGGATTTTAATGAAAAAGTGTTAACTTTGAGAAGTTTATCTAATCATTAACCAATAAAACTTACTTAACATGTATTGCAGCAATTGTGGCGCAGAGATCAACGACAATGCAGTCGTATGCGTAAAATGCGGATGTGCCGTAAACAGACCGGCACCGGTAATCACCAACGGAAGCAGCAAGGACTGGCTTGTGACCCTGCTTCTCTGTTTCTTTGTCGGATGCCTGGGAATCCATAGATTCTATGTAGGAAAGACCGGCACAGGCATCGCCCAGCTTCTCACTTGCGGAGGATGCGGTATCTGGGCCCTGATCGACTTCATCGTCATCATCATGGGCAACTTCACTGACGCCGAAGGCAAGTTCATCAAGAACAGGTAATGTTTGCTCCCAGATGCCTGCTGAAGGCAGTTACAGGATATGATTGCCCCTTTTGCGGTTTCCAGCGTTCTGTCTGGGCCCTCTTAAGGGGCGATTTCGTTGATGCCTTCATGTACAATCCCTACCTATATATAATATCCCCATACCTGATAATGGTCCTGCTCTGTGTCTTAAAGGTGATTCCGCCCGAGAGCAAGCTCTGCCGCGCACTGTACAGCCGCGCCAGCATCATAACTGCCGCAGTCCTTACGTTTTCATGGTGGATTCTTAGAAATGTCTTCGACTGCCTGTCGATAAGCTAGAGAAGTTCCTCGCGGCCGCGGAGGTCCTTGACGCGGAGCTGGGTGTTGGATACGCCGCGGTAATAGTTCTCGACGATCGAATAGCAGACATCGATAGGGTTTCCCGCCTTGATGTGGTCAAAATAATCGGCCATGTTGAAGGCTATGGAGGAGATGTGGTGGTACGGATGCGATTCCTGGATGAGTTCCAGCTTGAGATGCAGGCCTTCCGCTCCCACCTTGCGTCCCGTTCCGTTGTCATATACATTCTCGGTAAGGAATACCGGAGCATTGTTTCCGGGTCCGAAAGGCTGGAACTGCTTGAGTATGCGGAGGAACTTAGGCGTGATCTGAGAGAAGTTCAGCTTGGCATCAATATCCACCACTGGAGTCTGCATCGCCGGGATTATGGTTCCGGAAATAGCCTTCTCTATCCTTTCGCAGAAGGCAGGGATGTTCTCTTCCTTGAGGGTCAGACCCGCAGCATAGAGATGACCTCCGAAATTCTCCAGAAGGTCGGCACAGCTCTCGATCGCGTCATAGAGGTCGAAACCGTGCACGCTTCTCGCAGAACCGGTCACAAGACCTCCCTGCGACATCGTGAATACGATTGTCGGCTTGTAGAAAGCCTCGACCAGACGGGATGCCACGATACCTACAACTCCCTTGTGCCACTGAGGGTTATATACGATCGTTGCATGTTCCTTTGAAAGACAGTTGCCTGAACGCACCATCTCCAGGGCCTCCTGGGTGATGCGGCGGTCGATGTTCTTCCTTTCGTTGTTATGTTCGTTTATCTCCGTGCCGATACGTACAGCTTCGGCCGAATCAAGGGCGGTCAGAAGTTCTACAGCCATCCTTCCTGACTCCATTCGTCCGGCGGCATTGATACGCGGACCTATCTTGAAGACGATGTCGTCGATGGTCAGGTGGTTCGGTTCAAGTCCGGAAAGCTGGATCATAGCAAGAAGTCCCTCGCGAGGATTCACATTCAGCTGCTTGAGTCCGAAATGGGCCAGGATGCGGTTTTCGCCCGTCACCGAAACGAGGTCGGAAGCGATGCTGACCACCAGAAGGTCCAGAAGAGGAATCAGCGTATCGAACGGTATGTCATAGACCTGTGAATATGCCTGTACCAGCTTGAATCCTACTCCGCAGCCTGAAAGGTCATCGAAAGGATAATGGCAGTCCTCCCTCTTCGGGTCCAGGACGGCGACAGCCTTCGGAAGTTCGTTTTCGGGAAGATGGTGGTCGCATATGATCATGTCTATGCCCCTTTCCCTTGCGTATTCGACCTTCTCGTTCGCCTTGATTCCGCAGTCGAGGGTGATGATCAGGCCGAAGCCGTTTTCGGCGGCCCAGTCGATGCCCTTGTACGAGACTCCGTATCCCTCATCATATCTTTCAGGGATATAGAAGTCTATCTGGCGGGTAAGCCGGCGAAGGAACGAGTATACAAGAGACACGGCAGTCGTGCCGTCCACATCGTAGTCTCCATAGACAAGGATCTTCTCGGATGAGACCACAGCCTTGTGGACTCTCTCGACGGCCTTGTCCATGTCCGTCATCAGGAAGGGGTCATGAAGGTCGTCAAGGTTCGGACGGAAGAAGGAACGGGCCTGCTCGAAGGTGGTCACACCCCTCTGGACCAGAAGTTCCGCAAGCACCGGATCGACTCCCAGTTCAGAAGAAAGCTGCCTGACGTTCCCGACATCAGTACCTTCCCGCATTTTCCATATCTTTTCTACTGCCATAGCATACAAAGATATGGATTTTTTTTCATTCGCGAGGGGACTTATAATTATTTATTGTAAATTTGTACGATTTTGCATTTTTTGAACAAACAATAAAATTATATATCTATGAGCATTATGGACCTCAACGAGCAGGAGCTTTTCAGAAGAGAATCGCTCGCTAAGCTCAGAGAACTCGGAATCGAGCCTTACCCGGCACCACTCTTCCCTATCAACACATCTGCAGAGCAGATCAAGGCTGAGTATGACGAGGAGAAAGGCAACTTCCAGGATGTGGTGATCGCAGGCCGTATCATGTCAAGACGTATCATGGGTGCAGCATCGTTCGGAGAACTTCAGGACGAGACAGGACGCATCCAGATATATGTGAACCGCGACGAGATCTGTCCGGGAGAAGACAAGACCATGTACAATACAGTATGGAAGAAGCTTCTTGACATCGGAGACATCATCGGAATCAAGGGATTCGCATTCATAACCAAGACCGGCCAGCTTTCGGTACATGTGAAGGAGCTTACCCTCCTGAGCAAGTCGCTCCGCGTCCTCCCTATCGTGAAGGAGAAGGACGGAGAGGTATTCGACGCATTCGCAGATCCGGAGCTCAAGTACAGACAGAGATATGTGGACCTGATCGTGAACCCTCAGGTACGTGATACATTCATAAAGAGAAGCCAGATCGTGGCAACCATGCGCGAGTACTTCAACGAGGCAGGCTGTCTTGAGGTCGAGACCCCTATCCTCCAGAGCATCCCTGGCGGTGCTACGGCACGTCCGTTCATCACCCACCACAATGCCCTCGACATTCCTCTCTATCTCCGTATCGCCAACGAGCTCTATCTGAAGAGACTCATCGTAGGCGGATACCACGGAGTATACGAGTTCGCGAAGGACTTCCGCAACGAGGGTATGGACAAGACCCACAACCCTGAATTCACATGCATGGAGATCTATGTGGCTTACAAGGACTATATCTGGATGATGGAGTTCGTCGAGAAGCTCCTCGAAAAGATAGCCATCAAGCTCCACGGCAAGACAGAGGTTACGATCGGAGAGAACCAGGTGGACTTCAAGCCGCCGTTCCGCCGCCTCCCTATCCTTGAGGCCATCAAGGAATATGCAGGAGTGGACGTTGCAGGAATGGATGAGGACCAGCTCCGCGAGACATGCAAGAAGCTCCATGTCGAGACCGACCCTTCATTCGGAAAGGGCAAGCTCATCGACGCGATCTTCGGAGAGTACTGCGAGAAGCACCTCGTACAGCCTACCTTCATCACAGACTACCCTGTCGAGATGTCGCCGCTCACAAAGCGTCACCGCACGAACCCTGACCTGACGGAGCGCTTCGAGCTCTTCGTATGCGGCAAGGAGCTTGCGAACGCATACAGCGAGCTTAACGACCCTATCGACCAGTATGAGCGCTTCCAGGATCAGCTCAAGCTGAAGGACAAGGGAGATGATGAGGCCATGTTCATCGACATGGACTTCGTACGCGCACTCGAGTACGGTATGCCTCCGACATCGGGACTCGGAATGGGAATCGACCGTCTGACAATGTTCATGACCAACTCCCCTACCATCCAGGACGTACTCTTCTTCCCGCAGATGCGCCCAAAGAGCCTGTAAGACACACGGCGCCGATATACATGACAGCGAGTGATGTACCAAGAATTATGGTTTTCTTGGTACATCGCTCGCTTTTTTGCATATCTTTGTTTTATGGCAATTATAAAGGAACTGAAGGGCGATGCGCCCGTTATAGGTGAACGCGTATTTCTGGCGGAAACCGCGACGATAATAGGAACGGTCGAGATGGGCGACGACTGCAGCATATGGTACGGAGCCGTCCTGCGTGGCGATGTCGGTGCCATCCGCATCGGCAACCGCGTCAACATCCAGGACAATGCAGTGCTCCACGCGACCTACCTGCAGTCGGAATGCATCATAGGTGACGATGTTTCCATCGGTCACGGTGCGAATGTACACGGATGCATGATCGGAAACGATGTCATCATCGGCATGGGAGCCATAGTGATGGACAATACGGTCGTTCCCGACGGGACCATAATCGCGGCTGGGGCGGTCGTCCCTGCGAACCAGGTCCTCGAACCGGGAATATGGGCCGGGATCCCGGCAAAGAAGATAAAGGACGCTTCCGAGGCCATCAGGGCAAAGGCCCATGACAACGCAGTCCACTACCTCATGTACAAGAAATGGTATGAATAATTCGGCACGATTCATTTTATTATAAACATAATTATTATATTTGCAATAAAATGAATCCGCCATGGAAAAAGACCAGATCATAAATCCGTTTTTCATAGGAAGATATGCCGGAGCACATTACTTCTGCGATCGCGAAAAGGACACGGAAACCCTCGTCAAACACATCATCAACGGCAGGAATGTCGCCTTGATATCCCCTCGCCGCATAGGCAAAAGCGGGTTGATCCATCATACATTCGCCCAGCCTGAGATCAACGGCAGATACACGACAATATATGTAGACATCTATGCCACCAGGAACCTTTGCGAATTTGCAAAGGCCTTGTCTGAAGGCATCGTGAAAGCCGTCAGGTCCGAAAAGGCCTGGCATGAAAAGCTGTTCACATTCCTGAAGTCGTTAAGAATCGGATTCAAGATCGACAGCCTGTCAGGCGATCCTTCATTCGACATTGGCATAGGAGACATCGAACAGCCGGACAGGACGATAAAGGAAATATTCGAATACATGGAGGCCGGCGACAAGCCGTGCATCGTCGCCATTGACGAATTCCAGCAGATAAGGGAATATCCCGAAACCGGCACGGAAGCATTCATAAGGACTCTTGTACAGCAATGCTCAAGGACATCATTCATCTTCTGCGGGAGCAAAAGACACACAATGACTGATATCTTCTACTCGCCGGCAAAGCCTTTCTTTCAAAGCGTGATAAGCCAAAGCCTCAAGCCTATACCGATGGACACCTACACGCAGTTTTCCGGAAAGCTGTTTGCCGAAAGAGGAAAGTTCCTGGACAAGACCGTTGCGGAAATGATATACAGGATGTTCGACGGATGCACATGGTATATGCAGATGATGATGAACGAGCTCTTCGCACTGACTGAAAAGGGCATGAAATGTACGTCTGAATACATAGGCATAGCGTGGGAAAACATCATATATGCACAGGAAGACAGGTTTCAGGCGATCCTATATTCATTGGCACCGAAGCAGAAACAGCTTCTGTACGCAATTGCAAGGGAGAAGAAGATTGAAGGAATAACATCTTCGGAGTTTGTAAGGAGACATCGGCTTGTTTCGGCGAGTTCAGTGCAGGCAGCTCTGAAGCCACTGATGAAGAATGACATAGTGACCTGCGAGGATGGCATATACAGGATTTCTGACTACTTCTTTGCAGACTATCTTGCCAAGATGTATTAAAATATCTACATTTACATGAGATTATAAAGGAATATGAGAATCGAGAACATAACATCGGCTCAGAACCAGAAGATAAGGATGCTGCTGGAACTTCAGGAGAAGTCCAGGACACGCAGGAAGGAGGGACTGTTCGTGGTCGAGGGAAGACGCGAACTCATGCACTGCATGGAGGCAGGATACGAGCCTCATGCTGTCTTCTTCTGCCCGGAGATACTGCCGGAGGAGGATTTCAAGGAGATTTCTGCAAAGTGCAGCTGCAGTTTCTATGAGGTTCCCCGACAGCTTTACGACAAGGTTGCCTACAGAGGCGGTACAGAGGGAGTAATCGCCGAACTCCGCTGCAGGGAGATGGGACTCGGGAATCTTACCTTGAAGGAGAATCCTCTCGTAGTCGTTCTGGAGTCTGTGGAGAAGCCCGGCAACCTGGGAGCCGTGCTTCGCAGCGCGGATGCATCGGGAGTGGACGCGGTGATCGTATGCGACCCTCTTACCGACATGTACAATCCTAACCTCATACGCTCGAGCATAGGAGCCATATTCACCGTCCCCGTAGCGACTGCTTCTTCGGAAGATACGATCAAATGGCTCAAGGACAGGGGCATAAAGATATATACAGCCCAGCTTCAGGACTCGGAGTGGTATTATGACACAGACATGAAGGCTGGTACGGCAATAGTGATGGGCACAGAGGCTACCGGACTGACGGATGTCTGGAGAGAGGCGGCGGACGCTCATATCAAGATCCCGATGCTGGGTCGTCTCGACTCGCTCAACGTATCGGTTTCCGCAGCAATCCTCATGTTTGAAGCCGTCCGCCAACGTAACTGCTAAGGTATCGAGGGCATAATCCATATAAAAGTGCACTTGATACCCCGAAATTTTGGGGTATCAAGTGCAAAAACCCCAAAAACCCTATTAAAGTGCACGAGATTAAAAACAACATCAGATGAAATTCGGACTTATAGGATATCCTATTGCACATTCGATGTCGCCCAGCCTGTTCAAGGCAGCATACGACGGCAGATTTCCATACGATCTTATTCAAGGAGAAGACTTTGAAGCTTCCTACCGGAGCTTCCTTGAAGAGTACGACGGAATAAACGTTACAGCTCCGTTCAAGGAACTTGCCTATGCAAAGGCTGACATCATATCCGAAGAATGCCGTCTTGCAAAAGCCACCAATCTCCTTGTCAAGACTCCGGAGGGGGTCAAGGCTTATAACTCCGATCTCCTCGGTGTCAGACTCTGGCTCTCAGAAGTGGCAGAGGGTCTGAAAAGGATCCCTCCGACAGCCATCAAGGTCCTGATCGTGGGTTCAGGCGGAGCGGGAAAGGCGGCGGCAGCCGCGGCAGCGCTGCTAGGGATGAAGGTAGTGCTGATGAACAGAAGCATTGAACGGGCTGAGAAACTGGCAGAGGACTTCAGGACGACGGGATATGACGCTGAGGTCAGACCGCTTGAAGATTTCCGCTCGAGCTTCAGGGAAGCCGACATTGTCATATACAACATCCCTACAGCGATCCCACAGCTGAACGAACTGACTGACAGCGACTTCACTCCGGGAAGGCCTAAGCACACCATGGAGGCCAACTACAAGGACCCGTCGCTTGACGAAGCATTCGTAAAGAGGATGACTGAAGTCAACCCCTTGGCAAGGCATACCGGAGGCAGGACATGGCTTCTGTACCAGGCTCTGACAGGATATGAAATTTTTACAGGCGAGAGGCCTGATTTGCCGAAGATGTCTGCAGTTTTATAAGAAAATATCACTATCTTGCAGAGTTTTTGGGCCAGCCCGAAAAACGATACAACTTAAATTAAATATATTATGTCATTGAACAAAGTAATGCTGATCGGTAACGTTGGTAGAGACCCTGAGGTACGTTACCTTGATGGAAATTCAGGAAATGCAAAGGTGGCGACATTCACGCTTGCCACTACAGAGCGGTACAGGGACCGCAACGGTGAGACAAGAGAAAACACCGAATGGCACAACATCGTGGCTTGGAGAAACAACGCGGATGTTGCAGAAAGATTCGTAAAGAAAGGCACTCAGCTCTTCATCGAGGGCCGTATCCGTACAAGGTCATGGGACGACCAGAACGGCAACAAGAGGTACACCACTGAAATCATAGCCGACAACCTCCAGCTCCTCGGCAAGAAGTCCGACAATCCGGGAGGTCAGGGCGGATACCAGGCTCCGGCACAGCAGTCATATGCTCCGGCACAGCCGCAGCAGCCTGCATATAATCCTCAGCAGGCGTACCAGCAGCCGGCTCCGGCATACCAACAGCCTGCTCAGCCAAGGAATGTTGTAGAAGACATGCCTGATGATGATCTTCCATTCTAGAAAACAATAAAAGAACAATATAGCGACATGAAACTTGATGTTGTACTCGGTCTCCAGTGGGGAGACGAGGGAAAAGGAAAAATCGTTGACGTACTTGCAGGAAGATATCCTGTAGTAGCCCGTTTCCAGGGCGGTCCTAACGCAGGACATTCGCTTCATTTTGACGGAAAGAGCTTCGTGCTCAGATCGGTTCCTTCAGGAATCTTCAGAGACGATGCGACCAACATCGTAGGTAACGGAGTAGTGCTTGACCCTATCACATTCCAGGGAGAGTGCGAGAACATTGCCGAGAAGACTGGCATTCCGGTTACCGAGAGGATTGTGATTGCAAAGAAGGCACACCTCATCCTCCCGACCCACAGACTTCTTGACGCCGCAAACGAGGCTGCAATGGGCAAGGGAAAGATCGGTTCCACCCTCAAGGGTATCGGTCCTACATACACAGACAAGATCAGCCGTCACGGTCTTCGCGTAGGAGACATCCTCGCACCAGACTTTGCCGACAGATATGCAAAGCTCCAGAACCGCCATATCACGCTCCTCAGCCAGATGGGCTTCGAATGTGATCCTCATGCAGAGGACGAGGCATTCATGAAGGCAGTAGAATACATCAGGCAGTTCAAGCTTGTAGACTGCGAATACCATGTCAACAAGCTCCTCAAGGACAATGACATCCTCGCTGAAGGTGCTCAGGGATCTATGCTCGACATCGACTACGGTTCATATCCTTTCGTGACATCTTCTACCACATCATGCTCGGGCGCATGTGTAGGTCTCGGTGTAAGCCCTCATAAGATCGGACATGTATACGGTATCTTCAAGGCATACTGCACAAGAGTCGGAAGCGGTCCTTTCCCTACAGAACTCTTTGACGAGACAGGAGAGGAGCTCCGCAGGATCGGACATGAGTTCGGAGCGGTTACAGGACGTCCTCGCCGCTGCGGATGGCTCGACCTCGTAGCCCTCAAGTACGCAGTGATGATCAGCGGCGTGACCGACCTGATCATGATGAAGTCAGACTGTCTCGACACATTCGAGACGATCAAGGTATGTACGTCATATATCGTGGACGGACAGCCTTCAGACCAGTGGCCATTCGACACCTTCGCCAACATCGAGCCTGTATACACAGAGTTCAAGGGCTGGCATACAGACCTTACCCACTGCCGCACTGAAGAGGAACTTCCGAAGGAATTCCGCGATTACATAGCATTCATGGAGCAGTACCTCGAGGTTCCGATCAAGATAATCTCAGTGGGTCCTGACCGCGAGGCTACAATTATGCGATAAACGCATAATTGCAGCTAGCTGTCTCTTATATACAAGAACATAAAAAAGACAAACCCCCGACCGGGAGGAAAGCATTTCCCTAAGTTTTCAGCTTTCCGACGGTCGGGGGTCTTATTTATAAAAGAGTCTGTTACTTGAAGAGCATCTGCACGAACTCATGGAGAGACTTTCTCCAAGGCTGCCACTCATGTCCTCCAGGGAAGGCAGAGAAATGGACCTCCGCACCGGCAGCCCTCATCGCCTCGACAGCAGTCTTCGTATGAGTGATACGAGGATCTGTCTCACCGCATGAGATATAGAACACGTCAAGTCCTTCGTTGAAAGCTGCAGGATCCTCAAGAAGTTCAGGAACCTCAGTCTCAAGGCTGAACGGAGCATATGTCACGCCACCGAACATTCCTGAAGAGAAGATACCTATGTTGGAGAATACCTCAGGATGCTTGAGGCCTACGGACCATGACTGGCCGCCACCCATTGAAAGACCTGCCATAGCACGATGCCTGTTATCGGCAACTGTCCTGTACTTGCTGTCGATCATAGGAATGGTCTCGTTGATGAGGATCTTTCCGAAATCTCCGCCAGACTGACCGAACTCCATCACGATAAGCATAGGCTTCGCCTTCTTCCTGGCAAGGAGATTATCCATGATGACATCGGTCTTGCCCTGTCTTACCCAACCGGTCTCATCCTCGCCGCCTCCATGCTGGAGATAAAGCACAGGATAACGCTTGTCAGGTTTTGACTCATATTCTGCAGGAACATACACATAGCATACTCTCCAGCACTGCTCTATGTCAGACCAGTAACGCTGCATGCGTACCTCTCCGCGCGGAACATTCTTCTTAGGAAGGTAGAAATCGCAGCCGGCCTCAGGGATATCTATCGCGCTTGCCATCACGCTGCAGCCGAAAAAGAGCTGGCTTGAAGGGTCTGAAACACGCACTCCGTCTACTACAAGGAAATAGTAGTGGAAGCCAGGTTCCTGAGGATCAGTTGTCACGACCCATACTCCATCCTCATTCTTCGTCATAGGATATACCTTGCTGCAGATGTCCACAGCAACCGACTCGGCTTCAGGTGCATTGACTCTGAACTCAACGCTCAGGTCAGGATTGATCTTAGGATACTCGCGTCCCTGAATATTCGTAGAAGCACTTACAGGCTCGGTAATGACTCCGACCTGATTACCTGCACAAGCTGTCAATGCAGCCAGTGCCATAATTGCATAAAATATACGTTTCATAGTCTTCATCATTATTTAAAGAGACGCTGTGCAAATTCACGGAGACATCTTCTCCATGTAAGCCATTCATGACCTGTACGAGGAGACTGATAAAATACATTCTCGATACCTCTTTCAGCAAGGATTGCGCTCATGTCCTGAAGGTGGTTACCCTCTGCTTCTCCATTGGCGATAAAGAGAAGATTATAGTGGTCGTTGAACTTCTTCGCGTCGCTGAACACACCGTTGTAAGCAGCAGCAAGCTGTTCAGGGTCACGGAAGCCCGGAGTCCTCGCACGGAACTCGCCAATGACGATGATACCGCTGAAACCGCTTACCCACGTGAAGACTTCCGGATATCCGAGTCCGAGGTCATATGCCTGCTTCGCACCCCATGAAAGACCTGCAACCGCACGGTGGTCTGCATCAGCAATGGTACGGAACCTCTTGTCCACCAATGGAATCACTTCCTTGACCATCATGTCGTTGAAGGCATCCGTACCGTCAGGTCTGCTTGCGACACCGCTGTTCATCACGATGATCATCGGCTCTGCCTTGCCTTCGGCAATGAGGTTGTCGAGAATCACGTCCGCATGGCCCTGATAGATCCATCCGGTCTCATCCTCGCCACCTCCATGCTGGAGATAAAGCACAGGATAACGCTTGCCCGGATTTTCCTCATAGCCTGCAGGAGTATACACATACATCCTCCTGTCGCTGTCGCAGACATCGGAATGAAAGGTAACCGAACGGACCGCGCCCTGAGGCACACCACGGCGAGGGATGTAGTATGCAGCCTCGTCAAGGTCCTCCGGAACCTCTACAGCACTTGCATAGCGGCTCATGCCATAGTATGTATGTGTCGACGGGTCAGCCACTGACAGGCCTCCGGCCTTGAGGGAATAATAATGGAAACCCTCTACCTGAGGCTCTGTGGTAGCAGTCCACACTCCCCTTTCACCCTTCTTCATAGGATAATCCTTGCCAAGGTTCACTACAAGTTCCTCGGCTTCAGGAGCACGTACGCTGAAGGTAACGCTCATGTCGTCATTCACCTTCGGATAACCGCCGGCCCTGAGGCTCTTGTCAAGGAAAGCGTATGCAGCATTCTTCTCCTTTTCAGCGCGCACCCTGTCAAGGAAGTCAACCATCCTCTTGAGGTTTTCAGGAGCATACATTCCCATTCCGTGTCCGCCGCCTTCAACCATGTAAAGTTCGGTATCCACACCTGCCTTGTCGAGGAGTTCATAGAAATGTACTCCCTGGCATGGAGGTACCACATTGTCCTTGGTACCGTGGAAAACGATTACAGGAGGGTCGTTACGGTCGATGTATGTAGTTGCGTTCAATGCGCGGAATGCTTCCTCGTTACCCTTGAACGGGAAGCCCATTACAGCTTCCTCAGGTCCATGGTTCCACGTGTCTTCCTCACGGCCGCAGCTCATGTAGTTAAGGTCGGTAGGACCTGACCAGCAGCATGCCGCATCCACATAGCTTGTAAAATCAAGGTTGCCGCCTACGGTTCCCTCAAGCTGAGGCTCGCCGTAGCTTGTAGCTGCAAGAGAAGCAAGATGGGCTCCTGAAGAGAAGCCTGAAGTAGCTACGAAATCAGTATCGAAGCCGTATTTCTCAGCATTCGCACGTACAAAACGTACCACAGCCTTGATGTCCTCGATCTGGGCAGGGAACTTTGCATCCGAAGATGAGCGATGGTTAGGGGTAACCACTGCGTAACCTGCGTCAAGAAGAGCGTTCACGATTGTGCCGAGATCGGCCATACCCTTTGAACTGTTCGAGAACCACGCACTTCCGTAGATATGGATCACGACAGGATATGAGTCCTTCTCCACCTTAGGGAGATAGATGTCCAGCTTATGATATACCTCATCATCGCCGGCATAGTCTATGTCCGCAAACTTCTCAGAACAACGAACCTCCACTTGAGGCATCTGAAATCCACCAAAGCCTCCGGGAGGTTGCGCGTTGAGAGAAAGCATGCAGAACAGTGAGACCGCTAAGGTCACTATTCTTTTCATACTTTCAATATTTTGTCAGATTACTTCTTTCTGAAGATCCACTTGCAGTTGTCGCTCTCAGCATCCCACTTGAGAAGTGAAGGTGTGCTGTCAGCTACTGATGCAAGTACATAACCTGGAGTTGACTTAGGCATGATACGGTAGTTGCCGTCTGTAGCCTGCTCGATTCTCCAAAGCTGTGCGTCTGCACCTGTGTACTCAGGAAGTACAGTCACGTCAAGATCATCTGTTGCAGTGAGAGTTCTGTCTGTACCCTCGATCTGGATCTTGTAGTACTGACCGCCGACGTATCCGCCAGCCTCAGGAACTACTGTGAATGTCCATCTCTGATGAGGACGGTTCATCCAGTCACCGATACGTGCAGGAATCTCACCTGTAGGCCAACCGCCTTCAACCTCTTCAAGAGTCTGGTTAGGGTGAACTACGATAGGCTGCGGCTCAGCGCTGCGGCCCCAGCCACCTGCTCTTGCGATGTTCTGGCGGATGAAGTCAACTGCAAGCTCGAGAGCATAACCACGACGAACTGAAGAAACCTCATATGTACCAGCCTCGAAAGGCTCGCCAGCTACCGGCCAATCGTTAACCCAAACGAGCGGACGGATAGCGAGAACGCTGCGACCGCTGCGGTCGAGGTCAGCCTCCCAGTGGAATGAGAACTTCTGAACGCCCTCGTCCTCGTTGTAGAGTCCGAAGTGACCAGCACCGAACTGACGGTCTGCACATCCGATAACCATCTTACCGCCACCGGCAACCATGTCACGACCCATGTTGTCAAGGAACGGACCAGTCACGCTGCGTGAACGACCTACAACGATGTTATAAGTAGAGTTCACACCGTCGCAGCATGTTCCGTGAGTTCCGAGGAGGTAATACCAGCCGTTACGGTAGATCATTGTAGTAGCCTCGCAGTCGATAGCGATGTTAGGGTCCTTTGCGTCACCCACCTTTGCACCTGTCTTAGGATCGAGCTCTACAACGCGGATGAAGCCGAAATATGTACCGTAAGTACACCAGAGACGACCTGTTGTAGGGTCAAGGAAGAGACCTGCGTCGATAGCATCGCAGTCCTCGTCAAGCTCTGAATGAGCGACCTCGATAGCCTCTGTGTAAGCGAAATCAGGAGAGTTAGGATCAAGAGTCTTGTTCCACATTGTAAGAACGCGGCCTGCGTGTCCGCCACCGAGTCCACCACCTGTAGCGGAATAAGCGATAAGGTAACGGTCACCTATCTTGAGAGCATCCGGAGCTGCACCGCCGCCTGGGCGTACTGCACCACCGTACCAGTTCCAACCGTCCTCAGAGATGAGTCCGCCACCACCGGTACCGAATGTATAATACTTGCCGTCGCACTCCATGATGTTAGAAGGGTCATGAATCCATGGCTCACCTTCCTGTGCGAAAGCTGAAACAGAAATAAGGGCAAAAGCTGCCAAAGCAAAAAGTTTCATTGATGTCTTCATGGCCTTCACTATTTATTAAGGATGTTGTAATTCATAACTGGATTTCCTTTCTCGTCTACAAGGCGAACGCAGAAATCACTCATACCAGGACCGTTGATGACAGCACCTGTGATGACGTGGCGGCCCTTCTTGAGAGTAAGTCTCTTGGAAACACCGTCGTCCATAACCATACGACGGTCACCTGAGAGGATGAGAGCCTCCTCACCGTCAACCCACCACATTGAAGCTGAGTTAGAACCTACTGCAAGGCGTACGTTCTCCATATCCTCAGGAACATCAATGACTGTAACGGCGCGGCAGATGATACCGTAACGACCGGTCTCTGTAGCTGTAGCGAAACGGAAGATCTTCACGTTGAAGAGCTTGCTGTCAAGAGCATGCCATGCAAGCTTTACCTTTTTCATCTCGATAGGAGCTGGCTCGAAGCTTCTTGGACGACCTGCAGTAAGCTCTACAGGCTTCTGGTACTCAACCTCCATTGTAACCTTGTCTCCGTCAGCAGGCACCTGGAAATCACCCTTGTTCCAACCTGTGTCAAGGTTCTGTCTTACGTAGCTGTCTACGAATACAGTGTTGCCACGGTTTGGCTTGCCGATAGGCTCGAGAAGGATCCAACGACGGATGAATCCGCGGTCATCAGGTCTCATGACCTCTTCTGTAGGGGTGCTGAAATAAGGAGCAAGACCAGGATACTGCTCAACGAGATCCGTCTTCTTCTTTGCATCAGCTGAGAACGATGCAGCGGCTGCAAGAGTCGCTACAAGAATCAGTGTACGAAATAAATGTTTCATGTGTAAAAATTATTAATGTGGTTTGATGTTAGTTTTCAGGAGTGATGACCCTGTAGTTTCCACTCAGGTGCATGAAGGCGAAGAGGCGGAGAAGGCCGTCATAGTAAGCATCGAAGTAACCGTCCTCGTAAGGCTCGTTCTTCGAATTCCAGAGGCGGTCGATGAACTCGCGGCTGATCTCATGGTCGCACAGGAGCGAAGCGGCAGCCACGGTAGACACCAGGCCTACAGAATGGCGGAGAACCCTTGTCCAGCCGCCTGCAGGAAGGATTTCGTTCTCCTCAGGGAGTGAGCCGTCCACACAGTACTGGTCAACGAATGTATCGATGCCCTGACCGTAAAAGAAGTTCTGGATCTTCTTGCCGTACTCTCTCTGCCATTCCTTGTCAGCGCATGACCATGAATAGTCCATCGCGATGTTCATAGGAACACGCCATGAATCGTAGCGGAAGTTTCCGCTGCCGAAATGGCGACCGTTGAAGAGGACTCTGATAGTTCCGTCATAGTTGCTCTGGTCAGGGTTGAGTCCCGTCTCAGGGTGGATAGCCTTGTGGAGATATTCACGCGATGCTGCGGCGCACTCGTTCCAGAAGTCCGCACGGCCGTCGTCAGCGTATTTCGCCCATACCTCGTAGAAAGCAGGGATATGGTATGAAGGGTCTGTATATGTATAGCCCCAGTTATCAGGAGTAAAGGTGATGAGCTTGTGCTCTGTGTTGATGAAGTTCTTCACGCCCTGAGAACCGTCCTTTGCAAAAGCGCAGTCGAGGATGTGCTGTGCCTCGGCCTTGTAGTCGAAGGCACCGTCGTCTCCCCAGAGGTTCGAAGCGAAAAGAAGGGCTGTCACATAATAGAGCTCGCCGTCTGAAGCAGGACCCTGGGCATTACGTGTACCGTCAGTCTTGCAGCTCCATGCAAAATAACCTTCCATAGGGCCATCCTGATGCTGCATGTACTTCTTGCACCAGCGGAAAAGCTTGTCGAAGATATCCTGACGGTCGAACTGGACAGCCACCATCATACCGTAGGACATACCCTCGGTACGGACATCGTTGTTCTTGATGTCAGACACATAGGCAAGACTGTCCTCCACCTCGAAGTAGACCTTGTCGGGACCGAAGAACACCTCTTCGAACACCTCGTTAAGCTTTGCGTCCACTTCCTTAGGGGAATATCCTGCCTCTACAAACACATTCCTGTACTTGCCAGTCTCAAAACCGCCCTTCTCAGCAGGGACAAGCGGTTTAGGGCCACAGGAAACAAATACTGCCGCAACAGAAAGAGCGGCTATGATCATAAGCTTTTTCATATTATTTTATTCAAATCACACAAAAATAATAATCTATCAGCATATATCCATTAGTTATGACGTCAAATTACAATACAAATCCACCATATAAACCCAATTTGGGGCTTCAAGGGTTATTTTTGAGATGTTTTGACACAAAAGAAAAAGTGCATCGAAGCTCACGCCCGGATGCACTCCCATTTATTTAAACTAACTAATTACCAACCTATGCTTAGGTTGTTTTTTTCGAATCATCATTATTCAACATGGGTATCATTAGCCCATGCACCGTAACTCTTGAGATTTGGATTCATCTTGGTTACGTCGAGAGGGAATGGGAAGTACTCATGACGTCCCTTCTCGAACTTATTGTACTTGATTGCATTATCACCGGCAGCAGGCTCAGTGTAAAGTCTGTGCTCAGCCTCACCCTTAGTAAAGAATGCATCGTATACGATAGGAACATCATCGTGGATACCTGACTGGTTGAACACCTTGTCAAGATCTACCTTGCCCTGGTTGCCCCAACGAACGAGATCGTGGAAACGGCAGCTTTCGAACCAAAGCTCGTACTGCTTCTCTTCCATTACATCCTCGAAAGTAAGCTTGTCAGAGATCTTTCCTGAACCAGAACGCTGCTGAACCTGCTGGAGAGCTGCAAGACCCTTAGCTTCGTCAGCTGAACCGATACATGCCTCTGCGTAGAGGAGGAGAGCCTCAGCATAACGTGCTACATTGTAGTTTGTATGGTTAGATGCAGGACCTGTAGTCTTCATGTTGTCAGCTGGGAATTCCTTTCCACCAGTGAGGATCTTAGGAGGGTTGATGTAAACCATGTGCTTCCACTCGAAGTATGGACCGTGGCTGTAGACACCATTTGCAGACTTGATACCACGCAGTGGGTCCTTCTTCTTGTCAGCAAGGCTCATGTTCACGTTCTGGCCTGTAGCAGCATCGATGTCTGAAGCCCAGTCCATCTCATAAAGCCACTCCTCTTCAGTAAGGAAGCAGGCAAGACGACGAGGTGAGTCTCCGTCATGTGCAAGGAACTTCTTTGCGAAATCTTCCTGGATTGCACCACCGTTCCAGCCCATGTTACCTACGTGTACCTGAGGTGAAGATGCAAGAGCGTCAGTTCTCCAGCAGAATACGTTTGCTACCATCCAACGGCCGATCATCATCGCACCCCAACCCTGAGTGAAGGCAGGATCCTCGATGAGGTTAGGCTCGAAGATAGACTCTGAGTTACCGTCACCATAAACATGGAAGTTAGTCCAATAAAGGTCTGAATCGATAAGAGCGTAGTTGCCTGAGTTGATGAGGTCGCCGAGATACTTTCTTGCAGTTGCAGGATCGTTGTTGAACATTGCAGCCTTACCTGCGATGAACTGTGCGAAACCTACAGACATACGTGCAGTAGCATCCTTGTCGCCTTTTCCCTTACGTGCAGGAAGAGAACCTGAAGAGATAGCCTTCTCACACTCTGCGATAACCCACTCGAGTACCTGTGACTGGCTCTCTGCAGAAACGATATCCTCGTCAGCGTTGTATACGCGGTCAATGATAGGAGGAGTGTTCCATGAAAGGGCAAGCATGAGGTGGAGGTATGCACGCATTACGCGAGCTTCGGCAACAGCCTGCTTTGTAAACGCACTCTCCCACTTTGGAGCTGTTCCCTCTCTGTTCTCGTTTGTGAAGTTAGAGATCACGAGGTTTGCGTGGTAGATAGAGTACATGTATCTCTGGTATACCTGCTTCAGCGTACCGTTCGCATTGTCATAACGGAACTCGCAGAAGTAACGGAAAGGAGCGTGGTCCTCATTGTGACCGCCGGCTGCAAGAATGTCGTCAGCAGAGTAGTTGAGCACCACCTGCTCAGGTACGTCGATACCCTCGGTAGCCGCTACATTGTTGATGTACTGCTTGTACATGTTCACAAGGGCCGCCTCAGCATCAGCATCGTTTGCATAGAAGTCGTCATAGCTGGTAACACCCTTCTGTGGGATGTCGAGCATCGACTCACATGAAACTGCGCCAAGAAGGGCACATGCCATCAAAGAAAATATAATCTTTTTCATATAAATATCTGGTTATTAGAATGTGAGGTTAACACCAAGGAGCACCTTCTGCATTGTTGGGTATGATCCCCAGTCGAGACCGCCACCAGTAGTTGAGTTGAGGGCTGCTGTCTCTGGGTCAAGACCCGGATACTTAGAGAAGATGAAGAAGTCGTCAAGAGATACGAAGAGACGGAGGTTGCTGATAGCCGCCTTCTTTGTGATCTTTGAAGGGATAGTGTAACCAAGCTGCATCTGCTTGATTCTGAAGAAGTCACCCTTGAAGATGTTTGCATCTGATGACCAGAACTGGAAGTTACCGTGAGTCTTTGAAGGATGTGGGTAAGTTCCATTCTCAGCAGCCTCAAGATACCATCTGTAGTTGTTGTTGAATCCCTGTCTGTGGAGTACAGGCATGATGTGGTTACCGCCCTGACCTGCTCCGTAGAGAACGAAGTCGAGACCCTTCCATGCCATGTTCACTGTAAGACCGTAAGTATAGGTAGGAGTACCCTGACCGATGTAAGTCATATCCTCTGAGTCGATGGTTCCTGCCTCATCACCGCTGAGGTTTGCAAGAACAGGATTACCCTCTGCATCCATACCCTCATACTTGAAACCGCGGAGATACCATACTGGATAACCTGGCTCGAACGCTGTGAGAACAGGGAAGTTAGCTGATGATGCAGGCTGGTTGGTCTCGCGTGGAGTGTCGCCAGGGAAGCTGAGAACCTCATTGTGGAGGGTCGAGAAGTTAGCGTTGATAGAGTAAGAGAAGTCACCTACCTGATCCTTCCAACCGAGTTCGAACTCAAGACCGCTGTTCAGGATAGAACCGCCGTTCACTGTTGTACGGTCAACACCGAGTGCTGGGTCTACAGCAACGCGGAAGAGGAGGTCCTTGGTTCTCTTGTCGAAGTAGTCGACTGTGAAGTTCAAACGGTTGTTGAGGAAACGTGCGTCGATACCGAGGTCGATCTGCTCTGAAGTCTCCCATGCAAGGTTAGGGTTAGGAAGACCGTTTGGAGAAGAACCGTAAACTGAACCAGGAGTGTCTACACCGAACTGATACCAGCCGCTACCGAGAGAGATTGTAGCTGCGTAAGGATAGCCGCTGAGAACGCTTACGTTACCGTTTCTACCCCATGAAGCACGGAGCTTGAGGAATGAGAGAGCGTTCTTGCTTACGTTGTCCTTGATGAAGCCTTCGTTGCTGATTGTCCAACCGAGTGAAACTGATGGGAAGAGACCCCAACGGTTCTGCTTAGAAAGCTTTGAAGAGTCGAATGCGTCAGCACGGAAGTTTGCCTGAACTGAGTAGCGGTTGTCATAAGAGTAGATGAGACGACCGAAGTATGCGAGGGATGCTGACTGTCCTGGAGCATTTCCGATAGACTTGGTAGCGTCACTCTTCACATAATTGATATACTGGAAGTTAGGCTCGTAAGAAGTAAGGATATCCGGACCGCTTGCGCTTGCGCTTACGTTGTCTGAGTTGTTCTGGATGAACGACATACCGACCATCGCTGTGATGCTGTGCTTTCTTGCGATAGTAACGTTATAGTTTGCGAAGTTCTCCCACTGGTAGTAGAAACCGGTGTTTGCATTTGCAGAGATAGAGTAGTTGTCCTGAGATCCACGTGGTCCGATATAATAAGGAGCAGTATAGTTGTGGCTTGTGCTCTGGTTGATACGGTAACCGAAACGTGAAGTGAAGGTGAAGCCCTTGAAGAGGTTCAGGTTAGCGAAGAGGGTACCGCGGATGTTGATACCGCCGCTTGTTCCGTTTGAAGCGTCACGCTTTGCAAGAGCAGAACCCTCGGTATCAGCATACTTGGTGTTTGCGAACCAACCGTTCTCGTCACCGAAGAATGTGTAAGGACGGCCCTCACCACCTGCCTGAACGCGCTCGTACTGAGCTCTTACGTCCTGAGACATTTCCTCAACGGTTGTCCAGTATACAGGAGTAAGAGGGTCCATTGCGAGCATCGAGTCGAATGAAGATGAGTATCCTCTCTGAGATACGCTCTTTGTGCTCCACTTTTCCATAGAGAGGTTGCTGCCGACTGTCATCCAGTCGAAGAGCTTGTAGTCAGCGTTGACCTGAGCTGAAAGTCTCTTGTACACGTCCTTGTCACCTGCTACGACACCGTCCTGGTGTACATAGTTGAGGGATGCGAAGAAGCTTCCGCGGTTGTTTCCGCCTGAGAAGGTAAGAGAGTGCTGCTGGCTCCATGTAGGGTCGATGTAAGCGTCGATCCAGTCTGTATCGATCACACCGTTCTCATACATAGGATGCTTGTAGTCGTAGTCCTTGAGACTGTTCTGTACCCTTTCCTCTCCCAGCTGCATTGTCATGTACCTGAGGAATTCATCACGGTTCATCACAGGGTTCTTGCTGAACATCTGGAGGGTAGCCTTGCCTGAGTAAGTAACTGAAGCACGACCCTTCTCAGCTGCACCTGTCTTGGTTGTGATGAGAACGACACCGTTACCTGCCTGAGCACCGTAGATAGCTGCTGAAGCTGCGTCCTTGAGGACCTCCATAGATGCGATCATAGATGGGTCGAGGTACTGGATGTTGTCCACCTGGAGACCGTCAACGATGAGGAGAGGTCCAATGTTGCCTGAGTTTGAAGAGTAACCACGTACGCGGATTGAAGCTCCTGAACCAGGACCACCGGTATTGATGATGTGTACACCGGATGCTCTACCCTGGAGGGCAGCTGCAGCGTCGGTAACCGACTGGTTCCTGAGGCTCTCTTCGCCCACTGAAGCGACAGATCCTGTAAGGTCTGACTTCTTCTGGACACCGTAACCGATCACGACTGTCTCTTCGAGAAGCTGAGTGTCTTCCTGAAGCATTACATTGTAAACGGTTTCAGCTCCGATCTGGATGGTCTGAGTTGCATAACCGATGCATGAAACTGCGATTGCAGCGTTCTGAGGGACTGAAAGGGAGTATTTACCATCCATATCAGTCATTACGCCTGTACTGGTATTGCCTACTACGAATACAGCTGCTCCGATAACCGGAACACCTGCCGCGTCAGTGACAGTACCGCTGATAGGCTTGTTCTGTGCGAGGAGATCAGCCCCCGCCAGAATGCTTGCGGCAAGTATCATAGACACTGCCACTACCTTAGCGAATACATTTCTAAACATAGAAAATTGATTTGGTTAGTGTTGTTAATTAAAAAAGGTTCGACAAATCTAACCCATTTTCTTTAATTTTAAAAATATATTCTGTCTTTTTTGTTACTTTTAAATATCGATTAGTCTATTTTTAAACTTCTTTGATGCAATTCTTAAATAACGTGCGTTAAATTTTTAAATTTCTTTAATAAAAATAAAAATGCATCCGGACTCACGCCCGGATGCACGTACAGATATAATATTGACAGCCTAACGATTTTGCATAAGAACACCAACTCTTTGCTCAATCATTGCGACATATTCAGATTTAAGTTCCTCTGGCAAGAATGAGGAATGAATGATATCCACCCAATTGTCTTTGTGGTTTGCCATCCTGTCTATCAGTTTATTTGCCGTCACTTCCTGTATACCAGAGGCAACGAACGCCTGCACAAAAGAACTTCTGTCAAAACCCGCTTTAGCTCCCCCTGTAAATATAGGCATGGCAAGCTCATCCTCATCATCCGGGTCTGCCAGAAGCACAGACAGAAGATCATAGGCAGGAGAGAGCACGTACCCCTTACCATCATCCAGAAGCGAAAAATTCTTGCAGTGCATGTCTGAGTTGCCGGTAATCCATGAAAACAGCACAATCTCCCAGAACCTCTGGACATCAAGATATGGAGCAGAGGAATATTTGACAACAATCTTCGCAAGCTGCTCATACGAGCCAAGATACTTATGTTCCGTCAGTCTGTTTGATAGTTGGCACATGTCAAGCATCGAGAACTTCCGTCCCTCAGCGTCTCGATCCATCCTTAGGGTAATATATCCCAACTCACCATCCGAAAAACGTATCATGGAGTGACGTGCAGTTCTGATTTTCGCTATCTCAGCCATCTTCATCGTAACATCTTCCAGTTCAGGCAGACATCGGTATTGCGTGCTCTGAGGCTTGAGAATATAGTTACCCCATAATCCTACAATCGTGAACCTGGATGGCTCGTTCCTCTTGCCTCGGTCTATTTCCAACGAGAGCTTTGCCTGAACCCCTGTTACTGAAGTGCTGGTCTTGATGACCATTTCTGCTAAATCAGAAAGATTGTCCCTGGTATATGGAAGCTGAGGCGCAACAGATGTCCCGAACATCTTACGTGAGCACTGCGGATGAAAATCCACTTCACCCGGGCGCAGTTCCTTGTAGCAATAAAGACACTTACTCATCTTTGTTCATTTCAATAACCCCTATATCACCAATACAATCCTTGCAACAAGCCAGGAGCAGCGACATTCTGTCCCTTTCATTGATCTTCCATGAATTCTGTGCAATATCCAAAAGCCATCCTTCCGGAATAAGTCCGTCAAAGACAGGAAACATCATCTCTTTCTGATAAGGTGTGTCAGTCAACGGCATCGTCGGGCTCAGCGCTCTCGCATCACCTAATGCCAGATACTGCTCGTCGTATTGAAAAGTATATCCATCTTCGGATTCAGTAAGAATACCACAGAAGATGTCCTTTATATAAACCATTCCTTGCTTCATACATCAATCTCCATCTTGGCAGGCTTGAGCTCTTCACCAAAAAGCTTCAGCACAAGATTCACTTTATCCAGCTGAACTGTATCTTTTCCGCGTTCCAGTTCCCTGACGAAACGAAGACCGACCCCTGCCCGTTCTGCAAGTTCCACCTGGGTAAGATGGAACTCCTTTCGTTTTACCTTGATATGTTCTGCAATTGTCATATATTATACCCTTTGGGGTACAAATATAATAATATTTTTAATAATTATACCACAACGGGTACAAAATAAAAGAAAGATAAAGAAATTATACCCGAAAGGGTATATCAGTATCCGGACGCACGTACAGATACCATATAAAAAGTAGCGTCAGGGCGAGAAATGACCGAAACAAGGTCCCACGCTCCTGATTTGGGGGCATATTGCTGACTTTCACATACCGTCGGTCCTTGTTTTAATGAATACTCTCCCCGACATGATGGTGGTCAAAGACTTGTGTCTGGAAGTTTTTTTGCAGAGATGTTGCTGGACTGACAATTACTGAACTTAATGATCATTCATACAAATCTTCATATACAAAGAATAAAACACATCCAACATCGTTGACATTCTGATTGACAATATATATATTTGCAAATAAAGTATAAATATACAGACTATGAGAAGGGAACTTGGTAAGTGGCTGATGGATATAGCGAAGTATATTACAACAGCTGTGATTTTAGCTTCAATTTTTGCAGGGCTAGAACAAAAATGGGTATTATATGCAGGCAGCATAATAGCAGCCTCTGTTACATTAGGATTTGGGCTGATGCTGGTCAAAGACTTAAAGAAAAAGGAGGAATAATTATGGGAGCATTAATAATGTACGCCTTTGTCGTCATTATAGCGGTTACCGCAGGAATCTACTATATCCGGGAAGATAAAAAGGCGAACATCAAATAAACAGGCATTTATACTGCACAATATAACGTCATTGCGAGGAGCGAAGCGACGTGGCAATCTTACAGGATCATAATGTTGGAGATTGCCACGTCGCTTCGCTCCTCGCAATGACAATTGAAGTGCTACCCGCAATGACAATTGAAATGGCATCCGCAATGACAATTGAAGTGGCATCCGCAATGACAATTGAAGTGGCATCCGCAATGACAATTGAAGTGGCATCCGCAATGACGTGTGGGGCAGGCGATGAAGTGTGGGGCAACGATGAAGTGTGGGGCAACGATGAAGTGTGGGATCGGCGATGACGATAAAAAAATGCATCCGGACTCACGCCCGGATGCACCCACAATGATTTAAACTAACTGTATTCCGACTTTATGTCGTGGCTGCCTTGCGGCAGTTTTATCAGTGATTATTCAGCAGGAGCACTAGCCCATGCACCGTAACTCTTCAAGTTAGGGTTCATCTTTGTTACATCGAGAGGGAATGGGAAGTACTCGTGACGACCCTTCTCGAAGTTATTGTATTTAACTGCATTTTCACCTGCAGCAGGCTCAGTGTAAAGTCTGTGCTCAGACTCACCCTTTGTAAAGAATGCATCGTATACGATAGGAACATCCTTGTGGATACCTGACTGGTTGAAGATCTTGTCTGTGTCAACCTCGCCTGGTCTCTGCTGGCTCCAACGAACAACATCGTGGAAACGGCAGCTCTCGAACCAGAGTTCGTACTGCTTCTCGTCCATTACATCCTTGAAGTTGAGTGTCGAAGAGATCTTACCTGAACCTGAACGCTTCTGAACTTCCTGAAGAGCTGCAAGACCCTTAGCTTCGTCAGCTGAACCGATACAAGCCTCAGCGTAGAGGAGGAGAGCCTCAGCATAACGTGCTACGTTGTAGTTTGTATGGTTGGATGCAGGTCCTGTAGTCGCCATGTTGTCAGCAGGGAATGACTTGCCCTTTGTCAGGATTGCAGGAGGGTTGATGTATACCATGTGTTTCCACTCGAAGTATGGACCGTGGCTGTATACACCATTTGCTGAAGAAATACCACGCTTAGGGTCCTTCTTCTTGTCAGCAAGGCTCATGTTCACGTTCTGGCCTGTTGCAGGATCGATGTCTGAAGCCCAGTCCATCTCATAAAGCCACTCCTCTTCAGTAAGGAAGCAGGCAAGACGACGAGGTGAATCACCATCATGCTCAAGGAACTTCTTTGCGAAATCCTGCTGGATTGCACCACCGTTCCAACCCATGTTACCTACGTGTACCTGAGGAGAAGATGCAAGAGCGTCAGTTCTCCAGCAGAATACGTTTGCTACCATCCAACGGCCGATCATCATCGCGCCCCATCCCTGTGTGAAGGCAGGCTCCTCGATGAGGTTAGGCTCGAAGATAGACTCTGAGTTACCGTCACCGTAAACATGGAAGTTTGTCCAGAAAAGATCTGACTCTACAAGAGCATAATTCTTAGAGTTGATGAGGTCACCGAGATACTTTCTTGCAGTTGCCATATCATTGTTGAATACGGCAGCCTTACCTGCGATGAACTGTGCGAAACCTACAGACATACGTGCAGTAGCATCCTTGTCGCCAGTACCCTTACGTGCAGGAAGAGAACCTGAAGATATAGCCTTCTCACACTCAGCGATAACCCACTCGAGTACCTGTGACTGGCTCTCAGAAGAAGCGATCACCTCGTCAGCATTGTATACTCGGTCAATGATAGGAGGAGTGTTCCATGAAAGGGCAAGCATAAGGTGGAGGTAAGCACGCATTACTCGAGCCTCAGCTACAGCCTGCTTAGTATATGCGCTCTCCCACTTTGGAGCTGTTCCCTCTCTGTTCTCGTTTGTGAAGTTAGAGATCACGAGGTTAGCATGGTAGATAGAGTACATGTATCTCTGATATACCTGCTTGAGTGTAGCGTTAGCATTGTCATAACGGAACTCGCAGAAGTAACGGAAAGGAGCGTGGTCCTCATTGTGTCCGCCGGCTGCAAGAATGTCGTCAGCAGAGTAGTTAAGGACAACCTGCTCAGGTACGTCGATACCCTCGGTAGCTGCCACATTGTTGATGTACTGCTTGTACATGTTAACAAGGGCCTGCTCCGCATCAGCATCGTTTGCATAGAAGTCGTCATAGCTGGTAACACCCTTCTGAGGAATTTCAAGCATCGACTCACAAGATGTCGCCGCAAGAAGGGCACATGCCATTAAAGAAAATATAATCTTTTTCATATTCATGTCTGGTTATTAGAATGTGAGGTTAACACCGAGGAGCACCTTCTGCATAGTAGGGTATGAACCCCAGTCGAAACCAGCACCTGTTGATGAGTTGAGGGATGCTGTCTCAGGATCAAGACCCGGATACTTAGTGAAGATGAAGAAGTCGTCAAGAGATACGAAGAAGCGGAGGTTGCTGATAGCTGCCTTCTTTGTGATCTTTGAAGGGATAGTGTAACCAAGCTGCATCTGCTTGATTCTGAAGAAGTCTGCCTTGAAGATGTTAGCATCTGAAGACCAGAACTGCATTGTACCATGAGTCTTTGAAGGATGTGGGAATGTTCCGTTCTCTGCAGCCTCAAGATACCATCTGTAGTTGTTGTTGAATCCCTGTCTGTGGAGAACCGGCATGATGTGGTTACCGCCCTGACCTGCTCCGTAGAGAACGAAGTCGAGACCCTTCCAAGCCATGTTTACAGTAAGACCGTAAGTATAGGTAGGAGTACCCTGACCGATGTAAGTCATATCTGCATCGTCAATATTTCCTGCTTCATCACCGTCAAGGTTTGCAAGAACAGGATTTCCCTCTGCGTCTACACCCTCATACTTGAAGCCGCGGATATACCATACAGGATAGCCAGGCTCGAACGCTGTCTGCACTTCAAAGTTAGCTGAAGAAGCAGGCTTGTTGGTCTCGCGTGGAGTGTCACCAGGGAAGCTGAGCACCTCATTGTGGAGGGTCGAGAAGTTAGCGTTGATTCCATATGAGAAATCACCTACTGTATCCTTCCAACCGAGTTCGAACTCAAGACCGCTGTTGAGGATAGAACCGCCATTGACCATTGTACGGTCAACTCCGAGTGCAGGGTCTACAGCAACGCGGAAGAGGAGGTCCTTGGTTCTCTTGTCGAAGTAGTCGACTGTAAAGTTCAAACGGTTGTTGAGGAAACGTGCGTCGATACCGAGGTCGATCTGCTCTGAAGTCTCCCATGAAAGGTTAGGGTTAGGAAGACCGTTAGGTGCCGAACCGTAAACAGCGCCAGGAGTATCAACACCAAACTGATACCAGCCGTTACCAAGACCGATAGTAGCTGCGTAAGGATATCCGCTGAGGACGCTTACGTTACCGTTTCTACCCCATGAAGCACGGAGCTTGAGGAGAGAGAGGACGCTCTTGTCAACATTGTCCTTGATGAAGCCTTCGTTGCTGATTGTCCAACCGAGTGAAACTGATGGGAAGTAACCCCAACGGTTCTGCTTAGAAAGCTTAGATGAGTCGAATGCGTCAGCACGGAAGTTCACCTGAGCAGAGTAACGGTTGTCATAAGAGTAGATGAGACGACCGAAGTAAGCGAGAGATGCAGACTGTCCAGGAGCGTTACCGAATGACTTGGTTGCGTCATCCTTAACATAGTTGAGATACTGGAAGTTAGGCTCGTAAGAAGTAAGGATGTCCGGACCGCTTGAACTTGCGCTTACGTTGTCAGAGTTGTTCTGGATGAACGACATACCGACCATCGCTGTGATGTTGTGCTTTCTTGCGATAGTCACATTGTAGTTTGCGAAGTTCTCCCACTGATAGTAGAAACCGGTGTTAGCGTTTGCAGAGATAGAGTAGTTGTCCTGCGATCCACGTGGTCCGATATAATAAGGAGCAGTGTAGCTGTGGCTTGTGCTCTGGTTGATACGGTAACCGAAACGTGAAGTGAAGGTGAAGCCCTTGAAGAGGTTCAGGTTAGCGAAGAGGGTACCACGGATGTTGATACCGCCGCTTGTTCCTTCAGATGCGTCACGCTTTGCAAAAGCAGAACCCTCTGTATCAGCATACTTGGTATTAGCGAACCAACCGTTCTCGTCACCGAAGAAGCGGTATGGACGGCCCTCGCCACCTGCCTGGATACGGTCATACTGAGCCTTTACGTCCTGTGACATTTCCTCTGGAGTTGTCCAGTATACAGGAGTAAGAGGGTCCATTGCAAGCATTGAGTCGAATGAAGATGAATATCCTCTCTGAGATACGCTCTTTGTTGACCATCTCTCCATTGAGAGGTTGCTGCCCACTGTCATCCAGTCGAAGAGCTTGTAGTCAGCATTGATCTGAGCTGAAAGTCTCTTGTACACGTCCTTGTCACCTGCTACGACACCGTCCTGGTGTACATAGTTGAGGGATGCGAAGAAGTTACTGCGGTTGTTTCCGCCTGAGAAGGTAAGAGAGTGCTGCTGGCTCCATGTAGGGTCGATGTATGCGTCGATCCAGTCTGTGTCGATGACGCCACCCTCATACATAGGATGCTTGTAGTCGAAGTCCTTGAGGCTGTTGTCAACTCTGTCATCACCCATCTCCATCCTCATATACTTGAGGAACTCTTCACGGTTCATTACAGGTCTCTTTGTGAAAGTCTGGAGAGTAGCCTTGCCTGAGTAAGTTACTGAAGCACGACCCTTCTCAGCTGCACCTGTCTTGGTTGTGATGAGAACGACACCGTTACCTGCCTGAGCACCGTAGATAGCTGCTGAAGCCGCGTCCTTGAGGACCTCCATAGATGCGATCATAGATGGGTCGAGGTACTGGATGTTGTCAACCTGAAGACCGTCAACGATGAGGAGAGGTCCGATGTTGCCTGAGTTTGAAGAGTAACCGCGGACACGGATTGTAGCGCCCTGTCCAGGACCACCGGTATTAATAATATGTACACCGGATGCTCTACCCTGGAGTGCGGCAGCTGCGTCAGTCACCGACTGGTTCTTGAGGCTCTCTTCACCTACAGAAGCGACTGAACCTGTGAGGTCAGATTTCTTCTGTACACCGTAACCGATCACGACTGTCTCTTCGAGAAGCTGAGTGTCTTCCTGAAGCATTACATTGTAAACGGTTTCAGCTCCGATCTGGATAGTCTGAGTTGCGTAACCGATACATGAAACTGCGATTGCAGAATTCTGAGGGACTGAAAGGGTGTATTTACCATCCATATCAGTCATAACGCCTGTACTGGTATTGCCTACTACGAATACAGCTGCTCCGATAACCGGAACACCTGCCGCGTCAGTGACAGTACCGCTGATAGGCTTGTTCTGAGCGGAGGCTTCGACAGCACTCCACACGAAAAGCGAGGCGAGCATCACAGATACCGCCATAGCCTTAGCGAATAAATTTCTAAGCATAGAAAGTTAATTTGTTAGTGTTAAATAAATGGGTTTGCGTGTGTTTTCAATTAGAAACGCGAACCAAAAGTAGGCATTATTCGACGAAAAAGCAATCAGAGACACATAAATTTAGACAAATGAGACAATTTGAAGCAAATTTTAAACATGATGATTCAAATCTGATATTTTAAATTCCTAACTTGCAGCCGCAAATCAAAACCCTATGAAACGCCTTATATTTTCGATTTTAAGCCTTATTTCAGCATCTGTTTTCACTCTGAGAGCAGAAATGTACTATTATTTTGATCACGTAACCACAAAGGACGGACTTCCAAGCAACACGATATACTGTACCCTTCAGGACAGGACAGGATTCATGTGGGTAGGAACCCGCGACGGACTGAGCCGCTACGACGGAAACAGTTTCAGTCATATGAGGGATATGGTCAGTGAAAACGGCATAGGAGGAAACATATACTCTATCTGCGAGGATACTGAAGGCAAGATATGGTTTTCAAATCCGTCAGGTATACATATATATAATGTATCTACGGGAAAGCTGCAATCTCTGGGAGAATCAGGGGATAACCGAGGCTACTCCATGCTGGCAGACCCTAAGGGAAGGGTATGGGTGATTACTGACGGGCTCATCAGATTTGACTGCGCCAGCCTTGAAAGAAAGGATTACTCTTTTGAGAATGTAAGACCTTCATATATTGCCATAGACAGCTATGGAACAATATGGGTTTCCATGCACGACGGCAGTCTGTATTCATACGACTCACGCACCGACAGTTTTGAGAAGAGAGTCTGCGAGCATAGGATACGCAGGCTGGTATCTGCAGAAAGCGGAAAGCTTCTTGCGACGACAGCAGAAGGTGAGGTGATGTATCTTGACTGCATTACCCTCAAGTCTGAACTCATGTACAAGGTCGGAAGAGGAAACAGCATCATGAGCATAATAGAGAGGATAGCCGGAGAATGCTGGATAGGAACACAGCAGGGACTTTTCATAAGGAAGTCCGGGACAGACTACAACGGATCAGCGATGCATGACGCAGCTACTCCTGAGTCAATCTCGGCAGATTACATTACAAGTCTTGGAAAGGACAGGACAGGAAACGTATGGGTAGGAACCTATTACAGAGGTCTGAACATATGGAAGAACAGGGAGGAAGAGATGGCATTCTACTTCAACAACCCTACAGAGAATTCCATCAAAGGAAAGATCGTAAGGTCGATCTGTCAGGACAATAACGGACACATCTGGTTCTGTACCGAGGACGGATGGCTGAACCGCTATAACCCAACCGACCAGACGATGAAGAACTACAAGCTGGCAGAGAACCTCAACCTTCAGGGACTCATCATCGACGGGGACATGCTGTGGGTATGTTCGCTGGGAGACGGAATGTATCTCTTTGACATAAGAAACGAAAGGGTCAGGAAGCGCTACGACCTTCGCAGCAACAGGGCCTCTGTAGGAATCAGGTCAATGAGCGGACAGATCTTCGCCGGAACTGTCGGAGGACTTTTCAGATATGACAAGGCAGACGATTCATTCTCGCTTGTGGAGGGGACAGGCCGAGATTTCGTCCACAGTCTGTATCAGGACAGCAAGGGAGTCATATGGATAGGAACCTATGGAAACGGCCTCAAGTGCATTGATGAAAACGGAAAACTGATAAGCAATACTGAAATGTCAGATACGGAGGCAGGAAGTGAAGCCCGACTCATCACTTCGTTCTACGAAGACAGCAGGCACAGGATGTGGATTACCACCGAGGGTGGAGGCGTATATGTCACAGAGCCTGATTACAAGGTAGAAGCGCTGAAATTCAGCAAATTGACCACAGATGATGGGCTCCCGTCAAATGTAGCATGCGCGACTGCTGAGGATCAGGACGGAATGATATGGATATCAACGACAAAAGGAATAGTAAGTCTGTCCGGCGACAGCCTGAGCGTCACGGAGATGATGAACGGAAGCACGGAGCTGACGGGATACCAGTTTTCATACAGCGCCACATGCACAGCACGTAACGGAGCCATATATTTCGGAAATACAGACGGAATGGTTTCCATAGTTCCGTCTAAGATGAAGAACAGGAGCGTTCAGGACAATCTTGTCATCACAGACATCCTTGCCAGAAATGCGGACCGCTCGTTCTCTCTCTGCGAGGACGGAAAGACTGCAATGGTTACGGACAATGTGGAGGTGAAGCACAAGGATGCCGCATCGATTCACCTCAGCTTCGTCGCACCTGAATACACTACAAGGAATCCTTTATACACCTACAGTATTTCAAGAAGAAACAAGAAGGAATTCTCCGGAACCACATATAGCAACAGCCTGATGTTTACAGGCTTGCGTCCGGGAAGATACACATTTGACATAGGTATTGCCGGCAAGGAGGATATCCCGGAATGTAACCGTTCGCTGTACATACATATCAAGGCACACCCTATGCTAAGCACAGCTGCAGTATCCGTATATATACTGCTTATCATTGGAGGACTTGCCGGACTTTCACTGCTCATAGGACAGAAACGAAAGAGGGACAAGGCCCGTCAGCTAGCGAAGATAACTACGAAGAAGGAGAAGGAGATCTATAATGCGAAGATCAACTTCTTCACAAACATCACCCACGAGATCAGGACTCCGCTTACCCTGATCAAGATGCCGGTGGACAAGATCATAGCATCAGGAGCATTCAATTCGTCGAATGAGAAGGACCTGCGTATGATCCAGGCAAATACCGACAGGCTTCTCAACCTGACAAACCAGCTTCTTGACATGAGGAAGATGGAAAACAATGAGATCAGCATGTCGTTCGTGAAGGAAGACATATGCGCGATCGTGAAGAAGGCCGAGAGGATGTTCGAGCAGATGGCTGCAGAGCAGCACATCACGATAAACTCAGAGATTCCGGATACACCTATATATATAATGTGTGCAAAGGATTCGGTGTTCTCCATCATCAGCAACCTGCTTTCAAACGCGATAAAATACGGCAACGGTCTGATAAACATAAGATTATTCCTGTCAGAGGACCAGCAGTCCGTTACGATAGCAGTCCAGAGCAACGGTGAGATGATTCCTGAGCAGGACAGAGAGAACATCTTCAAGCTTTTCTTCCAGAGGGAAGGAGCAGAAAAGGGTGTCCATGGTACAGGAATCGGTCTTCCATACGCAAGGACCCTTGCCAACATGCATAACGGAAAGCTTTATCTTGACGAGAATGTCAGCGATATGAACTCATTCGTGCTGGAGCTTCCTGTAAAGCAGGCGGAACAGATAACGATAGAGCATCCTCAGGAGGAAACAGCTGCAGTACTTCCTGAATTCGACAGCTCGAGACACAGCATTCTGATCGTAGAGGACTCGTCAGAGATGCGTAATTATCTTGCAAAGGAACTTTCTACGGAATACAACATCCTTACTGCAGCAAACGGAGCGGATGCGCTTGAAATCGCACATAAGGAGAAGATCGATCTTGTGATAAGCGACATCATGATGCCGATAATGGACGGATGCGAGCTCTGCAACAGGATAAAGAGCGATTCGAACCTCAGCCATGTGCCTGTAATCCTGCTTACCGCAGCAGTTGGAGTCGAAACCCGTATCGAGACCTTGGAGTCCGGAGCGGACGGTTACATCGAGAAGCCGTTCCCTATCGAGCTTCTCAGGTCGAATGTAAGCAACCTGTTCAGAAACAAGGAGATATCCTACAAGCAGTTCATCAGCAAGCCTCTGACCCATTACAACAGTCTGACGTCCAACAAGGTGGATCAGGAATACATGGACAAGATACATGATTTCATAATGAAGCATATATCGGAGCCTGACCTGAACATCGAGAACCTTACCCTGCAGATCGGTACGAGCAAGTCATCGCTCTACAGGAAGCTCAAGGCGAATACCGGACTGAGCATCAACGAGTACATACGTCTTTGCCGTCTGAAGCAGGCTGCAGAACTTCTTTCGTCACAGAAGTATAAAATAAATGAGGTGGCGTTCATGACGGGATTTTCATCACCGTCATACTTCGCCACCTGTTTCCTGAAGCAGTTCAATATAACTCCGTCGGAATTTGTAAAGAATCTCGGACAATGACGGTAACAGGCTGAATCCGGATAGGTTCAGTCGGAACAAGTTCCGACTTCATCCCTCCCGGCAAAGCCGGGCCCCTCCCGCTTACGAGGCCGCGGGTGGCCACGCCTTCCGGATCCAGCCTGCTACCGTCATTGTACTGGCACGCAGAAAAAAGAGGCTGACTCAAAAAGTCAGCCTCTTGTGTAAACATATGTATCAGTATCAGTTGAACTGTACCCAGTCAATTTCTACCGGTGCTGCTGAGAGAGCCTCAACAGAAAGGTTCTGCATACCCTTTACCTTTACTGGCATAGGGAGTGTTACTGCTGCCCAATCTGCTGATGCAGGGATGTCGAACTCTGCAGTCTTGCCTGCTGAAACGGCAACCTTTCCACCCTGAGGAGCCTTCACATAGAATGTCACGTTCTTAGGAGCCTTCTTGCCGAAGTTGAGCTCGTTGAATGTAACCTTGTCACCAGCCTTTGCAAATACGGTCTTCCAACCCTTGAAGTAGTCAGTTGTATCGAGATACTCGATAGCTGCGCCCTCGATGTTGCTGTAACGGTCGATGTGAACCTTCTGAGAAGCCTTGATAGGTCCTACACCACGCTCTGTAGGCTTGATCTCCTGGATAGTACCGTCCTCGTTGAAGTAAAGCTTCTCGATACGTGCCGAACGATTCTTGTCGAAGTTAGGAGAGTAGTCATTGCGATGGTAGAAGAAATACCACTGGCCCTTGTAGTTCACGATGCTGTGGTGGTTGGTCCAGCAGTCGTTATCGTGCTCAGCCATGATGATACCCTTGTACTCATATGGTCCCATAGGGTTCTTTGACATCGCATAACCGATGACCTCAGTATCCACTCTTACATATGGATAGGTAAGATAGTAGTTTCCGTTGTACTCGAATGCGAACGGACCCTCAGCCTGACGGCTTGGAAGACCCTGGAGGCAGCTCACACCGATGTTTGTGAATTCACGGTTACCCCACTTCATTGTCTCTACAGGATTGTCCTCAGCAAGCTCGATCATGTTGTCGGCAAGCTTCGCACAACGACCGTTGCCCCAGAAGATGTAGTGGTTTCCGTCAGATGCCTTGAGGACGCATGGGTCGATACCGTTGATGCCCTTGATAGGCTCAGGGAGGATCTCGTATGGTCCCTCAGGCTTGTCAGCAACAGCAACTCCGACAGCGAAACCGCCGTTCTTGGATGCATTAGGGAAGTAGAAATAATACTTGCCGTCCTTCTCGATACAGTCAGGAGCCCACATAGAGTAAGCAGTAGGATTTCCCCAAGGAACGTCCTTCTGGTCCACGATCTTACCATGGTCAGTCCATGTCGTAAGGTCCTCTGATGAGAATACGTGATAGTCAGCCATGCTGAACCATGCAGATCCGTCGCGGTGTGTGATCACGCTTGGGATATCGTGTGAAGGGAAGACATAGATCTTGCCGTTGAACACACGTGCTGTAGGGTCAGCTGCAAACTGATTCGAGATGATAGGGTTTGTACCTGTCACCATCACGTTGTCAGGAAGACAGCACTCGTCCTGACATGGCTGCGCGCAAGCAGCGAGGCCGAATACGGCCGCAATTACCAATAATTTTTTCATGATTTATTTAAAGAATTTTTGAAGTGTTTCAGCTAGATAGGTACGGGCGTTCATCCATGTATGTCCGCCTTCAGTAAACATTTTCTCGTATGAGATGCCCTTCTGGTCGAAATATGCCTGATGGTCAAGGACATTCTGGTAGAGGAAGTCTGATGTTCCGACTCCGAACCACATGAGTTTGAGGCTCTTGATGTCGTTCTGGATGTTCGGGAAGTAAATGTCCATCACCTCCGGTGTCAGGTATGCACTGTAGGATGCGAGGTATGCGAACTTGTCGAAATTCGAATATACAGAGAAGAGGGACTGTCCGCCGCCGCGTGAGAAGCCACCGATGGCCCTGTACTCACGGCTGTTCTTCGTACGGAAGTTCTTCTCGACGAATGGCATCACGCACTCCGTGAGTTCCTTTGCGAACTTCTGGTACATCTTTGCAGAAGCCAGTGTGGTAGGAGAAGGAGTGGTACCGAAGACGTTTCCGTAAGGCATCACGACGATCATCGGAACCGCCTTGCCCTGAGCGATGAGGTTGTCAAGGATCACATTTACCTTTCCGACCTTGAACCAGGTCTCTTCGGTATCGGTGGTACCGCTTACAAGATAGAATACAGGATATTTCTTGTTGCCCTTCTCATAGTCGGCAGGAGTGTACACGAGAACCGGACGGTACTCGCCCATCACGTCAGACTTGTAGGTCATGTACTGCACCTTTCCGTGAGGAACGTCATTTATCGTGTAGAGGGCATCTGGGTCAGGAATCTCCAGAAGGCTTGCCTTGAAGTTCTCGTTAGGGAAGATGTCCATGTTGTTCTGGGCGTTTGCAGAGACTCCGTCCACAACGAAGTTGTATGGATAGATATCGGCCTTCTCAGGCTTTACCGTTGCGCTCCAGATACCTCTGCTGTTGCGTACCATAGGCATGTTCCTTTCCATGAACTGGCCGGAAAGCTCCACCTTCTTTGCCGAAGGAGCATCGTAATTGAAGGTGATGCGTCCGTCAGGATGGATGATATGAGGTTCGAAGACCACATCCCTCCAGCTTGTCTCGGGAACATTGTAGCCGAGGAGCTGAAGCATCTTGTTCGCGTATCTCTTTCCGAGCTCGCGATAGCCGGCAGCGTCGAAATGGAGAAGGTCGAATGCATTGGTACATCCGCTTGAGCTGATCACATGTGCCTGCGGTATGACTTCGGGAACACGGGCGATGACCTCGTTGTGCGAAGCACATATTCCTCCCCTGTCGCTGTTCACCACCTCACCTACGAGGAGAGGGACGGTCTGACCCTGGAGGTCGAGGTCGCGGAGGATGTTGTCATAGACCCTCTTCAGCTGGCGGGGCCAGCGAGGGTCACCTGTATTGGATTCGCCCTGATGTACAAGAATACCCTTGATGACTCCGTCCTTCTGAGCGATCTTGGCCATCTCGATGAGTCTTGCATAAGGGTCGTTGTCGTAGGCTGCAAGCATGCCCTTCATCCAGCCGGGAGCCCTCTTCTCGACATAGGAAGCTATGCTGTCAGGGAGGAAGGTCTCTATATGGCAGCCGCCGATGGCCACATGCACGACACCCACCTTCACATCCTCAGGAAGAGTCTCGACCATGGTCCTTCCGAAATAGTCTGCAGGGGTAAGTCCTGTATTCGGACGGCAGAGAGGCGGAACGGCAGTATACCACTGTCCCTTTACACGGCCCATTTCCGGGTTGTCAACCACTGCCATCATCTTGAAGCGGTCACTCACGTTTTCAAGATCCTGGGCTTCGATCTTCGCGTTGCCTTCCATGTTCGACTGACCGAAGCAGAGATAGATATGGAAGTTAGGATCCTGCGCGAAAGCCTGCGCTGCACACAGTAATGCAGCTGCAATCATCAGTATTCGTTTCATTTCAGTGTATAAAAAAGTAATATTGCGGTTAGTAACCACAATATTACGAAATAAATGGCAAACGCCCTATAAGAATCTAATCAAAAGATAGCAAATTGGTATCAGCGGCGTCAGTTTTTGGCCGGCTCGTCAAGTCTGAGCTGAGGATTTCTTCTTGACGAAAGGAAAAGCATGACTGCCACTGCGATGGCCACGACTCCCAGAAGGATGAAGATGTATTCAGCATGGATGGCTGCCGTAACCTCCTGGGCATGGTTGCCCGCCTCGGTTATGTCACGGGTGAAGATGCGTCCCACATAGATAGGGACAGCCCACATTCCGAGATTCTGCACCCAGTAGATGAGGGAGTATGCTGTACCGAGGTTCTTTTCAGGGATTATCTTTGGAACAGACGGCCACATCGCCGAAGGAACCAGAGAGTATCCTATTCCGAGAAGGGCGATGGCGATGTATGCATAGACAGGCACTCCCTGAGGAGCGAAGGTGATGATCAGGTGCGACACGAGCACAAGCGCAGAGCCCACTATCATCCAATGCGTCGCCTTTCCCACCTTGTCCACCAGGGCTCCGAAAAGAGGGGTGAAGAGGATGGTGAAGAAAGGAATCATCGCAAGAAGGACCGTGGCGATGTCCAGATCGACTCCGAAGAGAGGAAGGAGGATCGACACTCCGAACTTCTTGAAACGGATCACGCAGCAGTAGAAGGTCACGCAGAGAATGGCTATCATCAGGAAGCGCGGGTTGCCGAGCACCTTCCAGATGTCCGAGAACCTGAACTTGTCTTCCTCGGCAGTCTCGACCTTGTCGGTCGTGCCCGCCTGACGGTCGAATCTCGCATCCATGGCCACGAACACAGCCCAGAGCACTGCACCGACGGCGAGGACAGCCAGTCCTATCAGAGCCGGTCTGTTTGTTTCGGCAAGGGTGTACATTTCTCCCAAAGCCTTCTGTTTCACGATCATAGGAGCCACGAGGATGGCTGTCGCCGTTCCGAAACGGGCGATCGCGAGCTGAAGTCCCATGGCGAGGGCCATGTTCCTGCCCTTGAACCATTTGGCGATTGAGCGTGTCACCGAGACTCCGGCGATTTCGCTTCCCAGGCCGAAGAGCATGCAGCCGGCATACGCGACCGCAAGCGAGGTCTTCGGCTCGAAGCCTGCGGAAATGGCGAAGGTCACCAGACCCGCACCGAGGACCATCATGCCGACGAAGATCGAACCGACCAGACGTACTCCGAACTTGTCGAGCAAGGCTCCGCACACGATGAGACCTCCCCATATGCACAGGAACGAATATCCGCTGGCATAGAAGCCGTAGTCAGCCATGTCCCAGCCAAGTTCGAGATATTCAGGATTCTTGAACAGTTCGGAAAGCGACGAGAACATGTCGTCGAAGAAGTATGATGCGAACATAGGAACAACAAGGCATGCCAGCGCAAGCCAGCATGCCCACTTGTTGTCCCTGAGAGTGTTTTTCAGGGCAGACATTATTTCTTGATGTTAGGAAGTTCGAGACCGTAGCCTTTCTTCTTGTCCTCGATCTTGAGGAAGAATGACATCACGAATGCGAGCACTCCGAATGAAGAGAAGATGCACATAGGCACGACATAACCGCCGGTAGATTCGAGTACCACGCCGATAAGGAGCGGAACAAGGCAGAGACCGATGTTCTGGATCCAGAAGATGAGCGAATACGCACTTCCGAGAATCACAGGGTCGATGATCTTAGGAACCGATGGCCAGAGAGCCGCAGGAACGAGGGAGAACGAAACTCCGAGCACCACTACCAGAAGAAGGGCGAACCACTTCTGCGGGAACACAGGAAGAAGGAAGGCGAAGCTGAGGTGGCACACGATCATGATGATCGCTCCGAGCATGAGCATGGTCGCACCCTTTCCCCTGTTGTCGAGGAAGGCTCCGAGGAACGGAGTGAGGACCATAGCGAGGATAGGGAACCATCTGAAGAGGTCGGCAGCCTCCGAAGCCGGAATCTGGAGAGTCACCTCAAGGAAGTTGGTAGCATATCTCTGGAACGGGAAGATCGCCGAATAATAAAGCACGCAGAGAAGGGCCACGATCCAGAACATCTTGCTTCTGAAGATCTTGCCAAGGTCGCTTACCTTGAATTCTTCCTCAGAGTCACCTCCGGCAACAAGACCTTTCTGCCTGTCGAGCTTCGCATCCATTACTGAGAAGACGATGAAGTTGATCAGACCGATGAGGAGGAGGATCACGCAGAAGAGGATAGGAGCCTCGATGTTGCCGAACTTGTCCGCAAGACGTGGAGAAGCGGAAAGGACCGCGAACACGCCGAGACGCGCGATCGCCATCTCAAGACCCATTGCGAGGGCCATCTCCTTGCCTTCGAACCACTTTGCGATGGCCTTTGAAACCGTAATGCCGGCCATCTCGCAGCCGCAGCCGAAGATCATGAAGCCGAGTGAAGCCATCTTGGCGCTGCCCGGAAGGGCTACCCACCATGAATTCAGCCAGTTGCAGAACTCAGTGGCCTGGAACCACTCAGAGATGCCGACGAACTTGATCGTAGCGCCGACTACCATGAGGGATGTCGAAAGGATACCGGTGAAGCGGACTCCCATCTTGTCAAGGATGATACCTGCAAGGATGAGGAAACCGAATACGTTGAGCATATACTCGGAAGCCGCATATGTTCCGAACACGGAGCTGTTCCATCCCCTGCTCGACTCCACCAGAGACTGGAGCGGAGACATCACGTCCACGAACATGTAAGCGAAGAACATTGCAAGCGCAATGAGGATCAGTGCCGCCCATCTTGCGGCGAAACTGTCGTTGAGATACTTCTTGATTGTCTGAGTCATAATATTTGAACGTTGATTATTTCATATGTGCAAAACTTTGCGAAGATAGCGTTTTTTTAGTAACTTCGCATGATTTTGCGATGTAATTATGGAAGGAGAAAAGATGACGTACAAGTTTCTTGACAAGGTGGATTCACCTGCGGACATTAAGAAATTCAGCATGGAAGAGCTTCGCGCGCTCTGTGCCGAGATACGCCATTACATGATAGAATGCTGCGCGGTGAACCCCGGCCACCTCGGATCGAGCCTCGGAGCCGTGGAGCTCATGGTGGGTCTCCACTACGTGTACGACGCCCCCGAAGACAAGCTCGTCTTCGACGTAGGACATCAGGCATATGCCCATAAGATCATCACCGGCCGCCGCGAGGCCTTCAGGAAGAACAGGATGAAGGACGGTATCAGCGGCTTCCCGAAGAGGTCGGAAAGCGAGTACGACGCATTCGGCGCCGGACATTCATCCACATCCATCTCCGCCGCCCTCGGCTTTGCCGAAGCTGCGAAGCAGCAGGGGCTCCCGCACAAGGCGGTCGCCCTCATCGGCGACGGTTCCCTTACCGGAGGCCTGGCATTCGAAGGAATGAACAATGCCGGAGCCAGCAAGACCGACATGCTCGTCATCCTGAACGACAACAACATCTCCATAGACAAGAATATCGGAGGCCTTCACGAATATCTCCTTAAGATAACGACCAACCCGAAATATAACCGCGCCAAGAGCCGCGTATGGAACAGGCTCGGAGACGGATGGATCAGAAAGACAGTCCAGAAATTCGTATCCACGACCAAGTCCTACCTCGTAAGCGGCAGCGGCGGCCATCTTTTCCAGGCCATGGGCTTCCGCTACTTCGGACCTATCGACGGAAACGACATAGAACAGGTTGTGGACACACTCAGGAAGCTCAAGAGCCTCAGGGGTCCCCTTCTCCTCCACGCGATGACCAAGAAAGGCAAGGGATACGCCCCGGCAGAGGCAGACCAGACGACATGGCACGCCCCGGGCATCTTCGATCCCGAAACAGGCATGCGTCAGAAGAGCAGAAAGGGAGAGAGCCGCTACCAGGACGTGTTCGGAGAGGTACTCCTCGATCTGGCACGAAAGAATGACAGGATCGTGGGAATAACGCCGGCAATGGCCTCAGGCTGTGGAATGAACCTTCTTTCTTCAGAAATGCCGGAGAGATTCTATGACGTAGGCATCGAGGAGGAGCACGCCGTGACCTTCGCTGCCGGACTTGCAGCAGGAGGCATGAAGCCTTTCTGCAACATATATTCCTCATTCTCTCACAGGGCCTTCGACCAGATATTCCACGACGTCGCCCTTCAGGGACTGCCCGTGGTGCTCTGCCTTGACAGGAGCGGAATCGTCGGAGAAGATGGAGCGACGCACCACGGATGCTACGACATGGCCATCTACAGGACCCTGCCGGGTACTGTCATCGCCGCACCGAAGGATGAGACAGAACTCAAGAACATGATGTATACTGCGTCCCTTGCAGAGGAAGGACCTTTCATCATCCGCTATCCGAGAGGTTACGGAGAAGGAGCCCCATGGAAGGAGAGTCCGTACTCGACGATAGAACCGGGCAAGGGAGAAGTCCTTCTTGAGGGTTCGGAAATTGCCGTGATTGCGGCCGGTCCGTCTGCCAACAGAGCGGTCGAAGCGGCGCTGAGAATAAAGGAAGAGACAGGATGGAATCCTTCTATATATAATATAAGGTATATAAAGCCGCTTGACGAGGCCCTTGTGCTCGACGCTGCAGGAAGCCACAGCAGGATCATGACCATCGAGGACGGATGCATCAAGGGAGGACTTTACGGAGCCGTGACCGAGACAGTTGCCGGAAGCAGTTCGCCTGTACCGGTCCGCCCTGTAGGAATTCCTGACACCTACATAAGTCAGGGAACTCAGGAGGAACTGCGCGAAGAATGCGGGCTGACAGAGGCGGAGATATACAGGATAATAATGGAGGAAAAAGAAAAAATCTCTAAAAAAGACGAAAAAGTTTTGGAGAATTGAAAATAATGTCTACCTTTGCAATCCCTTTAAGGAAATAACCTTCCAGACAGGGAAAACAACAATGCCGATGTAGCTCAGTTGGCCAGAGCACGTGATTTGTAATCTCGGGGTCGTGGGTTCGATTCCCTCCATCGGCTCAAAAGTTCTTAAAGAATTTTGGGAGAATACCAGAGTGGCCAAATGGGGCAGACTGTAAATCTGCTGGTTTATACCTTCGGTGGTTCGAATCCATCTTCTCCCACCAAAAGCCCGAAACACCGGATCGGGCTTTTGTTTTGAAAAGGAATTTTCAAGACAAATTGCGGAAGTAGCTCAGTCGGTAGAGCATCAGCCTTCCAAGCTGAGGGTCGCGGGTTCGAACCTCGTCTTCCGCTCCAACTACGCCAGTGTAGCTCAGGGGTAGAGCGCTTCCTTGGTAAGGAAGAGGTCGTGAGTTCAATTCTCACCACCGGCTCCGCCCAATTTTTTTGTATATAATACTTTAAAATCATAAAGATATGGCTAAAGAAACCTTTAAAAGAGACAAACCGCACGTTAACATCGGTACTATCGGCCACGTTGACCACGGTAAGACAACTTTGACAGCTGCAATTACAACTGTACTTGCTAAGGCT
>SUYO01000043.1 GCA_015060385.1 Bacteroidales bacterium
ACTCACGTATGATGCAAACGCCGCGCTCAGCACCGTCTTGCCAGACCCACCTCTGACCGTAAAAAATGTCAACACCTTCATATCTCTCTCACGATTTCTACACAGCAAAGGTAATCATCGTGTCACACACTCCAAATTTTTACGGGTTTTTTCCCTTTGCTGGACAAAAACCACCCTTCGGTGGAAAGATTCGCTAATGCCTTATCCGGAATATAAATTCGCAGATGTGAATCTACATCACAAGAATTTATTAACCAATTAACCATTAAAGATTATGGCAATTGACACAGCTCCTTCGCAGGTGGCGACCAGTGCGTTACAAGCGATTCCTTTCGGCTCCATCATTGGCGGCCCTTTGAAAGCGTGTATTGAGGCGCAGGCAATGGCGGCTCAGACATCTTGGCAGTTCATTCAGGAAGTTGGTCTCAATACCAATCCTGAGACTGGTCAGAAAGAAGCAGTGAATGTATCATTCCAGTTCATCCAGAACGGACGAGTGGTACAACTCAATGTCCCTCTCCTTACGATTGTTCCTATCCCGTATATCGCGATCCAGAACATCGACATCAACTTCAAGGCTAACATCTCTGCCTCCTCGTCAACATCATCCGAAACATCATCGTCATCATCAGTTGACGCAGGTGTGGAAGCGAGCGCAAGAATCGGTTGGGGCATCTTCAGCGCCCAGGCAAGCATGAAAGCCAACTACTCTTCAAAGAAAGACTCGAAGGCCACCCAGAACTCACAGTACAGTGTCGAGTACACAATGGACGTAGCGGTGAAAGCCGGACAGGAAAGCATGCCTGCAGGTCTTGCAAAAGTCCTCGAACTCCTCGGCAGCTCACTCGATGTTTCTGATCCGCAGGGAACTCTTGAAGTAAGCGAACAGTTCATCAGACTCTCTGGTGACAAGGCAGTGCTCATCGCGACATACAAGAACCCTAAGGGCATCTTCGAGCCGTCTTCAATCACGCTCGACGGACAGCCTGGTACGGTAAGCGGCGACAGCGTTAAGTTCGAGATTACCGCAGCCAAGGAATATGTCGTGAAGGCAGGCAGCAAGGAAGTGAAGGTCAAAGTAGAGGCCGCAAACTAAACTAAAACACGACACTTATGGCTCAACTAAGCACAATAGTAAGTTCAATACTGAGAGACATGGTCTATGCCCAGCATCAGGCCAATATGTACGCCATCTCTCTTGAAGACATCTATCGCAAGAACGGTCGTCTTGAGGATTTTGCAATGCCGGCAATAGCATTAGGTGAAATGCAGCTTAGCCTGAGATATGGAATTGCGGATAGTTCCGTAGAAATAGAGCAGTATGAAATCAACTACCCTGCACTGCGTGAAATGGCCAAGACCTTTTCCCGTGCCGGAGCCACCCTTCTGCTCGATACTGTCATCCCGTCCCTCAAGCAATCATTGGCCCATAATATCCCGGCAGAAGACAACTATATCTCAAGCATAGAAAACGACCCTCTTGTCAAACGTGATATGAGTGCTTACTTGAGCCATAAGATTCTCAAACGATTGCAGGTTGATGCAACGGCAATAGCAAAAGAAGACGGTACCGTAAATCAGGATATCCTGAAAAAGATACTGATGACCTCTGCTGAAGAAGATATCTTGTATCACGATGACATATCAGATATGATCCTCCGATACGGTAGCCAGAACATCAAGGCATCAGTTCTAAATGCAGTCGCTCCGTTGATAGAACAAGCCCTGCCTGCGATTGTCAAGGATGCCAACCTCATGCGTAAAAGGCTGATGCCATCTATGGATGTGATAGTAAACACGGACGAACTGTCCAAACTCCCGGATGAAGCCATACACACTCTGACCTTCAAGATCTCTCCTCAGAGCCTGAAACTATATAGTACCGACGAATAAAACCACAGAAGATGAACACAGACAGCAAGAAAGTGAGCAGCCAGATAATGGAGCTCAAAGATCTGATTTCAGGACCGCTTGTGGCAACCATAGATGCCGACACCATATCCACACGCAGATACCTCAGTTATCTGTACGAACTGGCTTTTGAATCACACGATCCTGAAACCGGGAAGGTAGGGAGACTCCGCGCACTGGAATTCAACTATCGCACATCAGACTCCATCGGAGTCCACAACCAGAAAGTCAGCATCCCGCTCCTTACCCTCGTACCTCTGCCGCTGTTACAAGTCAAGGAAGCCGACTTTGACTTCGATATACAGATCATAGATGCAGTATCAGCAGACAAGAATGCGACCTTCTCACTGAAGAACCCAGAAAGAAACGCATCCTCTCAGGACGCTACTGAAGGAGTCAAACTCCGTGTGTCAATGGCTGCATCCAACATAGAAGGCACTTCCGAAGTAAAGCAACGTCAGGGGCTCAGCGCCAATATGAAAGTCAAAGTCAAGATGCAGCAGGCTGATATGCCTGGAGGACTCTCAAATCTCTTGAGTCTCACCACCAACAATCTTCAGATAGAAGAAACAGATGAACAGCAACCAAATACAGAAGACTAATGAGCAGCCAGATTCAAACCCAGCGAATGCCAGGACTACAATGTCCTAGATGCAACTCCTTCATACCGACCTCCATCCACGAACTACTTGCGGCCAACCATCTGAAATGCCCCATCTGCGGACTCCAGCTGGACATCGACCGCCAGAAATCCGACAAGGCCTTGAAAGCCCTGGCTAAAGTCGAACTGGCCCAGAGACAGGTGGATGAAAAAAGCAGTTTCAAGAGATAAATGAATATGGGTATTCTAAGGAACATAGCAACAGCAGTAGGCAAGTGGTTCTCACGTCCTCCGGACAAACCCCGAAAATCCTCAAGAAAAGCGCCGGCAGACCTCTCACGCCAATGGGTAGAAGACATAGAGAGCCATCTTGGTATGCTGAAAGAAAAAGGCAACATCCATCTGAACAGGCACAACACACGACAGGAATGGGAATGTACCCTGCCTTCTATGCTCGATGCGTACCTCTTCTACATATCCCTGCCTGGCATCATACCGGAAAAGGTTGAAGCCTGGTGCTCTGCCGATGATCTCTTCTACACCTATCGCCGACTGGCAGAATCCTCGATCACCCTGACTGACAGGGTGACTGCCGTAAAAGACTACGATGCAGTCATCAGTCTGTCTCACGCAGGAGAAATACTTCTGCGAATATCCATTCATTTAGAAACAAGAAAACAATCCCAACCTATAATATACGATGCAGACACTCAGAATCAGCAATAGAGGAGGCGACGTTTATACTCTCCAGCAACTTCTTCAGGAATGGGGCTACGACCTACCCGTCACCGGCAACTTCGGTCAGATGACCGACAAGGCAGTCCGTGACTTTCAGGCAAAGATGAAACTGACTCCAGACGGCATAGTAGGGCGTCGCACCTGGGAAATGCTGATGGACAGAGACGCGCTTCTCCTCCTTCCTCTCCGCCTCAAAGAAGAAGACTTCGTCCGCAGCGCCCAGACCCTCCAGGTTGAAGTCGCTACAGTCAAAGCCGTACAAGAAGTCGAGACAGGAGGACGCGGCGGCTTCTTCTCAGCCGACAGACC
>SUYO01000021.1 GCA_015060385.1 Bacteroidales bacterium
CTGAAAGGTGACTCGATGAGAAGAAAAAATCAGAAAAAATAATAACTTTGCCGAACCTAAAGCGACCATATCTGAAGTGGTACATTTGAAAACGCTCTAGGAGGTACATTCAATGTGATATAGTCACCTAAAGTTCCCTATAAAGAAAAAAGCACTCACGAAAATTTCGTAAGTGCTTGATTTTCAAGTAGCGGGACGCAGGATTGAACTGCGGACCTCATGATTATGAATCATGCGCTCTAACCAGCTGAGCTATCCCGCCATAGTAATTGGTCAAAATTTAGTTGAGATAGAAGGACTCGAACCCTCACTGACAGAGCCAGAATCTGTAGTGCTACCATTACACCATATCTCAATTTGGCTTCCCGTTTGAATTTGGGACTGCAAAAGTACAAATGTTTTGTTAAAATGCAAAACTTTTTAACTAAAATGTACAAAATTACTTTGTTTGACAAGCCGTTGAGCGGAATAATTACAGCCGGTCGATGTAGAGAATGCCGTCGAGGTGGTCGATTTCGTGCTGGAATATTACTGCCGTGAACCCGCTGACCGTGTCCCTGACTATCGGTATCTCCCGGCAACGCTCGCTGCAACCTTTCAGGTCGGCGTATTCGATGACGATTTCTGTGGAGCGCATGACATCCTCACGTCGGTCGGGAACCGAGAGGCATCCCTCAGGCCCGGCCGCCAATGAATCGGAGGCCCAGACTATCCGGATGTTCGGATAGACTTCGAACGGATGGTCCATCCTGCCTGCAGCATTCATCACCGGCTCCTTGTCAAACCTCTGAACCGCGACTACTCTTCTGTTCAATCCCACCTGAGGTCCTGCGATGCCGACTCCGTCCTGGGTCGGGTGGGTGACTGTAGCTGTCATGAGGGAGCATAGTCTGGCATAGTCTTCCGAATGTAAAGACTTGAGGGACAGGTCGGTAGAGGAAGCGCGAAGGATGGCGCTGTCTGCAGGGTCTTCAATGGTAAGTACCCTCATGATGCTGTCTGCCCCATAGATCAGGGTCTTCTCGTCAAGGGTGAAGTCGCCGGGCTGGTATCTGGATACGCATGAAACAGCCGTCAGCAATGCTGCGATGATCGCGATGTTTTTCATTGAAATCATAGTGTTGGCTAATGAGTTGATTGTCAGTTAGATACATGCTTAGCCTGCAACCCCGGGGCGGCAGGCTAAGCGGCTAAGTCGTTGTCAGTTAGTGAGTTGGGTTGTCGATGCACCACCGTGCTACACCGCCATGCCAAGCCAAGCCATATGCCATGTACCACCGTGCCAAGCCATGGCGTGCTACGCCGTCAGGATTTCGACAGCAGCGCTACTGCGTAGACCTCACAGCCTTCTCCGCGGCCGACAAAGCCGAGCTTCTCTGTTGTGGTTGCCTTGACGGAAACCCTGTCTGACGGAATTCCCATGATTCCCGCAAGACATTCGCGCATAGTCACGATGTAAGGTGCCAGCTTAGGGCGCTGCATGGCGATAGTGATGTCGCAGTTGACTACGCTCCAGCCTTTGGCGGTCAGAAGTTCCATCACCCTGCCAAGAAGTATCTTGCTGTCGATTCCCTTGAACTCGTCGGAGGTGTCCGGGAAGTGCTTTCCGATGTCGCCCAGAGCCATCGCTCCGAGCAACGCGTCGCAGAGAGCATGGATGGCAACGTCCCCGTCAGAGTGGGCTATACAACCTATCGGGCTGTCTATCAGCACACCCCCAAGCCATAGTGGCAGCCCCGGCGCCAGGGCATGCACGTCATATCCGTTTCCTATTCTCAGATCCATATGTAAATAATTTCCACAAATTTAAATAAAAAACCCTAAATTTGCTCGTTATACAAAATTGTACCGCGGGCATTTTCATGCCCAAAGTGCACGCGATACCCACAAAAATCCGGGTATCGCGGGCAGAAACCCACGAAAACCGCCCGCGATACCCCAGCCAAAAAAAGAACAAACGATATGGGATTCAGTTTTAATTTTTTCGGAACACAGGAAGTCCGCAAGTTCAGCTACAAGCCGCGCTTCTATGATCCGGAGGCAGAGGAAAGAAGAAAGAAATACGGAGACTTCACAAAGCCGAAGGAAACCAAGTATGTTCCCGGACAGCATGTGAAGGGCAGTTTCCGTGACGGCAACTATCAGAGGACAAAGGAGGTCAGCCGTAACCAGAAGACCATAGGCATAGTTACCATGGTGCTTCTATTTGCTGTTGTATATCTGATCTTCAAGTACTTCCCACTCCTTATCGATTCCCTTGGAAAGTAGTATGGACATAAGGATATTACCAAGCAACATAGCGAACATGATCGCCGCGGGAGAGGTCGTGCAGAGACCTGCGTCCGTGGTGAAGGAGCTGATGGAGAATGCCGTGGATGCGGGTGCAGACCAGGTGACCGTGGTCATCCAGGATGCCGGCCGTACCTTGATCCAGGTCATTGACAACGGCTGCGGAATGTCTCCGGACCAGGCAGTGCTCTGCTTCGAGCGTCATGCCACTTCCAAGCTCCATTCGGCTGAGGACCTTCAGAACATCCTGACCTTCGGCTTCCGAGGTGAGGCCCTGGCGTCGATCGCGGCGGTGGCTGAGGTCACCCTCAAGACCCGCCGCGAGGAGGATGAGGTCGGCTGCCAGGTTGATTTTGCAGATTCGCAGCACCTTGCGACAAAGGAGACCGCAACCCCGAGAGGGGCGAACTTCAGCGTCCGCAACCTGTTCTATAATGTGCCGGCAAGAAGAAAGTTCCTCAAGTCCGACAATGTGGAGTTCAAGCACATAGTCTCTGAATTCACAAGAGTCGCCCTTACCCGTCCCGACACAGGCTTCACCCTTACCCACAACGGCAAGGATATCTATGTGCTCAGACCTGCCAAGTCATTGAAGTTCAGGATACAGGATGTGCTCGGAAGCCATGTGGCAAACGACGTGGTGGACATATCGGCAGACACATCGGTGGCATCCATCTCCGGCTTCGTCGGCCGTCCGGATGCAGCGAAGAAGGGCCTGGGCAACCAGTATCTTTTCGTCAACGGCCGCTTCTTCAAGAGCCCGTACCTCCACAAGGCTGTCATGAAGGCCTACGAGAACCTCATCCCTGACGGGGTCACTCCGTCATATTTCATATACATGGAGGTCGACCCTCAGACGGTCGATGTGAACATCCACCCGACCAAGACCGAGATAAAGTTCGAGAACGACAGCGTCCTCTTCCAGATCCTTTATGCCTGCATCAAGGAGTCGCTCGGCAAGAACTCATTCGGCGAGAGCATCGACTTCGACCGCGAAGGCGTGCCGGAGATCCCGGCATTCGGAAAGAGTTTCTATGAGTCGCATCAGGTCAGCGAACCTCAGCCGGGCTTCGACCCGACTTATAATCCGTTTGACAATGACGGCTTTGCCTCCGTGGATTCTCCGTTCATGAATTCATTCGCACCGTCGTCCGGCCTTCCGGAAGGCGGCCTGGACTTCGGTCCGTCGGTGCCGTCTGCCGCCCCTTCGGTGTTCGGCGGCGACTGGGCTGACGCAGGCGCCGGTTTCGACGGTCGGAGACCCGTCGAAACCGGCGGCGCAGGCCATTCCGGCGGATATGGAATGAGCCGTTTCATAGAAAAGAGGGACGACTACGGCAAGCTCTTCGAGGACAGGCTGACCCCGTCGAAGACCGTGCTGACCCTGAATGGAAAATACATAGTCACTGCCGCCGGAAGCGGCCTCATGATCGTGAACATAAGCCGTGCGATGGAACGTATCCTGTATGACCGTTTCCTCGATGCGATGTCCCGCAACGAACATGTGACTCAGACCGCCCTCTTCCCTGTGACGGTCCATGTGGGTGTGGAGAACATGTGCCTTTTCAGCGAACATGCCGCCCTTCTCGAGAGCCTCGGCTTCGACATTGCGCCTTTCGGAACAGACACGATCGTGGTCAACGGTGTGCCGGAGGGATACAGCGCGGAGGCGGGAAAGGTCCAGTCCATGGTTTCTGACCTTCTGCTCATCCTTGCTGACGACCACAGCTCCCTTCCGGAGATGATGACTGCCAATATGGCATCCCGTTTCGCGATGCTCGGCGCTCTCAAATGCGATTCTGTCACAAATCCGGTCGAGGCACAGAGGTTGATTGACAAGCTGCTGTCCTGCACCAATGCAGAATTTACAAGCAACGGCAGGAGGATCATCACAATAATCCCTGTCGACGAAATCGATAAAAGATTCTGAAAATGAGTTATTACAGCTACAACCGAGGAGGCTTCCTCAGCAACATACCTTCGGCGACGAGGAACATAATCATCATCAATGTACTGGTGATGATAATGACCTCGTTGAACGAAACGTTCATGTACCAGACCTTCGCCCTGTTCTACCCGACTTCGCCGTTCTTCCACTGGTGGCAGCCGGTGACCCATATGTTCATGCACGGAGGATTCTGGCATCTCTTCTTCAATATGTACACCCTCTATTTCTTCGGCCGCGTGCTGGAGGAAAGGTGGGGAGCGAAGAAGTTCCTGATCTTCTATTTCGTGACAGGACTGGGAGCGGCCCTGATCCATACCGGAGTGGAGTGGATACAGATGAATCACTGGATGGGACAGGTAGCGGAAGGTTCCCTTGCCGCCCAGGCAAGCATCCACGCCCTCAAGATGACTCCTACAGTAGGAGCTTCAGGAGCGATCTATGGTGTCCTCATGGGTTTTGCAATGCTTTACCCTGATGCAATCCTCAGCCTCATCTTCCCTCCGATCTCGATGAAGGCAAAATGGTTCGTGCTCATCTTCGGAGGTATCGAACTCCTTACCGGAATCACTGGAGTGGGCGGCGGCATCGCCCATTTCGCCCACCTCGGAGGCCTTATCTTCGGCTACCTCCTGATCATGTACTGGAAGAAGAAGCGAACTCTTTACGGAAGGGACTATTAATCTGACTCGGTATGGCCAGGAACAGATTCTTCGGATTGACATCGCGCGTGCTGATGCTTATAGTGGCAGGACTTCTGATCCTGTCCTATGCGTCCATCGTGCTCAATCCGGCGAAGATCTGGTTCATATCCCTCGTCGGAATATTCTTCGTACCGCTCTCCCTTCTGAATCTGCTCCTGCTGCTGTGGGCGGTCAAGAGAAGGTCAAAATCATTCATGATACCGCTTCTGGCCCTTCTTCCGGCCTTCTTCTTCGTCGGAAGATATGTTCAGTTCGACTCGGAGGAGGACAGGATCGCAAGGATGTCCCATACAGGCAATACCATAAAGGTTGTTTCATACAATGTGGGCCGCTTCGCCCTCGATGACGGAGAATTCTCGTCACGTTCCGAATGTGCGGATTCGGTTTTCTCATTCATTCTGGAGCAGGATCCTGATATCATCTGTCTGCAGGAATTCCATATTTCGGATGCCAGGAACATCCGCTCTCTCATAAGGAAAAGAATGAGTGACTACCATGCTGAATATTACATGTTCCCAACAAGCAACGGAGCGTTCGGAAATGTCACTCTCAGCCGCCTGCCTGTGAAGGACAAAGGTATGATCAAGTTCGATGAAAGTACCAATCTTGCCATTTATACCGACTATGAGACAGATGGCAGGAAGTTCCGTGTCTATAACTGTCACTTCGAGAGTTACAATATATCCATGTCGGGTATGTTGAAGGGCATGGCCAAAAGGGACAAGGGAGTCTTCTCAGAAACGGGCAACAAGATGAAGCGGTCGATAACCCGCCGCCCGAAGCAGGTTGACCAGGTCTTCTCCGACATCGAGAAGTGTCCTGTGGACGCCTTCGTCTGCGGCGATTTCAATGACAATCCGATGTCCTACACGTACTACCGCATGACCCGTGGGCGCAAGGATGCATTCATGGAGGCGGGGGACGGTTTCGGAGCCACATATACATTTCTCTGGCCTTTGTTGAGAATAGACTACATCCTCTTTCCGGAGAAGTTCAAGGCAGTCTCGCATGAGATCCCCCGGGTTCCGTACTCCGACCATTACCCCGTCATAACTGAAATAGAACTCTGACCTGTCATGTCATCCTGAGGAGGGACGAAGTCCCGACGTGAGGATCTCAAATATAAAAATGTGAAGCTATGGAAATACAGAAAGCCCTTGAAGTGCTGCGAAAAGGCGGCATCATCCTTTACCCTACAGACACCGTATGGGGAATCGGCTGCGATGCCACAGACCCTTCAGCGGTTGCCAAGGTATATGAAATAAAGAAGCGTGCGGACAGCAAGTCGCTGGTGCTGCTGGCATCCGACATGGACATGATATGCAGATATGTGAAGGAAGTGCCCGAGATGGCGATTCAGCTTGTCGAGGTCAATGACAAGCCCATGACCATCATCTACCCCGGTGCCGTCGTCGGACCGTCTCCGGTCGTTTCCAGCCCTTCCCCTGCCGTCGCCAGCCCTTCCCCTGCCGTCGCCGGCCCTGCTTCTGTCATTTCGGGTCCCTCCTCTGTCATTTCGAGCGAAGTCGAGAAATCTCCCCAAGCCCTCCCGAAAGCAGACCGTCACTGCCTGGCCTTCAACACCGTAGCAGAAGACGGAACCGTAGGCATCCGCATCCCTATGATGGACTTCTGCCAGCAGCTGGTTGCAAAGTTCGGCAGACCTATAGTGTCCACCTCTGCAAACATATCCGGAGAACCTACCCCTAAGAAATTCTCCGAGATATCACCGGAAATCCGTGATGCGGTCGACCATATCGTCGATCCGTCCCTGGAACGCGGCTCGACAGGCCGTTCATCCTCCATCATCAAGGTAGGTCTGGACTACTCAATCGAAATCATCCGCAAATAAAATACGGTAATAAACATGCAAGCGTGCGCTGAGTGCATCTTTTTTCTGACTCAGCGCACGCTATGTTTTTGTAAATTATTGATTTGTAATGTTTTGTAAATAGATGGCGTGCGCTGACTCCACAAAAACATGCACTCAGCGCACCTTAATATCCATTCGAATCCTAATTTGCTACATATGACGGAAATAAACCGCTGAGACGGCGGTCAGGGCGGCGGTTTCGGTGCGGAGGCGGGAAGCGCCGAGGTGGACCGGAACGAATCCTCGTGCGAGGGCCAGTTCCGCCTCGGCGCGCGAGAAGTCACCTTCAGGGCCGATCAGGACGATGATTTCCGAACCTTCATATCCTGCAAGCACCTCCTTTATGCTTCTGCGGGGCACATTCTCGTCCTCGAAGCAGTAGGCTATCAGACGGAGCGGGGCAGGAACCGCGTCAGGATCCGTGTTGCCATATGTCTCGATGAATTCACGTACGGACACCGGTTCGTTGACTACAGGAACGGCAGCCTTCAGTGACTGCTTGGCGGCGCTGACAAGGATCTTCTCTATTCTGGCTGTCTTGAAGACGCGTCTCTCGGAATGCTCCCCGATGACAGGCGAGACCTCGTCCATGCCGATTTCGCAGGCCTTCTCTGCAAACCATTCGTAGCGGTCATTGTTCTTTGTGGGGCATACCGCCATATGGAGTCTGTACGGATGACCGCCCCATCCTTCCTCTGACGAAAGAACCATGGCCTCGACTCCCTTCTGACTGTCTGAAGTGATCCTGCATCTGTAGAGAGTGCCGCAGCCGTCGATTACGGAGATCTCGTCTCCGGCACGGTGCCTGAGCACCTTGACGCAGTGTCCTGATTCGTCCTGGTCCAGACGGCAGATGCCTCCTTCTATGTCTCGGGAGTAGAAAAGTTCCATGGTCTGTAGTTTTGAAGTGCAAACATAGTAAAAGATTCTTCACTTCGTTCAGAATGACAGGCAGAAAAGTTCAGAATGACAGGGAGAAATATTAAATTTGCATGGTTATATGAACCTTATGAAAAAACGAATCTTATCCCTGGACATATTCAGAGGACTCACCGTGGCCCTGATGCTCCTGGTCAACAATCCCGGCGCATGGACAAGCCTGTTTCCGGCCCTCAGCCATTCCCTCTGGGACGGCTGCACCCTGACGGACCTTGTGTTTCCGTTCTTCCTCTTCTGCGTCGGCGCATCCATGGTCTTCTCCCTTGCACGGTTTGACAGGCTCGACTCAAAGGCGTTGCTCAAGATCTTCAGAAGGGGAGCGGGCATCTTCCTTGTCGGCCTGTTCCTGAATGCATGCTACGGCAACCTCTCCCATCTGAGGATCTTCGGGGTTCTCCAGAGGATTGCCCTCTGCTACATTGCCGCCTCGCTGACAGTCCTCTCCCTCAGGAGTCCCGTAAAGATACTTGCCGCAATTGCAGTGCTCTCCCTCAGCCATGTGGTCCTGCTCCTTGTCTTGGCAGGTCCCGAGGGAGCATTCACTCTTGAAGGCTGTCTTGCACGCAGACTGGACATCGCCCTTGTAGGGGAAGCCCATGTGTACCACGGTTATAGATTTGCTGACGGTACCCCTGCCCCGTTCGATCCCGAAGGCCTGCTCGGAGTGCTTACAGGAACCTGTACCGCTCTTGCCGGCTACCTTGCAGGAACCGTTCTCCGCAGCGATGAAGAGCCGTCCCGAAAGATAGCAAGGCTTTATACATGGGCGGCTCTCTCCCTCGTCCTCTCCCAGATCCTTGGCTTCCGTATTCCGATCAACAAGCCCCTCTGGTCCGTCTCATATGTGTTCTACACTGCCGGCTGGGCAGCCTTCGTCCTGGCATTCATAACCTGGATGACCGATGTCAAAGGCTGGGTCAGACCGTTCACTCCCTTGCGTGCATTCGGAATGAACCCGCTGGCCATCTATACGTTGGCAGAACTTCTGGTGATCCTGATAGGAGGAGTGTCCGGCTGGATAGACCCAGTCCTCTTCCTGCTCTTCCACCTTGCTCTTGCCATGATTCTGTATAAGAGAAATATTGTCATAAAGCTCTGACAAAGATGTATATAGGATTGATTTCAGATACCCATGGCGTCTTTGACGACCGCATCAAGGCTTTCCTGGAGCCGGTGGACCAGATATGGCATGCCGGCGATTTCGGGGGCGGGATGGACCTTGCCGCACAGATCGCGCGTTTTAAGCCGCTTGTGGGAGTGGCTGGCAACTGCGACAACCACGACCTGCGTTTCGAACACCCGCTGCACCGGGTCTTCGAGTGTGAGGGGATGAAGGTCCTGATGACCCATGTGGGCGGTTATCCGGGCCGATATGATCCGAGGGCAAGACAGCTGATCGACACATACCGTCCCGACATCTTCGTCTGCGGACACTCGCACATCCTGAAGGTCGTACGTGACCCGAAAAGGAGCGGAATGCTCGTGATAAATCCGGGTGCCGCGGGCATCCAGGGTTTCCATGTCGTACGCACGGCGCTGAGGTTCAGGATCGAGGATGGAAATATCCATTCGATGGAGGTCTTTGAGTTGGAAAGGGATTGATTTTTTTACTATATTTGTTCCTCGTATGGCAACGATGAAGACAAAGACCGTATGGTTCTGTAAATCATGCGGAAACGAGAGCCCTAAGTGGATGGGCCGGTGTCCTGCGTGCGGAGAGTGGAATACGATGGTGGAGGAAACGGTGGCGACCGGCAGGAAGCAGGGGCCGGCGGCAGCTGTGTCTGTACCCGGATCGAGTCAGAAACCCATGCCTTTGTCGAACATCGATTCGTCCGTGGAAAACCGCATTTCCCTGAACAACGGGGAGGTCGACCGTATACTCGGAGGTGGTCTGGTCGAAGGTTCATTGGTACTGATCGGAGGCGAGCCGGGTATCGGAAAGTCGACCCTTTCCCTCCAGATCCCGCTTCACTGCCCGCAGCTCAAGACCCTTTATGTCACGGGCGAGGAAAGCGCGAAACAGGTGAAGCTGCGTGCCGCGCGCATCGGAGGCGATGATTCCGGATGCATGATATACAGCGAGACTCTCATGGAGAACATAATCGCCGAGGCCCGCGCCATGATGCCGGACCTTATGGTCGTGGACTCCGTACAGACGATGTATTCGCAGAATGTCGAGTCTTCGCCGGGGTCGGTGACCCAGATCAAGGAGACTGCCGCGATGTTGCTGCGGTTCGCAAAGGAGACCGGGGTCCCCGTGATCCTGATCGGCCACATAACCAAGGAGGGAAGCATCGCAGGTCCGAAGATCCTGGAACATATCGTCGATGTCGTGCTTCAGTTCGAAGGTGACAACAGAGGCACATACAGACTTCTCCGAAGCATAAAGAACCGTTTCGGATCAACGTCGGAACTCGCCGTGTTCGAGATGACGGGGAAAGGTCTGCGCGAGGTCAGCAACCCTTCGGAAATGTTGATTCCGATGCATGAGGAAGGCCTCAGCGGTGTTGCGGTGAGCGCGATGCTGGACGGTACGAGACCGTTCCTGATCGAAGTCCAGGCCCTCGTGAGTTCGGCGGCATACGGCACTCCGCAGCGCAGTGCGACCGGTTTTGACGTAAGGCGTCTGAACATGCTTCTGGCAGTGCTGGAAAAACGCGCCGGCTTCAAGCTCAGCGTAAAGGACGTGTTCCTGAACATGGCGGGAGGACTGAAGGTAAGCGATCCTGCCTGCGACCTGGCGGTGATAAGTGCCGTCCTGTCGTCGAACTTCGATTTCGCCATCCCGTCGGACGTATGCTTTGCCGGAGAGATAGGCCTCAGCGGAGAAGTCCGTCCCGTAGCCCAGACCGACAGGCGCATCATAGAGGCTTCGCGCCTGGGATTCAAGAAGATATACGTGTCTTCGTTCAGCAGTCTTGAAGGAACTGACACCTCCCGTATCTCGGGAATCGAGGTTGTCAAGGTCGCTGACGTACCTGCTCTTTGCAGGACCCTTTTCAAAGGAAATTAATGTATCAAATACATAATGCTATGAAAACGTTTAACTATTCTTACGCGGCTTTGGTCGCTGTTGCGGCGCTGCTCGCATCTGCTCTCACATCGTGTGTGAATGAGGAGTATGATGTGGAAGACCTCAATACGGAGATCACGGTCGGAGCAGAAGGTCTGACGCTCCCGATAGGAAGCACCAGCCAGCTCAAGCTGAAGGACCTGATTGCGGGCATGGATGAAGACATGCTCCAGGTTCTTGACGGAGGTGCATATGCCCTCAGGATAGGCGACACCCTCAATCTGGGTGATCAGTTGCCTGACCTGAAGGATGTGATCGACATTCCTGATGTTGAATTTGCAGACAAGACGGACTTCAGTCTGTCAGATATGGATATGTCATCCCTGACCATGGACGGGCAGACCTTTGATTATTCGGTCACTCTGGCAGATGCAGACCTGTTGCCTGAAATCAAGGTTCCTGAAATAGAACAGACCCATGAAAACATGGCCAATGTGTGGGAGTATGGAAAGGCGGCCCGTGATATGAAGCTGGATCTGGGTGAGGCCAAGTCTGTCACGACCAAGTCCTTGTTCAAGCTTCCGGATATCACTGTGACAGAGAAAGTGGAAGTTCCGGATCTGCCTGAGGCTGTAGTTGAGAAGGAACAGCTCAATCTCATCGTCAAGTCAGAAGCTCCTGAGGGTATTTCCGAGATAAGCGACGTGATGATGGGTGGATCTTCAGCCCTTTCCGTGAGGCTGTCTGTCGTCAATTCCTTCCTTTCCACAGGTACTGTGCTCCCTGACCTGGAAATGGATTTCGGAGGCTTGATGACCCTTGAAGATGGCAAGGGATACATTGTCATGGCTGATGATTTCATCCTTGACGAGAACAATGAATGGACCGTTCTCAAGGAGTTCGGAATAAAGCAGATCAATATCGAGGCGGATGATTGGGATGAGGAAGGACTTCTTGAACTGGCAAAGACCTTCACCGTGAAGGGAAAGGTCGCTGCCAGGGATGTTACCGTTGATCCGGAGAGTGTATCTGCCTATGACAAGACCCAGGGCATGAAGCTTCGTGTAGACGTGGGATTCGAGAATATGATCATCGAATCGATGATGATGACCCTTGATGGAATCGATCCTGTAGTTGAAAAGATGGAAATTCCGTTGTCAATCGATGACATCGAGCTCCCGGATGGAGTTAAGAGTGTCGACAGGATCGAGTTTACCGAGTCATCCGTCCTGGAAATGATGGTAAAGCTGAACAGCCTTGATATAGAGGGACTTGAGACAAGACTTGAGAAGATGGTCGTGACTTTCCCTGAAGGATTCGAGGTAAGTGAGGCTGTAGATGGAAAGGTGGAGTTCAGCGCTGACCTTGCTGAAGGTCTGGACAAGACGATGCATGTCGAGATGATTGAGTTCCCTGATCCTGTGGATGGAAAGATCAGTTTCGACGGAAAGGTGCAGGTGGAGGCAGTGGTGACCGTCGGAGGAAGAATATGCAGTGCGGATGTACCATATACCGAAGATACCGACGGCTCCTTCATGTTCGAGGCTGTTTCTCACCTTGATGTAGAGGAATATTATGTGGATATCGACGGTCTCTCTCATGAACTTGATATGGATTTCCAGGAATTCAGATATGATCTTCCTGACGGTGTGCTTGACATCGGAACATTCGAAGTAACAGTAAAGGGAAGTCCGGTAATGACGATTGACCTGAAACTTCCTCAGGCCAATCTGGATCTGAAGCCGGCAGAGGAAGGCGTTTCCATATCTTTCCCTGAGTTCATAAGGTTCAAGGATGTGGATCCGGAATATGGTTTTGACCGGCAGACCAACAGCATTACCCTGAAGGGTGAAATACCTGAGAAGATCGAACTTCCTGTCGAGAAGCTTGTGATCACGCCTGAGTGTGATGCCGAGACCGGTAAGTATTATGCCGATGGACATATCGACATGGCCGGAGCCCTGACCATGCCGTCCGGAATGGTGAAAGGAAGTGACGTGGAGGATCTTCTTGCCTCAGAAGTGTCTGTGGATGTTGTCATTCCGGAACTCATGGCTGATAAGGTCTCTTTTGAGCATTTCAAAATCTCGTTGGATGAGAACTTTGATTTTGTGATACTGAAGGCTGGAACGCTTCCAGAGGAAGTGAAATCTGTGTCAAGAATAGACCTCTCTGATGTGGAGATGGTTCTGGATCTCAAGGTCGACAATATGCCGGATCTTGGTACGGAATCTCGCGTAGGACTGAACGTCACCATGCCGGAGATGATAGTCCTTGACGATTCTGACAGCAGGGTGAACGGCAACGTACTTACCATAGACAGTAAGATCAGTGATGGAAAGATAGCTTTAGATCCGATCAAGGTTCTGGCTATCGATCTTGCAGGATATGACTTCTCAGCCGGCTGGGACCTTGCAGGCAACATTGCTCTGTCAGGATCCATCGAGGCTGAAAATCCGGAAATCGACCTTGCTTCCCTTGACGGTGACATCATCATAGACCTCAAGACAGGAATCAGGGATATCGATATAGAGAGGATAGAGGCAAACGTTGATTATCAGATCGACGGAATCGACGAGAAGATCGAACTTTCAGACCTTCCTGACTTCATGAAGGGCGACGGTTTTGTTCTGGATCTTGTGAATCCTCACATCGTGATGAAGACTGTCACCAATCTGGGTATTCCTGTAAAGGGAGAGATCATGATCAATCCTGTAACAGGCGGAACAGTGGACGAGGAAGGTCAGATAAAGACGGTTATCGAGCTTCCTTATACTGAGACTGCAGAACAGACAAAGAGCGTGACCTTCTGGTTCGGAGGTGACAAGGAGGCTTGTCCTGCAGACTATACCTTTGTTCAGGCTGACATAAGAAAGCTTATCCGCAGACTGCCTGACCAGCTTGAGTTCTCTCTTGTAGCCGGAACAGATCCTGATCAGAGCAGTGTCGTAGAGCCTTCAGCCGACTATGTTCTTGATGTTGAATATGATTTTGTGATTCCGCTCGAATTCGGTGATGACCTGTACATCGAGATTACAGACACCATACCGGAGCTCCCTGAAATTCTCGGACAGATCCTTGAAAAGAATTCCGTGCAGCTTGCCGGAAGCATAACAAGCAGCCTTCCTCTGGCTCTTGAAATGCAGATCGATATGCTTGATGCCGACGACAGGGTAATGCCGGTGGAGAAACCTGCTGTGCAGGCCATTTCGGCATGCAACTCTGACGGAAGTGCAGTTGAGACACCTCTGGATCTTACCATAGACCTCAAGGATGATCCGTCGGTTTCTGAACTGTCGGCTCTTAAGGTAACTTTCAAGGTGACTTCTCCGAACACTTCCGGAATTCCTGTGGATGAGGCTGATTTTGTCCAGGCGGATATCAAGTTTGCAGTTCCTGAAGGATTGACCTTGGATCTTGAAGCATTAACCGAAAATTGATAGACCTATGCGTAGAAGATATATTATTTCAGTTGTAGCCATGATGCTCCTGCCTCTTATGGCAGGTGCACAGGCGCTCAAGGGCAGTTATTTCCTTGACAACTCGCTGCAGAGGCACAGACTCAATCCTGCCTTTGCTCCAAGAGCCAACTATTTCAGTGTGCCTGTGATATCGAATGTCGGTCTCGGCTTATATGGCAATGTCGGTCCTGCCGACTTCCTTTATCCGAAGAACGGCGAACTCTATACTTTCCTTAACCGGAATGTGACTATGGAAGAGTTTTCTAAGAACCTTCCTGCACGTCCTCTGGTCGATCTGGACGTGGATACCGACATCTTCAACTTCGGATTCTCCGCATTGGGAGGATTCTGGACTGTGGATGCGGGTATCAGGGTTGACGGTCAGATAGGCCTTCCGCGCGATTTCCTGATCTTTGCAAAGCAGGGAATGGCGGCTTCCGAACAGAGATACTCCCTGAACGGCTTCGAAATGTTCCAGACATCATCAGTTTACGCCGCAGTGGGTCATTCACGTGATCTTTCTGACCTTGTAAAAGGCCTCAGAGTAGGTGCCAAGCTCAGGTTTTTCCTGCCTTTCGAGCACATCGGACTGACTATGGGAGATTCGTATCTTTCAATGAACCAGGATAAATGGACAGTAAACAGTTCCGCTTCCGGAGTGGTAGCAGCCTCTTTCCTGAAGGTCAATCCTGAGGCTCTCGGAGGAGATTCTGAGCAGGAGTTCCTGGAGATGAACACATCGGATTTAGGACTCGCCGGCTTCGGTCTTGCATTGGACCTTGGCGCCGAATACAGGCTCGATATAGGAAGTGTCGTGGACGGACTTACCTTCTCTCTCTCAGCCCTTGATCTGGGTGGCTACTTCTTCGGAAAGAACAGCCTTCAGGGTCTGGAGTCCAAGGGAACTGCCGTTTATGAAGGTCTAAAGGACATTGAGATGGGCGGCGGAGAAGGCGTCAATCTTGAAGAAAGCCTGGATGCGCTCCAGGATGAGTTCCTCGCACTTGCCAACCTTCAGGAATCTTCAAACCCTATGTACACTTCAGTAGGAACGGGTGCAAAGATCTTTGCAGGTGTGGAATATCCTTTCCTTCAGGAAAAGATGAGCGTGGGACTTCTCTACTCGGGAAAGTTCGGTTATTCTAAGATGATCAATGACCTTACGGTCTCATATAACCTCAATCCATGCAAGTGGTTCAACTTCGGCCTTAACTGGTCGTTCCTGAACTCATACAAGACCATGGGATGGATCGTGGAATTCAGTCCAAAGGCGGGAGTCGACTTCTTCATCGGAAGCGATTATACCTTCTTCGAGGTGATGCCTAAGATATTCCTCCCTGTGGACAAACTCTGGGTGAACGCCCGTTTCGGACTTTCATTCATGATAGGAGGCAAGAACTAGTTACATTCCGCCAGCGCTGCCATCATGCTGTCCAGCAGAGGCCGTACCTGCCAGGTAGGGGATGTGCAGTTGTTGGTGAGGATGGAGAAGACGATAGTGTCGGCGGGCAGGCCATCGGCCTGGCCGCCGCTGTTTTCTGATGGCAGTATGTAGCCGCTGTAACATCTTACTCCGTTCATGGAGCCGCTCTTCACCTTGATCCTGTTCCTGAGGCTTGCAGGCTTGCCTGACATGTTGTATTGGAGCGTGCCGTTACCACCAGGAGAAGGAAGACTTGCAAGGAAGGTTCCGTAGCTTGGCGACTCCGTCATGGCTGCAAGGAACCGGCAGATGAAATCGGCTGAAATGTAGTTCTGTCTCGACAGACCGCTGCCGTCCTGGATCTGAGCTCCCTTTGAAAAATCTACCTTGAGGATCTTCAGCACATCGTTCAGGGCAACATATGAGGAATCATAGCAGGCGTTGCCCCGCAGTTCCTTTCCAAGTGTCCTCATCAGTGTCTCTGCATACAGATTGTTGCTGGCATGGTTGGTCTCGAAGACTATCCTGTCAAGGGTAGGGGAGAAGGTGGAGCCGATTACGGTAAGGCTGTCGATGTCTTCCAGTTCTGACTCCCTGATGTTGAGGTCTGCCACCCCTCCGCTACACTCCAAGCCTCTCTTCTTCAGGAAGTCATGGAAATATGATGCGCAGGTATGTTCCGGAAACTTGTTGGCACAGTCCAGCCTTTTCGCCGCCCTGTCCACACCGAACGTTCCCCTGATTTCCGCTATCGGAGTCAGGTCGCTCGCATACATGTACAGCATGTCCCCGGTACCTTTCTCTCCGGTCGAACAGTTGTAGCGGAACTCCATCCACGGTGCATCCGGATAAGACGGGCTTATGTTCACCGGGTCTCCGACCTGCGCTCCCGCCGACACCGCGAACGACTGCATGTTCTCGTAGAACATGAGTCCGGTCGTTCCGGTTCCATAGTATGTTCCCGCATCCTCAAGCAGCCATGTCGGTTCCTCCGCCATGCCCTCGAACCACCTTCCGTCGCCGATGATCCTGCCCTCGATCCGGCTTATCCCGTTCGCACGGATTATCGCCTCCCACTGTGCGAAGGTATGGTCTATGTCCACCGCTATCGAGTCCTTCGACCCCAGGGTCGGGTCACCTCCCCCGATTATATACAGGTCTCCATACAGGGTCCCGTCCTCGACAGTTCCGTCATATCCGATGCTGGTCTCGAACTGCATGTCGGTTCCCAGGGCATGCAGGGCCGCACCGGTGGTTATAAGCTTCATGTTCGAAGCCGGCAGCATCATGGTCTTGGAATTGATGTCCACAAGAGTCTTCCCGTCCGCCTTCCTTGCACATATGCCCACGACTGCCTGACCGAAGGCCTGGTCTGCAGCCATCGCCTCTATCCTCTGCTGTATCCCGCTTTCCTCTGCCGCCACCGCCGGTCCAGCTCCCGTCACCTCTTGTCCTGTAGGTGTTATTTCCACCTCTCGGGTAGTTTTGCCCTCAACCGATCCTGCCGCTGCCACCTTCAGTCCGGTTCCAGCCGGGGTTTCTTCCAGCTTTGCCACTGCCATCTCCCGTGTTGGTTCGGTCTCCACCGGTCCTGCCGCTGTCACTTCTCTGGCAGTTCCGGTTTCCCTCTGCCCGGTCACCGCCACTGTTCCTGTTGGCGCCTCCGTTCCTGCCGCTGCCACTTCCAGGCCGGTCGGTCCGTGTGACCTTCCCGTCTGGGCTGTTCTCCCTGTCCATTCCGTCCTGGATGGTGTTTCTGCCGACGTCACTTCCCTTGTGGTTACCCCTATACCTTCCAGTCTGGACGGTGTTTCTGCCGCTGAGGGTAATGCAAAGAGTGCTGCCAGCACTATGTAGATCAATCTTCTGTTCATCGTTTTCAGTTTTTCAAGCCGTTGATTCTGATCCTCTAAGCCGTTGAGCGGAAAAATGGGCTTCAAAGGCGGTTTTCCCGCTCATCGGTAGTTCGTTATCCCCCGTTGAGCGGATTTTCGCCTCTCCAGGGCGTATTTTCCGCTCAACGGCTTATGCTCTTGTCATCCTGAGGAGGGGCGCAAGCCCCGACGTGAGGATCTTTGAATGCAAAATTATACAATTTCCCTGATTTATGACTACCTTTGTCAGATACGTAAAAACTCAGGCAATGGCAAAGACAGTACTCGTTTCCGGCGGTGCCGGCTATATCGGTTCACATGTGACCGTGGAACTCATCAGTGCAGGATATGAAGTCGTGGTGGCTGACAATATGTCCAACTGCGACATGACCTGCTTCGAAGGCGTAAAGAAGATCACAGGAAGGAACGACATTCCGTTCTACCAGATCGACTGCTGCGACTATGCGGCCGTGACAAGACTTTTCGATGAGAACAGGATAGATGCGGTGATCCATTTCGCTGCGTTCAAGGCCGTCGGCGAGTCGGTTGCCGAGCCTATCATGTACTACCGCAACAACCTCGTTTCATTTCTCAATATCCTTGAAGCTGCGAAGACCCACGGTGGCTGCAATGTCCTCTTCTCGTCTTCGGCTACAGTCTATGGTGAGGCTGAGGTGCTTCCAGTGACCGAGCAGACTCCGCGTCTCCCTGCGACATCGCCTTACGGCAACACAAAGCAGATGTGTGAGGACATCCTCCGTGATGTGGTGCTTGCTACAGCAACGTCTGAAGGTCCGGTTAAGGGTATCGCCCTCAGGTACTTCAACCCTATCGGAGCCCATCCATCAGCACTTATCGGTGAGCTTCCGCGCGGTGTTCCTAACAATCTGGTGCCGTTCATAACCCAGACCGCCATAGGAAAACGTGAGTGCCTGAGCATCTTCGGAAATGATTATGACACTGAGGACGGAACATGTCTCAGAGACTATATTGACATAGTGGATCTGGCCAAGGCCCATGTGGCAGCCGTGTCAAGAATGGTCGACGGCAGGATGAAGGAAGGCTATGAGATATTCAATGTGGGAACAGGCCGTCCGGTATCTGTATATGAACTCGTGACAGCGTTTGAGAAGGTCAACGGTCTCAAGCTGAACTATAAGTTTGCTCCACGCCGCCCAGGCGACGTCGTTGCGATCTGGGCTGACACCCGGCTCGCCAACGATGAGCTCGGCTGGAAGGCCGAGCGCTCCGTCGAGGATACCCTCGCCTCCGCCTGGGCTTGGGAAAGACACCTCGCCGGAAAATAATCCTCAGCGGATTAGTCTACAGTCTGTCTTCGGAGAGTGCTTGTGCCCCCTCCGAAGACAGATTTTTTTGTGGGGGCTTCCGTCGCCAAGCCGTTTGAATTGCCAAGAGAATGAGCAGAAAATCGCGGTTTGGGGTGCATATTTCCGCTCAACGTCCCCTCTCGGGCCCCCGTTGAGCGGCCCGGCGCACCTCTGCCGCCGTTTTTCCGCTCATCCTCTTGTCTCCTGGTCCTGTCTCATTCTCTTTGCTGTCTCTTTTCTTTTTCCCGTATCCAGTCCGCACGATTGACTCTCGGTTTCTCTCGGGTCCTTCCGGCAGTACCCGCACAGTCTTTCCGGGGTTTGGTCCTGGTCAGTTTACTTCTGACGGAACCTGTCTTTCCCTGAAAAAAGTTGACTCATTACAAGCAAAGTAATGGGAAGTTACATTTTACAAAGAGAACTTTATTTAGAAAAAGCTCTTGAGCTTCGTGCCTCTGGCCTGAGCTATGGTCGAATTTC
>SUYO01000006.1 GCA_015060385.1 Bacteroidales bacterium
CTCTTCCCATTCCGAACAGAGAAGTTAAGCTCACCATCGCCGATGGTACTGCCCCACCAGGTGGGAGAGTAGGTAGCTGCCACTTTCTTCTACAAGCCTTCGAGACTATGTCTCGGAGGCTTTTTTTTGTAAGTGTCATAGGTGGTCCTGCCCCGGTAGGCTTCGCCGACAGCCCCGAGGGGTCTGGGGTCTTCCCTCCGCTCCGAATGGTCCGTGATATACCCGGTTTTCCCGGACAGGTCAGCGAAATACAGCATTGTGTCCGTAAAATCAGCGGTTTTTCCGGACAGGTCAGTCAAATTGCATATGTTGTCCGTGAAATCGGCGGTTTTTCCGGATGGGTCAGCGAAATTCAGCATTGTGTCCGTGAAATCGGCGGTTTTCCCGGATGGGTCAGTCAAATTGCATATGTTGTCCGTAAAATCAGCGGTTTTTCCGGATGGGTCAGTCAAATTCAGCATTGTGTCCGTGAAATCGGGGGTTTTCCCGGATGGGTCAGCGAAATACAGCATTGTGTCCGTAAAATCAGCGGCTTTTCCGGACAGGGGATCTGCTTCAGAGGGCGTTGCGTGACTGACACCCTCCTCCTGAACTGTTGATCTGGCAGGAAGTTTGAGATTTGCTGACACAAACTTTAAAACGAACAAAGACATGTTGTACAATTTCTTATTCCCCGGACATTTCAGAGGAAAGGGTGTGTCCTTTTTCATTCTGATCCTCAGAGTCTTCTTCGGTATCATGTTCTTCACCCATGGACTTGACAAGATGATGAACTTTTCCGAACTCTCCGAAACTTATCCGAGCGTACTCGGCTTCGGAAGCTATATGACTCTGATGGTAACGATCTTCTGCGAGTTCTGCTGCTCCCTGTTCCTGATTGCAGGTCTTCTTATACGTGTCATGGTGCTGCCTATGATCGTTGCGATGGCAGTAGCTTTCTTTGACGTACACGACGGTTTCCTTCCGGAAGGAGAGCTCGCGCTTATCTATATGGTAGTCTTCATTATCCTCTATATTGTAGGGCCGGGACGATATTCCCTCGATTATCTTATAGATACACGGGTAAACAAGGAGAAATCAATGTAAATAGGACTCCGTATCAGGAAAATTTTATAACTTTGAGGGATACTGCGATTTTGCAGAACACCAAATGATTTTTCTGATGTCGGAACTTAAGGGATACATATCACAGATCATCGGACCTGTAGTCGATGTACATTTCAATCTCGGAGAGGATGAGGAGGCAAAACTGCCGGCAATCCATGAAGCTCTTTCTATAATCCGCAGTGACGGACGAAAACTTATCGTGGAGGTCCAGCAGCATATTGGCGAGGAAACGGTGAGGACAGTCGCTATGGACAGTACGGATGGTCTCAGACGTGGAATGGAGGCTGTCGCTACAGCCTCCCCTATTACAATGCCTGTCGGAGCACAGATCCGCGGCCGCGTCATGAATGTCGTCGGAAACACTATAGACGGCATGAAGGAACTTGACAGGGAAGGTGCCTTCCCGATCCATAGGGAACCCCCAAAGTTCGAAGATCTCACAACTTCCCAGGAAGTCCTCTTCACGGGTATCAAGGTCATAGACCTGCTTGAGCCTTACCTCAAGGGAGGCAAGATCGGTCTCTTCGGTGGTGCAGGTGTCGGAAAGACGGTACTCATCAAGGAGCTGATCAACAACATTGCAAAGAAACATAACGGATTTTCCGTATTCGCCGGAGTAGGAGAGCGAACCAGAGAGGGTAACGACCTTCTCCGCGAGATGATCGAATCCGGTGTCATCAGATATGGCGATGAATTCTTAAAGAGCATGGAAGAAGGCCATTGGGACCTCTCCAAGGTAGATTATGACGAGGTGGAGAAGTCGCAGGTGGCAATGGTGTTCGGACAGATGAACGAGCCGCCGGGAGCCAGGTCTTCAGTTGCTCTTTCTGGTCTTACCCTGGCCGAATCCTTCCGTGACAGCGGCGATGCCAAAGGACCTAAGGACATACTTTTCTTCATCGACAACATCTTCCGTTTCACCCAGGCGGGCTCCGAAGTTTCCGCCCTTCTGGGACGTATGCCTTCGGCTGTGGGATATCAGCCTACCCTGGCGACGGAAATGGGTCAGATGCAGGAGCGCATCACTTCTACCAAGAACGGTTCGATCACATCAGTCCAGGCTGTCTATGTGCCTGCGGATGACCTTACCGACCCTGCTCCTGCCACGACATTCAGCCACCTCGATGCGACTACCGTACTCAGCAGAAAGATCGCCGAGCTCGGTATCTACCCTGCAGTGGACCCTCTCGAGTCGACTTCCCGCATCCTCGATCCTAACATTGTGGGAAAGGGCCATTATGAGACTGCACAGAGGGTGAAGCAGATTCTTCAGAGACAGAAGGAACTTCAGGACATCATATCGATCCTCGGCATGGACGAGCTTTCCGAGGAGGACAAGCTGACCGTGAACAGGGCCAGAAAGGTACAGCGTTTCCTTTCGCAGCCGTTCTCGGTTGCCGAGCAGTTTACAGGTCTGCCAGGTGTTATGGTGTCGATCGAAGATACAGTGCGCGGATTCAAGCTCATCCTTGACGGTGAGGTTGACGACATCCCGGAGCAGGCATTCCTGAATGTAGGAACCATCGAAGAGGCAATCAGCAAGGGTGAGGCTATCCTTGCGTCAGTAAACGGATGATATGGCTGTATGTGACATCATGACACTCAAGGTCCTTACGCCTGAGAAGACTCTTTTGGAAGCCGAGGTGAGCAAGGTGGCTCTTCCCGGTTCCAAGGGCCGTTTCATGGTGCTCAGAAACCACGCCCCGGTGATTTCTTCGCTGGAGGAGGGTGACATCGTCTACACTTCCGCAGGCGAGGAAGGCCGGATTCATGTGCTCGCCGGTTTCGTCGAGGTCAATGCGAATGTTGTAACCGTATGTGCCGAGGTATGAGAAGGCTGACCGTCATATTGGTGTCGCTGATCCTGTCCGTCCTGCCGCTGATTGCCGGTCAGGCCGGCAATGACGTGCATCACAGCAATGACGTGCATCAGGTCGGTGACGTACATCACGGCAATGGCGTGCTTCAAGGCAATGACGTGCATCAGGCAGGTGACGAGGGAAAGGTCGATGTCGCCGAGATGATTTTCGGGCACATTGGCGATTCATACGGCTGGCACATAACGGAGTGGAACGGCCGTCATGTCGTGATTCCGCTGCCGTGCATAGTCCGCAGCAGTACCGGATGGCATGTGTTCATGTCTTCGAAGATCGAACATGGACACGAGTACGAGGGCCTTTTCATCGCGCAGGAAGGCCGCTACGAGGACAAGATCGTCGAGAGGGGAGCGGATGGCGGACTGGTCCGTCCGTTCGATATATCCATAACGAAGAATGTGGCTTCCCTTATCTTCGGAAGCGCACTTCTGGTCATTCTGGTGCTTTCATGCGCCCGCTGGTACCGCCGGAATGATGCGATGGAAAAGGCTCCGGGAGGTTTTGCCGGACTGATGGAGATGATGATCATGATGGTCCATGACGACCTTATCAAGGATTCGATAGGACCGGGCTACAGGAAGTATGCACCATATCTTCTGACTGCCTTCTTCTTCATCTTCCTGAACAATCTTCTGGGTATCGTTCCGTTCTTTCCGGGCGGTGCGAACCTTACGGGAAACATAGCGGTGACAGGTGTGCTTGCGATATGTACCTTCCTTGCGGTGAATCTTTTCGCTGACAGACATTACTGGAAGGAGATATTCTGGCCGGACGGTCCGATCTTCCTTAAATGTCCGATACCGATTCTTCAGGTCATAGAGGTGCTGGGTATGTTTACAAAACCTTTCTCGTTGATGGTCAGGCTGTTCGCTAACATAATGGCCGGTCATGCGATGATACTCGGACTTGTGTCAGTGATTTTCGTGGCGGCGAAGATAGGACCGGTGATAGGAGGGTCGATGACGGCGATCACCATGGTATTCGGTGTGTTCATGGACTGTCTTGAACTGCTTGTGGCATTCATTCAGGCCTATGTGTTCACGATGCTTTCGGCCGTGTTCATAGGATTGTCGCGTCCGGGCGACCAGCATGAAGACACATCCTGCCATCCCGGACATAATGCTTGAAAACAATAAACTAAAATCATAATACTATGTTACTTTCAACTATTTTACTTCAGGCTGCAGGAGCAGCAGTATGGGGAAAGGCAGCCGGAGCCATCGGCGCCGGCATTGCAGCTCTTGCGGCTGCATGGGGTATCGGAAAGATCGGTTCATCTGCCATGGAGGCTATCTCGCGTCAGCCTGAGTCGGCCGGAAACATCCGTACTACCATGATCATCATCGGTGCCCTTGTGGAAGGTGCCTGCCTTTTTGCCATCCTTGCCTGCCTGCTGGCAGTAGTGATGTAGGTTTCCCATGAATCTGATGCTGCCTGACAGTGGTCTTCTGTTCTGGATGACCATTATCTTTGCCATCGTCTTCCTTGTGCTTGCTAAGTTCGGCTTTCCGATTATCACCGGAATGGTCGAGAAACGCACCAAGAGGATCGACGATGCGATAGATGCTGCACGTGAGGCTGAGGCGAAGCTCAGCGGACTGGCTCAGGAGCAGGAAAAGCTTATAGATCAGGCTCGTGCCGGGCATGACCGTATCCTCAAGGAGGCGGCCCTCGAGCGTGAGAAGATGATAGCTGCGGCTCAGGAGCAGGCCCGTGCGGAAGCAGGTAAGATAATGGAGGAGACCAGAGAGAAGATCAGGGAGGAAAAGGAAGCCGCCCTCAGGGATATCCGGAGGGAGGTTGCTGTCCTTTCGGTTGCAATCGCCGAGAAGGTCGTGCGTAAGGAACTTTCGTCCGATGCGGGACAGAAGGAGTTTGTAGACAGGATATTTGATGAGTTTTCATGAATGAGGGAGTCATAGCTGCGAGATATGCAAAGGCTCTGCTGAAGTATGTGGAGGAGTCAGGTGCCGGGGATAAGGTGTATTCCCAGGCCTGTGTCCTTGCGCTCCGGCTTATGGAGATACATCAGCTCAGGGACTTCATAGAGACCGGCATGGACCTTACTACGGACAGGAAGGAGGAACTTCTCAGGGCAGCGCTCGGGGAGGATCTTGCTCCGGAGCTTGTCGATTTTCTCCATCTGCTTGATGCCCGCAGAAGGATGCCGCTTTTCTCCAGGATGCTGTATTCATTTATAGCCCAGTATCGTGCGGAGCACAACATAAAGGTCGGCCGGGTGGTGACCGCATCGCCTGTGGAGGGGCTCAAGGAGAGGCTTGAAGCTCTTTTCCATGAGCGTACCGGAGCCGAGATCCATGTTGTAGAGAAGATAAATCCCGGGATTCTGGGAGGATTCGTCTTTGAAATGGACGGTTACAGGCTGGATGCCAGTGTGGAAGCTTACTTCCGCCGCATAAGGCGCCAGCTCATAGAAAAGAACAATAGAATTGTATGATTATGTCAGATACGATAAGACCAAGCGAGATTTCCGAGGTGTTGCTTGACCAGCTCAAGGCGATCGGTGACGATCTCCGTTATGAAGAGGTGGGAAAGGTGCTTCAGGTAAGTGACGGTGTGGTACGTATATACGGCCTGCGCAATGCCGAAGCGGGAGAACTTCTCGAATTCGACAACGAGGTGATGGCTGTGGTCATGAACCTTGAGGAAGACAATGTGGGTGCAGTGCTTCTTGGACCTACGGACAGGATCAAGGAGGGCATGACAGTGCGAAGGACAGGCAGGATCGCTTCCCTGAATGTCGGGGATGCGATGCTGGGACGCGTGGTGAACCCTCTGGGCGAGCCTCTGGACGGCAAAGGGCCGGTAGGAGGCGAGCTTGTCGAGATGCCCCTTGAGCGCAAGGCTCCGGGAGTTATCTTCCGTCAGCCTGTGAACGAGCCTCTCCAGACAGGTCTGAAGGCCATCGATGCCATGATCCCGATAGGCCGAGGCCAGCGTGAGCTCATCATCGGCGACCGCCAGACCGGAAAGACGGCGATCGCCATCGATACCATCATCAATCAGCGCGACGCCTATCTGAGGGGCGAGCCGGTCTATTGTATCTATGTGGCCATAGGTCAGAAAGGCTCGACGGTCGCTACGATCGTGAACACCCTGAAGGAAAAGGGAGCCATGGACTATACCATAGTCGTGGCCGCGACCGCCGCGGACCCTGCAGCCCTTCAGTATTATGCCCCGTTTGCCGGTGCGGCGATAGGCGAATTTTTCCGTGACACGGGAAGACATGCCCTCGTGGTGTACGACGACCTTTCGAAGCAGGCGGTGGCTTATCGTGAGGTTTCCCTGATCCTCCGTCGTCCGTCGGGACGCGAGGCATATCCGGGTGACATCTTCTACCTCCATTCGAGGCTTCTTGAAAGGGCGGCGAAGATCATTTCACAGCAGGAGGTCGCCGAGAAGATGAACGACCTTCCGGAATCATTGAAAGGCAAGGTAAAGGCCGGAGGCTCGCTGACGGCCCTGCCGATCATCGAGACTCAGGCCGGTGATGTGTCGGCATATATACCTACCAACGTGATTTCCATCACCGACGGTCAGATCTTCCTTGAGAGCGACCTTTTCAACCAGGGTTTCCGTCCGGCGGTCAATGTCGGTATATCGGTTTCCCGTGTGGGAGGAAGCGCTCAGATAAAGAGCATGAAGAAGGTTGCGGGAACCCTGAAGATCGACCAGGCCCAGTATCGTGAGCTGGAGTCCTTCTCCAAGTTCAGCAGCGACCTTGATCCTATCACTGCAATGGCTCTGGACAAGGGCCGCAAGAACAATGTACTGCTTGTGCAGCCTCAGTATTCCCCTATGCCGGTGGGAGAGCAGGTCGCCATACTATATTGCGGTACCAAGGGACTGCTGAGGGATCTTCCGATAGAGTCAGTGGAGGATTTCCAGACCACCTTCCTTATGAAGATGAGGGCTTTCCATGCCGAGGATGTGCTGGCACCTCTCTCCAAGGGCATCATCAATGACGAGATATCAGCAATAATAGAGAAAGAAGCGCAGTCTATTGTTAACGGTTTAAGGGCATAGGTGGTTTTTAAAATATAACATGGCATCGTTGAGGGAAATAAAGAACAGGATTGCGTCTGTGAAGAGTACGCTGAAGATCACTTCTGCAATGAAGATGGTCGCTTCAGCCAAGCTCCACAAGGCGCAGACTGCCATAGGAAACAAGATACCTTACGAGCAGAAGCTCCATAGGATGCTTTCAGGAATGCTCCAGGACGACGATCTTCAGATGGCTCTTCAGAAGGAACTCGGTTTCGGAGCCGGAAGCAGGTCACCGATAGAGCTGCAGGACACTCCGTTGGATTTCCTGCCTGAAAAGGAGTCGGTTTCCCGCGTTGCCGTAGTCGTGTTCTCTTCCAATTCGTCGCTTATCGGAGCCTTCAACGCCAACGTCATAAAGAAGTTCAGCGAAACGATGAGAAGCCTCTCTGCAAACGGTTATTCCAGAGGGGACATAGATATATATACTGTGGGAAGAAAGGTAGCAGAGGCTGTCCGCAGGGACGGTCATGCTTCCTTCAAGGATCTTCCCGAGCTTTCCGACAAGCCTGACTATGCAAAGGCATCCTCGCTGGCCTCCGAACTGGTGGAAAGATTTGCAAACGGGGAAGTCGGACAGGTCGTGCTGATTTACAACCATTTCGCTTCGATGTCCTCCCAGCCTTCCGTAAGGGAGAACTATCTTCCGATGGCCCTTCATGATTATAATGAAACTTCAGAACCGGTGGACTATATCCTCGAGCCTGATCCTCTGGCCCTTGTCAGGGAACTGCTGCCGCTGGTCCTTACCCTCAAGATATATACTGTAGCCCTTGATGCATCAGCAGCTGAACACGCTGCCAGGACCCTCGCGATGCAGGTCGCTTCGGACAATGCCAAGGATCTCATCTCGGAACTCACTCTCGCCTACAACAAGGGTCGCCAGCAGGAAATCACCGCCGAAATCCTCGACCTCGTCGGCGGCCTTCAGAACTAGACAATTGCTCGGGATCTTCCCAAGACGTTGAGCGGGAAAATCGTGGTGGGACATGGAAAATCCGCTCAACGGGGGGCACAAAGATGTTGATGAGCGGAATTTCGGGCCTCAGAGCCCGATTTCCCGCTCATCGGCTTGGATACAAGATTACCTGCTGCCATAACTGACGGATGGTTCGTTTAGAAGCTTGGGGTTTTCTATGCTTTCGATAATATGAATCATTTCTGCCGGAGTGACTATAAACGGTTCTTTCGGAAAATGTTTTATATTACCGGTGACGAGGTATGAATCATCGACAGAAAGGGCGACTTCATAAAATACCAGGTCTTTCGGGTCAGGCAAAGATGTGTAGGTATCAAGTCTTTCCGAGCTGATGCCGAATTCAGTGATGCTTCTTAATGCCTGGTTGATCAATGACTCTGAGAATCCGAATTTAGGTCTGTGAAGTACTATGGAATATTCTTTAAGAATATCATTGTTATACACAGGAACAATGTCTCCGATAATGATCTTTCGCATTATCTGTACAGTTGCTGCGTCCTCATGTCGGGATAAGATAGCGGACACAATAACATTTGTGTCGATTACTGCGAAGATCTTCATGATTGTTCTCCTCTTCGTGCAGATCTGATTTCTTCGTTGATTTCCTCAAGGGACATTCCTGACACCCCGTTTTGCTGCGCTTCCTTTCTAAGTTTCTCAAAAGCTTCCATGCTTTTTGCTCTGATTTCGGATTCTGTTTCCGCACGGAGTTCGAAAGGAATACGTCTTTCCCTGACAACAGCCTTCATGAATATTGTCATTGCAGCCGTATTACTGAGCCCGAAACTGTCACAAAGCTCGTCAAAACTCTTTTTCAGATTCTCATCTACCCTGATTGATATTGTCGACTGTTTCATAGTTGTAATGCATTTGTCAACAAATGTAATGCAAATGTATTGAATATGCAATACTTTACTTATGTTTAAGGTGCCAAATTGGCACCTTGAACATTCTTCTGAAGTATTATTACTCAGAATTCTCCAGACAGATAATATTTGAAAAAGAATATTCTGCGAAGCGAGCACCATCCGGAACTTTAGTTCAAAAGCACAAAAACATAGGGGTTTTGTGCTTTTGAACAGAAAAAGTGCGGTCAAAAGAACAAAAACGGCAGTTTTTGTGCTTTTGACTTGGGAAATGCCAGGCAATCAGCCTTTCGAGGCTACGTCCGCAAGGGTGCCTCCGACGAAACTGATCAGGTCGCCTGGGGAGATCTCTATCTGCAGACCCCGTACACCGGCGCTTACATAGATGGTTTCGAAATCCGATGCCGTAGAGTGGAAATATGTGGGGAACCTTTTCTTCATTCCTATCGGGGAGCAGCCTCCGCGGATGTATCCGGTGACTGCCAGCAGGTCCTTCATGGCTATCATTTCTACCTTCTTGTTGCCGGAAGCCTTGGCGAGGGCCTTCAGGTCCACCTCCATGTCGCCTGGGACGACACAGACAAGGTGACCGCTCCTGTCACCATGCAGGACGAGGGTCTTGAAGACCCTGGCTATATCCTGTCCCAGACTGTCCGCCACATGCTGGGCTGCGAGGTCGTTTTCATCGAACTCGTATGGAATCAGCTTATATGCTATACCTGCCTTGTCCAGCAGGCGCGCTGCGTTTGTCTTTTCTGTCTTCTTTGCCATATGGTCTGCAAAAATAATAAAAGTATCCGTATAAGGACGATTTGCACAGTTGTTGTCATAGGAAGTGCCGGTTAGTTATTAGAAAAGTGTTATGAAACGTCTTATTTCATTGGCATTGGCGGCGATGTCGCTCCCGATGCTCTCCCAGGCCCAGCCTTCCGGCAGCAGTCTGCCTTCAGGCAAGCCGGAGTACAACAATTCCACAATTTCAGACTTTGACCTGAGCAGGTATCTCGGTACCTGGTATGAGATCGCCCGTTTTGACCACAGCTTCGAAAGAGGTATGGATAACGTCGTGGCTGAGTATCTTCTGCGCGAGGACGGTATGATAGATGTGACAAATACGGGATGGAAGAACGGAAAGTACAGGATCGCAGAGGGCAAGGCAAAACAGCCGGACCCTTCCAAGGATCCGGCCCATCTTGAAGTGTCCTTCTTCCTGTTCTTCTACAGCGATTACAATGTGATGATGATCGATGACGGCTATAAGGTCGCGCTGGTCGGAAGCAAGAGCCCGAAATATCTGTGGATACTCTCCCGTACTCCGGAAGTTTCCGATTCCGTGATGGATGAGGTGCTTGAGGAAGCCTCTGGACGAGGCTATGACATCGACAAGCTCATCTGGGTCGACCAGTCTGCCAATATGGAATAGTCTAGAGACGGGTGATTCCGTTTCTGCGGTCGAGCTGGTCGAGGGCGAAGGCATAGGCTCCGATGGCTATGGCCTTTCCCGCTCCCATCTTCGAGACGGTGACTCCGATTCTCTTCTGAGGGTCGAAGTCCACCTCGATCTCGCTGCCGTAGATCTTCATCTTCTGCTGCTCTCCCTTTACGAAGTCAGCGAACTCCTCTTCATTGTCGAGGTCGTATACCTTCATCGGTATGCGGCCGAGCTCCTTGCCGTCGAGGGTATGGATCTTCGATCTCATGACCTCGAGGATGGCCGGCTTTATGTACCTGGCCGCTCCAGTCATGCCTCCTCCGAGGACTATGAGTCCGTCTGTGATGTTTGCTGCCGGAAGCATGACCTCGCCGGTAAGCTCTCCCATTTCCGCGAAAGCCTGTACGGCGGCTTCGCGGGAACCTTCCATACGTCCTTCAGCTATCTCGAAGATATCCTTAGGTTCAAGTTCCCTTTCGTCTGAAGACAGTTCCTTGTAGACACGCTTGACGGCTCTGATGGATACACCTTCCTCCACGATTATGTCCGGACGCTTGGCATGAGGGAAATAACAGGTCTCCACACATGAGTTGTCTCCACGGTTCAGCATGCCGTTAACTATCATTCCCACTCCGAATCCGTCTCCGAACACATAGCCGAGCAGGTTGCGGTAGCGCTTGCTGCTTCCGGCAAGCTCGAGCCTTTCGTTGATGTCAGGAAGGACGCCTCCGAGGGCTTCGCCATATGCAAAGAGGTCTCCGTCGTTGTTTATGTATACAGGTATGCCGAATTTCTTTCTCAGATACGGACCGAGAGCGACTCCGCCGCGGAATGAAGGGAAATTGAGCAGGTATCCGTATATGATTCCGTTAGGATAGTCAGCGGGTCCGGGGAAGGCGAAACTTATAGCTGCAGGCTGTCTGTCAAGCTGGTCCCTTACCATCCTGAACCCCTTTACCATGGTCTGAAGACAGAGGTCAAGGTCGTGGGCGTTTGCATCAAGTGTGATGGGATCTACTATGAATTCTCCTCCCTGCATTGCTCCGAATACCATTACGGCGCTGTTCGCGTCAAGGGTCATGACGATTCTGGAGTCTGTTCTGAAATTGGCCATTGTATGTCTTTTTCTGGTTTTTATGACGTCAAATGCAAATATAATCATTAAATTTACACAAAAATAGCAGTTGCATGACAATTTTATCGAACGGAGAACTGACCGTCAGGGTCAGTGAGCATGGTGCCGAGTTACAGAGTATAAGAAAGGGTGATGTGGAATATCTGTGGCAGGGAGATCCTGCATACTGGGGAAGGCGTTCTCCGGTGCTTTTCCCTATAGTAGGAAGTGTATGGGAAGGCAGGTACAGGGCTGAAGGAAAGGAATTCAGACTCGGCCAGCATGGCTTTGCCCGTGACATGGATTTCACCCTCGTGAGTTCGACTGAAACCCAGGCGCGTTACAGACTGGAGTTCTCCGATGAGACTCTGGCGAAATATCCTTATCCGTTCGTCCTTGAGATCGCTTACCGCCTTCGCGGAAACGCCATCGATGTCATCTGGGAGGTGGAGAATCCTTCCGAGGGAGACATCTGGTTCCAGATCGGTGCCCATCCTGCATTCTTCTATCCTGACTATGATCCAGAAAAGTCGGGAAGGGGCTCGTTTACCTTCGACAGGACAGAGGGGCTCGAATGCATTCGCATAAAGGAAAAGGGATGTGTGGATGTTGAGACAAAATGGCCTCTGGACATGCCGGACGGCCGTCTCAAGCTGGAAAGGGACACCTTTGACGCGATAGATACGATCATGCTTCAGGATTCGCAGATAAGACGCGTGGATATGTTCAGGGAGGACGGGACCCCATGGCTTTCGCTTTCGTTCGAGGCACCGGTGGTCGGAATCTGGTCGCCTCCGGGAAAGAATGCGCCGTTCATCTGCATCGAACCTTGGTACGGACGTTGCGACTGTGCCGGATATGAGGGAGAATACAGGGACAAGGACTGGATGAACAGACTGACTCCTGGAGAAAAGTTCAGGAGCATATATACGATAGAGATTGCATAATCACTACAAATAGTGATTGAACGGAAAGATATTAATCCTTACCTTTGCTCCCCTGCAGATTATATATGAAACTATCGGAACTCAAGACAGGTGAACGTGGCGTGATCGTGAAGGTAAACGGTCACGGCGGCTTCCGTAAGAGGATAATCGAGATGGGCTTTGTAAGGGGAAGCAAGGTAAAGGTAATACTGAATGCTCCTCTGAGGGACCCTATCGAATATGAGATAATAGGTTACAAGATATCTCTCCGCAGGGAAGAGGCGGCAAAGATAGAGGTGATAAGCGAGACCGAGGCAAAGGAGATGCTCTCGGAGCGCAAGTCGCTTCCTGCCATCGAGTCCGATGAGGTGTGGATGGACAAGGAAATCAGTTCCCTTGTCGAGGAGCGCCGCAAGATGATAAAGGTCGCTCTGGTAGGAAACCCGAACTGCGGCAAGACATCCCTGTTCAATGTCGCTTCGGGAAGCCATGAACATGTCGGAAACTACAGCGGTGTGACGGTCGATGCCAAGGAAGGAAGGTTCGAATACGGAGGATACCATTTCCGTCTTGTGGACCTCCCGGGTACATATTCGCTCTCGGCATACAGCCCCGAGGAACTTTATGTCAGGAAAAACCTTATCGAGGAGGTTCCCGATGTGGTCGTGAATGTCGTTGATGCCTCAAACCTCCAGCGCAACCTATACCTCACCACCCAGCTTATCGACATGAACCTCCGTGTCGTGATGGCCCTGAACATGTACGACGAGCTTCAGGCAAAAGGCGACCGTCTTGACATCAGGCAGCTCGGATGGCTTCTCGGTATGCCGGTCGTGCCTACCGTGAGCCGTACCGGTCAGGGCATAGAGGAACTTTTCGATACGGTCATTCAGATCTACGAGAAGAGCGACCCGAACCTTGCGCGACATATCCATATCAATCATGGAGAGGAACTCGAGCGGAGCATAAACCGCGTCAAGGACCTCATATCCCACACCGAAGACATCCGTTCGAAATATTCTACCCGCTATCTTGCGATCAAGTATCTTGAGAACGACAAGGAGATAGAAGGGGTGGTGGAGTCCCTTTCCAACAGGGATGAGATAATCTCCGCAAGGTTCGAGGAGAACTCCAGGATCAGGGGACTCTTCGGTTCCGGACTTGAGTCCGCCATGGTCGACGCGAAATATGCCTTCGTCCAGGGTGCTCTCGCTGAAACATACGTGCCGTCTTCCAAGAAGAGGAAATGGCACACCATCACAGACAGGATCGATGCCGTCGTGACAAACAGATGGCTCGCCTTCCCGATATTCATCTTCCTTCTTTATGTGGTCTTCGACACGACCTTTGTCGCCGGCGAATATCCGATGCGGTGGATTGAATGGGTCGTGGAGCAGTTCGGCGCATTTGTGGCTTCGACGATGGCGGACGGATGGCTGAAGGATCTTGTGGTCGACGGTATCATCGGTGGAGTCGGAAGCGTGCTGGTCTTCCTTCCGAACATCCTGATCCTGTATCTGTTCATCTCCCTTCTGGAAGATTCTGGATACATGGCGCGTGCAGCCTTCATCATGGACCGTCTCATGCATAAGATCGGTCTTCACGGCAAGTCGTTCATACCTATGGTGATGGGCTTCGGCTGCAATGTGCCGGCGATCATGGCCACAAGGACCATCGAGAGCCGCAAGAGCCGCCTCATCACGATGCTTATCATCCCGCTTATGTCCTGTGCAGGACGAATGCCCGTCTATGTGCTTATAGCCGGTGCCTTCTTCCCTCGCCATGCCGGGCTGGTGCTGCTGGGCCTTTATGCGCTCGGAATCATCCTGGCAGTCGTCGCAGCCAAGGTGATGAGCATGTTCTTCAAGGATGACGACCTTCCTTTCGTGATGGAACTTCCTCCGTACCGTATACCTACCGCAAAATCGATCTTCAGGCATACATGGGAGAAGGGACGTCAGTACCTCCAGAAGATGAGCGGAATAATCCTGATATGCTCGATGGTCATATGGTTCCTTGGATATTTCCCTAACCACGATGCCTACAACTCGGTCAGGGAGCAGCAGGAACACTCTTTCATCGGCTATGTCGGCAAGGCGATGGAGCCTGTGCTCGAGCCTCTGGGCTTTGACTGGAGGATGGGAGTGGGAATCGTTGCAGGAGTCGGTGCCAAGGAACTTGTAGTCAGTACCCTAGGCGTGATGTATGCCGACGAGGAACCTGTTGCGGCCGCAGGCGCAACGGGAGACGAGGAGGCTGCTTCGGGCTACGAGGAAGGCACTGCGGCGGAGACCCGTCTGCAGAAGGCTCTGGTAAGGTCCGTGACTCCGGCTGCAGCTCTGGCCTATATGGTCTTCATCCTGCTGTATTTCCCTTGTGTGGCTACATTCGTGGCCATAAAGAATGAGGGTGGAGGATGGAAATGGGCCATAATTACTGCGGTCTATACCATACTTCTTGCCTGGGTGGCGGCCTTCATCACCTTCCATCTTGCTTCCCTCTTCATTTAGCGTAACTGTGACGTGACTAAGCGGAAAATCAGGAGTATCTGCGGGGAAAACGGAAGATAATTGCCATTACAGCGAACAGTCCCATGACAAAAGGGTAGTAGAGATAGCCTGCGATGGATATTGAAGATGCTCCGGAGAGGCCTGCAGCCATCAGAAGCTGGGCTCCATAAGGTATCATGCCCTGGATCAGGCATGAGAAGGTGTCCAGAATGCTGGCGGTCTTGCGAGGGTCGAGACCGAAGCGTTCGGTGATGTCCTTGGCGATGCCTCCGGCAGTTATGATGGCAATTGTGTTGTTGGCTGTGCAGAGGTTTGCCAGCGCTACAAGTCCGGCTATGCTGAATTCGGCACCTCTCTTTCCGTGGATCTTGCGGGTCATCCCGTTTACGATGAAGTCCAGTCCTCCGTTCGTCCTGATCAGCTCCAGCATGCCTCCTGCAAGCATCGTGACGATTATCAGGTCACCCATTCCGCTGATTCCTTCTCCGATAGCTGAGAGGAAGGCGGGCCAGCCCATGCTTCCTCTGATCAGGCCTATGATGAAGTTCACTCCCAGACCTGTAGCAAGCACGGCCGTCACATTCATTCCCGAAAGTGCAAGGGCTATCACCAGAATGTAGGGTACAAGCAGGATCCAGTCGATGGCTCCTGCATCCGGAGTCACGGATACGGAAGTTCCCATGACTATGTAGAGTATCGCCACCAGTATGGCTGCAGGTCCCACGATGCGTATGTTTGCCTTGAACTTGTCTGTCATGGAGCAGCCCTGGGTCCTTGTGGCAGCTATCGTCGTATCGGAGATGAATGAAAGATTGTCTCCGAAGAAGGCTCCTCCTACTATTATGGCGGTGATGAAGGGAGTGCTGGTGAATGTGCCGGCAGTTCCGCCTGCTGCGAGCTCCTCAGCTATGCCTGCTGCAACCGGAACAAGGGCTACTATGGTGCCTACGCTTGTGCCGATGGACATGGAAATGAAACAGGCGGCGAGGAAGAGTCCGGCATAGAGAAGCCTGCCGGGAAGTATCCTCAGGGCAAGATTGACTGTGGCCTCTATCGCACCGATCTCCTTGGCGGTAGCTGCGAAGGCTCCGGCAAGGATGAATATCCATATCATCAGAAGCACATTCCTGTTGCCCGCTCCTTCCGAGAAGGTCGCTATCCTCTTTTCAAGGCTTTTGCCTCGGCATATGAGGATGCCGTAGACAGAGGCGATGAGAAAGGCTGCCGAGATAGGTATGGCATAGAAGTCTCCGACTGCAACCGAAGATATCAGATATATGCATAGGAAAACGAACAAGGGGCTGAGGGCCAGCCATCCGTTCATGGGTCTGCTGTTCATTGAAAACTTTTTTACGGGTGCAAAGATACATAAATTTGGCTTATCTTTGCAGGGATGAAACGCAAGGAAATATTGCAGGCGCCGATGGGGGAGACAAAGGTCCTTCTCCATACCTGCTGCGCCCCGTGCTCATCAGCAATCATCGAAGCCCTGCTTCAGAACGGAATCACCCCTGTGATCTATTACTGCAATCCGAACATATTCCCGAGAGAGGAATATGAGATCCGCAAGAACGAGTGTACCAGGTATGCCGAGTCCCTCGGGCTGGAGATAGTCGATGCCGACTATGACCATGAAAACTGGCTCGAGGCGGTAAGAGGTCTTGAAAAGGAACCCGAAAGGGGAGGACGATGCCTGAAATGCTTCAAGCTCCGCCTTCTCCGTACTGCAGAATATGCCCGTCAGAGGGGAATCAGGGTGATCACTACCACCCTTGCATCTTCGCGCTGGAAATCGCTTGACCAGATAAACGAAGCAGGCCTCTGGGCCTGCAGCAATATCTCATCCGGAAATACTGCTGTTTCCCCGGATAAGGTATCAGAAATCAGCAACATATCCGGAAACAACGAGAAAAATCCGGACAACACTGTCGTATGGTGGGACCGTAACTGGAGAAAAGGCGGGCTCCAGGAGCGCCGCCTTCAGATAATCAGGGAATACGGTTTCTACAACCAGCTGTACTGCGGCTGTGAATTCAGTGCCTTGACGACTACCTCGCATCCGGACCTGACTTCTTCCGGAATCTCGCAGGAATCATAGACCGATACCTCTGCAGCATCATTCTTGGACGTCAGGGTAAGCTTGCCGTCCTTGACCTCCGCGTCGTAGGATGCCGCCCAGTCTTCGCCGTCATTGTATCTTCCGGTGAGAATGTCTTCCTCGACATTCCATGTGCCGCGGTACAGACGGTATGCTCCTGAGCCGATCTTCTGATAAAGTTCGAAGGTCATGTCTTCGGCGAAGCTCAGGTAGATGTCGCCGTCCACAGAGATTGAAGAGCAGTGCCAGCTGCCGAGAATCAGCTTGTCAAGCGGTTCCTTCTTTCCTCCGTTGTCCCTGTTGCATGAAACAAGAAGAAGTGCTGCAGCAATGATGTATAGTATTCTTTTCATGTTCTTTGAATTTGGATCCCCGGTCTGGCCGGGGAATATGTTTGGTTTAGAGCCAGCCTCCGTTTGATGTTGCAAATGGTCTTGATGCGATGGAGAGTTCACGCGAGTAGCCCATGTCCCCTATTCCATCTTCCCTTTCAGGGTCCTTTCCGACCTTGCCGCTGAGTGTGATCTTGCCGGAGCCTATCTTCGAACATTCTATCTCCAGCTTTCCGTTTCTGATGACAGGGTCTGAAACAAGTCCGAGCGAAGTCCTTGCCTCCTCATCCACTCTGACTGTATAATCGTCAAGAGGATTGCAGTAGCGGCTGATGTCTAAGCTCATCTTCTTTCCTGCCTGGGCGAGGAGCGTCGGTGTACCTTCTATAGCCATCAGGAACCTCCATGCGTCCACTGCTCCTGTTCCCATCCTGCCCTTGAATCTGTCCATGTCGATGTCAGTACCCTGTGCGGTAGAGAAAGGAGAGTAGAACTTGTGGATGCCTCCTTTGTTGAACTGGTCAAGGTCTGTAACCGAGGTGAGAAGCAGGGAAGTAAGCTCCTCTCTGGTGAATTTCTTTCCCAGCTTCTTTGCATATGAAAGTCCGAGAGCTATGACTCCGGATACGTGAGGACAGGCCATCGATGTACCCTGCATGTAGACATAGTTCTTGTTTTCCATTCCGTTCGTGTTCTGGATTCCCGGGTATGGGTTCTTCTGGGAATTCACTCCGGTAGAGAGGATCATTCCGGAGTAATCGTTCATCACTCCTCCCCATTCTCCTCCCGGAGCGGAAATCTTGCAGCCGGGACCGTAGTTGGTGTAGCCTGCAGGCTGGAAGTCCATTCCGAAAGCAGTTACCGAAAGCACATAGGAGTAGGCGCCCGGATAGCTTGAATAAGCGGTCTGGTGGTTTCCTGAAGCAAACACGGCAATGTTGCCTTCAAGAGATTCGTGATTGCTGTTGGCCGGGTCAAGGAAGTACTGCAGGGCAAGATTCTCGAGTCGGGCGCTGCCGTTGCCGAGGTCCTTGTTGCCGTTGATGTAGTCCTGGTCCGAGGTGATCGGCAGATAGTTTCCGTATGAACACTGCGCTATGCATGCGCCGTTGTCGGCAGCATAGATATATGCCATGGCGGTCTGGGCGTCGGTCGCATTCTTCGCCTCCGATCCCGTTCCCTGGAAGATCTGGCAGGACATGAGTCTTACTCCGTCATTGTTTCCCGATCCTCCGGCTATCGAGCTGATGCCCTTGCCGTTTCCGTTAGTCGCTCCCACGATTCCTGCCACATGGGTTCCGTGGCCTATGCCCGAAAGATAGTCGAGCTTCTTTCCCTTGACGGCCTCGGCCTTGGCGCTGCCGCCCAACACTCCCTCGACGAGGTCCTGGTTTATCTTTATGCACTGTACGAAGTTGAATCCGTAGATGTCGTCGATGAAGCCGTTGCCGTCATCGTCGACATCGTCGCTTCCGTTCAGTTCCTTTTCATTGACCCAGACCGCATCCTTCAGGTCCTCATGCCTGTGGTTCACCGCACAGTCGAAGACGGCCACTACCACGCTCGGATCGCCGGCGGTAAGTTTCCATGCGTTACGGACAGAGACGTCGGCTCCCGCTACGGAACCTGTCAGCTCTCCTGTGTTGACAAGGTTCCACTGGTGGCTGCTGTACGGATCGTCGAAGCCTGGTTCTTCCTGAGGAACCGGGCTGGTCCTTGTCTGAGGTGTCGGGATGAATCCGACAGCCTGCTCTGCCCTTACCGGCTGGAGATAGGTGTTGTACTGCAAGGATGTCACCGAAGGGCTGGAAGCCATCTTTGCGGCAACCTGCTTCAATGGCCTGCTCTCGTCAAAAGAGATCGTGTACCACTGATGGAGTCCGTATTTTCTCGCAACCTCCATGTTCTTAGGCCGTATCATGAGGGCTGGAGATATGGATTCGGCTCCCGAGAGTCCGAGGATCTCCCTTGTGACCGCCTCGTCGTTCTTCTCCAGAAGGGAGCTTGTCTTCTCATCGAAACGTACCAGAAGCGTTCCCGGCTGGGCCTGGTCTTCAGAACCTCCTGTCAGCTTGTCCATAAGGACTGTCTGTTCAGAGCCCGGGATGTTGTCAATTTCTTTTGTACATGAGATACCGGCAACTGCCAGAGCCAGTATCGGAAGTAACTTCATTTTCATATGGTGTGCTTTATTTTTCTGTTCTGATTGTAACCGTCGCCTTCCTGACTCCCTTTCCGCTCACTTCCACAGTAATGTCTCCAGGCTCGTTTCCGCTCTGGACAAGAACCGTGAGCTGACCGCTGAAAAGGTGCATCTGAGGCTTCTGGAACGATTCAAGACATGTAGGATCTCCGTTGGCTATAGCCTTGAACGATCCCGCTCCGCTTACCTTGACCTGTACGAGCCTGCTGTCTGCAGGTACAGGATTGCCGTCCTTGTCCGTGAGACTTACGTTGAGGTAACAGAGGTCCTCTCCGTCTGCCTTGAGCACGTTGCGGTCAGGGGTGAGCTTTATTGCAGCCGCCTTTCCTGCAGTGCGTACGGTCTTTTCGGCAGCTGCCTTTCCGTCTTCGTCATAGGTCACGACACGGATCTCTCCAGGCTGATATACGACATCCTTCCACATCAGACGGAATCTTTCCATCGCCTTCTCGCCTAGGCAAGGCACCTGACCGTCAGCCTTGGCAAAGGTACGTATTCCCTGGGATATTCCGTTGACAAAAAGTTCAGCCGATGGGTATGAAGTATAGACGAATACCGGGGTCACCTCTCCCTCGCGTCCCTTCCAGTTCCAATGCGGAAGTACATGGAGGGTCTCGTCGGTCCTGTTCCACCGGCTTCTGTAAAGGTAGTACCTGTCCTTCGGAATGGAGGCAAGGTCGATGATTCCGAATACGGAAGAGTGGTTCGGCCATGCGTCGGTGTCGTATGGCGAAGGCTCTCCGAGGTAGTCGAATCCGGTCCATACGAACTGGCCCATGCACCACGGGTAATCTTCGTCTGCGGCAAAGTCGTTGTCCGGAATGTTGGACCACCAGCAGAATTCCGTGTCATATGATGACGACTGATGGTCATCATGCATGATGGCGGCGCCGATGCCGGCAGGGAAGTGGTAGACCCCGCGCGAACTGACCGTCGACGCGGTCTCGCTTCCGAGGATGAGCTTCTGAGGCAGAAGCTCATATGCAGGGGTGTATCTGTCGACCTTGTAATTGAATCCCACGATATCGAGCTGTTCTGCAAATCCGTTGAGAACCACGGAGTTGTATTGGTCCATTCCGCAGGTTACAGGACGGGTGGGATCTTCCTGATGGCAAAGTCCCTGGAGCCATGCGGCCACCTCCACACCTTCCTCCTTCCACTGGGAAGGCACCTCGTTTCCGATGCTCCACATCACGACGGATGCATTGTTGCGGAAGTGGTGGAGCATGTTCATCATGTCCCTTTCTGCCCATATGCGTCCGTCGCCGCTGTCTTCGTTGAACCAGCGGTGGTAGCCGTTCTCACATTTGGCGATGTCCCACTCGTCGAAATTCTCGCACATGACCATGAATCCCATCTCGTCACAGAGTTCGATAAGTTCCTCGGCAGGCATGTTGTGCGAGGTGCGGATGGCGTCGCACCCCATGTCCTTGAGCATTGTAAGCTGGCGGCGGATGGCGGCCTTGCTGACCGCGGCTCCCAGAGGGCCGAGGTCATGGTGGAGGCAGACGCCGCGGAACTTTCGTACCTGTCCGTTGAGGAGGAAACCCTCGTCCGGACGTACCTCGATGGTTCTGAAACCGAACCTTGTGGACACCTTGTCCCTGAGGTCCTTTCCGTGCCTTATGCTTATCTCAGGTCTTTCCATCTCCCATGCCGTGTCTACGGAGCCTCCTGTATATACTTCTGTCTCAGCAAAATACAGTACTGGTTCCTCCGGAGACCAAAGCCTGGGCTCTTCTACGGTGACATTCTGTTCCACCTCTCCCTTATGGATCTGCCTTGTGTCAGTGCTTTCAGCGACTGTCCTTCCGGTCGCATCGACAATGCGGGTCGTGAGGGTCACGACTTCACCTTCTGCCGTTCCTTCGACCTTTGTCCTTACCCTTACGACAGCATGGTCCTTACCGACGTAAGGAGTCGTCACGTATGTTCCCCATACGGGTACATGGACTTCGGGAAGGGTGATGTACCTTACCTTGCGGTAGAGGCCGGCACCCGGGTACCACCTCGACGACTGCGGCCTGTTCTCGAGAAGAACGGTGATTTCGTTGTCCCCGGCCTTGACACAGCCGGTCACGTCGCACCAGAATGAATTGTATCCATATGGCCAGAAACATACCTTTTCTCCGTTCACGAGTACCTGGGCCTCGCTCATCGCGCCGTCGAAATACAGGATGTGCCTGCGTCCGTCGAGTTCGTCAGCCTTTATTTCGAGGGTACGGCGGTATGTGCCCTTGCCCATGTACGGAAGACCTCCGGTACGGCCGGTCTTTTCCGTGGCGACATCCTCGCCGTTCTGTACCACCGCAACGGTCTGGAGGTCGTTTGCCTTGTCAAACGGACCGTAGATTGCCCAGTCGTGAGGTACCGAAACCTTTTCCCAGCCCTCTGAAGCCTGGATTTCATGTCCCTTGCGGAATTCCCAATCCTTGAGGATGGCTTCTGTGCGCTGAGCCTGTGCATAGGCAGCGACAGCTGCAAATGACAGCAATAGTGTTATTATGGTTCTTCTCATATCCTAGTCTTTGAATGTATCCAGAACTGAAGTCGGACGACCGTTCCGGAAGGCTCCCATGTCGTACGGCTTCCATGAAAGTTCTTCATAGTGGTCAGGTTTCCAACTTCCGTCGGTCTGAGGCTCCCAGTAGAAGACTCCGGCACATCTGTCCAGTTTCTTTGCTTCAGTGAGGAATTCGGCCAGTGCCTTGGCAGCTTCCGTCTCGTTCTGCAGCGTCTTCACTCCGGTCTCCACTATCATGACGTTGCGTCCGAAGGCCCTTCCAAGAGAGGTGATGTGGTTGAGTGCCAGGCTGTTGACGGTTTTCCAGTCCTTGTCAGGTTCTGACTGGGGATAATGAGACAGACCTATCATGTCATATCTGCCTCCTGCTTCACTGAACTTTGTGAACCACCATGCAAGGTCTTCCCAGGCGTTGTTCTGGTGGACCAGTACGGCTGCGTCAGGGAATACTGCCTTTGCTGCATCATATCCGGCGTTGCTGAGCGCCACGTAATTTGCCCAGCCGTCCTTCAGGTCGCCGCTGCTTGTCCATAGCTGTCCCTCCTTCCAGAGCATTCCGTTGCGGGTTTCGTTTCCGATCTGTATCCATCTTGGGCTGATGCCTTCCTTCCACAGGGCATCGAGGACTGCCGTCGTGTGGTCCGAGATAGCCTTCATGAGATCCTGCATGGAGAGATTCTTCCATGCAGCAGGCTTGGTCTGTCTTGAAGGGTCTGCAAAGAAGTCGCTGTAGTGGAAATCTATCATCAGGTCCATTCCGGCATCCTTGGCACGTCTGGCCTTGATGACGACATCTTCCATATCGGAATACTTGCCGTATGCGTTTTCGGGGTTAACCCAGACCCTCAGGCGTATGGCGTTCATTCCGAGTTCCTTCATCAGAAGGAAACAGTCGGTCTCTTCGCCCTTGGTGTTGAAGAACCTGACTCCGTCGGCTTCCATTTCCGTCACCCAGCTTATATCCGCTCCCTTCGCGAAGGTCGCTTCGGAGATCTCCGGAACAGGGTCCTTGCCCTCCTGACCGTCGATGTCTGAACAGGACGATATGATGAAAGCTGCTGTGATGCAGGTAAGTGCATATAGAAGTTTCATTTCTTCCGTATTTTTACATAAACATGCAAAAATACGGAATTTTAGGGACTACGCAAACAATTCCCTCAGGACCTTGAGGGAGTTTATGTTGAGGGATGATTCCGTATGGAACTCTATGTATCGGAGTATGTCTTCTGCGATTTCATTCCTCACTGAGCCCGACAGGGGAATGAGCATGGACTGGGCGAAGTCTTCCTTCATGAACCTTTCCACGACGGGGTAGTGCTGTCCCGTGAAGGGTGTGAGGTCTCTGGATTCGGGGCTGAATCCCAGGGCGATTGCGAATTCCAGGAGGAAACGTATGTGGAAGTTGCTGAAGTCGCTCCGGATCGCGTCCAGCAGCAGGATGTTCCTTTCGCACCATTCGTAGAGTCCCTCCTCGTTCGCACCGTCCTTTATCGTCCTGTACAGGACTTCGCTCAGGAACATCGTCATGGAGTTCTTGAACATGTTTCCCCTGATGCCGGCAAGATGGTGCTTGAGGGAAAGATTGCGGGCGGTGTAGAGACTGGATCTGGAGGATTCCTGTATGTCCGCTTCGAGGATCGAAAGCGGCTGGAAGAGGGTCATCACGGATTTCTTTCCTGCACTGCGCACAAGAAACCCTCGTCGTCCGTATTCCTTGCTCAAGGTATGGACTACGAGCGAGTTTTCACCGACTTTAGTGGTGTGGAGTACTATAAGTTCTGTGACTTTAACCATTCTGCCATAGCGCGGAGAGCCTTTCCTCTGTGGGAAATCTCATTCTTCTGCTCTTCGGTGATGTCGGCCAGGGTCATGCCGGGATATTCGTCGGCGATGAAGATAGGATCGTATCCGAATCCTCCTTTTCCCGATTTCTCTCTGGCGATCACACCTTCGAGATTACCCTCGAACAAATGCTTTTCTCCGTTGATTATCAGTGTGATGACGCTCTTGAACCTTGCTCTTCTTGAGACTTTCTTAGTCTCCAGACCTACACCGGATGCCATGCTTGCCTCACCTTCAAGACGCTGAAGCTCGTAAAGGACCTTGTCCATGTTCCTGTTGAAGTCCTTGTCGTCACCTGCATATCTTGCAGTGTAGACTCCTGGTGCGCCGCCTAGGGCGTCCACCTCAAGTCCCGTATCGTCTGCAAAGCAGTTGCATCCGATCCTGTCATATAGATATTGAGCCTTCTGTACAGAGTTGGCTCTCAATGTCTTGCCTGTTTCCGGAATATCTTCTGTGATTCCCACCTGCGCGAGAGAAACGAGCTCAAAGCCCTCGCCGAGAATTTCAGATGCTTCACGCAGTTTGCCGCTGTTGCCCGTTGCAAATGTCAATTTCATAAAACTGCTTTCATTACTGTTTAAACCGCTGCAAAGGTATAAAATAATTTCGTATTTTTGTGGCACATATTGTGCGGGTGACCGAACCTGCAAATTTCAATCCGACATGAACAGAAGAAATGTAATCATCATTGCCATGGTTTCGGCCATGTGCCTTTTTTCATTGACCAGACTTTCCGCACAGTCCCAGAGCTTCAAGCTCGGACAGTGGACTGAAATCCATAATTCGATAATCAAGGAGCTTAACCGTTCCTATGTGGATACCCTTCCTATAGACAGGATCATGAGGGTTGCTGTGGATGCCATGCTTGAGAACCTTGATCCCTATACCGTATATATACCGGAGGAGGAGAACGAAGACCTTCAGATGATGATGTCCAACACTTATGGCGGCATCGGTGCGATCATCCACAAGAAGAAGGATGAGAATGTTGTGATCAACGAGCCATATGCAGGTTCTCCTGCCCACAAGTACGGTCTTGTCTGCGGAGACGAGATCATCGCGATCGACGGATTCCCGACAAAGGGACTCGAGACCAAGGAAAGCAGCGACAGGATGAAGGGAAAGCCGGGAACCACAGTGGTGTTTACCGTGAAGAAGGTAAGGACGGGAGATACACTCGACCTTGCTATAGTGAGGGAGAGGATACATCTTCCTGATGTGGAATATGCAGGAATGATCGATGATACGACAGGATACATCCTCCAGACCGGATTTACTGAAAATGTTTCCGCAGACGTGCGTGAGAAGTTCCTGGATCTGAAGAAGCAGGGCATGAAGAGGTTTGTGCTTGACCTGCGTGGAAACGGAGGAGGACTTATGAGCGAGGCTGTGAACATCGTTTCGCTTTTTGTTCCTAAGGGTTCGCTTGTAGTGTCTTCAAAGGGAAATACACAGGAGTCCTACAGGGAGTATCGTACTGAATCGGAGCCGATCGACAGTCAGATGCCGATAATAGTGATGATAGATTCCGGCTCTGCTTCAGCTTCGGAGATCATTGCAGGAGCGCTCCAGGATATGGACCGCGCTACGATCATGGGAAAGAGAAGCTACGGAAAGGGACTTGTGCAGTCCATCCGTCCTACCGCTTACAACGGTCAGATCAAGGTTACTACGGCCAAGTATTATACTCCGAGCGGACGATGCGTCCAGGCAATCGATTACTCTAACCGTAACGAGGATGGAAGCGTGGGCCATATTCCTGATTCCTTGACCCGCGAGTTCAGGACTGCTTCAGGAAGGATAGTGCGTGACGGCGGTGGAATCACCCCCGATGTGGATGTTCCCGTAAAGAATTACAGCAGACTGGTCTACTCTCTTGTGCTTGGAGGCGTGATCGACCAGTATGCGATCGACTATGCCCGCAGGCATGACAGCATCCCTGCAGTGGATGATTTCCATTTCAGCGACGAGGATTTTGAAGATTTCATCAGGTTCGCAAAGACCCAGGATTTCGACTACAGGAGCAGTGCCAGGACACTTTACGACCAGATGAAGAGGGAACTGGAGTCTGACGGACTTGCGGAAACCATGAAACCTGAGCTTGAAGCGATGGAAAAGGCTCTGGAGATGGACAAGGAAAGGTTCATCCGTCTGAAGAAGGATGAGATCGTACCTTTCATCGAAGAGGAGCTCGCTACACGCTACTGGTTCCAGGAGGCCGGCATCAAGATACGTCTGCGTTATGATGACCAGCTTAAGCAGGCCCTTGCCTCGCCTATGGCCTTTTAACCCCGTCGGGTTGTCCGGATTTTGTCATTCTGAACCCCTTTTGTCATTGTGAACCTCTTTTGTCATTCTGAACGAAGTGAAGAATCTCACAGCATTATTTGACTTTGACGGCGTGATCGCCGATACCGAGTCCCAGTACACAGTGTTCTGGGACAGGATGGGACTTGAATATCTTGGCCAGGAGGATTTCGGCCGCAGGATCAAGGGCCAGACCCTTGTACAGATCTTTGACGGACATTTTTCTTCGGTGAAGGACAGGTACGATGAGATCGTGGCCCGTCTTGACGAATATGAGGCAGCGATGTCATATGACTTCATGCCAGGTGTAGAGGACTTTCTCAGGAAACTCAAGGCAGACGGAGTCCGTACGGCCATAGTTACAAGCTCGAACAAACCAAAGATGGCCCAGGTCTACAAGGCCCATCCGGAGCTTCCCGACCTTGTCGATGCAGTGCTTACCAGCGAGGATTTCACAAGGTCCAAGCCGGACCCCGAGTGTTTCCTCAAGGGCATGGAGCTGCTCGGCGGCAGACCGGAAGAAACGGTGGTATTTGAAGATTCCTTCCATGGACTGACTGCCGGAAGGGCTTCCGGGGCCCGTGTGGTAGGACTTGCCACAACAAATAAGAGAGAGGCGATTGCCCCTCTCTGCGATCTTGTCATCGATGACTTCATCGGCTTTACCCTAGATAGGATCTTATAGCTTCGACGTAGTCTGCAAAGGCTTGCAGCCCTGTGGGAGATATCCTGCACAGGGTCTGCGGCTTCTTTCCCTTGAATCCCTTTTCGATGGTAATGTACCCGGCTTCCGAGAGCTTGTCCAGCTGGACGCTAAGGTTACCGGCAGTTGCACCTGTCGCTTCACGCAGGTATACAAAGTCCGCCTCTTCGAGATTGACGAGAACAGACATAACTGCAAGGCGCAGTTCAGAATGGAGTAACGGGTCCAGTTTCTTGAACATAGCTAATGGTATTATTCGGCCTTTTTATTCATCATCACACCTGGAATGATCAGGTTCAGGACGGCACCAGCGGCAAAGAACATCGGAGTGATCCAGCTCTGGACAAAGAACATAGCTATGGTACATCCCAGACCTGTCAGGAATCCTCCGGCAGTGATGAATCTGTTTTTCAGTACGAGGCCTGTAATGGCAGCGGAGAATCCCAGAAGCACGGCGGTGATGTAACCTGTAAGATGTGGTGCTGTAAATGCAAATACGACGCATAGGACTGTGGCGAAGATTCCGTATGTGATCCATATCTGACCTATGCTTCTGCTGAGGAAGCTTTTGCCTCCGTTTCTGCATCTGTCTTTCTGGAGTATTGAGGATATCGGCCATCCTGTGGCGGGTATTCCAAACCATAGGAAGTTCCAGCTTGCATTTCCTGTCTTCCAGAGCATTATGAAGACTGCTATTGCGAATATCAGCACTATAGTACCCCAGATGATCATGGGATATCCGGCGTTCTTTTCAAAATCCCTGCGGCTCTTCTCGATTGCATCGTTGATGATCTGAAGGCTTTTTTCAGGAGTCATTTCATGTGTTTCCATGTAAAAACTTTGTTTATCAGTTCAACTTTTCGGATCCTGTCCTTACCCTTCCGGACGGATAAGGGCAGTCTCCTCCCTGTGATCACGATGCAAATATAAACAAGTTTATAATATAAACCAAATTTAAACGCGCAATCTCATCATAAAATTTATTTTGGCACATAAAAATAAATTTTAGTCAAAAAGAAACAGAAAAATCTGAACAATCTTTTTTATTATCGTGCAATGTTTTGAGGAGTCTGACGTAGCTTTACTGTACCTCTGGTCATAAGATTTGGAGGTTTAAATTTTTATACCCATATTTGTAAACAGTAAAGAAATGCCGACATTATTTACGATTTTTGGATTAAGGTTTTATTTTTATTCCGATGAACACCTTCCGATTCACGTTCATATCAGAAACTCAGACGGAAGAGCAAAGATTCAGGTAGAGCCTGAAGTTGTATTGATAGAAAACAATGGTATAAAGCCTAATGATATCAAGAAGGCTTTATTTTTGGTGAGACTATATAAGAAACAGATAACAGAATCCTGGTATGAGTATTTCCGCTAAGCATGATGAAAAGATTCTCAAAGTATGGTTTGAGAATGAACGTATTTATATTCATACAGATAAAGGGAAAACTTTGTCATTGGCATTGGAAGTGTTTCCGATTCTGAAGGATGCAACACCTCAGCAACGTGATGCTGTTGTCATTGAACCGTGGGGTGATGCCATGAGATGGGAAGAGATAGACGAGGACATCCACATCTCCACCTTTTATGAAGATCTGAAGCCGAACCATGATAATGATGTCGCCGCCTTGTTCAATCAGTTTCCACAATTGAATGTTTCGGAGGTGGCAAGACTGATAGGAATCCATAAGAGTCTGCTCGCTCAATATATCTATGGAGTAAAGACTCCGAGCAAGGACCGTATGAAAAAGATCAAGTCCGTGCTCCATCAGCTCGGACTTGATCTTGCAAAAGCAACCGCTTCGTAATTCCATCCTGCGTGGAATGATATTAAGTAACCAAGGTTCTTGTCTGCAGATCAGATGTTTGGTGGCCGAACTGTCGGAAAAGTGACAGGTCAGCCACGGGGTTGAGATGTAATGTGGTGATATTCAGCTGGTTACAGAAAGCAGTGGTGGCCGAACTGTCGTTTAGAAAGCAGTTCGGCCACCAATATCGTTCTATTCCAGCCAAGAGCCTGCCTGACAGGCGTCCGGCCGGATATCCTTCCGGCGATGTAACTGGAATCTAGTCTTCCTTCCAGATGTAGACCTTGTCGCTGCGGCGAAGGCGGGACTCTTCGATGGCCTTGCAGGCAACTTCGCTGCATCCGTCGCCGCAGAGGCTGAGTGCCTCTTCGCGGGCGCCGGGAACCACCTTGCTCCAGTCGATGGCGATGGAGCAGTATGTGCCCTTGACGGCTTCCTGTACGGGCTTAAGGTCTACCCTGATCTCAGGAACAGCATATTCCACGCATCCCGAGGTAGGACCTATGATGAGGATCTTGTCCCCCACGCTCAGCGAGTATGACTCTACAAGTATCTCGGCGACGCCGAGCTTGCCGAACCAGTTGGTGATCTTTCCGCAGTAGACCTTCTTTCGGGTCGAGGTGCTGCCGTAGACGTCGCACCATTCTCCCAGGCGGGCTCCCTGATAGTAGCCGTCCCAGAATCCCCTGTTGAACACTTCCGAAAGCTCCTTCTTGAACGATGCCCCCAGCTCCGGCGTGTACGTGCCGTCACAGACTGCGTCTGCGGCACGACGGTAACATGAAGATACCCTCTTCACATATTCTGCCGAACGGGCGCGTCCCTCGATCTTGAAGACTGTCACCCCCGCATCGATGATCTTGTCCATGAACTCGATGGTACAGAGGTCCTTAGGAGACATTATGTATTTGTTGTCGATCTCAAGCTGCATGCCGGTCTCCCTGTCCTCGACCTTGTAGGCGCGGCGGCACAGCTGGTAGCATGAGCCTCGGTTCGCAGATGCTCCGTATTCATGGAGACTCAGGTAACATTTGCCGGAAATGGCCATGCAGAGCGCTCCGTGGGCGAACATCTCGATCTCTACAAGACGTCCCGATGGTCCGCAGATATGGTCACGGTCGATGACAGCCTTGATTTCCTTGACCTGTCCCAGGTTGAGCTCGCGGGCCAGCACGATGACATCCGCGAACTGGGCATAGAACCTCAGCGCTTCGGCGTTCGAGATGCTGAGCTGGGTCGAGATATGTACTTCGACTCCTATCTGGCGGGCATAGATTATAGCCGCCATGTCAGAGGCTATGACTGCAGTGATGCCTGCTGCCTTGGCTGTGTCAAGGGTACGCCTCATGTCCTCAAGATCCTCTCCGAAGAGGGCGATATTGAGGGTGAGGTAGGTCTTGACCCCGTACTGCGAGCATATGCGTACTATTTCAGGGATGTCGGTCATCTTGAAGTTGTTGGCCGAGTGCGAACGCATGTTCAGCTTCTCGACACCGAAATATACCGAATCCGCTCCTCCCTGGATGGCTGCGTGCAGGCACTCGAAGTTGCCTGCCGGAGCCATTATCTCGAGGCGCTGGCGCGCCGTTGTATTCGTAATGGTACTCATTATTTCCTTCTTCCTAAAAGCATGTCAGCATATCTGTGCAGCATTTCCGACCTGACCTTGCCGAGGTTGAGCCTGCCGACTGATTCCATCGCCTGGGAGTGGAGCCTCTGTATTTCCTGAATAGCCTCTTCTCCTATACCGAGCTCTCCGTAGACAGCCTTGACTGCTGCAATCTTGGCAGCCTTTTCATCATCAGTCGAAATAGGCATGGCAAGGGCTTCAGCCAGCCTTTCCGTACCGGCCTTTTCTATGGCGCGGGTAAGTAGCCAGCTCTTCTTGTTGTTAACGATGTCTCCTCCGATGGCTTTTCCGAACACGGCAGGATCTCCGTATGTGTCAAGCCAGTCGTCAGCTATCTGGAATGCAAGTCCGAGGTCGTATCCAAACCTGTAGAGAAGATCGGCTTCCTGTGCGGAAGCTCCCGCTATGAGTGCACCCATCTTCGCCGAACAGGCGATCAGGACGGCTGTCTTCAGTCCGATCATCTTCATGTAGTCGTCCATCGGTACGCTTTCAAGGTTTTCGAAGTCCATATCGTACTGCTGGCCTTCGCACACCTGTGCGGCTGTGTCGGAGAAAAGGGCCAGGACTGCCGGCAGTGCGGATGCCGGGGCCTTGGCGATCATCCTGTAGCTTTCGATGGACATTACGTCTCCCGAAAGGATGGCGGTGTTCTCGTTCCATTTCTTATGGATCGTAGGTACGCCGCGACGGACGTCGGCATTGTCCATTATGTCGTCATGGATCAGAGTGAAGCTGTGGAAGACCTCGATGGCCGCCGTCGGCGAAAGGATCTCTTCCGAGAATGAATCCTTGAACAGGGAATACGCTATGAGGCAGAGTCTCGGGCGGATTCTCTTTCCGCCGATTTCGATCATATATCTCAACGGGTCATAAAGACCGGCAGGTTCCTGAGTGAACTTCAGGTCTTCGAACATAGCCTTGAGGGTGGCTTCGATATGCTTTTCCTGTATCATAAAAATAAGTGCTTGACAGTATCAGGCAAAGGTAATGATTATTTCATTATATTTTTAATTGTATTCCATTTAACTTATTGGGCAAAAGTTTGTCCAATAAAAGATGAAACAGTAAAACAACACTATAAAAATCATGAAAAAAATTCTTTTGACTCTTTTTGCATCGGCACTTTGCTTATCGGCAGTGCATGCACAGCCCGGCATGGGCGGATTCGGACAGATGCCACAGATAGAAGTTGACTTTGATCCATATGTAGAGGCTCCGGCCGGATATGATGTTGCGAGGGACGGCATCGAGCATGGTACTCTTGAACTCGTAGAGTATAATTCGGAATTCGTCGGAACAGTACGTAAAGCTACAGTCTACCTGCCACCGAAATATGATGCATCAAGGAAGTACCCGGTTCTCTACCTGCTTCACGGTATAGGCGGTGATGAGAACGAGTGGCGCCAGGGCGTACCTGAGATCATAATGGACAATCTTTATGCTGACGGAAAGGCTGCTGAAATGATTATCGTCATGCCTAATGGCCGCGCACAGAAGAATGACAGGGCTGAGGGTAATGTATATGCATCAGCTCCTGCATTTGCTGCATTCGAGCACGACCTGCTCGGTGACCTGATCCCGTTCATCGAAGGTAAGTACAATGTTTACACTGACAAGATGCATCGCGCAATCGCAGGCCTTTCAATGGGAGGTGGCCAGTCGCTCAATTTCGGTCTGGGACACATGGATGTCTTCGCGTATGTAGGCGGTTTCTCTTCAGCACCGAACACAAACACTCCTGAGGTTCTTATTCCTGATGTAGAAAAGACCAAGGCTGAAAACGAACTTCTTTGGATGGTATGCGGAAGTAAGGACGGCCTGATGTACAACAGCACCCGCCTCAAGGCGTTCTGTGACAAGAACGGAATACCTTGCACAATGATCAACTATCCGGACGGGCAGCATGATTTCGTAGTATGGAAATATGGCCTCTATAACTTCGCACAGCTAATTTTCAAATAGACACACCACTGAATTTATTATTAATATCATGAAAAAGTTAATTTTTGCGATTACAATCGCCAGCGCAATGCTTTTCTTCGGCACTTGCGACCTCAAGGCACAGGATTTCGGACAGATGCCAAGCCCGGAGCAGATGGCTCAGATGCAGGCTGACCAGATGAAGGATGTAGTCAAGCTCACTGATGCACAGTATCCTAAGGTTCTTGAAATCTTCAAGGACCAGACAAAGAAGATGATGGATATGATGGGAGGCGGAATGCCTGATCAGGAGAAGATGGCTGCACTCTTCAAAGAGCAGGATGACAAGCTTAAGAAAGTCCTGACTGAAGACCAGCACAAGAAGTGGACTGAACACATGCAGCAGATGATGCAGAATTTTGGCGGAGGTTTCTAGACTTTCCTCTTTACATGAACAACGGGACCGCAAGGTCCCGTTGTCCGTATATAATTTCGTTTCTTTATTGTATCTTTGCACGGCAATATCTGATATCCGTTGAAGCAATGATAAAAGGAGAAGCTACGGTTGTAAAACATACGGGAAGCCACTATATGCTGTCCCTTCTTCCGGAGTGGGACCTGTTTCCGGCTGTGCTCAGGGGCAAGATCCGTCTCAAGGGCTCTTCCGCCACAAATCCTGTGGCGGTAGGGGATGTCGTTACCTTCGAGGCGGAAGGCGATGTTACGTTGGAGAATCCGGCTGTGATAACCTCAGTAAAGCCCCGCAGGAACTATATCATCAGAAAGTCGACGAATCTTTCCCGGCAGTCCCATATAATCGCTGCCAATCTTGACAGGGCATTCATAATAGCCACGATCGACTATCCGGAGGTCAAGCTCCCTTTCCTGGACCGCATACTTGTGACATGCGAGGTATACAATGTACCTGTCACTATAGTCCTCAACAAGGTAGACCTTTACCGTGAGTCCCACAAGGAAATGCTCGAAGCCTTCCATGAAATCTATGAAGGTGCCGGATATCGGGTGATGGAGGTCTCGGCCCTGACAGGGGAGGGGATAGAAGAGCTGCGCGAGGCGTGCAGGGGGCATGTATCCCTCTTTTCAGGAGTTTCGGGAGTAGGAAAGTCGTCGCTGATCAAGGCCCTCGACCCTTCCCTGGATCCCAGGGTGGGAGAGATATCGGAGGCCCATACCCAGGGAAAGCATACGACTACCTTCTATGAAATGTATAGTCTCTCGTCAGGTGGCTTCATCGTCGATACTCCGGGTCTGCGCGGCTTCGGTCTCGTCGACCTGAAGAAGGAGGAGATCGCCCTTTATTTCCCGGAGATGCTCAAGGCATCGGAAAACTGCCGCTTCACTCCATGTACCCATACCCATGAGCCGGGTTGTGCTGTGAAGGAGGCGGTCGAGGCGGGGGATATCAGTTATGACCGCTATTCTTCGTATCTTGGAATGCTGGATGAAGAGGGGAAGTACCGGTTATGAAAAGCATCAACAAGGACATACTGAAGCTAGCTGTTCCGAGCATACTCGCAAACATCACCGTACCGATAGTGGGTATGGTGGATATAGCGGTGGCAGGCCATCTTGACACAAGCGCGGCAGTAATGATCGGAGGAATCGCGATCGGCACCATGCTCTTCGACCTTCTTTACTGGAACTTCGGCTTCCTGCGCGTCGGCACCGGAGGTCTGGCCGCCCAGGCCTACGGAAGGGGAGACCGCAAGGAATGCGCGAAGATATTCACCCGTGCGACAGGAATCGCCTTATCCTGTGCCCTGCTGCTGATTGCCATACAGTGGATTTTCGTCAAGGCTGCCTTTCTTGTCGTGGACTGTACCCCGGAGGTGAGGGAACTGGCTTCGCGATATTTCTTCATCCGCATATGGGCAGCTCCGGCAACGCTGAGCCTGATGGCCTTCAAGGGCTGGTTCATAGGTATGCAGGACAGCGTGAGCCCTATGGTCACTGACCTTGTCGTGAACGGGATGAATGTGCTGATGAGCATCGTGCTGGCGCTCGGATTTACAGTCGGAGGATGGCATTATGAGGGAATGGGCTTCTCCGGAATCGCTGCCGGAACTGTCGTAGCCCAGTATTCGGGACTTCTGACGGCTGTTCTGCTCCTCATGTTCAGATACAGAAAGAACACCATGTCTGCCCTGCACAGGTCCGACCTTAGGGATGTGTTCAAAGGCAGCGAGACAAGGCGCTTCTTCGTGATGAACGCGGATCTTTTCGTGCGTTCCCTCTGTTTCATAGCCATATACATAGGATTTACCGTGATATCCGCAAGGTATGGAGACGTGCTTCTGGCGGTAAGTTCCATCCTTATGAAGATCCTTATGATATTCTCATATTTCACCGACGGCTTCGCCTATGCCGGTGAGGCCCTGACGGGCCGGTACATCGGTGCGAAGGACGGACGGATGGTTCGGCAGACGGTCAGGTGGACCTTTGCATGGAGCATGGGAATCGCGGTGATATTCATGGGAATATACCATTTCGCCGGCGTCCCTCTGCTGAAGATGATGACTTCGGACCAGGCTGTGGTTGCGGCGGCCGAGGCTTATCTGCCGTGGCTTCTGCTGATGCCGGTGATGGGATGCGCGGCCTTCACATGGGACGGAATATATATAGGTGCGACGGCATCCAAGGCCATCCGTAATTCGATGCTTTGGGCGGTTGTCGGCTTCTTTGCCGTGTGGCTTGCGGGAAAGGCCTTCCCGGATGTGCCGGCAGAAACGGCTGTACATATTCTGATGGGTGCGTATTTTGCCCACCTGCTTGCCAGGACCGTGTACCTGACGGTCAGATATAAAACTGTAGTACTGAGGGAGAATGCCACGTCGCTTCGCTCCTCACATTGACATAGATATGGGATTATTTTCATTTTTCAGGATAAGCAAGCCTTCACAGGAGAAGGTGGCTCCAGAGAAGGAAGCCGATACATACAGGACCTTGCGTAACAGGACATTCTGGGGCGCTACTGTGGCATACAGCCTTTACTATGTGTGCCGTATGAGCCTCAGTGTTGTCAAGCAGCCTCTGATTGACGAGGGCATCCTCACTGCGGGAGAACTTGGAGTCATCGGTTCGGCCCTTCTTTTCGTATATGCGGTCGGCAAGTTTCTGAACGGATTCATAGCGGATTACTGCAACATAAAGCGCTTCATGGCGACCGGCCTCTTCATGTCGGCGCTGGTGAACCTTCTGCTGGGAGTGCTGGGAGTGTTCCATGACTACATGCCTCTTTCCACTGCAGTGATATTCTTCTCATTCGCCGTATTATGGGGAGTCAACGGATGGATGCAGTCGATGGGATCTCCTCCAGGAGTCATCTGCCTTTCGAGGTGGTTCCCTAAGTCCAAGCGAGGCACATACTACAGCATCTTCAGTTCCACTCCTTATATCGGAGAATTCCTTTCGTTCGTGATCACCGGTCTCATCGTGGGGGCGCTCGGATGGAAGGCCGGATTCATTGTGGCGGCCATCGCCGGCCTCATAGGGTCCCTGATCATCCTCTGGATGGTGTCGGACACTCCTGAAAGCAAGGGCCTTCCTTCGGTACAGAAGCTCTCGGGCGAGGACCTCACCAGAAACGATACCCTGCCGACAAGGGATCTTCAGAAATATGTGCTGAGACATCCGGGTATATGGATAATCGCGATTTCCAGTGCCTTCATATACATAACCAAGTACGCGATAACCGGCTGGGGAGTGCTGTTCCTGCAGAAGGAGAAGGGCTTTGCCATCGAGGAGGCTACTCAGATAATCGGTTTCTATGCCTTCTCCGGAATGGTCGGAACCGTGCTTGCAGGATGGCTTTCAGACAAGGTGTTCAAGAGTGACAGGGTGAAGCCTACCGTCCTTGCAGGTGCGCTGAGCTTCGTTTCCCTTGCCTTGTTCCTCTTTACAGAGACAGGCTACATGATGAACGTGCTTTATGTCTCGGTCTTCAGTCTGTCCATAGGCGTGCTATACTGCATAGTTGCAGGTCTGATGGCAATCGACATAGTGCCGAGAAAGGCGACAGGTGCGGCATTGGGAGTCGTGGGAATATCCAGCTATGTGGCTGCAGGACTTCAGGACATAACCAGCGGCTATCTTATACAATTCAACACCACCCGGATGGATGGTGTCGATATCTATGATTTCGGACCGGTATCGTGGTTCTGGCTTGCTGCAGCGCTGATTTCCTTCATCCTTCCTGTATTGAACTGGAAGAAGATGAAGCACTGACCCGCCCTATCTTTCAAGCCACTTCAGGAAGTCGTCCACACGGGAGCGGCTTACCGTCATCTCGAAGGAGGCCTCCGGTCTGGAGATGATCTTCAGACGGCTTCCCATCTGCTTGACTATGCTGTCGATGGCTTTCATGGATATGATGCAACCTCTGGAAATCCTGAAGAATTTTTCAGGGTCAAGGTCTTCGCCGATCACATCCAGTGAAGAGTCCACTATATATTTCTCTCCATCGAAGGTCACCAGCCAGTTGGTCTTTTCTTCAGAGTATACATAGGCTATGTTATCTGTCAGAAGAGGCACGATCCTGTCGTTGAACCTGACTATGTACCTTTCCTTGTATTCCTTCTTCGGAGCGTTGCTGCCGATGGCATTGAGAAGAGCCTCGACATCGACCTGGCCTCCGCTCATGCGGCAACGCGCCACAGCTCTCTTGAGGGCAGGGACATCCACAGGCTTGAGAAGATAATCAATGCTTCCGGTTTCAAAAGCCTTGATGGCATAGCTGTCGTAGGCTGTCGTCATTATGACCTTGGCCTTGACTGCCGTCTGACGGAATATCTCGAAACATTCTCCGTCGGAAAGCTCCACATCCATGAAGATTACATCTACGGAATTCATCGGGTCATCCAGCCATCTGACCGTACCTTTGACGGAGGTAGTGGTTCCGACTATCTCCATGTCGGGGAAGTTCTGTGTCAGGGTTCTGATAAGGCTCTTCTGAGCCATGATCTCGTCTTCAACTATCAGGACTTTCATTGCCATAATCTTATAATAATGGTAGGGTTACACAATATTCATCTTCAGTCCGGACTATTTCTATGGACTTTCCGGAAAGGTCCATGTACAATTGTCTGATGTACTGCTGTCCGAGTCCTGTGGAAGGACTCTTCGTCACTTTCGGTATCACGTTGTTGCATACGTGGACGTATCCGTCTTTAACCGTTACCTTTATCGTCAGAGGTCTTTCAGGGCTGACGGAGTTGTGTTTGGTGGCATTCTCTATGAGAAGCTGGATGGAACAAGGTGGCACAAAACGGGCCATCGCCTCCTCCGGTACATCTATCTCAGCTTCAAATCCTTCCGGGAAACGCACTCTCAGAAGGTCTATGTAACGTTGTACGAAATCTATTTCATCTCTCAGTTGGACAATCTCCTCATCTTCGCTCTTGAGCATGTATCTGTATATTCCCGCAAGCTTGTGAGTGTAGGTGCTTGCCTGTTCGGTCTTTTCCTCACATATGAGACAGTCGAGGATGTTGAGGGAGTTGAACAGGAAATGAGGATTCACCTGTCTCTTGAGCTTGAGATACCTGTACTGGGCCATGTTCGCCTTCTCCCTTTCCGTCTGCATCTCATGGCGGACCGTGATCGTGTAGTTTATTATGTAGACCAGACAGTACATGGTCACCTGGGCTATCAGGGCTATCAGGAAGATCAGCATGAAACTTTCCTCGTTTATTCCGACAAGGAAGGTCTCAAGAAGGGCCGCAAGCATCATGAAGGCAGAGTACAGCAGTACAGTCCTGACCTTAGAAGATGACTTTCTCCTTGTGGCGAATGACCTGATGAACATGATGTTGACACAGGCCAGTATGATAAGGGCGAATGAATTGGTCATTACCCTGCGGATAATGTCCAGCATGACGTCCTGCGCCAGCGGGGACCTTGAGAGAAAAAAGACTATGATCAGTCTCAGGATGAATATTCCGGAAGCGACGAGCAGCACCCATTTCAGGTATGGGGCGGACGTGGTCTTTTCCTTTTTTCCCTCCTTTTGACCGAAGATGTTGGTGATAGCGACTATGCACCAGCCCAGAATCTCGGTCGTGATGGCTGTCGATATGCCGTGTACCGCATAGGTGGAATGTATGAACGATTCAAGAACGGTGGCACCAAGGGTACCGATGAGAAAGCCGAGGATGTTCGTCACTATGATTATGGCGGCGGTAAATTCGATCTTCTGACCCTGTCTCATGCAGATGATGAGGGAAAGGGCCATGGTAAGGACGGTCAGCAGCAGCTCGTCGTCTATTCCTGCGGACCGGCAGCTCAAGGCTACGACTGCATGAAGCAGGGCGAATATATGTATGATCCAACCTAAACCAATGGATTTCATAAGTTTCAATCGTAAACAAAATTCGCCTCGAAGTTAACGATTTTGTTGAAATTTTCCAATTTTGCCTTTTGGTTCGTCCTAAAAATTGGACCGTTCGTCTGTAAGTTCGCGCAGTTCGTCGACCATATTAATAAGGTGTGAAAGTTAATGTTTAATTTCGTGGACTTATAAAATTTTGAAAAACGTAACCAAATCAAGCATTAAAATGCAAAAAGCGAAACTTACATTCTGGCAGATGTGGAATATCAGCTTCGGATTTTTCGGAGTCCAGATCGCATATTCCCTTCAGAACGCCAACATCAGCCGTATCTTTGCGACTTTGGGAGCTGATCCTCATGATCTGAGCTTCTTCTGGATCCTTCCGCCACTCATGGGCCTTCTCGTGCAGCCCCTCGTAGGCAAGTACAGCGACAGGACATGGACGCGTCTCGGAAGACGTATCCCTTATCTTTTCCTTGGATCGATCATAGCTATCCTCGTGATGTGCATGCTTCCTAACGCAGGAAACTTCGGTCTTGCCGTAAGCGGAGCAATGGTGTTCGGACTCATATCGCTAATGCTTCTCGATACATCGATCAATGTAGCGATGCAGCCTTTCAAGATGCTTGTAGGTGACATGGTGAACGAGGAGCAGAAAGGACAGGCCTACTCCATCCAGAGCTTCCTCTGCAATGCCGGAAGTCTCGTAGGATATGTGTTCCCGTTCATCTTCGCATGGCTTGGAATCGCCAACACGGCTCCTGAGGGACAGGTTCCTGATACTGTGAAGTATGCCTTCTACATCGGTTCGGCAATCCTCATCCTCTGTGTCCTCTTCACAACTTTCAAGGTGAAGGAGATGCCTCCGAAGGAATATGCCGAGTTCCACGGAATCGACCTTGAGAAAAAGGCTGCCGAGGGCAAGGGACCGGGAATGTTCGAGCTTCTCAAGAAGGCTCCAAGCACATTCTGGACAGTAGGACTTGTACAGTTCTTCTGCTGGGCTGCCTTCCTTTATATGTGGACATACACCAACGGAGCCATCGCCGATACTGTCTGGGGCACTACAGATGTAGCTTCAGAGGGTTATCAGGCTGCAGGAAACTGGGTCGGCATCCTCTTCGCCGTGCAGGCTATCGGATCAGTGCTCTGGGCTCTCATGATCCCTAAGTTCAGGAACATCAAGACAGCTTATGTAGTCAGCCTCCTCATCGGAGCTGTCGGCTTCGCTTCAGTGTTCTTCATCCATGACCAGTACCTCCTCTTCATCTCATTCCTTCTTATAGGAGTGGCATGGGCTGCCATGCTGGCCGTTCCTTTCACGCTTCTTACAAACTCGCTTTCAGGTGACCATATCGGAACATACCTCGGTCTGTTCAACGGTACCATCTGCCTTCCGCAGATCGCTGCCGCTGCCTGCGGAGGCTTTGTGCTGAAGCTTGTCGGAGGAGCTCAGGTGAGCATGTTCCTTGTTGCCGGAGTGCTTCTGGTCCTCGGTGCGGTCGCAGTACGTTTCGTGAAGACAAGATAATTCAGAAAACTGAAATTATATATTAATTCAATAAACAATCTACTAACCAAAAAATCTTTATGAATAAGATCAAGACACTTTGCGCATCCCTCGTGCTTTCATGCATTATGGCTGCGTCTGTATTCGCCCAGGGCGGATACGAGGTGAAGGGAGTAGTTGTTGACGCAATCGGTCCTGTAATCGGTGCAACAGTCATCGAACAGGGTACCACAAACGGTACATCCACCGGTCTCGACGGCGACTATGTCCTTAAGGTTTCTAGCGCTGACGCAGTTGTAGAGATCAGCTGCATCGGTTATGCTACACAGACATTCACGGCTTCCCAGATGTCGGCTACAGTAACTCTCGGAGAGGACACTGAGTTCCTTGATGAGGTTGTCGTAATCGGTTATGGTACAGTCAAGAAGGAAGATATGACAGGATCCATCACAGCCATCAAGAGCGAAGAACTCAACCGTGGTGCGATGGTAAACACACAGGACATGCTCAAGGGTAAGGTCCCTGGTCTTCACATCATCCCTGGTGACGGTGGTCCTGGTTCAGGATCTACAATCCGTATCCGTGGTGCCGCTTCACTCAACGCTTCGAATGACCCTCTCATCGTAATCGATGGAGTTCCGATCGCAAGCGACGGTGGTTTCGGTATGTCAAACCCTCTCGATATGATCAACCCTAACGACATCGAGTCATTCACTGTCCTCAAGGACGCATCTTCAGCTGCGATCTACGGTTCACGTGCATCAAACGGTGTCATCATGATCACGACAAAGAAGGGTAAGGGCAACAAGCCTCAGGTGTCTTACAGCGGTAGCGTGAGCGTACAGCAGAATTCAAGCAAGCTCCCTACCATGTCACCTGCAGAGTTCCGCAGCTTCATCAAGGATTCTTACGGAATCTACTGGGAAGGCGACCAGCTCGTAGGCGACCTTTCTACTCCTGCAGGCAAGACCATCGGAGCAAGACTCAGCAAGGACGGCAACTATGACTATCAGGACATCATCTTCCGTACAGCTCTTACTCACGACCACAACGTGAGCCTCAACGGAAACGTGAACGACCGCATGCCTTACCGTGCATCTATCGGTTACACTGACCAGTCAGGTACTCTCGTAGGTTCAACTTATGACAAGGGTACAGCTGACCTCAGCCTCTCGCCTAACTTCCTCGACAAGCACCTCACTCTCAACCTCAATGCAAAGGGCGTATACACATATTCAAACTATGCTGACAGCGGTGTAGTAGGCAACGCAGCCTTCTTCAACCCTACTCAGGACCCTTACTTCCGCAATGAGGACGGTACAATCGACTACGATACATGTAACGGTTACTTCAACTACGGTACAGGCCGTGGCGAGAACTTCGCTCCTAACACCCTCCTCGGTGTAGGTCCTATGTCACAGCTTTACGACCGCATCAGCTACGGAAAGTCACGCCGTTTCATCGGTAGTGCAGGTGTTGATTACAAGATCCATGGTCTTGAGTCACTCAAGCTCGTGGCTACAGCTTCAATCGACTGGTCTGACTACAACAACAAGAACGGTGTGAACGTAGGTTCATATCAGGCATGGTCTGACACAGAGAACCGCGGTATCGGTCAGTACTCAAAGGAGTGGCAGACACGCCGCAGTACAGCTCTCGAGGCTTACGCAAACTACAATGAGACCTGGGGCATCCACAACCTCGACCTCATGGCAGGTTACTCTTGGCAGCACTTCTATGGTGCAAACCAGACAATCTCTTACTTCAACGAGACTGACGAGGTGAAGCTCAAGGAGGGTGAGACAATTGACGGACGTTATCCGAAGTGGCAGTGGGAGAGCTATCTCGTGTCATTCTACGGACGTATCAACTACTCTATCGCTTCAAGATATCTCTTCACATTCTCTCTCCGTAACGACGGTTCTTCACGCTTCTCTCCTGCAACACGCTGGGGTCTCTTCCCATCAGGAGCGTTCGCTTGGAACATCAAGGAGGAAGGCTTCCTCAAGGATGCAAAGGCTGTGTCACAGCTCAAGTTCCGTCTCTCTGCAGGTATGACCGGTCAGCAGGACGGTATCGGCGAGTACGCTCACCTTGCACGTTACGGCCTCTCTACCGACGTTTACCACCAGCAGTACATGGGTAACGCAGGATGGCAGTTCATGTGGACTCCAGCCGCTTATGACCCTAACATCAAGTGGGAGACTACAACTACTTACAACGTAGGTTTCGACTTCGGTTTCGCAGGTGACAGAATCACCGGTAACATCGACGCTTACCTCCGTAACACTGACGACCTTCTCAACAACGTGCTGACTCCTATGGGATCGAACTTCGGTAACCAGGTGCTCACAAACGTAGGTTCAATGCAGAACAAGGGTATCGAGTTCGCACTCAACGTCGTTCCTGTAGAGACAAAGGACTGGCATCTTTCAATCGGTGTGAACGGTACATTCCAGGATACAAAGATCACCAAGCTCAACGCTACTGACCAGGATGGCTACTACATCCAGACATCAGGTATCTCACACGGTACAGGTTCTTATGTAGGTCGTCACCAGGTTGGTTATGCTCCATATTCATACTGGGTGTTCCAGCAGGTTTATGATGCAGCCGGAATGCCTGTTCAGAACGCATTCGTAGACCGCAACGAGGACGGCGTTATCAACAACGATGACAAGTATTGTGCAGGTGATGCAAATCCTGACTTCTACTACGGTCTCAACCTCAAGCTCTCTTACAGGAATTGGGACTTCGGATTCAACGGTCACGGTTCATTCGGATACAAGGTATTCAACGACTTCGCATCAAACAACTCTACAGCTTACTTTGATGTGAACGCAGGTAACCTCCCTAACTTCGCTACTGCAGTGAAGAGGACAGGCTTCACCCAGATCAGCGGTGACTACCAGTTCTTCTCTGACTTCTATCTCGAGGATGCATCTTTCTTCCGTATGGATGACATCAACCTCGGATACACATTCAAGGAGATCGGCAACTGGGGCGGCAACATCCGCGTTGCAGCTTCATGCCAGAACGTATTCGTGATCAGCAATTACTCTGGTATCGACCCTGAGGTCAACAGCACTGACGGTGTCGACAGATCATTCTGGCCAAGACCACGTACTTACTCAGTTCGTCTTAACATCAACTTCTAATGAGGAGAGAAATGAAAATGAATATAAAGAACATATTTTCCGCAGTTGCAGCTGCTGCTATGCTCACAGCCTGCGTCGGAGACCTCAACACCATTCCGTTGAATCCGACCGACGTGACTTCAGAGACCGCTTACGGTGCTGATGAGGAAGGCTATGTGCAGGGTCTTGCAAAGATCTACTTCCAGCTGACATCAAACAACACTCAGGACCTTCAGGTCGCTGACGGTGGTGCATCGGAGTTCATCCGTGCTTTCTGGTCTACTCAGGAGGTTACAGCTGACGGCGCTAAGTGCGCATGGGGCGACGCTTGGGTAAACGACCTCAACAACAACACATGGAAGGGTGACGTCCTCAATGACGCTGTATATGCAGTGTATGTACGTACTCTCCAGGGTATCACCTACGTGAACGAGTATCTTCGTCAGACTTCTGACGACAACCTTTCTTCAAGGGGTGTAAGCTCAGAGGTTGCGCAGAAGATCCAGTCATTCCGCGCTGAGGCACGTTTCCTCCGTGCATATTTCTACTGGGCTGCTCTCGATACATTCGGAATGGTACCGTTCTCTACTGAGGATTCTCCTTTCGGCGGCGGATACAACCCTCCTCAGAAGTCTCGTACAGAAGTGTTCAACTTCGTGGTAGAGGAGCTCAAGGCTCTTGCTGCATCTGACAGTGCAATGCCTGCAGCTCAGTCAAACTACCCACGTGCCGACAAGGGTTCGGCTCTCGGTCTCCTCGCACGTGTATACCTCAATGCTGAGGTTTATACAGGTACTGCAATGTGGGCTGAGGCTAAGGCTACATGTGAGGAAATCTACAAGCTCGGTTACAAGCTTGCTCCTACACACGCTGAGCTTTTCCGTGGCGACAACGGTGAGAATCCTGATGCAGTCGGCGAGTTCCTCTTCGCTGCTTCTTACGATGCAGAGAGCAACCAGTCATACGGTGGAACAACATATCTGACACTTTCTACCCTTTCAGGTGATGACGGTGCCATCAACATCACAGGTATCAACGGTGGTTGGGCAGGTAACCGTGTTCCTTACGAGTATGTACAGAAGTTCTTTACCGATGTGAAGAACCCTGACTACGGAACAGGTGCATATGAATTCAAGGACAAGCGTGCCGGCTACTTCTACATCAAGGGCCGTACAGAGTCTATGCAGGACAACCTCAACACCTTCCTCAACGGATGGTCATGCATCAAGTTCAACAACGTTCCTCACGATACAGATCCTGTAGATTACTCTGCAACAGCTGCTACAAAGAACTTCAGCGACATCGACTGGCCTCTCATCCGTCTCGGTGAGATCCACCTTATCTACGCTGAGGCTTGTATGCATGCAGGTGGAGACGCTTCAGTACAGCTCAACGCTCTTGCAAGCCGCGCAGGTGTTTCTGCTCCTTCTACAGTAGACCAGGACTACCTCATGGCAGAGCGTGCACGTGAGCTCATGTGGGAAGGTCATCGTCGTACCGACCTCATCCGCTACAACAAGTGGATCAGCGGTTACAACTGGACATACAAGGGCGGTAACTTCGGTGGTCAGGACCTTCCTGCACACTTCGGCGTCTTCCCTGTTCCTTCTACCGAGCTTTCTACAAACCTTGATCTCGAGCAGAACGAAGGTTATGCAAGACCATAAAACAGTTTAGAATATGAGAATCACAAAATATTTTCTTTCAATGGCCGCTGCGATCGGAATGATCGCAGGCTGCCAGAAGCCGGAAATGGTTCAGATGTCTCCGATCGAGGATGTTGTCGCTCCTGTACTTTCAGAAGTGGCTGCAATCGAGATCACATCTGAAAACATGGGCCTTGAGTCTGCTACCTTCACATGGACAGCAGCTGATTACGGTGTGAAGACCCAGGTCAACTATGCGATCGAGGTTTCATCTGCCAGCCACGCTGAAAAGGTGGTTGTGACTTCAGGTATCAACGATACAAAGGCTACAGTGCCTTACGAGGCTCTCAATGCCATCTTCCTTTATGACCTCGAGCTTGCTTCAGGCGTTGCAGAGGACGTTCAGTTCGTTGTAAGTGCAAAGGTAGGTGAGTCTCCAAAGGTTTACTCGGCTCCTGTGACAGTTACAGTTTCAGCAACTGCTGCAGAGAAGGTATATCCAAGCCTGACTGTTGCCGGTAGCTACGCATATAACAACTGGACTCCGGGTAAGGGTCAGTTCGTGTTCGACTTTGACGGAGCTGACGAGAAGTATAGCGGTATCATCGACTTCGGTGAAGATGTGTCTGCCCTCAACTTCAAGTTCGTAGGTTCTAAGTGGGGTGAGAACGAGTTCTCTGTACCTTCAGGTGAGGCTCAGGCTGCTGAGGCTGCAGAGCTTCCTCTCGTTGCCGGCGGTGGAGACAACATCTCGGCTTATACAACTCACAGGTACTATAGCTTTACACTCGACAAGAAGGCTCCTAAGGTTATCAAGAACTTCTCATTCAACTCTCTCGGTGTGATCGGTGATGCAACTCCTACAGGTTGGGATTCTGATACAGATATGGCATTCAACGCTGCAAAGCAGAGATTCTATGTCGACCTCACACTCGTTGACGGTACAATCAAGTTCCGCGCAAATGACGCTTGGGATGTCAACTGGGGTGGTGCTGACGGCGTTCTCGCTTCAGGTGCTGACAATATCCCTGTAACAGCAGGTAACTATCGTATCTATGTAAACCTCAACAACCCTGCAGAGCCTGTTTACGAGCTCAGCGCGAAGATGTACGGTCAGCCTGAGGATACAGGTGCAACCGAGCCGGAGGAGCCTGTAGAACCAGAGGAGCCTGCAGCAAAGGGCTGGGGCCTCGTAGGTGAGTACAACAGCTGGGGTGAACAGCCAGATGTAATGCTTGCTTCTGACGGTACTTACCTTGCAGCTAAGGGCGTTGAACTTTCTGGTCAGGTGAAGTTCCGTAAGGACGGTGCCTGGGATGTGAACTTCGGTGCTCCTGGCGATGTAGAGCCTGTTGAAATCACAGTGAACACTGAGCTTGAACTCGTAGCCGGCGGTAAGAACTTCACTATCGCTGAGGGTACTTATGACGTATATCTCGATGAGGCAAACGCTAAGGCATGGTTCATCAATGACGGTTCATACCCTGGCGGTGGAGCAGCTCCAGAAGCTTCAGAGTGGGGAATCGTCGGCCAGGTTAACGGCTGGGCAGCTCCGGATATTACCATGTACAAGACTGAAACTGAAGGTCTCTTTGTCTCATACAACGTAGCTATGCCTGACGGTGGTTTCAAGATCCGTGCAAACGGTGAGTGGAACGATGCGGCAAACTATGGTTTCGAGACAGCAGGTACAGCAGAGGTGGATCATGTATATGCGCTGATCTGTGGTGGTGGTTCAAAGGATATCACTCTCGCAGCCGGTACATATGACATCTGGTTCGATCTTACAAATTCAAAGGTTTACATCATGACTCCAGGCAAGTCTATTACTGAAGCTGAAGGTGGTGAAGTTGAAGTGCAGAAGCTTGATTACACAAACTGCCAGATGGAACTTGTAGGATCAGGTGTTGCAGAGCAGGAGGGTTCATCTGCTGATACTGCTTGGAGCTGGGGTAATGTACTCCTTGCTTCAAACGAAGGCAAGCCTGCCAAGGACGGAGATGTTTATACCTGGACTTGGAGTGGTGTCGCACTTACAGCAGATGGTTGGAAGATCCGCACCCTCAATGCTGCTGCATCAGGTGATGTTCCAAACTTCGATCTTGGTGATGGTGCTGTTGACAAGACTGCATCTCCAAATGCCCAGGCAAGCGAAGACGGCAATATTTACATGACTGCCGGTAACTATGATATCACTCTCGTGATCGATGCTGCTGCAGACACAAAAACTGTGACAGTTGTAGCGGCTGAATAATATTTGGAGTGACCGTCCGAAGGCGGTCACTCTTTTCCATAGTCAGCGGCCCCTGACCGGACCGCTGACTTCCAATTGTAAAATCATATAAAATGAAAAGGATCCTTTTTACGCTTCTTGCCATGACTGCATTCCTTGCGGTCGGATGTCAGGAGCCTTTACCGGAGTTCAATGTTACTCCTGCAATTCTCGAGTTTGACGGCAATGCCGGAACCCAGACTGTTTCTGTGACTGCAGGTGACACTTGGGTTGTCAAGATCAGTGAAGATGCCGGCTGGCTCACCAGCTCGAAGACCTTCGGCAAGTCTTCCGCAAATGTGGACATAACGGTGACAGCCAACGGATCTGTGCCACGTTCTACAGAACTTCAGTTCGCCTGCGACGGACAGATCGTCAAGGTTACCGTAAATCAGGCTGCCGGTGATGCACAGGGAACTGTGGAGAAGGGAGAATACTATCCTGATCCAGCATCAGGCATCGAGGTGGATCCGGTATGTCCTGATGCCGACAAGCCATGTACGATCATATTCAAGCCTGCGGCAGGCAATCCTCTGTACGGCTATTCCGGCGAACTTTACGGTCATTTCGGCGTAGTGGTAGAAGGTGAGTGGGCGTTTGTTCCGAGCGATTGGGGAGTGGCCGATGAGAAGGTGCATTTCAAGAAGGTTGCCGACAATCATTGGGAATTGAAGATGGAACCGTCCGTGCGTGAATATTTCCAGAGCGGTGAGACTCCTGTAACCAGGATTGCCCTCATCGTCAGGACCGAGGACGGAAACACCAAGAGCCACGATGCCGACCAGTTCTGTTCTGTGATTGACAACAAATATCAGGCAGAGGAATTCAATCCTGAAGTCGTGACCAAGAAGATGCCTGAGGGAGTTCAGCACGGCATCAACTATAACGAAGACAACTCTGTGACTTTCGTGCTGTATGACCAGGATAAGTCGAAGCAGCGCCACAAGTATTGCTATATCGTAGGTGACTGGAACGGATGGGAACGCAAGGATGAGGGTGCTATGTTCTGGGATGGCTCACAGGGCTGCTGGTGGATAACCCTTGACGGCTTTGAAACAGATAAGGAGTACCGTTTCCAGTATCGCCTCGGCACTTCCGGTGGTGGAGACATTTATGTCAGCGACCCTTATACAGAAATCGTATATGACGAGTGGAACGATCAGTATATAGACGGTGTTCCTGCCTTCCCTGAAGGAGCGAGGGCCCTTGTGTCTGCCTTCCAGATAGACAGGCCTTCATACAGCTGGAAGAACTCCGATTTCAAGGTAGAGGACAGGAATGACCTTGTCATCTATGAGATGCTCTTCCGTGACTTCACGACCTCACAGGACATTGCAGGTGCGATGGAGCAGCTTGACTATATCGAGGACCTTGGCGTGACTGCTGTCCAGCTCATGCCTATCCAGGAATTTGACGGAAACCTCAGCTGGGGATACAACCCTAACCACTGGTTTGCCCTCGACAAGTATTACGGAACACGCGAGCAGTACAAGGAGTTCATCGACGAATGTCATGGAAGGGGCATCGCAGTCATCGTGGATGTGGTTTACAACCATGCTACAGGTTCCCATCCATGGGCCAAGATGTGGTGGAGCGGCAGTGCGACTGCCGAGAACAATCCGTTCTTCAATGTCGTAGCGATGCACGAGTTCAATGTCTATCACGACATGAACCACGAGAACGAGATGGTCAAGGAGCATGTAAAGAGAAGCCTCGAGTACCTCCTTACCGAATATGACGTGGACGGATTCCGTTTCGACCTTACAAAGGGATTCACTCAGAACAACACCCTTGGTGATGTCGGAGCATGGGGAAGGAAGGATGAATCACGAATAGCTATCCTGAAGGGTTATGCAGACCATATCTGGTCGGTGAATGAGGATGCTGTCGTGATATTCGAGCATCTGTCTGACTGGGATGAGGAGAAGATTCTTGCCGAGCACGGAATGCAGCTCTGGAGGAATGTGAACCACGAGTACCGTACGGCTGTGACCGGAGGTACGGGTGATTTCACCAACATGTATTCGACAGCTCCTTTCGGCGGCTTTGTAGGATATATGGAAAGCCATGACGAGGAACGTCTCTGCTACGGTGCCGGCGAGGATGCATCTGCGATTACCTGGGGTGTGATCGGTCTCGGAGATGACTGGAACAATGACAAGAAGATGTCTGCAGACGGGGTCTTCTATGTAGCAAAGAACGTCAAGGTAGTGGAGGGTGACCGTTTCAAGATCCGCAAGGCTGGGGAATGGAATGATTCATACAACTACGGAGCTTCTACCGACAAGTACAAGCTCACCGTAGGAAAGGGTTATGTTATGACCAACGGAAGCGGATCAAAGGATATGTATGTGCCTGCTGCAGGAACATATGACATCTACTTCTGTCCTGCCGTGGAGACTGTCTGGATGATGGCTGCAGGCGAGAGACCGGAGGAGCCGGAGATTTCAGGAGGGGAGAGCGAGAGTGCCCATGCAGTTACAATGCGCCGTGCGGGTGCCTCTGCAGCATTCTTCCTCACCGTTCCGGGCCCTAAGATGATCTGGCAGTTCGGTGAGATCGGATATGACTACTCTATCGAGCATAACGGACGCACAGGTGAGAAGCCTGTGGTTACAGCCGAATATATGGCGGATCCTGCACGCAAGGCCCTTTATGACACTTATGCGATGCTTCTTAAGTTCCGCCGCGAGAATCCTCGTTTCTTCGACAAGGACGCTAAGTTCGAGTGGACACCTAAGGGAGCCGTAAAGACCATCACATGTACAGTTGACGGAAAGACTTTCCATGTCGTAGGAAACTTCGGCAAGACAAATGCTGCTTATAACGTGCCTTCAGGTTCATGGACCGACTATATCAACGGCGGTTCAGTTGCAGGAAGCGTAACTCTCAAGCAGGGTGAATTCAAACTTCTGACAAACTTTTAAACTATATATGAAACTTAATTTAAGCATCGAATACAGGACAAACTGGGGCGAAGAGATCGTCCTTTGTCTTGGCGGAAAACGTTATCCTCTCTCTTATGTCGCGGAGGGAATATGGACGGGTGAAGTTGCCCGTTTCAATCCGGAGAAGGCTTCCGAATACACTTATGAGGTCATGCGCGATGGCGTGACCATCCGCAAGGAGTGGAAGAAGCACATCCTTGCCCTTCCGGCGGATACCAAGGTGAAGGTCGTGAACATCTACGACAGATGGAACGACCGTCCTGCGGATTCTCCTTTCTACTCGTCGGCATTCACCGACGCTATCTTCGGCAGAAAGGCAGCGAAGAACGCTGCGGCTCCGAAGGTAGCCAATGTAGTGCTCCAGGTGTCGGTACCATCCCTTCGTCCGAACGAGGTGCTGGCCATCGCCGGCAGCGGAAAGGCGATGAAGGAATGGACAAAGGTCATACCTTTCGATGAGAGCAATTTCCCTGTATGGACACTGCCGCTCAATGTTACCGAGCCGTTCTCATACAAGATTCTCGTGGCTGACAGGAAGACCCTTGCGCCGATCGCATGGGAGGACGGGGAGAACAGATGGTTCCTCAATGTTCCGGAAAAAGGCGAGATGACTGTAGAGGCTGATGCCCAGGTACGTTTCAGCGGCCGTGACTGGAAGGGTGCAGGTACTGCAATCCCTGTGTTCGCCCTCCGCACCGAGGATGACTTCGGAGTGGGTGAGTTCTACGATCTCAAGAAGATGGTCGACTGGGCGGCTGCAACCGGACAGAGCATCCTCCAGCTTCTCCCTATCAACGATACCACAATGCTCCACACATGGGAGGATTCGTATCCATACAATCCGAACTCTACATTTGCCCTCCACCCTCAGTTCCTGCATCTTCCTGCAGTGGGCGTGAAGGTCGATGAGGACTACAAGGCTCTTCAGGCTGAGCTCAATTCTCTTGCCCAGATAGATTACGAAAGGGTCAACAACCTCAAGATCGAGCTCCTCTATCAGGCTTACGGCAAGACCTTCAAGAAACTTTCGGCTACAGCAAGGTATCAGGAGTTCGTCGAGAAGAACGGCTTCTGGCTCCTTCCTTACGCTGCCTTCTGTGTACTCCGTGACCAGAACAGGACTCCGGACTTCACACAGTGGAAGGGTTATGCAAAATACAATAAGAAGAAGATCGCAGCCTTCTGCGAGGAGAACCGCAAGGACATCGACTTCTGGTGCTTCGTGCAGTACCACCTCGATCTCCAGCTTTCGGAGGTATGTGCATATGCACACTCGAAGGGAGTCATCTTCAAGGGAGACCTTCCTATCGGAATCAGCCGTACCAGCGTGGACGCATGGCTCTATCCTGAGCTCTTCCACATGGATTCACAGGCAGGAGCACCACCTGATGCCTTCTCTGCAGACGGTCAGAACTGGGGCTTCCCGACATATAACTGGGAGAAGATGGCAGAAGACGATTTCGCATGGTGGAAGTCCCGCCTTGCGAAGATGTCGGAATATTTCGATGCCTTCCGTATCGACCATATCCTCGGATTCTTCCGCATATGGGAGATCCCTATGTGGACCAGGAGCGGTCTGAACGGATACTTCAACCCTGCCCTTCCTTTCCCTGCACATGAACTTCAGGGCCAGGGCTTCGATGTGAACGACTTCGACCTCTTCCTGCAGGATCCTCGTCAGGAGTGTCACTACCATCCGAAGATCGGTGCCCGTGACACACATTCATACCGTTGCCTCGACGCATACCGCCGTGCGGCCTTCGACCGTCTCTACGACGACTTCTTCTATCGCCGCAACAACGAGTTCTGGAAGGACAAGGCCATGATGAAGCTCCCTGCCCTGCTCGACTCGACAGGAATGCTTGCCTGCGGAGAGGACCTTGGAATGATCCCGGCTACCGTGCCTCAGGTTATGTCAGACCTCAGGATCCTTTCCCTCGAGATCCAGCGCATGCCTAAGTCCATACATGACAACTTTGCAAATCCTGCATGGTATCCTTACCTTTCGGTATGTACCACTTCGACCCACGACATGAACCCTATCCGTGCATGGTGGGAGGAGGACCGTCAGGTTACCGAACAGTTCTGGCATGAGATGCTCGGAGGACAGGGAGATGCCCCTTACTACTGCGAGCCGTGGATCTGCCGCCAGATCCTCGACCAGCACCTCTGGTCTCCGGCTATGCTGACTGTGCTTCCGCTTCAGGACTGGCTCTCGATGGACCCTGCGCTCCGTCGCCAGAACCCTAACGACGAGAGGATCAATGTACCTGCAAACTCACGCCATTACTGGCGCTACCGTATGCACCTTACAGTTGAGAAGCTCGCTTCATCCGCAGAGTTCAACGAAACCCTCAGCGGCATGATCGCGGCTTCCGGCCGAAAGTAGGTGGAATCATGAAAAGCATCAGCGGGTGGGCGGAACACGGCGTTCCGCCCACCCGCTGATGCTTTCGGCATACTTGTCCGGAAACCCCTGCTCAAATCCGGACAAGTCAACCTTTTGCGCATGTTTGTCCGGAAAAACACAGTTTTTTCCGGACAACATGCCTGAATTTGCACTCACGTCCGGATTTCGGGCACTATATCCGGACAGTCAGCCTATAAACATTTCATTCAACAGAGAAACATCCAGTTTCAACAGCCGTCTGAGCTGCTGGTTGCTTGCATTGTACTTGAAATGCAGTTCTTTGGCAATCCTTATCCTTTGGTCAGGAGAAAGGGCTGACAATTGTCTTACATTGAATTCCTCTGCAGAATATCTTGAGGCAACAGCATAGAGCTCATCATCAGTGAGGAACACGGTGTCTTTCAGCCTGGATGCAATCTCACTGAATGCTTCGACATTTTTAGTAAGAGAGTTGAAGTAACTTCGGGGATCGTTGAAGAGACTCTCGCCGAGACTTACATCGCAGAACGATGGGATATATGCTCTTTCACCGTGAAATTTCAGAGCCCCTAACCTTGAGATGTCTCTTACATGTGCATATGCCCTTCTGCTGTCATATGTGAGGTCATTGAAGCTGACTGCGGGTATGGATTTCAACAAAGGGTTGAAGTAGGCAATGCCGCTGCCCCACGGATAATTATATGGTGTATATGATGACTGTGATACATATGCATTCCTATGAGTGTATATGATTTCGTTTCTAAGTGCTCTAAGATCCTCTATCGGAATTATTTCGGCCGTGAAGCTCTCCCAGTCAATTATGCGCCCGGACCGTCTGAAGATCCGTTTCATCCTTCCCTTGAAGTCTTCAAACAGTCCCATACATGCTTCCTTCTGTCCGCAAAGTATCTTGTGGACATGGTTTGACATCAGTTCGAAGGCAACGATTCTGACGCCAGGCTTCCTGCATGCTGATACGGACAGCAGGTTCATGCCTAAGTCAAAGTCTGTCCCTGATGTGAAGATATTCTGCATCTTTGTCCCATCTGTGCACAGATGCCAGAATGGTCCTTCCTGTAAAAACAGGGCTTCGCATATCCTTTCCTTCTCAGCGAAGGAAAGCGATTGATTGTATTTCATATTATAGTGGATTTTAGTCCGGGAATCAGTTTGTTTTTCCGGATATACGATAGAAAGTTGGAGTGTTGTCCGGATTTTAGTGGCTGTTTCCGGATAGACTTCATACAGGCAACCTTTGAATGTCATGTTGGCTCCGGAACGGACGTCTTAGTTTCAGACGGGTCCTGTCAAATCCATAAAGTCTTGCAAATAATTCAACTGCATCCCTGAGAGTCCATGCAGATGCAACTTCCATGTTTTCATCACTCAGATGATAGACAGTATATGCAGTATGAGGCTCCATGGATTCCCGCTCGATCGTCTGCACTGTCTTAACGTTAAGATAAATATCCATGATCATATGTGTTAAGAATGTTCATATGCCATTTGATCGTGGATGGCGAACCAGAAGAGTTCAATGACAGTTCAAATGTACCATTAAAAAATTAATTCCCAAGTCCTCCAGCCGTGAAATCAGTCAAATTTCCGGAGAAAAATACTTTTGAACCTATGTTGTCCGGAATCTGTCAGGAATTTCCGGACAAATGTGCTGAAAAGAGGGTTCTATCCGGTTAATGCTTATGTTTTCCGGACAAGATGCTGCCATTGGTCCGAGGATTGCCTTGAAGTCCGTGCGATAATTTTGAATAATTATAAACGGACTTATATGAACAGGTTTTTAATCATATGCGTCGTCGCTGCACTTTCATGTGCGGGCGGCGCTGATGCATCCGCCCGGAAGGCACGGGTGACAAAGATAAGCAGCAGCCTGTATGCAGGCTATGAGGTGTCCGGTACTGTCATGGATGAACTCGGTCCCGTTATGGGTGCGGCAATAATAGAAACCGGCACATCGAACGGAACAGTAACCGACGAGGACGGACATTTCTCACTGATTGTGGCCGGTCCTATGGCAGAGGTCGAAATAAGCTGCATCGGCTATGCTCCCCAAAGATTCGAGGCTGCTTCGGTTCCCCATACCATAGTTCTTAAGGAGGACTCCGAATTCCTGGACGAAGTCGTGGTCATCGGTTACGGTACCGTCAAGAAGGATGACCTTACAGGATCGATTTCGGCAATCAAGGCTGAAGACCTCAACAGAGGTGCCGTGGTCAATGCACAGGACATGCTCAAGGGCAAGGTCGCAGGTGTGCTGATCACTCCCGGCGACGGCGGACCGGGCTCTGGTTCGCGCATAAGGATCAGAGGTTCGGCCTCGCTGAACGCCTCCAATGACCCGCTCATCGTGATCGACGGCGTGCCTGTGGCACAGGGCGCGGGAGGGGCGATGTCAAATCCCCTTGACCTGCTGAATCCCAACGATATAGATTCATTCACCGTCCTCAAGGATGCATCTGCAGCAGCCATCTACGGCTCAAGAGCTTCAAACGGAGTAATCCTTATCACTACCAGAAAGGGCATGGGAGGAAAGCCCAAGGTAAGCTACAGCGGCTCTTTCAGCCTCCAGAATCCGTCGAGGAAGGTTCCGGTCATGTCTCCTTCGGAAGTGATGGACTTCTATGCGGAGGTATTCCCTGCAGGCACTGCCACGGGCGACCGTATAAGGGAACTTGCCGGAAGTTCGCAGACCGACTGGCAGGACCTTGTGTTCCGCACGGCCTTCGCCACGGAGCATAACGTCAGCGTTCGCGGAAACATCGACAACCGCATGCCTTACCGCGGTTCCGTAAGCTATTCCGGTCAGCAGGGTACCCTCAAGGAGTCCAGATATGACAGGGGAACCATAGACCTCAACGCCTCTCCCGATTTCCTTGACAAGCACCTTACCCTGGACCTCAGTGCAAAGGGGGTATATTCGTTTTCTGATTATTCCGACGGAGGAACGGTCGGAAAGGCAGCCTTCTTCAATCCGACTGCAGCTCCGTACTGGATCAACGCGGACGGAACCATTGACCTCTCCACTACCAACGGTTTCTGGAATTACGGCAACGGAAGAGGAAAGGACTTCAGTCCCAACACACTTGCCGGAGCCAGCCCTCTGTCCATGCTCTATGACAGCATCAGCAATGCCGGATCATACAGGTTCATAGGCAGGATAGGTGCGGACTACAAGGTTCATGGCCTGGAAGCCTTGAGCTTCAATGTCAGTGCAAGCCTCGACATCACTCAGACAGACTCCTACAGCGGTGTGCGTCCAGGGTCGTTCCAGGCATATACCGATACCGAGAACCTCGGTATCGGCCAGCATACAAAAGGCATAAGCATAAGCCGCAGCCAGGTGTTCGAAGCCTATGCGGACTACAATGAAACCTGGGGCATCCACAACCTGGATGTCATGGCCGGATACTCATGGCAGAACAACTGGTGGGGCAGCAGGTATGTGGATTATTTCAATGAAACGAATGAAATCAAGCTCCTGCCTGGAGAGACAGCAGAGGGAAGGTATTCATGGTCCAAGGCTGAAAATTATCTGATATCATTCTACGGCCGCATCAACTATTCCATCGACTCAAGGTACGTGTTCACCTTCACGGCACGCGGCGATGGTTCGAGCAAGTTCGCGAAGGCGCACCGATGGGGCTTCTTCCCATCCGGTGCCTTCGCCTGGAACATGAAGAAGGAAGGATTCATGGAGGAAGTCAGGAACGTCTCGACCTTGAAGCTCCGTCTTTCCATCGGCCTGACCGGCCAGCAGGACGGCATAGGAAACTACGTGCACCTTGCGCGCTACAACATATCAAATGACCCGTACCACCTCTACTACATGGGCGCACCGGGCTTCATTGGCACATTGACCCCGCAGGCATATGATCCGCTCATAAGGTGGGAGACTACCCTGACATGGAACGCCGGTCTGGACTTCGGATTCTTCAATGACCGTCTCAGCGGAAGTATCGATGCATATGTGCGTGACACACAGGATCTTCTGAATTCGGTCCAGATACCTATGGGCTCGAATTTCGGCAACAAGCTGATGACCAACATCGGTTCCATCCGCAACAGGGGACTGGAATTCTCAATCAGCGGAGTACCCGTGCAGAACTCTGACTGGAGCGTTCAGGCAGGAATCAACGGCACCTTCCAGAGTACGGTCTTCACCAAGCTGAATCCTACCGAAGACGATAACTACTACATCGAAACCGGCACCATATCCAAAGGCACCGGCGGCTATCTCTGCCGCCAGATGGTAGGATATGAACCGTACACATACTTCCTTTACAGACAGAAATATGCCCCTGACGGAAGGCCTCTTCAGAACGAGTTCGAGGATCTCGACGGCGACGGAGCCATCACGGAAGGAGACAGGTACATGACAGGAAAAAGCGCTTCTCCTAAGTTCTATTACGGTCTGAACCTCAAGGTAACCTACAGGAACTGGGATTTCGGACTCAACGGACATGGTTCGGCCGGCACATGGGTGTTCAATGATTTCGCATCGTCCAACTCTACAGCTTCGCTGGACCTTAATTCTGGAGCCCTGCCAAACCAGGCACGTCTTGTAAGGAAGACCGGCTTCACAGCTCCGAACAGCGGACAGCAGTGGTATTCTGACCTTTTCCTTGAGAATGCCTCCTTCTTCCGTCTTGACGACATAAACTTCGGATATACCTTCAGAGGCGTTGCCCGCAGCGAGACAGATATCCGCATAGGAGCTTCCGTGCAGAATGTGTTCGTTCTCACCGGCTACAGCGGAATGGACCCTGAGGTGACCTCCGAGAATGGCATAGACAACACCATGTGGCCTCGTCCGCGTACATACTCATTCCGCGTAAACGTAAACTTCTAAAGGGACAATGAAATGAAAAGGATAATATATATAATGACGGCCGCTGCAGCGATGACAGCCTGCGTGAACGACCTGGACACCCTTCCGCTGAATACGACAGACACCGTTGTCGACTACACATACGGAAACGAGGAACCCCCATACCTCCAGGGCCTTGCACGGCTGTATTCCCAGTTCGTGACCAACGATCTGACCGACCTTCAGCAGATGGACGGGGGAGCTTCGGAGATCATCCGCGCCTTCTGGTCTGTCCAGGAGACTACTGCTGATGCAGCCAAGTGTTCCTGGGAAAACGACGCATGGGTCCGCGCGCTTAACACAAATACATGGAACGAAACCCAGAACGATGCCGTCTATGCGGTCTATGTACGTACCCTCCAGGGTATAGCCTTCGTCAACGAATATCTCCGTCAGACGACTCCGGAGAAACTGAAGGACAGGGGCGTATCTGCTGACCTTTCGGCAAAGATCGACGGTTTCCGTGCAGAAGCCAGGTTCATCAGGGCCTACCTCTACTGGATGGCCCTGGACTGTTTCGGCAGCGTGCCTTTCACGACCGAGAACTCCCCATTCGGAGGTACATACTTCCCTTCGCAGGCAAGCCGGGAGGACATCTATGACTTCTGCATCAGCGAACTTGAATATCTCCGCAGCGAGGAAAGTCCGATGATGCCGGCAAGAGCCATGTATCCGCGTGCCGACAAGGGTTCGGTATCCGGCCTTCTCGCCCGCATGTACCTGAATTCCAAGGTATATACCGGAGTCGAAAGGTGGTCCCAGGCCAAGGCTGTGTGCGAGGACATCTTCGCCATGGGCTACTCCCTCTGCCCGGACTATGCCGCCCTTTTCCGCGGCGACAACGGCGAGAACCCGCAGGCGCTTCAGGAAATGCTATGGTCCATAAGCTACAATGCCGAGAAGACGCAGTCGTACGGAGGCACATCCTATATCCTCAGCGCCACCCTCGCTTCGACCGACATCACGGACCAGTCGCGTCCGAACGGACAGCGCAACGGCTGGGCCGGCCTTCGTGTGCCGTACGAGTATGTGTCGAAATATTTCGACGTTTCCGGCCAGGATTATGAGACCGGTACATACGAAGTCGCCGACGCTCGCGGAAAGCTCTTCTACATAAAGGGAAGATCCGAGTCCATGGAGGGCGCCCTCTACTCGTTCATGAACGGATGGTCGTGCCTGAAATTCAATAACATACCTTCCGGAGAGACCGATCAGTCCTTCCTGCCTGTTTCGGCAGTGAAGGCCTTCTCGGACGTCGACTTCCCGATGGTGCGTCTCGCTGAGGTCTACCTGATATATGCCGAAGCATGCATGAACCTCGGGGTTGCAGGAGAGGCCCTGCCGTACCTTGCCCGGCTGGCAGAGCGTGCAGGAGTCGAACCTCCGGCTGAAATCACTCAGGAATTCCTTGTGGCAGAGCGCGCAAGGGAACTCATGTGGGAGGCCCACAGGAGGACAGACCTGATAAGGTTCGGTCTGTATGATTCGGCAGATTACCTCTGGCCTTACAAAGGCGGAGACTCCTTTGCAGGACAGGCGTTCCCTTCCTACAAACTGATCTTCCCGATTCCTCCTACCGAGCTTGCCGCAAACGACCGCCTCGTCCAAAATCCGGGGTATTGATTCTCTATGACAATATGTCCGGAAATCCCTATGGAAATCCGGACAAGTCGTTCTGAAACAGTAGTTTGTCCGGGAATCCAAATGGTTTTCCGGACAAACTCTTTATCTTTAAAAACAGCCCGTTCGTCATGATCTTCACGCCGTTCGTCCGATATATTATAATATATCGGTGAATTTGATTAAATTCGTCAGATTTGTAAGTTTAAATGAAACAATACGATAAAAACATGAAGATATTTAACTTGATACTGATGGGAACATTAGTTGCCGCTTCGATGGTGTCATGCAACACCGCAGGCGGAGATTTCGCAGTGCCCAAGACACAGCTTGAGGAGTGTGTCTACATGGGCGACAGGACAGAGTTTGCGGTATGGGCTCCGGATGCAGAGGCTGCACAGCTGAGACTTTACCATTCGGCTTCTGACGAGGCTGCCTTCAAGATCGTGAACATGAAGCTTGGAAAGGACGGTCTCTGGAAGGCTGTGGTGAAGGAGGATGTGAAAGGCACATTCTACACATTCCAGGTGCAGAAGGAAGGCAAGTGGCTCGAAGAGACTGCCGGCATCGCTGCAAAGGCTGTCGGAGTGAACGGAACACGCGGTGCGGTCATCGACTGGACCGAGACCGATCCTGAAGGATGGGCAGAGGACAAGAGTCCTGAGATCAAGCCTTCCGACATCATCGTATACGAGATGCACCACAGGGATTTCTCCATCCATGAGACATCCGGTGTGACCAACAAGGGAAAATACCTGGCTCTCACCGAGGAGGGAACAAAGAACCCTGACGGCCTGGCTACAGGTATCGACCACCTCAAGGAACTCGGAGTGACATATGTACAGCTCCTACCTTCGACCGACTTCATAACTGTCGACGAGACCAGGCTTGAAAACAACCAGTACAACTGGGGTTATGATCCTTACAACTACAATGCTGTCGAGGGCTCGTATTCTACAGATCCGTACAACCCTGTAACCCGTATCAGGGAGTTCAAGCAGATGGTTCAGGCCCTTCACAAGGCCGGCTTCAGGGTAATCCTTGACGTTGTCTACAACCACACCACTGATGCATCGAAGACAGGTTTCGAGCGCACGATGCCGGGCTATTTCTACCGCATGCGTGAGGACGGCTCGTTCTTCGACGGTTCAGGCTGCGGTAACGAGACAGCTTCCGAGCAGGAGATGTTCCGCAAATACATGGTCGAGTCTCTCGAATGGTGGATGAAGGAGTACCATATCGACGGTTTCCGTTTCGACCTCATGGCTATCCATGACATCGAGACCATGAACCTCATCAGCGAGCGTCTGCACGCAATCGATCCGAATGTCGTGATCTACGGCGAGGGATGGGCCGCCCAGTCTCCTGCATATCCTGCAGAGGAGATCGCACTCAAGGCGAACACATATATGCTTGACAGGATCGGAGCATTCAGCGACAACATCCGCGACGCCGTACGCGGACCTCTCGGATGCGAGAATGCCGGATTCATGGACGGCGTTGCCGGAAACAAGGAGAACATCGAGTTCGGTATCGCCGGCGGAGTGGAGCACCCTCAGGTAAGCGTGGAGAGATGGACCAACAGCCCTCTCCAGCATGTCAGCTATGTGAGCTGCCACGACGACCACTGTCTGCGCGACCGTCTCGAGGAGGCTACGAAGGCTTCCGAGAAGGAGCGCCTGAGAATGGTGAAGCTTGCCCAGACAGCAGTCTACACATCCCAGGGAATTCCTTTCATCTTCAACGGTGAGGAACTCTACCGCCACAAGCAGGGCGTGAAGAACAGCTACAACCAGCCTGACTCGATCAACGCGATCGACTGGACATACAAGACGAAGTACAACGATCTCGTGAAGTATTATGCGGAGCTTGCGGCAATCCGTCACGAACACCCTGGCTTCTGCCTCGGAGATGCGGAGCTCGTGCGCGAGAAGCTTCAGTTCATCGAGGTCGACGATCCGTGCGTGGTCGCATTCCGTATCAGCGGTCTTGAGGGAATCGACTCTGCGAAGTCGCTTACAGTGGTTCTCAACGGATCGAAGAAGAACGTGAAGATCGAGATTCCTCAGGGAAACTATGTCGTTCTTGCAGAGAACGGCTATGCTGACGCAGACGGTTTCGGAGCTTACGCAGGAGACTGGTGCGCAGCAGCAGCAACTTCCGCTACTATCCTTGCTGAATATTAATAATATCAACATATGAAGAAGGTAATATTTGCAATCTGTGCTGCCCTCGTGGCTCTTTCGTGTTCGCAGCCGAAGGCTCCTGAGCAGCAGCCTCTTGAAAATTCAGTGGTGTACGAGATGAACGTGCGCCAGTACACACCTGAAGGCACATTCGCTGCCGCTCAGCAGGAACTTCCGCGTCTGGCAGAGATGGGTGTGGACATCGTATGGCTCATGCCGATCTATCCTATCGGAGTAGAGGGCCGCAAGGGAACTCTCGGTTCATACTATGCGGTAAGGAACTACTGCGACATCAACCCTGAGTTCGGAACCCTCGAAGACTTCGACAACTTTGTTGCAGAGGCGCACAGGCTCGGTCTCCGCGTCATCATAGACTGGGTTGCCAACCACACCTCGCCTGATGCGGTGTGGGTTACAGGCAAGCCTGCAGAGTGGTACGAGCGCGATGCCGAAGGCAATACTACATTTACAGCCGACTGGTCGGACACTGCCAACCTCAATTATGAGAACCCTGAGGTATGGAAGGGAATGCAGGATGCCCTCCGTTTCTGGATGGAGCGTGGCATCGACGGTTTCCGCTGCGACATGGCCTGCGAGGTTCCGCTCGAGTTCTGGCAGGAGGCCATAGCCGGACTCCGTGCAGATTATCCGCACATGTACTGGCTTGCAGAAGGCGAGGAACCAAAGCTCCACTCTCTTTCCGACTTCAATGCCTCATACTCATGGGAGCTCCACCATATGATGAACTCCATCGCCCGTGGCGAGCAGGGCATCGAGGACCTCCTCTCGTACATAGAGAAGGATGCAGAAAGACATCCTGAGGATGTGTGCCGTCTCATGTTCACATCAAACCACGATGAGAACTCATGGGCAGGTACCGAGTTCGAGAGAATGGGCGACGCCGCAAAGGTAATGGCAGTGCTTACATTCACTCTTCCTGGCGGCCAGCCTCTGATCTACACAGGCCAGGAGATGGGCTGGAACAAGAGGTTCGAGTTCTTCGAGAAGGATCATATTCCTGCATGGGAGAAGAACGAGTACTTCGACTTCTACAAGGAACTCTGCGAGATCCGTCATGCAAACCCTGCACTTGCTGCAGGCGGCAAGGGCGGCAGGTTCGAGGTCGTTTCGGCTGAAGACGGCGTACTCGTGTTCACACGCACACTTCCTGAGAACAAGGTTACAGTAAAGGTTGAACTTAAAGCTCCTTGGGGCTGGGAAATTACAGCTGAATGATCATGAAGAGAATAGTCATAGCATTGGCGGCGCTTGCCCTCGCAGCATGCTCGGGCAAGCCGGCGTTCGACCCTGCTGCAGTGGCTGACGCCACTGCGCAGCAGGTCACAAGAGTAGAGCCGCTTTCATGGTGGACAGGCATGAAGATGCCTCTCCAGCTCATGGTGCAGGGAGAGAATATCTCCGCTTACGATGTCGCTGTTGAAGGCGGCAAGGGAGTAGAAGTCGAGAAGGTCAGCAAGGCTGACAGCCCGAACTACCTTTTCGTTGACGTGAAGATCGCTGCAGATGCAGCTCCCGGTATATATTATATAGTGTTCTCGAAGGACGGGGAATCTTTCAAGTATCCATACGAGATAGCTGCCCGCAGGGAAGGCTCTGCAGAGCGTACCAGCTTCACTACGGCCGACATGATCTACCTCATCATGCCTGACCGTTTCGCGAACGGTGACCCTTCGAACGACTCTGTAGAGGGCATGCCTGACAAGGCTGACCGCAGCAAGCCGTTCGGCCGTCACGGCGGTGACATCCAGGGTATCATCGACCACCTCGACTATATCAGCGAACTCGGTGCGACAGCCATCTGGTGTACCCCTCTGATAGAGGACAACCTCGAGAAGACCACATACCACGGCTATGCATGTACCGACTACTACCATATCGACGCGCGCTTCGGTGACAACGACCTCTTCAGGGAGTATGTACAGAAGGCGCATGAGAAGGACCTCAAGATAATCATGGACATCGTTCCTAACCACTCAGGTTCAGGCCACTGGTGGATGGAGGATGTTCCTTTCAAGGACTGGTACCATGTGTTCGATACATATACAGGATCGAACATCGTGTTCTCTACCAACATGGACCCTAACGCTTCGACCCAGGACCTCTATATTCAGGAAAGCGGCTGGTTCGATACCTCTATGGTCGACATGAACCTTGACAATCCGTTCATGCTCAGGTATTTCCAGCAGTGGGCGATCTGGTGGATCGAGTGGGCTGACCTCGACGGCTTCCGTGTGGACACATATCCTTACAACGAGAAGGGTCCGATGTCAGAGTGGTGCGCTGCAGTGATGAACGAGTATCCGAACTTCAATATCGTGGGAGAGTGCTGGACGGCTTCGATCCCTCAGCTCGCATACTGGCAGGGCGGCAACGCGAACAAGGACGGCTTCGACTCGAACCTCAAGTCCATCATGGACTTCCCGCTTCACGATGCCCTCCGTGCAGGTCTCAACGAGGACAACCCCGGCTGGGGAGAGGGTATCCTCCGCGTATACGACATCCTTTCGCATGACTTCGTGTACCATGATCTCTCGAACATGATGATCTTCCCAGGAAACCATGATACTGCGCGTCTGGGTGACGCTCTGCGTAAGAATCCGAACCGTGTGAAGATAGCCATGGCCCTGATGGCCACGATGCGCGGATATCCGCAGATCTTCGCCGGTGACGAGCTCATGTTCGTTTCCAACAACCTCAAGGACGCGGGTGACCACGGCGGACTCCGCGTGGACTTCCCTGGCGGATGGGAAGGTGACGAAATGAACCTCTTTACTGCCGAAGGCCGTGCGGCTGCGACAAAGAACACCGACGGACTCTCTGTTCCAAAGGGACAGGCGGCTGACCTCTTCGATTTTGCAAGCCGTCTTTTCCAGTGGAGAAAGACCAAGGAGGTCATCCACAACGGAAAGACAAAGCATTTCATGACCCGCGACAACACCTATGCATTCTTCCGTTATGACGAGAACGATATGGTGTTCGTATATGTCAATAACTCTCTCGAGCCTAAGAACATCCCATGGTCATACTACAAGGAGATCAACGAGGGTATCAAGGGCGGAGTGAACGTGATGACAGGCGAGGCTTGCGAGGTTTCCGACGCTACCGTGGTGGCTCCGCAGTCGGTGCTTATCGTGGAATATGAACGATGAAGATTTCCCGACACCCTTTGGGTGCCCGAAATGACAAGTAGGTAAAGATGTCATTGCGAGGGCGTAGCCCGTGGCAATCTCAACATAGAACATATAATAATGACAATGAAAAGAATAATTTCAGCAATTTCGGCAATCGTACTTCTTGCAGCCTGTACTTCTGTAAAGCCTGCAGGAGAGGTTACGGATGTCCAGAAGATCAAGTCACCTGACGGTGTGCTTGAGATGACTTTCCAGCTTACCGCTGAGGGCACCCCTCAGTATGCACTCAACTACGAGGGTCAGAAGGTTATCCTTCCTTCAAACCTCGGTTTCGAACTCCGCGGCGTGCTCAAGGCACAGAAGCTTGTCTTCAACGAGGACGGCACCATCTCAAAGGAAGACCGCGAGCCATGCAACTCATTCTATGACGGCTTCAAGGTAACCAATGTAGAGACAGCGACATTCGACGAGACATGGGAGCCGGTCTGGGGTGAGGAAGCACAGATCCGCAACAACTACAACGAGCTTCTCGTATGCCTCGAGCAGACTTCTACCGAAAGGCAGATGAACATCCGTTTCCGTCTCTACAACGACGGTCTCGGTTTCCGCTACGAGTTCCCATACCAGAAGAACCTCAGCTATTTCGTGATCAAGGAGGAGCTCACCCAGTTCGCCCTCACAGGCGACCACACAGCATGGTGGGTTCCAGGTGACTACGACACTCAGGAGTACAACTACGTGGAGTCACGCCTGAGCGAGATCAGCGCCAGGATGGAAGCTGCGATCAACCCTAACGACTCGCAGACTCCGTTCTCGATCAACGGTGTGCAGACATCACTCCAGATGCGTACCGACAAGGGCCTCTACATCAACATCCACGAGGCTGCCCTTCTCGACTATCCGTGCATGCACCTCGATCTCGATCCTGACACATTCACCTTCGTTTCGCACCTTACCCCTGACGCACAGGGCTGGAAGGGCCGCATGCAGACTCCTTGCAACACTCCTTGGAGAACCGTACAGGTGGCTCCGAGCGCAACTGCCCAGCTCGCTTCACGTCTTATCCTCAATCTCAACGAGCCATGCGCTCTCGAGTCTACAGACTGGATCAAGCCTGTGAAGTATATCGGAATCTGGTGGGAGATGATCTCAGGCAAGGGTTCATGGGCATACACCGACGACTTCGCTTCAGTACAGCTCGGCAAGACCGACTACAAGAGCGCAACTCCTAACGGAACCCACTCTGCAAACAACGAGAAGGTGCGCCGTTACATCGACTTTGCTGCCGAGCATGGCTTCGACCAGGTCCTCGTAGAGGGCTGGAACGAAGGCTGGGAGGACTGGGCAAACTGCAACAAGGACTATGTCTTCGACTTCGTGACCCCATATCCTGACTTCGATATCGCAGCACTCAACAAGTACGCACATAAGAAGGGTGTGAAGCTCATGATGCATCACGAGACCTCGTCATCAGTTCGTAACTACGAGCGCCATCTCGACCAGGCCCTCGACCTTATGGACAAGTACGGATACAACGCAATCAAGAGCGGTTATGTAGGTGACATCCTCCCTATCGGAGAGCACCACTACAGCCAGTCCCTCATCAACCACTACATGCATGTGGTGAAGAAGGCTGCCGAGCACGAGGTAATGCTCAACGGTCATGAAATGGTACGTCCTACCGGTCTCTCCCGTACATATCCTAACCTCATCGGTGCGGAGGCTGCCCGCGGTACAGAGTACCAGGCTTTCGGCGGCACTATGCCTCACCATGTGACCATCCTTCCGTTCACACGTCTCAACGGCGGTCCTATGGACTATACCCCTGGTATCTTCGTACAGGACCTCGCTTCAGTTACCGACGGAAAGAACACTTCATGGGTGAACGCTACGATCGCAAACCAGCTTGCTCTTTACGTCACCCTCTACTCTCCTCTCCAGATGGCTGCAGACCTTCCTGAGCACTATGCTCAGTTCATGGATGCATTCCAGTTCATCAAGGATGTGGACATAGACTGGATCCAGTCAAGGTATCTCCTTGCTGAGCCGGGCGAGTATGTGGTGATCGCACGTCAGGGCAAGAAGGACGGACAGTGGTTCTGCGGAGGCGTCACTGACGATCACAAGCGCAGCGTTGACGTTCCTCTCCAGTTCCTCGAGCCGGGCAAGACCTACGAGGCAACGATCTACCGCGATGCTCCTGATGCCCACTACAAGGACAATCCTCAGGCATACGTGATAGAGAAGAAGAACGTTACCTTCCACGACTACCTCCCTGTGACAATGGCTCCGGGCGGCGGTTTTGCAATCAGCTTTGAAGAAGTGAAATAAGTCTGGTCATCCCCGGTCATTCCGGGGAGACCGAAACATCTATAACCAAACACAAATTAATTTCATTATCATGGACAAAAGAACCAAAACAACTGAATTTCAGTGCATTGGGGGGGGCAATTATGAGTCTCCGGAACTAAATGTAATCGACCTTCATATCGAAGGCGCAATCTGCTTTGACTCAGGCGAGGTAGGCGGACAGTTTAATCCTTATAACGAGGAGGATGCTATCTGGTAACGGAAAGTCGGACTATTAATGAATCTAAGGAAATGAAAAAGATCTATTCATTTATGGTTGCTGCTGTTGCCATGTTCGCAGCGGCATCTTGTACCCAGGAGCTCGAGAACAAAGTTCCTGAGGCAGTTGAGGAAACAGTAGTGTTCACAGCATCTGTTGACGGTGCAGAGACTAAGGCTGTCCTTGGTGTAAACGGAGAAGGTAAGAAGGTTTCAAACTGGGTAAGCGGTGACGCCATTACCATCCTTAACGGAACCGCTGGCTTTGACTTCACTACCGAAGACGAAGGACTTATAGCTGCCTTCTCATACACAGGCAGTGACTTCGAAGGCGATAAGTTCATCGCAGTTTATCCTGCAGGTACATACACAGCTGATGTAGATGCAAAGACTGTGAATGCCTATATCCCTACTTATCAGGGTGCAAAAAAGGATACTTATAATGAGAAGGCTGCTCTTGCTGTAGCATATACTGAAGATAACACACTTACATTCAATAATGCTCATGCCCTTCTTAAGTTCACTATCAATGGCAGCAATATCAAGGCTGTTGAATTCTATGGCAATAATGACGAGGCTATAACAGGTAACATGCTCGTCAGCCTGAATGAAGACGATTCCATCAAGAGTGTCGTAGGACAGGATACAGTCTTTGAGGAAGGAAAGGAGAATGAGTGGACAAGCAAGGGTACTTGGGTGAAGATCTATTCTGAGGATGAAGCTAACGATTGGGTATTTGAAGACGGAGCGACATACTATGCAGCCATAGCTCCTGCGAACTTTACCCAGGGATTCTCAGTGAACTTTATCCTTGATGATGATACCAAGGTAGAAAAGGTAAAGACTACTGCAAACCCTAAAGATCTCGTTGCCGGAACTATCCTTAATCTCGGTACATTCGAGTACACTGCTCCGGAATTTGAACCGAAAAATTGGGGTATTGTTGGAAGCATGAGCGGATGGGGACCTGATATTGCATCAATGACTTTTGCCGATGGCTGGTATGTTGCTGAGGGACTCACAATCAGAGATTCAGATACATTCAAATTAAGAGTTAATGGATCGTGGGATGAGCAACTGACCTATACGACATCTCCAATGGAAACAGGTGTCGAGTATGATGCTGTTGATGGTGACGGTCAGGATAATATGAAGGTAGCGGTTTCCGGCATTTATTCTGTTTATCTTTCTGCTGATGAGACCAAGATTAAGGTTGTAAAGACCGCAGATCTTCCTACAGAATCTACACCGGATCAGCCATCAGACTGGGCGGTGGCAGGAAAATTCAATGGTTGGACAGATCTGGCTATGGTTACAACAAGTACACCGGACCTTTTTGTGGCTAAGAATGTTGAACTCAGTGATTATGATGAGTTTAAGATTAAAGCCAAGAAGGTATCAGAAGAAAATGATGGTTGGTCAACAAGCTATGGCGTCAGCAATGTAAACTATATCAATGAGAACGTATTCTTCTCAGTAGCTTCGGGTAGTAATGTAAACATTTCAAATGTTAGTGCAGGAAACTATGACATTTATTTTGATCTTGTTGGAGGAAAGGTTTATTTGATGACAGCAGACACTGACCATACGTCAGCCACAGAGCAGACAACAAATGGTACCGCCCCAGTTATTGTAAATGCCAAGACTATTTATTTGAATACTGGTGGCTCTTCTCTTTGGAATCAAAGTGAAGCTTGGTTCGAAGCCTGGATCTGGGGAGATGGTGACCAGTGGGTTACCTTTAAAGAAACAGATGAAGCTGATATTTATTCCGTAGAAGTACCAAGCGGAACTACAGGTTTAAAAATTCTTCGAAGAGGTCCAGAGCATGCTGCTGGATCATGGGATTCAAAGTGGAATAATACAAGTGATATTACCTTAAATGGTAATAACTGCATTACTATTACAGGTTGGGGGGAGACCAACTGGACGTTATCAACAAAATAATATTATACTTCACATGGAGCATCTAATGAATGACCTCCATGTGAAGTGTTTTTAACCGATAGTGTAAAATCTAACATTTGATTATCAATGAATTATAGCAAACGTGTGCCGTCAAAAGGGAGCACATATTTGACGTAAGGAGTTGATGGTTGGTTTATTACGTCTTATGTGGCCTTGCTGTCAAAGGTGTTGACCGTGAGGTCGATCGGTATAGTTATGTCAAGATGTCATATCTGAAAATATACAGCATGAGAAGATCATTTAAAGGACTTTTGTCCCTGATGTGTGCTTCAGTATTTGCTGCAGCATGCATCGAAGAGACAGCTCCAGTCGAGCCTGAGGTAAACGAGGAGACTGTCGTTTTCACTGCATCCATCGATGATGCTGATACAAAAACCATATTGAACGGTACTGCAACCGAGTGGGTTGCAGGTGATGGAATATCAATCCACAACGGAACGAAGGCTTTTACCTTCAAAGCGAAATCTGCCGGTAAGAATACTGAATTCACATATACCGGTAACGACTTTTCAGGAAACAGATTCCTTGCAGTCTATCCGGCAGGAACATATACTGCAGATTTAAATGCAAAGACAGTCACAGCCAATATACCTGTCTGGCAGCAGGCTCAGAAGGGGACATGGCATAGTCCGGCAGCAGTAGGTGTCGCATATTCTGAAACCAATGCACTCGCTTTCAAGAATGTCACTGCACTCCTGAAGTTCCGAGTGAACACAGACAAGGTGACGCATGTTGTCTTCTGTGGAAACAGCAATGAAGGCCTTACCGGTAACATCAAGGTCTCTCTTACATCAGCAGGCCCGTCTGTGGAAGTGCTTCCTACAGAAATCATTAAGGATAAAGAGAAGATTTCCGATCTTGGTACCTGGGTTGAGATCTATGCATACCACGATGATCAGCACAAGTATTTCGAGAAGAATCAGGACTACTACATTGCAGTAGCTCCACAGGTCTTCAATTCCGGAGTATCTGCGAAAATCAGAATCGACGATGGTGACGAGATCCAGGTAAAGAAGACTACAAGTAAGGTAACTCTTGATGCCGGTACCATCTATGACCTCGGAACATTCGAGTACACTGCTCCGCCGGCTCCTGAGTGGGCAATCCCGGGCGCATACAATGGTTGGAGCACTTATGCAGAAATGACAGAGCAGGGCGATTTCTTTGTAGCCAGGAATGTGACGAAGCTTGATTCGAAGGATAATGGTTTCAAGATCATGAACAACGGCTCTTGGCTGGGATTCACAGGCGCAGTGGCTGTGAATACATGGAATGTTCTTGGTGGAGATGTCAATATCTATGTTACAGGTGCAACTGCAGAAGCAAGCTATGATGTGTATGTATATCCGGCAAAGAGGATGTTCTATGTGACAGCCGCAGGCAGTGCGGCACCGGCAGTTCCGAATGTGGAAATGTATAGATTCTATGTGCAGAACAATGTGGGTTGGGAGACTCTTAATTTCTACGCATGGGGAGGCTATACGACTGCTGGATGGCCAGGTGACAAGATGACCAAGGAAGCTTCCGTCGGTGATTATGGCGTTTGCAAGTACGTAGAGATTCCTAAGGGAACCGAGGTTGTCAATCTGATCATCAACAACGGAACAAAGCAGACCAAGGATATAGTAGTGAAAAGCAGCTCAAAGGTTAATAAACTGTCTAATGGAGACTATGTTTACGTTCTTGAGGCCGCTGATGTTAAATAGATAAAGCATATGACAATGAATACATACGAAACGCCATCTGTAGAGATTCTTGAACTTTGCACTGAGTCAGTGCTTTGTACAAGCGGAGCTTTTGATCCGTGGGAGGAAGACACCCTTGAATGGAATGACTGACACTTCAATGGGAATGAAAACATTTTCAAGGTTATTTCTTTCGTTTTCGGCTTTGGTCACATGTCTCGTGTCATGTGTCAGTGAGGTTGTGGACGTACAGGAGGCCCCTGATATCAAAGGGGCTCCTGTATTTACCGCCCACGTGGACGCGCCTGATACCAAGACCGTGCTTGACGGAAACATTTCCAAGTGGAGCGGAGAGGAATATATCCAGATCATAGGTCAGGGCGGAAACTATAAGTTCGGTACCTCTGTCAATGGAACAGCTTCTTCGGCAGCCTTCAGCTATATGGGTGACGGCCGCTTCTCGGAGTCTGAGGTCATGGCAGTTTATCCTTATGCCGGGGGACAATCTTCTGCCGATATTTCGGAGAAGATCGTAAGCAATGTCACCATTCCTTCCGTACAGACCGCCGTTGCCGGTTCATATGACCCTGATGCTGCGGTAGCTGTAGCATATACGACAGACAATACTCTGCGCTTCAAGAATGCTGTCGCCCTCTTGAAGTTCACAATGGGTTCTTCTGGCGTGAAGAATGTGACGGTCTGGGGTGAAATGACTGAGGTCGAGATTGATTCAGAGGGTGTGGAGTCTGATGCTCTTTACCTGACGGTACATGACGAATGGAAGTCAGACAATGCCTGGTTTGCTGCATACTTCTTTGGCGATAATGGTGATACATGGAAAAGGATGGAGCCGGTTTCAGCCAATACATATTCCTGTCCGAAACCTGAAGGTTATCCTAATGTGATCTTCTGCCGAATGAATCCTGCTGGAAATGCGCTCAGCTGGGACAATAAGTGGAATCAGACACCTGACCTGACATACGGATCATATAACCACTACACGATTACCAGACCTTGGGACGGGGTTGACGGTTCATGGTCTACATACGATATATCTTCGGCTACTACGACCCTGGGAATCTCCGGTACAGGAAAGGTCTATTATAACGATGGCGAACCTGTCGTTGAAGGCTTTTCAAACGGATATGTGTCTATGTCAGGCAATTTTGTCAAAGGTAAGACATATTATATAGCAGTAGCTCCCGTGGTCTTTGAAAACGGAATCACTGTAGAATTCAGCAATACAGGAGAGTCTGACAAGTATGAGGTCAAGAGCACATCCAAGAGGGTTGAGTTCAAGAGGAACACCATCTATGATATGGGAGTGCTCTCTTCCGGTTCGGAAATGGGATTCTATGCTGATCCTGTAATACCTGATGCCGATGAACCATGTACCATATATTACAAGGCGGTTGAGGGTGACGACCTGTATGGCTATGCATCTGATCTGTATGCCCATGTATGGTTGAGAAACAATGCTGTGGACAGCCATGGACCTTCATGGGGAACAAATACTGACAAATACAAGCTTACCAGGATCGGTACTGACCTGTGGTCGATGGAGCTGACTCCTTCCGTACGAGAGTGGTTTGATGAAATCAGTCCGATAGGTACTACACCGGTGCAGAAGATCGGTATAATTGCCCGTACAGAGGATGGCGATATCCAGACTCCCGATAATTTCCTTATAGTGACAGATGACCTCTATGGCGTAGATATCTCCATGCCTGCAGGTCTCAAGCATGGAATCAACTATATTGATGACAGTACGGTCACTCTTGTGCTTTATGACAGGGACAATCAGGGAAAATCTCATGATTTTTGTAACCTTCTGTGGGATGACAACTGGTGGGGTGACAGCAGCAAGCCTGTCAAGCCTCTGAATTATGATGACGAGAGCGGATGCTGGTGGATCACCCTTACAGACCTGGATCCTGACAAGCAGTACAAGTTCCAGTATCAGCTGGGATACGGCAGTGATGTTACGGTAACTACCTTCGACCCATATACGGAAATACTTTACGACAGGACGAATGACCAATGGATTTCCGACTATGCCTATCCGGGTCTTGCTGCTGAATACGGTAACACCCACTACGGCAGGGACAACGGCTTCGTTTCTGCCTTCAAGATCAACAGGGATGAATATTCCTGGGAGATAGAGGACTATCAGATCGAGGATGACGACGACCTTGTCATCTATGAGCTCCTGCTCCGTGACTTCACCGATAACGCCTATGGCGAAGGCAGTCTCAATGCAGCCATGAATTATCTGGACTATATCGACGGCCTCGGAGTGAACGCCATCGAGCTGATGCCTGTCCAGGAATTCGACGGCAACAACAGCTGGGGATACGGTACCCATGCATATTTTGCAATGGACAAGGTTTACGGAAAGCGCAGTACCTACAAGAAGTTCATCGACGAGTGCCACAAGAGGGGAATGGCGGTGATTCTTGATGTCGTATACAACCATGCGACCGGAGCGCATCCTTATGCTGCTCTTTACTGGGACGGCGACAAGACCGCTTCAAACAACCCTTGGTTCAACAGGGATGCCACACATCAGTATAATGTGTACCATCAGTGGAATCACAGCAATCCTATGGTGCGTGAACATGTCAAGAGGAATCTTGAATATCTGATAAAGGAATACAAGATAGACGGTTTCCGCTTTGACCTTTCAAAGGGCTTCACCCAGGATTCATACAAGGTCGAAAGCTACAATCCGGAGCGTGTGGGATATCTGAAGGAATATCGTGAACATATCCGCAGTGTCGATCCGGATGCCATAATGATCTGCGAGCATTTTGTGGATGATGAGAACTATGACCTCGGCAACGCTGACATCAAGGTGTGGAGGAACATGAACGAGGCATACGGAGAATCTCTCATGGGCTGGATGGGTGACAAGTCGAACTTCGACGGAGTCCAGGACATCAATGTGGACTGGCTCCCGTTCGGTACTCTGGTCGGCTATATGGAGAGTCATGATGAGGAAAGGAACATGTTCAAGGCACAGGAAAACGGAACGGATACCGCTAAGGGTGACTATAAGGTCCGCCTCAAGAGGTCAGGTCTGAATGCTGCTTTCTTCCTCCTCGTTCCGGGACCAAAGATGATATGGCAGTTCGGTGAAATCGGTTATGATTATTCGATCTTCGAAGGAGGTGACCGTACCGATAAGAAACCATGGGTAACAGACAGTTATTTCTCCGATACAAACAGGAAGGCTCTGTACGATACCTATGCTTCTCTTCTGAAGTTCCGTTTTGACAATCCTCGTTTCTTTGACGGTGATGCTGATTTCCGTTGGGGTGTGAGCTCGTCAAATTTCCCGGGTCGTTTCATCTTCTGTACCAATACGGACGGTTACGGCGGAACAGATACGTTTGCCCTGTTCGGAAACTTCGGTTCCGGCAGCCAAAGCATTTCCATTACACTTCCTCATGACGGAAAATGGTATGATTACTATTCATATGATGCATCCGTCTCGACAACAGAGGGTGTCTGGAACGGTTCAACCCATACCGCAACCATGGAAGAAGGTGCCTTCTTCCTCCTTGTAGACGATCCGTCTCTCTGTCTCAGCAACAGATAAAATATGCGTGGGTACCAGAAACGGTCGTTTCTGGTACCCACGCTACCTTATACGTTGCAAAAAGGCGGTATAAAGCCAGCGTCGGTGCGAGAATCATCCAATTCTCGCACCGACGCTTTTTAAGCTATCGTTTCGGAATGTCGACCGACTTTTCGCTCCGGCCCTTGAGGTGTTCCGAGAAGTAGTCCACAAGGCGCCAGTAGAAGTATTCGTTCATGTCGCCGAAGCTGTGTCTCTGCTGAGGCAGCATGAGCATGTCGAACCTCTTTCCTGCCCTGATGAGAGCATCGACCACTCGTGTGGTGTTGCCCGGATGGACATTGTCGTCGATGTCGCCATGGACAAGGAGGAGATGGCCCTTGAGGTTCTTCGCAATCTCAGGGTTTGTACCGATCTTATAGACGAAGGTAGTGTCGCCCTGCTCGCTGACGGTCTCCTTGACTCCGTGGTGGGTCTCGCTCCACCAGCGGTTGTAGATCGTGTTGTCGTGGTTTCCTGCGCAAGAAACGCCTACCTTGAAGAAGTCTGGATACTGGCACATTGCAGCTGTGGTCATGAATCCTCCGCCCGAATGGCCATGGATTCCTACCTTGTCGATGTCGATGAAGTCGTAGCGGTTAGCAAGTTGCTCGATCGCGTACTTATGGTCGGCGAGAGGGTAGTCCCTCATGTTTCCGTATCCGTAGTTGTGGTACCATTTCGACCTGCTCGGATGGCCGCCCCTCTGACCTACGGAGATCACGATGAATCCTGCCTGCGCCAGACGGTCGGTACGTACGCTCATTCGTGTGAACGGATAGTATACAGCCTCGACCTGCGGACCCGGATAGACGTAATCGATTATAGGATAGACCTTTGTCGAATCGAAGTCGAACGGCTTGTACATCACTCCGTAGAGGTCGGTGACTCCGTCTGCGGCCTTTACCTTGAAGAGCTCAGGGAATTTGTAGCCGTTGGCGAAGAGCTGCGAGAAGTCGCTTTCCTGGATGTCCATGACCTTGTTGCCGGCGTTGTCGAGAAGGACGCACATAGGGACCGTGTCGATCCTCGAGTAGTTGTCGACCACGAATTTTGCGTCATCGTCTACCTCGACCTGGTGGAAGAAGTCTCCCTTGGTGATCTGGGTGAGTCCTGTTCCGTCGAGATTGACACGGTACAGATGCTCGTAATAAGGATTCTCGTCCTTGTTCCTTCCGTTTGCCGTGAAGTATACGGTGCGCGCCTTCTCGTCGACCTTCAGAATCTCCTCCACATGCCAAGGGCCCTTGGTGATGCGGTTCTTGAGATTGCCCTGGTCATCGTAGAGGTAGAGGTGGGCCCAGCCGTCACGCTCGCTCCAGTGGATCAGTTCCTTGCCGTCGGCCAGAGCCTTGAGCGAACGGGTCTCCTGATATGTGTTCATCCTTTCCTCGATCACAGGCACGATGCTGTCCTGGCCGACGGTGTATGAACATACGTCGATGCGGTAGAGGTCGCGGCTGCTACGGGTGAGGAAGAAACGGTCGTTGTCTCCGAGCCATACGGTCGTCCTTTCCTCCATGTCCCTTTCCTTCTGCTGCACCGGTTTCCTTTCGAGTGCGAGGGTCTGGTCCTTGTATGCCGAGGTCTTTATCTCCTTGCGGCTTCCGTCCTGCATGTCGAAGATGTAGAGGTGCTCGACCGGTGCCTCGCTTTCGCCTGGCATCTGGTATTTATAGGTCTCGAGGGTAGGGCGCGGCTTGGACATCACGTTGATGACCCAGAGGTCCTTGACCTTGCGCTCGTCGGTGAGGATGGTCGCGAAATGGCGCGAGTCAGGGGACCACATGCCGTAGACGGCACGGCGCTTTCCGTTGAGGAGGGTGTCGGTGTTGACCATCTTGTACGGCATTCCGTAGCCGAAATCCTCGACTCCGTCGGTGGTGAGCTGGATCTCGACGATCGTAGAGTCCTTCTCGTCCTTGCGTGCCTTCTGGTAGTCATCGTAGCTCATCTTGTAGAGGTTGAGGTCCTTCGCGTATACCACTGTCTTCCTGTCAGGGGAGATCGAACCCCAGCTCAGACGCTTAGGCTCCTTCTCCTTGTCCTCAAGATGGGTGAGGGTCTTTGTCGGGTAGTCATATGAGAAGTAGAAGACTTCCTTCTCCTTCTTTCCCTTCTCGTTCTTTATCTCCTTTGTAGAGGTCACTTCGAATGTGAACGTCTTTCCGTCCTCCTTCGCCTTGAGGTTGCGGATCGGGAGGTGGAGGGCATCGTAAGGGTCCCTTACTGTCTCGGTCAGCTGTGCGGCAAGCTCGTCCCTGTCAAAGAGCGGGGTCCTGGTCCGCTTTGCCGGATCCACGACATACCACTGCGTGCCGTCGCTGGTCTTGTATTCATACCAGAAGCAGTTGCCTTTCTGGAACCAGTGCGGGTCCACTGTCGTGGAGAACAGCATCGTGTTGAGTTTCTCCTGGGTGAACTTCTCGGCCTGAAGATATTCAGGCAGCCTCTCCTGGGCCTGTGTCCCGGCTGCGGAAAGACAGGCGGCAGCCACGATTGCAATAAAAATCCTTTTCATCGGTCTATCCGTTAAATGTTAGCGGTGCTAAATTTACGAATAATTCCTTATATTTGTCAACCTATGGACAAGAAGAAGGATCATATCGAAATAAAAGGGGCAAAGGCCCATAATCTTAAAGGAGTTTCGCTTTCGATTCCCCGCAACAGTTTTGTCGTAGTCACGGGACTCAGCGGAAGCGGAAAGTCTTCCCTTGCCTTCGATACCATTTATGCCGAAGGTCAGAGGCGGTACATGGACACGTTGTCGACATATGCCAAGCATTTCATGGGCATACTGGAAAAGCCGGAAGTCGAGTCCATCACGGGCCTGAGCCCGATCATCGCGATCGAGCAGAAGACCACCGGCAACAACCCCCGCTCGACCGTCGGTACCATCACGGAGATTTACGATTTCCTCCGTCTGCTGTATGCGAGGGCGTCGACCGCCTACTCGCCCCAGACCGGAAGGGCCATGGTCCGTTATACCGACGAGCAGATAGTGTCCCTGATCATGGAGAACTACCGTGACCGCAAGTGCTATCTCCTCGCACCGGTCGTCAAGGGCCGCAAGGGTCATTACAAGGAGCTTCTCGAGCAGATGCGTAAGAGGGGATACACCCAGGTCAGGATAGACGGTCAGCTTTGCGAACTCAACGAGGTGACCGCCCTTGACAGGTACAAGGCCCATTTCATCGAACTGGTCGTGGACCGTCTGAAACCTTCGCAGAAGGATGAGAAGAGGATAAAGGATTCCGTGATGTCGGCCCTGAATTTCGGAAAGGGCTCGCTTGCCATCCTGGACATGGAGACTGAGGACGTCCAGCATTATTCGAAACATCTGGTCTGCCCGGACACGGGTCTCTCGCTTGCCGAGCCCGCGCCGCATTCCTTCTCCTTCAACTCGCCGCAGGGATACTGCCCGCACTGCAAGGGCCTCGGAATCATAGTGGACGTGAACATGGACACGATAATCCCCGACCGTTCGGTTTCGATCGCCGACGGCGGAATCGTCCCTCTCGGAAAGATACGTGAGACAAAGAAGTTCGACGTCATCCGTTCTATAGCCCGCAAATATAATTTCTCGCTCTACGATCCGATCGAGGAACTTCCTGACGAGGTCGTGTCTCTGATCGTGTTCGGCTCCGACGAGCTTTTCAGGGTTGGAGAAGGTACTTCTTCGGAGATGGTTTCGTTCCAGGGCATAGTAGGGGACATCCAGGATAAGGTGGTCTGCCCGGTCTGCGGGGGAACACGCCTGAACAAGGATACGACATATTTCAAGATAGACGGAAAGACGATTTCGGAGGTCTCTGCCATGGAGATCACCCAGCTGCAGGAATGGATATGCTCTCTGGATGAGATCCTGGACGAGAGGGAGAGCAGGATAGGCCGGGATATTCTCAAGGAACTCAAGGACAGGATACGCTTCCTTCTTGATGTGGGACTTGACTATCTGTCGCTTGACCGTCCTACATCCTCTCTCTCGGGAGGAGAGAGCCAGCGAATCAGGCTTGCCACCCAGATAGGATCCAAGCTGGTCAATGTCCTGTATATATTGGACGAACCTTCTATCGGTCTGCACCAGAGGGACAACCGCAAGCTCATCGCTTCGCTCAAGAAGCTTCGCGACGAGGGTAATTCGGTCATGGTCGTGGAGCATGATGCCGAGACCATGATGGCAGCCGACTGGCTGGTGGATGTGGGTCCGGGCGCAGGCGAAGCCGGAGGCCGGATCTGTTACAGCGGTCCGCTGGCTGATGTGCTATGTCATTGCGAGGGCGAAAGCCCGTGGCCATCTTCTTCTTCAACGCTGGACTATCTTCGCGGAGACAGGAAGATTGAAGTGCCTGCCGTGCGCCGTCCGGGCAACGGTCTGACCTTGGGAATCAGGGGAGCAAGGGGAAACAACCTTAAGAATGTAGATGTGGACTTTCCTCTCGGCATGCTCATAGGCATAAGCGGAGTCAGCGGAAGCGGAAAGTCGTCCCTGATCAACGAGACCCTCATGCCTGTCCTGAAGAACAAGTTCTACAACGCCAAGCTCCAGCCTCTTCCATACGACGGGATCGTGGGTGTCTCGAATATCGACAAGCTCATAGAGATAGACCAGAGTCCTATAGGCCGTACCCCAAGAAGCAATCCTGCTACCTTTACAGGAGTGTTCAATGATATAAGGACTCTGTTTGAAGCCACCCCTGATGCGAAGGTGCGAGGCTTCAAGGCAGGAAGATTTTCCTTCAATGTGCCCGGAGGAAGATGCGAGGAATGCAAGGGTGCGGGTATAAAGGTGATAGAAATGAACTTCCTTCCTTCAGTCAATGTGGTCTGCAACGAATGTCGCGGAAGGAGGTACAAGGAGGATACCCTGGCGGTAAGGTACAAGGGCAAGAACATCAACGATGTGCTTGAGATGCCTGTCAGCGAGGCATATGAGTTCTTCGGCAACATTCCTTCCATAGCTCAGAAACTCAAGGCGATGGTGGATGTCGGCCTGGGCTATGTGCGTCTTGGTCAGTCGGCTGTAACCTTGTCCGGAGGAGAGAGCCAGCGTATGAAGCTCGCTGCAGAGCTTGCCAGAAAGTCCACAGGCAATACCCTGTATATCCTTGACGAACCGACCACTGGTCTGCATTTCGAGGATATCAAGGTACTGCTCGATGTGCTCCGTCAGCTTGTGGATCAGGGCAATACGGTAATAGTGATCGAGCATAACCTCGATGTGCTCAAGTCGGTCGACTATATCTTCGACATGGGTCCGGAAGGAGGAAAGAAGGGAGGTATGATAATTGCTGCCGGCACCCCGGAACAGCTTGCTGCCGACCCTGCTTCGGTCACCGGTCCTTTCCTCGCCGAAATCCTCTGATCATACTGGAAATATAAGTTCTTGTGTATTAGTGTTTTGTTGAATCTGCGTACTTCCTCCTGACGGTATTCATCTTCTGTAACCTGTAGAGGAGTAATTAATTATAGAATACGATGGAAAATATCAGAATCTATTGCGAAAATACGGCTTCCTATCTCAAGGTAGCCATGGGAACCACCTTGAAGGAGCTGTCGGAAATGACAGACCGGCAGTCAGTTCTTGCCGCCCTTGTCGACAACAAGCTGAAATCGCTGGATTACAGGATAATCAATCCTCATAATGTGAAGTTTGTAGGCTATGACCATCCTGACGGCCGCCGTACATATATAAGGTCCCTCTGCTTCGTCCTTCAGAATGTGGTGAGGGAGATGTTTCCGGACAAGATACTCGCCATAGATTACTCTCTGCCAAGCGGTCTGTATTGTGAGGTCAGGGAACTGGACACGATGGAAGACGGTCGTCCGAAACCATGTTTCCTGACTGACGATACCCTTCAGGAAATCGTGTCCCGTATGCGCGGGCTGATAGAGGCCGACTTGCCGTTCGGCAAGAAGATGATGAATCTCAAGGAATGTGAAAGGATATTCGCAGGAAACAACCAGATCGAGAAGGTAGATCTCTTCAAGACCTTGGGAAGACTGCACAACAATGTGTACTTCCTTGACGGACAGGCTGATACCTTCTATGGACCTCTTGCTCCATCGACAGGCTGCCTCAAGACATTCGACATAATGGGCTTCAATGACGGATTCTGCCTTCAGTATCCTATGGACGGCGACCCTGACAGGGTACTCCCGATGAAGCGTCAGTCCAAGCTTGCCACAGCCTTGAAGGAACACTCAGACTGGTGTTCGGTCATGGGTGTTCGCGGTGTAGGAAAGCTTAATGCCAAGGTGCTGTCCGGAGAGATAGTAGACCTGATCAATCTTTCGGAAGCCCTGCATGAAAGGAAGTATGCAGACATCGCCGACCAGATATATGCCCGCCGTGGCAGCGTGAAGATAGTCTTCATCGCAGGACCTTCAAGCAGCGGAAAGACCTCGACGTCCAAGAGACTTGCCCTTCAATGCAGGATATTAGGCCTGAATCCGAAGGTCATAGAGCTTGACAATTATTTCGTGGAAAGGGAGCTGACCCCGAAGGACGAGAACGGCGAATATGATTTCGAATGTCTCGGAGCCATGGACCTTGACCTTCTCGGCCGCCAGCTGAACGACCTTCTGGACGGAAAGGAAGTCGAGATACCTCGCTTCGACTTCAAGGACGGCAGGAAATATTATGAAGGAAACATGATGCAGCTGCATGAGAAGGACATCCTTATAATGGAGGGTATCCATGCCTTGAATCCGGCCATGATTCCGTCTGTCGATCCGTCGAAGGTGTTCAGAGTCTATGCGTCTGCCCTCACCTCGCTTTCGATCGACGAAAACAACAACATCTCGACCTCGGACAACCGCATGCTCCGCCGCATGATACGCGACAACCGCACCCGCGGGGTGGTTCCGGAGGATACGATCATGAGGTGGCAGAGCGTCCGCAGGGGCGAGAACCGCAACATCTTCCCGTTCCAGGAAAATGCGGATGCCGTCTTCAATTCGGCTCATATCTTCGAACTTCCTGTGCTGAAATATTATGCTGAACCGCTTCTGCGCAGGATTTCCCCTTCATCACCGGCCTATACAGAGGCAGTGCGTCTGCTGAAGTTCCTGGGATATATCGTGGCCCTGTCTCCTGCGGAAATCGCGGCCATTCCGCCGACTTCCATCCTCAGGGAATTCATCGACGGCCAGACGCTGTAGGGTTTGATTAAAGTGATGCGCCAAGAAATCGTAAATTCTTGGCGCATCACTATGCTTTTTGGCCTTCTTGGGGGTGTTTCCTGGAGTGATGATACAAAAATCAGCCGAAACTTGGTGCATCACTTCTTCCCGGCAGATCTTTGGAAGTCTTCCAGAAAGGATGACATGGAGGAGTAGAGGGGAATGTCATAAAAGTCGCATGTGATCCGTACATTGTCGTATCTGTAGAATTCAGGTTCACATATTACATACATCTTCCTGCTGTGTGCATGAAGACCCATTTCCAGCAGGGATATCGGAGATCTGCTGTTCCCAAGTATGTTCATTATGATGATATCGGCCTCTTCAAGATGTTCGAGTTCCCATCTTACCTGATAATCCATCTCTCCTTCTCTGTCTGCATCCCAATTTTCCTGGCGTGGATTGAAAAGAAGATACCTTCCGTCAAGACAGCTGAATGCATGGTACATTTCCTTCTGCCAGTCTGTACTGTTCCCCATGTCTATTGTGCCGGCAAGAAAAACCTTTGTAAAGCTTCGGGCAGGACCCATACTTTCCGGAAGCTCTTCGTGAGGGTGTATCATATATGTTCCTGCAGGACGTTCTGCACACGAGTACGTCAGTACCAGTATTGACAGCAATAAGAATCTTTTCATGGTAACCTGTAAGTTTACAGCTGCAAAGATAATCAAAAACTACATGGCAAGGCAACGTGTTATCTGATCCCTGCCGATATGGAACTGCCTGTACAGCTGTTCGGCGATAACCTTCTTTTCCGTTGAGGTCAGATGATATACGGAGATCTTGCCGTATCCGTTGATGACCTCTTTATCAATATGCCTGCACAGGTCAATATCGGATATTCGTCTGTAGTCGTTCTTGCCTGCTTCATTTACAAGCATCTTCTGTGACGAGTCTTCAGTCATGCCTTTCTCGATGTCTTCGAGCCTGACGGCAGGTCTTCCGTTCTGGTCCTTTTCCTGCTCTCTTATCCAGTCCTCGCTTGTGCGTCTTGCCATGTAGTAGTCAAAGCTGCGAGGAGTAAGGTAGATGTTTTCCATCTGTGCTATATCCAATACGCTTTCCCTTAGGAATACTCCGCTCGCATTCATTCTGTAATGGTCAGGACATTCTGCTCTTTTGCCGATATGTCTGTAAAAAGATTTCCGGTCCAGGAGATGCACTTCTGGAGCTTTGCCCATTTCCTCCCGAAATATTGCGTTAACTGAACAATGCGGGTAGGCATATGGTATAGGGACCACTCCATGATGCAGGGCGTTCCTTAGAACATAGCTCGCAGCAGCCAGCATGTGGTGTATCCCGACAATCTCCATGCTGAAATGCTGCCTTTCACCCAGACGGCCGTTCCTTCCGTACTTGTAGTTGAAGTATTTTGAATAAGGCTGCCTGAATGAGTGCATGAACCCGATGGGGTCGGATGTCTGTACCATAAGATGGCAATGATTGGACATGAAGGATTCTGCCAGACCGGTTGTTCCGGTATGATGTAATGCAAGTGCAAAGTAGTTGAATCCGCGATTATAGTCTTCCGTGTCCCTGAACAGGATCTCGTTGCCGGCAGAAAGGCTCAGATGGTAGGTCTTTTTCATAACATTTTATCTTTTTCACTGTCATTCTCTGCGGTATCTCCAGCACATCTCTTCAGAAATGTATGAAACCGTCGCAAATATAGTTATTTCTTAATCATCTGTGTATAGATAAAAGGTGATGCGCCAAGAAATCGTAAATTCTTGGCGCATCACTATGCTTTTGGGCCTTCTTGGGGGTATTTCCTGGAGTGATGAGACAAAAATCAGCCGAAGCTTGGCGCATCACTTCATTCTGGGGAAACCTTCAGTCAGAGTCAGTCTTCGTATGGTTCGTTGAAGGGGAGGAGGAACGGATTGGTCATGCGTTCGGTGGCGATGTCGCTCGAAGGTCCGTGGCCCGGAAGGACGCGTGTGTCGCCGTCGAGCATGAGAAGTTTCTCGAATATGCTTCTCATGAGAACGTCATAGTCACCTCCCGGGTGGTCGGTGCGTCCGATCGCGCCTGCGAAAAGGGTGTCGCCGCTCAGAAGCACCTTCTCGTTGCGCTCGAGCCAGCACAGGCCTCCCTTCGAATGGCCTGGAGTGTCCAGGACTTCGAAGCGGAGGGATCCGGCTTCGACAGTATCGCCTTCGGATACAAGGTTCATGGAGAATTCTTCAGGAAGCGGAAGACCGAAGTTGCGGCAGATATAAGGATTGGTGGTTTCTACCGTGAATGTCTCTTCCTTTCCGGCATAGACAGGGATATCATATGATCTTGCAAGTTCGGCCACGCCGTAGGTGTGGTCAAAGTGGCAGTGGGTCAGAAGGATGCAGACAGGTTCCAGATTCTTTTCCGTAAGAAGTTCCTTGATACGGGATGTTTCTTTGTCGGATGAGCATCCGGGGTCAGCTATTACGCATTTTCCGGTCTCGTCCCAAAGCACAAAACAGTTTGTCTGAAAGCTGTTGAAGGTAAGGTGCTCTATATGTATCATGTAAATAATCTTTTAAAACACACAAATTTACATTAAAAATCAGTATATTTGTGAATTATTTGAATTAAAATACAATAAATATGCATATAGCGATAGCAGGTAATATCGGTAGCGGAAAGACTACTCTTACAAAGATGCTGGCCGCCCATTACGGATGGACTCCTAAATTCGAGTCAGTGGATTACAACCCTTATCTTGCCGATTTCTATGAAGATATGGAAAGGTGGTCCTTCAATCTCCAGGTATATTTCCTTAACAAGCGTTTCAAGGATGTCGTGGACATCTCGAAGCTTGACGAGGTGATAATCCAGGACCGTACGATATATGAGGACGCACGCATCTTCGCTCCTAACCTCCACGGCATGGGCCTTATGAGCACAAGGGATTTCGAGAACTATTCCGACCTCTTTGACCTCATGATGTCGCTCGTCAATCCGCCTGACCTTCTTATTTATCTGAGGAGTTCGATCCCTAACCTCATAGGTCAGATCCAGAAGAGAGGACGCGAGTATGAGAAGAGCATCCGTATCGACTATATAACAGGTCTGAACGAGCGCTACGAGAACTGGATCAGAGATTACAAGCATAAGCTTCTGATCCTTGATGTGGACAGGATCAAGTTCGAGAACCGTCCTGAGGATTTCCAGGAGGTTGTCGACAAGATCGACGCCGAGCTTTTCGGACTGTTCCCGAATGAATAGAAAACGTATACTGAACCATAACCTAAAATCAAGAATTATGACTGAAAGATTGACAATCATCGACTTCGTCGAGAAGTATGTTGCCAAGTATTCGCAGAATCCTTTCCTTTGGGAGAAGAATCTGGACACGAATGTGTGGGAGCCTACGACTTATGAGGAAACCCTGAAGAAGGCAAAGCGTATCGCTGCCGGCCTTATGGCACTCGGAGTGCAGAAGGGCGAGAAGGTTTCATATCTCAGCGAGGGTCGTGACATGTGGGTGATCGGAGAACTTGGAGTCCTTTATGCAGGCGCGGTGAATGTGCCTCTCTCGATCAAGCTGGGTGAGACGAATGACCTGGTGTTCAGAGTGAAGCATTCTGACTCTAAGTATATAATCACATCAAAGTTCCAGCTTCCTAAGATCAGGGCCATCCTTCCTGAGTGCCCGATGGTGGAGAAGGTCATCATCTTTGACGAGGTGGCTGACAAGAAGGATAACGAAATCTACATCAGCGAGATCATCGCCATGGGAGATAAGTTCCTTGAGGAAAACGAGGAACAGTTCATCCAGAGATACAAGTCTGTAGGGCCGGATGACTATGCGAACATCAGCTATACTTCCGGAACGACAGCAGACCCTAAGGGTATCCTCCTTACCCACAGGAACTATACTGCAAACGTGGAGCAGGCACATTCGGTGATCGGTGTGACCCCTGAGGACAGGATGCTCATCATCCTTCCTCTCGACCATTGCTTCGCCCATGTGGCAGGATTCTACACAATGATGTCTTACGGAGCGTCCTTCGGTACCGTTCCTTCAGGAAAGTCAGGAAAGGAGGCCCTCAGAAACATCTCTCCAAGCATCCAGGAATTCAAGCCTAACGTGATGCTTTCGGTTCCTACCCTTGCAAAGAACTTCAAGAAGAGCATCGAGACATCGATCGCAAAGAAGGGCAAGACAATCGAAGCCCTCTACAACTTCGCTCTGAAGAATGCCATCGCGTACAACAAGGAAGGCTACAACAAGGGAACAGAGTTCGTGGATATCTTCCGCAAGCCGCTCATGCTGCTTTTCGACAAGATCATCTTCAAGGCTGTACGCCAGGGTCTCGGTGGCCAGATGAAGTTCTTCGTCGGCGGCGGCGCCCTTCTCGACATCGATCTCCAGAGATATTACTATGCCATCGGCATTCCTATGTACCAGGGTTACGGCCTTTCGGAGGCTACCCCTATCATTTCCGCCAACTCTCCTGCAAAGCATATCTTCGGTTCGTCAGGAAAGGTCGTTTCTCCTATGGAGATCAAGATCCTCGACGCTGACGGAGTGGAGCAGCCTTTCGGAGTGAAGGGTGAGATCTGCATCAAGGGTGAGAACGTGATGGCAGGATACTGGAAGAATCCTAAGTCTACGGCAGATACGATCGTGGACGGATGGCTCCATACGGGCGACATGGGATACATGCGCGACGAGGAGATGCTTTATGTCGTGGGACGATTCAAGTCGCTTCTGATCGCGGCAGATGGAGAGAAGTATTCTCCGGAGGGAATCGAGGAGAACCTCGTGGAAAGCTCGAAGTATATCGACGGAGCTCTTCTCCACAACAGCCAGGATCCGTACACCATCGCCCTCATCACTCCTAACAAGGAGGCTCTCAAGTCTTATGTGAAGGAGCAGGGTCTCGATCCGGAGACAAAGGAGGCTAAGGTTAAGATGCTAGAGCTTCTTCAGGATGAGGTCAACATGTACCGCAAGGGTGGACGCCTCGCAGGTGCCTTCCCTGAAAGATGGCTCCCGGCAGCAGTCTGCGTGCTTCCTGAGCCTTGGACAGAGCAGAACCACTTCCTCAACAGCTCGATGAAGGTCGTTCGCGGCAGAGTCGAGGAGGCTTACAAGGCAAACATGGAATTCGCCTACACTCCTGAAGGAAAGAACATTGTGAACGAGATGAACCTGGCTTCTCTCTAAAGCAGCATATCAATAGACACATGCCGGTCGGAGACGTGCGTCTCCGACCGGCATGTGTCTATCTCTCGGGCTCGAAATATTCCTTTCCCACTCCGCAGGCCGGGCAGGTCCAGCCTTCCGGGATTTCGCTGAAAGGGGTTCCAGGGGCTATTCCACCTTCCGGATCTCCCTCCACCGGGTCATAGACCCATCCGCATGTGATGCACACATATCTCTGCATGTCGGCTTCATCTTCGATGATGGCCTCGGCCATCGCTTCTGTCACGGCGTCCCTGTCGGCTTCGGCGATGACGACGGTCTCGGAAACTTCGACCGGAAGAGGCTCGTCAAGCCTCTGTGTCACGATATCCCAGTCAATAAGGTCCCAGCAGCTGTCGACGAAGGCAGCGCGCCTGTTACGATAGTCGATGTAGTATGCATGTTCCCATACATCCATGACCATCAGAGGCTTCAATCCTCTGCAGAGCGGATTTCCCGCGTTGGATTCCTTGATGATGTGCAGCCTGCCTTCCGGGTCCTGGGCAAGCCAGACCCAGCCGCTGCCGAAGAGACTGACTGCGGCCTTCCTGAACTCTTCCTTGAAGGTCTCCACAGATCCGAAGTCCCGGATCAGGTAGTCCTTGAGCTCAAGAGGCATGTCCTTTTTCGCAGGGGAGAGCGTGTTGAAGAAGAATACATGGTTCCACACCTGGGCGGCATTGTTGAATACCGGTCCTGATGCAGATACGACAATCCCTTCCAGCGGCATGTCCTCGTAAGGTGTGCCCGGGATGAGATCGTTGAGGTTGTCGATGTAGGTCTGGAGGTGCTTGCCGTAATGGTATTCGATGGTCTCCTGACTTATTCGCGGTTCCAATGCGTCCCACGCATATGGAAGAGGGGGTAATGTATAAATCATGTCCGTGTCTTTTTTGAAGTTCCCACGGACATAGACAATAATCAGACCTAGTGCGCGAATATGAAGCCGAAATAGATGCGGGGACCCATCGGACGGTTAAGTCCGTCCTTGTTGATGGCAAGCAGCCAGTCAGCCTTGAGCGTGAGGTGAAGGGCTTTTCCGACTGCATATTCAACTCCGACGAACGGGTCTATGGCGAAGAACGGCTTCTTGTTGTATACTGCAGAAGTTTCCGGAAGCCAGTCATGCTTGTCTCCTTCGAACATGTAGAAAGCCGTCTCCATTCCTCCTCCCAGCGTTGCGCCCGCATACGGAATGAACTTTCCCTTCTTCCAGTAGAAGTCTGCCAGGATTCCTGTCCAGAAGACCTTGTTGAAACTTCCGTCCTTTATGTTCTTCTTAAGCCCCATGTTGGAAAAATACCCCTCGAATCCTGCCCTGAAGTGGTCAGTGAGGTGGAGCTTGGCCACTCCTCCGATACCGAAGGTAGCTCCTGAGGCGTTGTAATTGTATGGATTATCGCATCCGCTGAGGTAACCGCTATGGACCATCATTCCTCCGGAGAAGCCTTTCAATCCCTTCTTGTCCGTGGCGTTGGCCGAAACCGTAAATGCGGTTGCCGCAAGTACGATCATGATTGTAATATATTTTTTCATCATATCGGGCACAAAGATATTAAATTTGTCATGAATATTTGCTTGTTTGATTAAAATCGTTAACTTCCTGTCTTTGACACTTGCATTTAGTGCAATTTGATATATTTCGAGGCTACAGACCGCTGTAATGGCGATTTGTAGCCTCAAGATTTTTTCTGGATATGTAGTATATAAGCCGTTGTGATGGGGT
>SUYO01000022.1 GCA_015060385.1 Bacteroidales bacterium
TAAATTTAGCAAAAATATCAGTAGCTTAACTTTTATATGAAAAACTTCTCGGGGGTCTGCCAAGCGGCAGGGGCCGACAAGCCCCTGAGAGCGTCTTTCAATAGATTACAAACATAGTTACTTTAACTATGAAACGACTCCTGTCTTCAGTTGCATTGCTGATCATTTCAAGCTTTGTATGTCTTGCCCAGACTGATGAATCAAGACATGAGATTTCTGTAAGCTACGGCTATTTCACTCTACCTCAAGCTATAGATTTCATTGGCGCAGTTGGAGGAACAGTGCTGGGCGGATTATTAGTAGATGTAATTGCTCCAGGAGATCAGGAGTCTCCCAAAAGAATCGATAATGGTGGTACCGGTGGTTTCAGTTTTCAGTATCTTTATTCTCTTAACAGGACAATAAAACTGGGAGGAACAGTTTGCTATGAAAGCACTTGGGGCGAATGGAATAACGGGAATGACTACATTGTGCATTATCCTGCAATAATGGCAACTTCGAAGTTCGTGTGGTTCAATCATGAGCATTTCGGAATGTACTCTAAAATTTCTTTAGGTCTGATGCTGCTCCTTGACGGCAAGGATGAAGACAAGCCGATTCCGATGCTGGCAGGTCAGGCGTCAGCTATATGTATGGAATTCGGAGGAAAGGCATTACGTGGATTCCTTGAAACTGGCTGGGCTAATCAAGGCCTTCTAAATTTTGGAGTGAAGTTCAGCTTCTAAATGGGAATTTCCAATTTATCTGACAGCCTTAACGTAGTTTAGCTCCCTCCTCCCTGATAAGACAGCTTTGGGCTGTCTTTTTCTGTCCATGAAAATGGCGATTTTCGTGGACGGGAACGGAAAAATGAGCCTGCCGTCCATAAAAATGGCGGTTTCCGTGGACGAGGTCCGGGATATTTGTTATATTTGCATGATTTGAATGAAAATATTAACTAACATTATACAAAATGGCAGATTTCAAGTATGCACCAATGTTTCAGCTTGGCGAGGACAAGACTGAATACTACAAGATTCCTGGCTCCGAGCAGTATGTAAGCACATCGGAGTTCGAGGGACATGAGATCCTTAAAGTTGCTAAAGAGGGTCTTACAGTGATGTCAAACACTGCTTTCCGTGATGTTTCGTTCATGCTCCGTCCTGAGCACAACGAGATGGTGGCAAAGATCCTCCACGATCCTGAAGCTTCAGAGAACGACAAGTATGTGGCTCTTACCTTCCTCCGCAACGCTGAGGTGGCATGCAAGGGCAAGCTTCCTTTCTGCCAGGACACAGGTACTGCAATCATCCACGGTGAGAAGGGACAGAACGTATGGACAGGTTATGACGACGAAGAGGCTCTTTCTCTCGGTGTCTACAAGACATATACTGAGGAGAACCTCCGTTACTCTCAGAACGCACCTCTCAACATGTATGATGAGGTCAACACGAAGTGCAACCTTCCTGCACAGATCGACATCGAGGCTGCGCATGGATCGGAGTACCGTTTCCTTTGTGTGACAAAGGGTGGCGGATCTGCTAACAAGACATATCTCTATCAGGAGACAAAGGCCATCCTCAATCCGCAGACCCTCGTTCCTTTCCTCGTTGCAAAGATGAAGACTCTCGGAACAGCTGCTTGTCCTCCATACCACATCGCTTTCGTCATCGGCGGAACCTCAGCTGAGAGAAACCTCCTTACAGTGAAGCTCGCTTCATGCAAGTATTACGACAATCTCCCTACAACAGGTGACGAGACAGGACGCGCATTCCGCGATGTGGAGCTTGAGAAGCTCGTTCTCGAGGAGGCACACAAGATCGGTCTCGGTGCACAGTTCGGCGGAAAGTACTTCGCACACGACGTACGTATCATCCGTCTTCCACGCCACGGTGCAAGCTGCCCTGTAGGACTCGGAGTAAGCTGCTCGGCTGACCGTAACATCAAGACAAAGATCAACAAGGACGGTATCTGGATCGAGAAGCTCGACGACAATCCGTCACGTCTCATCCCTGAGGAACTCCGTCAGGCAGGCGAAGGCGAGGCGGTGAAGATCAACCTCGACCAGCCTATGAAGGACATCCTTGCAGAGCTTACCAAATATCCGGTATCAACCCGTCTAAGCCTTAACGGTACCATCATCGTAGGTCGTGACATCGCTCACGCCAAGATCAAGGAACGCCTCGACAGGGGAGAGGAGATGCCTCAGTATCTCAAGGATCACCCTATCTACTACGCAGGCCCTGCGAAGACTCCTGCAGGAATGGCATGCGGCTCTATGGGACCTACTACAGCTGGCCGTATGGACTCATATGTAGACCTCTTCCAGAGCCACGGCGGCAGCATGATCATGCTCGCAAAGGGTAACCGTGCACAGTGCGTTACAGACGCATGTCACAAGTACGGCGGATTCTACCTCGGTTCAATCGGAGGCCCTGCAGCTATCCTTGCCCAGAACAACATCAAGAGCATCGAGTGCGTCGAGTACCCTGAACTCGGAATGGAAGCTATCTGGAAGATCCGTGTAGAGGACTTCCCTGCATTCATCCTCGTTGACGACAAGGGTAACGACTTCTTCAAGAAGCTCGGACTCTAAATTTCCGATAAGTATCAAAGGCTGCCGTTCTTCGCGAAGAACGGCAGCCTTTTTTTAGTATATTTGCATCATTAACCACATGAATTATGAAAAGAATAATCACTTTGGCAGCCTTGCTGCTGGTGTCTTTGGCCGCACATGCAGGTGAAGATGCCCCAGCTCCGCAGATTGTTAATGTCTTTGGCCGAGAGACCGTTTCTCTGGACGGACTATGGAAGACCATAGTCGATCCGTATGAAAACGGCTACTACAATTACAGGATGCATCCGCATGGTGACGCGTCATCTTATTTCGCCGACAGGGACTTTGATGCGGACCGTACTGTTCTGTATGAGTATAATTTCAATACGGCTCCGACCTTGCTTGTACCTGGTGACTGGAATACTCAGAGAGACCAGCTGTATTATTATGAAGGAACCGTATGGTACAGGAATATCTTTGATTATCAGCCTAAGGAAGATAAACGTACCTTCATCTATTTCGGAGCAGCCAATTACGAAGCCATCGTTGGTCTGAACGGAAGGAAGATAGCAAAGCATGTCGGAGGCTACACTCCGTTCAACATCGAGGTCACAGGAAAACTTAAGGAAAAGGGCAACTCTCTGATCGTCAAGGTCGATAACAAGAGGCATGCTGATGCTGTGCCTACCGTCAATTCAGACTGGTGGAATTACGGTGGTCTGACACGTAGCGTGATGATAGTGGAGACTCCGATGACCTTTATCCGTGACTACAGCGTGCAGCTCGACAAGGACGATGCAAAAAAGATAGAGGGATGGATCCAGCTGGATGGAGAAGATACTCAGCAGGATGTGACTGTCGAGATTCCAGAACTCAAGGCGAAGGTTACTGTCCGCACTGATGAGAAAGGCTATGCTGAATTTGAATTCAAGGCAAAGCCTGAATACTGGTGTCCAGAGAATCCTAAGCTCTATCAGGTTGTCCTGACCAGTGAGACTGACAGCGTTGCCGACAGGATAGGATTCAGAACCGTCAGCACGGAAGGCACGCAGATCCTTCTGAACGGTGAGCCGATCTTCTGCAAAGGTGTATGTATCCATGAGGAAATGCCTTATTCAGGAAGCGGCCGTGCCTATTCGGAGGAACACGCACGCATTCTGCTTGGCTGGACCAAGGAAATGGGATGTAACTTTGTCAGACTTGCCCACTATCCTCATAACGAGCACATGGTGCGCGTTGCTGAAGAAATGGGTATCATGGTATGGTCCGAGATTCCTGTATACTGGACCATCCAGTTTGAAAATCCTGAAACTTATGCAAATGCTGAGGCTCAGCTTGCAGATATGATTACCCGTGACAAGAACAGGGCAAATGTGATCATATGGTCAGTAGCCAATGAGACCCCTCATGGCAGACCTCGTCTGGATTTCCTTAAGAAACTTATCGCCAAGACCCGAGAGATGGACCCTACTAGACTTGTAAGTGCGGCGATGGAAAAGGATAATATCGATGCAACTACAGTTACGGTAAGGGATGAACTGATTGATTATGTGGATCTTATCAGCTTTAATCAGTATCTGGGCTGGTATGACGGATCGACTGAGAAGTGCGACAGGATGAGCTGGGTGTTTGATGTGAAGAAGCCGGTGTTCATATCAGAGTTCGGAGGAGGAGCCGTATATGGCAGACATGGAGACGTCAAGGAACGTTTTACTGAGGAATATCAGGAAGACCTTTATCAGAGGAATGTGAATATGTTTGACCGTATTGAGGGACTTGCAGGAACCGCCCCTTGGATCCTTAAGGATTTCCGTTCGCCTCGTCGTCAGATCGTAGGAACCCAGGATGATTTCAACCGCAAGGGACTGATATCAGACCAGGGTGGAAAGAAGAAAGCCTTCTATGTGATGAAGAAGTGGTACGAAGGAAAATAATGGAACGTCAGTTCCAAAATCAAGGAAGCCGACCCCCAGGGGCCGGCTTCCTGCGTAAGGTTGAGATACCAGGATTCGAACCTGGACAGAGGGAACCAAAATCCCTAGTGCTACCATTACACCATACCTCAATTCCAGTCCGCAAAGATATTACTAATTTTAATTTTCTGCAAGTCAGAACAGCCCGTAAGCCAGGTTCCATACGAGGAAGCGGGCGAACTTGCCCACAAGAAGCAGGACTATGGTCCAGAACGGACGGGTCTTGTAGAAGCCCAAGGCAATTGCGATGACGTCTCCTATGAACGGAATCCATGCGGTAAGCGCCAGCCATACGCCCCACTTGTCCACTTTCTCCTTCTGTTTCTGAAGCGTTTCAGGCTTTACCTTGAACCATTTCTCGATCCACTCCCACTTTCCGATCCATCCGATCCAGTAGGTGAGTACGCTTCCCAGCCAGTTTCCCAGGGTTCCGACCACCAGACATCCGACAGGGTTGGCTGTCGCCGCCAGAATCGCCATGTACAGCACATCAGAACTGAACGGAAAGATGGTCGCCGCCAGAAATGTGCCTATGAAAAGGCCCAGAAGCCCAAGTCCTTCAAGCCATTCCATATCATTTGCGTTTATTGCGGAAGAATTCAGAAACGAGATTGCCGCATTCGTCCGACAGCACTCCCGATACAACTTCGGTCTTCGGGTGCATCAGGGACGGAGAGAACTGCGAGAACCCGCGCTTGGGGTCAGACGCCCCGTATACAACTCTTCCTATCTGTGACCATGCGAGGGCCCCGGCACACATCGGGCAGGGCTCTACTGTTACATAGAGAGTGCAGTCATTCAGATATTTCCCTCCCATGGCCTCTGTTGCAGCAGTGATGGCTATCATCTCCGCATGAGCGGTCGGGTCGTTCAGTCTTTCGGTCATGTTGTACCCCTTGCCGATGATGCGGCCGCGGCAGGTGATGACCGCGCCTATCGGTACTTCGTCCTCAGCCGCGGCCGCCTGCGCCTCACGCAGGGCATCCCTCATGTATCTTTCGTCCTGTTCCATGGATGATTTCATAAAAAAACCCGACCATCCGGCCGGGTTTCTATCTTTACCATCTGTCCTCAGATGATACTGTCAGTTTCTTGCGGCCGCGACGACGGCGAGCTGCCAATACACGACGTCCGTTAGGAGTCGACATGCGCTCGCGGAAGCCATGCTTGTTGCGACGCTTGCGCTGTGATGGTTGGAATGTTCTTTTCATATCTAGATATTTTTATATTTTGCTGTATAATTTGGGAGTGCAAAGGTAGTCTTTTTGATTTTATTTACAAAATTTTATTGCAAATTTTCTATGAACACAACCTGTTTTGTCTCAAAGAACGGGTCTGATGTCCACTCGGATATGGACCAGACATGCACTGAACCCTTTTTCAGCTTGGCTTTTGCTATCTCTTCAGTAAGGTCTCCACCCTTCAGATACAGTATTCCTTCCTTGTATTTGCCCTTTACCCACGGCATGAAGTTGTCCAAGGCGGTCACCGCCCTTGATACGATGTAGTCAAAAGTCTCGGGAAGGGATTCCGCACGAGCGTTGACCGTAGTCACATTGGTCAGTCCCAGACCCTTTGCAACTTCCGTAGCGACCGTGATCTTCTTTCCGATGGAGTCGCAGAGGGTGAATCGGGCATGAGGGAACATCACCGCCAGCGGGATGCCGGGAAAACCGCCTCCCGTGCCGAGGTCCATGATCTTGAGCGGCTCCGATATGCTGTACGGCCCCTCGCCGCGCAGACGCTCGTATACGTCCGGCATGGTCCTTTTAATATAAGCGGCTATGCCGAGGGAGTGCTGGACATGATGTCTGTACAGTTCGTCTATATCCTTGCGGGATACCACATTGATCTTTGAGTTCCAGTCACGGTAGAGCGCGTCCATCTTCCTGAACTGCTCCATCTGCTCCGGAGTCACCTCCGGAAACTCCGTCTCCATTATCTCCTTGAATTCGTCGTATGTCATAATTCCTTATAAAATTTTTCAATCCGTAGGATTGAGGTAAGTCCTCCCCCGAGGGGAGGATTTAGGTGGGGGTAACGTGGATTCGGATTATTCGGATGTGTTATAATAACTCATCCGAATAGTCCATCATCTTGAGCAGCTGCGCCTTGGCTCTTCTGATCTTGGTCTTGACCGTGTTTATCGGCATGTCGAGAGCATCTGCTATCTCCTTGTACCCGAAGTTCTCTATCAGGTTCATCTTCGCTACAGCCTTGTAGTCATCCTTCAGCTTCTCGATGTTGTTCAGCCATTTGTCGTATTCCTGCTGGTTGATTATGTCCTCCTCAGGATTGTGCATGGCAGCAGGCAGCTCCTTCAGCTCCGCAAAGTCTTCGTTGATCGAAGTCGTAGGCATGTTGTTCTTCTCCCTGTCATGTCTGCTCAGGTGGTCGAAGGCCGTGTTCCTCGCTATCCTGTAGATCCATGTGGAGAACTTGTATTCAGGGTTGTAGCTTCCTATCTGGCTGAATGCCTTCTGAAAGCTTTCAAGACAGATGTCTTCCACATCCTCCTTCTGGCTGACATAGCGGGCGATATGGCTTCTCACACCTGCATTATAGCGGGTGTACAGGACGATGTACGCGGCCTGGTTCTGTTCCAGGGCGAGTCGGACAAGCTCGGTGTCCGTGAGATTAGTGAGCTTCGAGCCAGTTGCTTCCATGATTACATTCTACTGTTAAAGGTACTGACAGCACTGTTACATTCTCCATCTCTTCCCTGACTATCCTTTCAAGCGTCTCCACCTCATCCGCTACAGCATCGAAAAGAAGTTCGTCATGGATCTGGAGCACCATCCTGCTTTGCAGCCCTTCTGCCTTCAGACGGCGCTCGACATTGATCATGGCCATCTTTATTATGTCTGCCGATGTGCCCTGGATAGGAGCATTGACGGCTGTCCTTTCAGCAAGGGAACGTACTGTTCCGTTCTTTGAGTTTATGTCCGGAAGGTATCTTCTCCTGCCGAAGATGGTCTCCACATATCCCGTCTCCCTTGCCGCAGTAAGGGTGTCTTCAATGAAGGAGGATATTGCCGGGAAGTTGGCGAAATAGTCCTCGATTATCTTCTTCGCTTCCGCCCTGCTTATGTGCAGACGCTGTGCCAGACCGAACGACGAGATTCCGTACATTATGCCGAAGTTGGCTGTCTTTGCAATCCTTCGCTGATCGGCCGTGACTTCCTCCAGAGGCACTCCGAATATCTTCGCAGCAGTGATTGCATGCACGTCCTGACCCTCCCTGAATGCGTTTATAAGGTGGGAGTCACAGCTCAGATGTGCCATGATGCGGAGCTCGATCTGGGAGTAGTCCGCAGACACTATGACTCCGTCAGGACTGCCCGGCACGAATGCCTTGCGTATCTCCTTGCCCCTCTCGGTGCGGATCGGTATGTTCTGCAGGTTCGGCTTGGAAGAACTCAGGCGTCCTGTGGCAGTGAGGGCCTGGTTGAATGTTGTATGTATCCTGCCGGTGACAGGGGAGATGTATGTCGGCAGAGGTTCTATATATGTGGACAGAAGCTTCTTTACGCCTCTGTACTCAAGTATCTCGTTTATTATAGGATGCTTGTCGGCGAGGGTGTTGAGGGTGTCCTCGTCCGTAGGGTAGCTGTACCGTACTCCTGTCTTGGGCTTGATCTTCGGATCCAGCTTCAGCTTCTCGAAAAGAAGCACGCCGATCTGCTTGGGCGAAAGGATGTTGAGTGAAGGGTCTTCCGCCATCTCCCGTATCCTGTCCTGTATCTCGTTCATCTCCGTACTCAGTCCGGATGCGAATTTCCTGAGCTGGACCACATCTATGCGTACACCCTCGATCTCCATCTGCGAAAGCACCTTCAGAAGAGGCTCTTCCATCGTATCGTACAGATCCCTGAGATTCATCTCTCCCATCTCCTCCCATATCTTCCTTCCCAGCATCAGGGTGGCTGCAGCCTCCGGATACCTGCTCGGCCTTTCCTCTTCTTCCGGCTGGTCGAAGAGGGAAAGCGTGGTTTCCTGCTTCTGAGGCATGCTTTCCTCAAGGTTGATTTCAAGGTATGACCTTGCCAGGATGTCTATCTTGTGGCTCTTTTCCGGATTTATCAGATAATGCATCAGCTCGATGTCCATGTATCTTCCTTCCATCATGATGCCGTTGCGCTCGAGGAGGTTGCGCTGCGCCTTGAGGTCATAACCGTATTTCGTCACTGAAGCATCCTCAAGTATTTTCCTGAAGTCTTCAGCGGTTCCCTCTGCGACCAGGCAGTCCTTTCCTGCAATGGCTGCTGCAGTAACCTTGCTGATTGTCGTGAACATTCCCGGCTGTTCCCCTTCGGTGATGACAGCGCATTCGCCAGATTTTATCGCAGCCTTGACGACTGCAGGAGCGTCGCTTTCCTTGAAGGTCAGCTTCTTGTCTTCTTTTGGAGCTGTAGGCTGTACGTCACCCAGGAACTTTCTGAGCGAGCCGAACTCATACTTCTCGAAGAGGTCAGCAACTTCCGGCGTGAATTCGTTTTCGATGATCATGTCCCTGCTGTCGACTGGAATCTCGATATCGGTCTTTATGGTCACGAGGTCATGGCTCATACGGATGTGTCCTTCCGCATTGACGAAGGCCTCCCTCTGCTTCGGCGTGAGCTGGTCGAGATTGGCGTAGATGTTATCTACCGTTCCGAACTTCGCGATAAGCTTGCCGGCGCCGACTTCCCCCACGCCCTTCACTCCCGGTACATTGTCGGAAGTATCTCCGCATATGGTCAGGATCTCGATGACCTGCTCCGGCCTCTGGATCCCGTATTTCTCACAAACCTTTGCGACATCGATGAGTTCGCTTTCGCTGCCGGACTTTCCGGGCTTGTACTGGATTATGTCCGGACTTATGAGCTGGCCGTAGTCCTTGTCAGGGGTTACCATATATACTTCGAAGCCTTCCTTTTCAGCCCTTTTCGCCATAGAGCCGATGACATCGTCGGCCTCATAGCCCTTTATCATCAGCACGGGGAACTTCATCGCCCTGCACAGTTCGCAGAGCGGCTCGAGCGAATCTATCACGAGCTGCGGGGTTTCGCTTCTGGTACCCTTGTATTCCGGGTACATCTCATGCCTGAACGTGCCTCCCGGAGGATCGAAGGCCACCGCCAGATGGGTGGGCTTCTCCTTTTCTATGAGCTCGAGTATGTATTTCGTGAATCCGAAAAGTATGGACATGTCCGCACCCTTGGAGTTGATCATGGGATGTCTAAGGAAAGCGTAGTACATCTTGAAGATGAGCGCGTGTCCGTCTATCAGGAATAATCTGTCTTTCATTTCGCCAGTCAAGTTGAACCCCAAAGGTATAAAAAGTTTCGTTTTATGCCTATTCTTTTCCAAAATTTTTCTAATTTTTAATAATTATAAGCCGAAACACTTGCAATTCAAATTCTTTGTATTATATTTGCATTGAACTCAATTAGAATGATTAAAAATTAAAACTATGAAGAAGATTTTGTTTGTCATGTCTGTCGTACTGATTTCGATGGCATGCGTTGCAGAAGACAGACCACTTGTGTATGAGCAGCTTCCTGCTCCTGCAAAGGAATTCATAAATGCGAATTATCCGGGTGAGAAAGTTTCATATGTCGTAGTTGACGACGATGTGATAAAGCCGGACTATACCGTGAGACTTGCAAATGGTGTGGAGATACAGTTCGAGAACAGCGGCGCCTTGGAGAAGATTACAGCGAGGACAGGAGTTCCTGAAGCGGTTGTTCCGGTGCAGATCTCAGATTATGTCGAAGCGAATTTTCCTGATACTGTGATTGTTGAATATGAAGTCGGCAGAAGAGATTTCAGTGTCGATCTTTCAAACGGGCTGGAACTCAGGTTCAACGGAAAGTTCAAGCTGGTCGAGTTGGATGACTGATTTTTGGTTTTTATTTTCAAGAGTGTTAAATTTGTTGCCACTATAACGTGGCAACATTTTTTATACTATGAAAAGAATAATTCTGACCGCGGCTGTGGCCGCTTTTCTTGCGGGTACTGTTTCATATGCACAGCAGCCTGCGGGTTCTCCTGAGGGAGGAATTTCAGCTGAAATGCTTGTGGAAATCAGTAAAGGTTATGCAGGTGATGCTAAGGACAAGGCGATAAAGAACGCCCTTGCAGGCACATCGATCGCTACTCTGGCTATAAATTCCGAGAATGCGGCGATGATCGACACCCATTTTTCAGACAGGGTGAAGACAAAGGGAATCACAGACCAGCAGTCGTCAGGAAGATGCTGGCTCTTTACCGGACTGAACGTACTCAGGGCAAAGATGATCGACAAGTACGACCTTCCCGGAATGGAATTCTCCCAGAACTATCTCTTCTTCTATGACCAGCTTGAGAAGGCAAACCTGTTCCTCCAGGGAATCATCGATACAAAGGACCTTCCGTTTGATGACAGGAAGGTGGACTGGCTCTTCTCTAACCCTCTCAGCGACGGCGGTCAGTTCACAGGTGTATCCAACCTTATCATAAAGTACGGTCTCGTACCTTCTGACGCGATGCCTGAGACATATCAGTCCAACAACACTTCCAACATGGCCACCCTCATCAAGCTCAAGCTGAGAGAGGATGGTCTCGACCTTCGCGCTGCAGCTGCAGAAGGCGCTTCGGACAAGAAGCTTCAGAAGATGAAGATAGAGCAGCTTTCTGAGGTATACCGCATGCTTGCCCTCTGCCTCGGAGAGCCTGTGAAGGAGTTCGAGTATGAGGGAAAGACCTATACTCCTAAGTCGTTCTACAACGAGTTCATCGGCGAGGATCTCGAGAACAACTATGTCATGATAATGAACGATCCTTGCCGCGAGTACGGAAAGGTATATGAGATCGATTATGACAGACATGTGTATGACGGACACAACTGGCTGTATGTCAACCTTCCTGTCGAACGCATCAAGGAGATGGCGGTCGCTTCGATCAAGGACAATACCGCCATGTATTTCTCATGCGACGTGGCCAAGTTCCTTGACAGGAAGAAGGGAGTGATGGACCTTGCGAACTTCGATTACGAATCCCTCATGGGCGTGACCTTCGGTATGGACAAGAAGGAAAGGGTGCAGACCCATGCCAGCGGATCGTCGCACGCGATGACCCTCATCGCCGTGGATGTATGTGAGGAGACGGGAGAGCCTGTGAAATGGATGGTGGAGAACAGCTGGGGTCCGGCTTCGGGATACCAGGGCTGCCTCATCATGACAGACGAGTGGTTCGACGAATATATGTTCCGTCTGGTCGTGGAGAAGAAGTATGTTCCGGCTGACGTACTCGAGATGCTGAACCAGAAGCCTGAACTTCTTCCTGCATGGGATCCTATGTTCGCTCCTGAACAGTAATTTTATTATATTTGCAGGTTGTAATTGAAAACTATAAGAAATGGCACAGAAACCTTCAATACCAAAGGGCACCAGAGACTTCGGACCTGCTGAAATGGCAGGCCGCAACTATATCTTCGATACCATCCGTTCGGTCTTCAAGACTTATGGCTATGCACCGATAGAGACTCCTTCTATGGAAAATCTGAGCACCCTGCTCGGAAAATATGGAGAGGAAGGCGACAAGCTTCTTTTCCGTATCCTGAATTCGGGCGACGCCTTCTCGAAGATCAACTATGAAGAGTATCGTGTGGAGGGTACCGAAGACGGGTACAACAGCAAGGCTCTTTCGCTCAAGGTATGCGAGAAGGGGCTCCGCTATGACCTTACCGTGCCGTTCGCACGTTTCGTCGTCCAGCATCAGAACGATATCACCTTCCCTTTCAAGAGGTTCCAGATCCAGCCTGTATGGCGTGCTGACCGTCCTCAGAAGGGTCGTTACAGAGAGTTCTACCAGTGTGACGTGGATGTGATCGGTTCGACCTCGCAGCTCAACGAACTCGAGCTCGTGCAGATTGTCGACAGGGTTTTCACCCTTTTCGATGTGAACGTATGCATCAAGATAAACAACCGCAAGGTTCTGACCGGAATGGCTGAGATCTGCGGCTTCCCTGACAAGGTTGTCGACATTACCGTAGCCATAGACAAGATCGACAAGATCGGACTTGAGGCTGTCGAGGCGGAGATGGCAGAGAAGGGACTGACTCAGGATGCAATCGAAGTGATCAGACCTGTACTTACCCTTTCCGGAACCACAGCTGAGAAGATTGCTGTGATGAGAGACCTGATGAACGGAAAGTCCGCTTCAGGACTTGTGTCCGAGACCGGTCTCAAGGGGCTTGACGAGCTCGAGGAACTCTTCGGATTCATCGATGCTGCAGGCATCCGCCACGAGGTGGAGATCGACCTTTCCCTTGCCCGCGGACTCAACTATTATACAGGAGCTATCTTCGAAGTGAAGGCAAAGGACTTTGCAATCGGAAGCATCTGCGGCGGAGGACGCTACGACAACCTTACAGGTATCTTCGGCCTTCCGAACATGTCCGGCGTGGGTATCTCTTTCGGTGCAGACCGTATCTATGACGTGCTCAAGGGTCTTGACAAGTTCCCTTCAGAGGTGACTTCTACAACAAGGATCCTTTTCGCGAACATGGGTGCTGAGGAACTCAAGTACCTCATACCTGTAGTGAAGGCTCTGCGAGAGGCTGGAGTGCCATGCGAAATCTACCCTGAGCAGACAAAACTCAAGAAGCAGTTTGATTATGCGGACAAGAAGGCCATACCTTTCCTTTCAATCGTAGGAGGAAACGAAATGGCGGAAGGAATTGTCAATGTAAAGAATCTTTCTACGGGCGAGCAGCAGTCGTTCCCGAAGGAAGATGCTGAGGCAATCTTAAAATTTTTAAAATAAAATTTGCAGTTTTAAAAAATGTCCGTATCTTTGCAGTCCAATATCGCGGGATAGAGCAGTTGGTAGCTCGTCGGGCTCATAACCCGGAGGCCGGAGGTTCGAGTCCTCCTCCCGCTACTACTGAGGAAAAGCCGCAAGGTTTTTCCTCTTTTTTTGTTACCTGACCTATGAAAAAACTCCTCCTTGCACTGATCGTCTTCCTTCAGTTATCTCCGAACGCCTTTTCCAGGCCGGTTCGGGATGTTGAGGATGACTACCTTAATTCCATCAAGATAACCTTTCTGTCGTGGATAAGCGGCAGCACGAAGCTTTCATATGAGAGGGCTTTCCCTTCATGGAAACAGAGCGGGGAGATCTGCGCCAGCTTCATCAGTGCAGGATACGACAAGTATCATAACCATCCGATGGGATTTACTTTAAGGTACGGACATAAGTTCTTCATCAAAGGCAAGGATACAAAGTCCCTCATGGGTTTCTATCTGCGTCCGGAGATCATGTATTCGTATTACCATTATGACGGCAAGTCTACCGGAACCCGCGACCTTGCAGATATGGGAGCCTTGCTTGGCACGATAGGCTATCAGTATGTGTATAAACGTTTTCTGGCCGATTTCTGGGTTGGAGGCGGTTATGCCGCAGGAACTCCTTCAGAAACCAATTATCACCATGGCTTCGAGCTCTGGCATTGGTTCGGAAAGGAGTACAGGCATATAGCCATGAGCTTCAGCATCAGACTTGGTCTTTGCTTTTAATAAAAACAAATATGGAGAATTCTTCAAGAATAGTCTTTCTTGACTGGCTCAGAGTGATCGCCTGCTTCATGGTGATACTTGTCCATTGTATCGAACCCTTTTATCTCGGAGGTCCCGGAACATATATAGCCTCGCTTTCGGATGCCTGCTGGGTGACAGGCATAAACTCTGCCTTGAGGTCGGCTGTCCCTTTGTTTGTCCTTGCATCAAGCTACCTTCTCTTCCCGTTGAAGACTGATACCCCTACATTCTTCAGGAAGCGCATTGTCAGAGTATTCGTGCCTTTTTTGATCTGGTCGCTGCTTTATGCTGTAGTTCCCATGCCGGGTTCGGGTGGGGAAGTCGATGCTGCAGGCAACCTCATGTCTCTCCTGTTCAATTTCGTGATGACATCAAGCGGGCACCTCTGGTTCGTATACATGCTTCTCGGAGTGTATCTGGTCATGCCGATGATCTCTCCATGGGTCAAGACCCTTTCAAGGAAGGAAGAGAAGACCTTCCTGTATCTCTGGGCCTTTACGACGATACTCCCGATCATGCGTCCGGTGGCGGAGACCTTGACCGGCAGTTCTTCACTCTGGGGCGAATGTCCATGGAATCCGTTCGGAACCTTCTATTATGTCAGCGGGTTCATAGGATATCTCGTCCTCGGCCATTACATAAGGACATATGCCGGAGAGGTTTCATGGAAGAAGACCCTCGCATACGCCATTCCTTTCTGGGTCGCAGGCTACGCCGTGACTGCCGGAGGATACTGGCATTTCATACCTGATCATGCAGGTTATCCTGTTGCAGCCCCATATGAGGCTGCCGTCCTGATGGAGACCACATGGAATTTCTGCACCTTCGGAGTCATGCTCCAGACAGTCGCATATTTCCTTGTCATCCGCAAGATCACATGTGACGGCTGGTTCTACAGGAAGATCGTGCTTCCGATCTCGAAGCTCAGCTACGGAATGTACCTCATGCATATGGTCGCATTGGTTCCCGTATTCGCATGGGTGCGTTCATGGGGAGTTGCGACACCTGTCGTGATGCTTGTGTCAGCCCTGATGACCTATGTGCTCTGCGCTGTGGCAGCTCGTCTGATAGCCTTTATCCCGAAGAGCAAATATCTCATCGGGTAATTTGCAATTCCGATAAAATGTTGTACATTTGCAATCCTTTCCGAAAGGACAGGACAATAATACCGTCGCGGGCGTGTTGAAATTGGTAGACAAGCCAGACTTAGGATCTGGTGCCGAGAGGCGTATGGGTTCGATTCCCTTCGCCCGCACAAAAAGAGCTTTAATTCTTAACTGATTTAAAATCAAAGAGTTAGAGCTCTTTTGTTTTTATGAGGTACAAGAGAGGTACAAAAATTTCGTTAAATTTCCGTACGGTTTCCAGTACAAAGATAAGGTTTTTTGTACAGTTTTTCGGTATAGTCCCAAAATATCCTACTGATTTTTTACGGTGATTTCTGAATTGAATCATCTGATTTTATTATGCATAAAAGCCCGCAGCGGAATGTTGAACGTTGCGGGCTTGTCAATATAATTTGTGGAGGAAAGGACTACTCGCCTTCTACTGGTGCGTCTTCGTCGAGAGTAACCAGGGTGAGCATTTCGCCGGATTTTTCGCCGGTCTTGGTGTTCACGAAGAAGTACTTCATGAAGACCTTTGGGGCGGCTGCGTTAGGGGCGCCGTGCTTGTTGTCGAAGTCCTCTTTGATGTCGTACTCTTCGCAGACTGCTTCGAGGGGCTGGGCGATCTGGACTGCCTTGCCGTAGGCACGGGTGACACCGTTGGACTGTGGGGCGGATGCCATTATGATGAGCTTGAGGTCAGCTGCGTTGTCCGGTTCTCCTTCGAGTTCGAATGTGAACTTGGTTGGGGTGAGGGTTACGACAGCCTCGGTCGGAGCTTCAACGCCCTGGAGTGCAGGAGGGTTGGAGAGGGCTTCGCCACCGCAGAACACGATCCAATAGTTCAGACGTGAGTAGAGGTTGGCTCCGGAGATCTTTGCTGAGGTTCCGAGAACGGATTTTCCGGCCTGGGTCTGAGCCAAGGCATTCCACGCCAGGATCTGGGCGTTGGTGAGGTTCTTCCAGCTCTGCGAGAGCTGCTTGAAGATTGATTTGACAGCTGCCTGTGCAGATGTTCTGACACTGCCACCGTAGCCACGGTTACGGATGTACTTGCGACCGCGGACCTTGGCTGCGGTCACTCCTTTTGCGGAGCCTGACATCTCCTCAAAAGCGATAGAAGGAATGTACTTCATAGTTTGTTGGGTTTAAGTTAATAATATTGTGTTTTACGCGCGTTTTCGTAGGGTTCGGATGATGATCCAGCCGATGGCAGCAAGTGCCAGGAGTGAGAGAATCGTGAGGGTTATGCCGCCGGTTTTCATCTTGAAGGTCTGCCATCCGGAGAGTTCTTTTTCGACTTCTACTGTTTCATAGACGACAACATCCTTGAAGATTATACTGTCGCGATAGACTGTCTTTGTCTGAACTTCCACTGGCTTCTGTGCTGGTTTCGTCTCCAGCGAGTGAGCCAGCAATCCATCTGACACGGAAGCTGCACTCTTGGCAAATTCATTCTCGAGAACTGATACGGCGTCTTTGGTCACAACTTTCTCGACGATTTGAGGAACTTCCAGATAGACGGTATCTGTCTCATAGATGGTCTCGATACGGGTTTCTGTGATGATCTTCTCTGATGGTGCAGCCTGGCGGGTGGCCGCACAGGCTACACACAGGGCAGAGAAAAGAACGAGGGTGAAGTTTTTCATAGTTTAGGTTTATTCGTGTCGGTCTGCTTTCTTGAGCAGTTCTGCTTCAAACTTGTGGAACTTGATGTCGTAGGATGCCTTCACACCGAGGATCGCACCGCAGAGGACCAGGAGTTCGCTGACGATTGAGATTGCAGAGTATGTAATCTCTCCAAGCGGCTCTATCCAGAACAGGCACACCATTGCGATGACAACTCCGCTTACGAAGCTGGCAATTGCAAGACCGCCCTGCAGACGTGTGATTTCTATGTGGGACATCTTTGGCATAAGGCAATTACTGTTTATCTCGCACCGCGAAGAAGAAAATGAAAGGCTGATATCCTGTTCCTGAGTTGAATGGGAATGGAGCCGGAATCGTAATCACGCCATTTTCAACTCGACCAAGAAAAGACCCGCCACCTGGTATGTCAGCCTGATGTGGCAATCCGGTAAAGAACACATCCACATTAACATCAGTCGGGAATCCTTCAAGATTCATAATGATATCCTGGTCAAGATAGTCGCTACCTCTGTCCGTGAAATCTGCTGTAAGGAAACACCAGCCATCCTCTACAACGCAAATGATATTGTCCTCATACATATCCACATTCGGATAAGTAAAGTTCACCTTTGTAGTCTTGGACTTCTCAATAGCTGACCTCTTGCCCTTCTGAACATAGAGAGTCGCAAGAACGATATTCACGCTCTCCTGCTCATCATAGATAGGAAGCTTCTCAATGCAGATAGTATTCTTATCCTTGATCCAAGTCGTGAGAACTGTTCCAACTTGATAAGTAGATTTGTAGTACTCATCTGGCCACATGAGTTTCACAGTATGCATGAAGCAAGATGAGTTTGAACTCTTACCGAAAGACAAATCCGGCACATAAATCTCCAGAACAGAAGCATTGCGATACGCCTCATTCCTTGGATCAAATGTGATCTTCGCATTCAGGACTACCACCTTCTCGGACTGATAATCCTTTATTTCAATGGCTCCACAGCCAAAGTTATTTCCTGTCGCTATAATCATAATTCAAACTGTTATCTGTCAACAAATACTCCTGTAGTGTGAACCTCGGAAGGCTTCTCATAATGGCCTGCACGATGCTTGAACGAAATCTCATAATCTCCGATCCATTCCAACAGTTCAATAAGGAAGGTCTGCGGCGAATAGTCACCCTCAGCAGTTCCACGAGCAAGAATCATTGCCTTGCCCTCGATGAAGTTCTTTGGAGCCTTCTTTAGAACGAAAGTCGTACTAGCCACGTTGTTATCTCCATAAAGGATTGCGTCAGCTGAGCAGATTGCAGAACCAGGAGACAACTCGAAATCAAGTCCTTCACCAGAAGAACCCTCTGCGACATCATCTTGAGTAATACGAGCACGAGACACATAAGGCTCATTGTATGCTGTAGAACCCTCTTTACATATTGCTGATATCCACATGCTTTCTCCTGTGAAGCCTGTTTCAGTATCAAGCCACCAGCATTCCAGATAATACTTCTTTCCAGCTTCAGGAGCCACGCCGATAGTCTCGGTATAGAGTTTTGTTACATCTGCATCTCCCCAATCAGGAACGA
>SUYO01000044.1 GCA_015060385.1 Bacteroidales bacterium
TCGGACAGAAGATCATCGATCCTGCCCTTCCGACGGTTCTTGTCTATGGACATTATGATGTCCAGCCTGTCGATCCGATCGGACTCTGGCATTCGGATCCGTTTGAGCCGGAAATCCGTGACGGAGCGATCTATGCACGTGGCGCAAATGATGACAAGGGACAGCTTTTCATGCATATCAAGGCATTCGAGTTCATGGTGCGTGAGGGCGGCCTCAAGCATAATGTGAAGTTCATCCTTGAGGGAGAGGAGGAGATCGGAAGTCCATCCCTTGCCGCATGGGCATCGGAGAATAAGGAGAGGCTTTCGGCCGACATCATTCTCGTTTCCGATACTACGATGATTTCGGAGTCTGTCCCATCAATCAACTGCGGTATGCGCGGTCTTTCATATGTAGAGGTCAAGGTGACTGGACCGAACAAGGACCTTCATTCAGGACATTACGGCGGAGCGGTCGCCAATCCGATCAATGTGCTCTGCGACATGATTTCGTCTCTTATCGACAAGGACGGACATATCACGGTCAAAGGCTTCTACGATGATGTGGTAGTGCTTTCGGATGAGGACAGGGCAAAGCTTTCACGTGCTCCGTTCGATCTTGAAGAATATAAGGAATTCCTTGACATCAAGGAAGTTAAGGGAGAAGAAGGATACAGTACTCTCGAGCGTACCGGCATACGTCCATGTCTTGATGTTAACGGCATCTGGGGCGGCTATACCGGCGAAGGCGCAAAGACAGTCCTTCCTTCTGTGGCGCATGCGAAGATTTCCATGAGACTCGTTCCGAACCAGGACAGTGCAACCATCACAAGACTCTTCACCGAGCATTTCCTTTCAATCGCTCCGGATTATGTCAAGGTCGAGGTCATCCCTCATCATGGCGGTGACGGCTTCCTGATCCCTATCTCATCTCCTGCATACAAGGCGGCGGAGAAGGCGATGACAGAAGTCTATGGCATCGAGCCTGTACCATCGCGCGGCGGCGGTTCTATTCCGATCCTCGCAGACCTTCAGCGTATTCTCGGCATCGACCCGCTCCTTATGGGATTCGGTCTCGAACGTGATACGATCCATTCTCCAAACGAGAGCTACCTCCTCAAGCAGCTTTTCGCCGGCATGGAAGCAATTGCATTATTCTATAGATATTACTAGTATGAACAGAGAACAATTATACCAGCAGATACAGGCAAAGAAGAGCATGCTCTGCGTAGGTCTTGATGTGGATTTCAACAAGATGCCTGATCATATCAAGGCTCTTGCCAACCATGGTGAACTTGCAATCAAAGGTGAGCTCTACAAAGGCAAGGCACGTTCCATCATAGAATTCAACAAGGCTATCGTAGATGCTACAGCCGAGCATTGTGTGGCATACAAGCCGAATCTTGCCTTCTACGAATGTTATGGCATCGACGGCCTTCGTGCCCTTGATGCGACAGTTGATTATATCCGCATGAAGTATCCGGAGATCTTCCTTATCGCCGACGCGAAGAGGGGAGACATCGGAAACACAGCGAAGATGTATGCCAAGGCATTCTTCGAGGAAATGGACTTTGATGCGGTTACAATCGCTCCATATATGGGTGCTGACAGCGTCACTCCTTTCCTTGAGTATAAGGATAAGTGGGCCATTGTACTCGCCTTGACGTCAAACGCTTCCGCATATCAGTTCCAGAATGCACAGAAGGATGGAAAGCCGCTTTATCAGGCTGTGATGGAAGAGATGATGGAGATCTCGACTCCGGACAATATGATGTTCGTGGTGGGAGCTACGAAGGCTGACAAGCTTGAAGAGCTCAGGAGCTTCTGCCCTGACAACTTCTTCCTTGTCCCAGGCGTAGGAGCACAGGGTGGTTCTGCAGAAGAGGTCATCGCACATGGCGCAAATGACCATGGCGGACTTCTCATCAACTCGTCAAGAGGCATCCTCTTCGCAGACAGCACAGAGGACTTCGCATATGTAGCAGGAAAGGTTGCGGCAAGAACCGCTAATCTTCAGTAAAAGCCTGCATGAAGAACAGCCTGCGCATTCCTCGGGTAATCTCGTGGGATGTGCAGGTTGTCTTTTTCTTCATCCTGTCCACATCGGAAAGATCGCAGACATACAATCTGTCTATAAGTGACAGATACATCGTGGAATATCTTATGTCCAGATGGCGCTGAAGCTCGCTGGTGTATTCCATGGTAAGGATTACCTCTTCCTCGGTCAGATCGTCCTTGCAGAAGATATAGAGCCCGTATTCCTTGAAATCACCATAGAAGCCGGAACCGACCTTGCCCACCTTGCTTTCGATGATGCGTCGCAGAGGCTGTGCCAATGCCCAGTAGTCATACTCGATATGTCCTATGTACCGGCCGTCCTGAAGACCGTATCCATATCCGCTTTTGATGATGGTATCCATGTCTTCCCTGTCTTCTTCCGGCACATCAAAACCTGCCATTTCCTTCAGCAGGTCATTGGCGACGTCCTTTCTCGGCTCCATCGCACGGGTCACCTCTATGCCCAGGGAATGATCGGGCATCTGCAGGTCAGGCCTGTCTTCGTTGATAAGATCTTCGTATCTGCGCCCTAGAAGTGTCTCAAGACATATCTGGGCATATCGCTCAAAGAAGCATGTGTCGAATTTTCTCTTTCCCATTATGAATGAATTTCAATACCCTGTGCTCTGAATTCCTTTGGAGTCATGTCGGTCCTGTCCTTGAAGAATTTGCTGAAATGTGACGGCGTGGCGAAGTTGAGGTCGAAAGCTATGTTCTGGATGCTGTCGTCTGTACTTTTCAGCAGTTTCTTGGCTTCCAGCAGCACATAACTCTCCAGCCATTCCGAAGGATGCTTGCCGGTAGTCTTCTTGATTACATATGCAAGATGCTTGGCTGTTATTCCAAGATCTCTAGCGTAATTGTCTACTTTCCTGTCTTCCTTGAAACGTTCCTCAACCATGATGAAGAAATCACCGGTTATGTTTCTTTCCTTCTGGCTTATATTGGACTCGCTGTAAGTGTCATCAAGGATGTGACATGCTTCATAAAGAAATATCTTAACATATTCAAGCAATATCATATCGCGATAGAAATCGTGACGCTCCTTTATCATTACCTTAAGATAAGAGTGGATGATATGGAACATCATGGTCTTCTTTTCACTGATCTTGCTGGCAGGACGGTTGATCAGCAATCTTTCAAGTCTGTTCTT
>SUYO01000023.1 GCA_015060385.1 Bacteroidales bacterium
CTTTTGTCTCAAGTTCCGTAAGAAGTTTCTTGGCTTCCTCCACACGCATCCTGTTGATGAAGTCGAAGAAATTCACCTTAAGGTAACCGTTTATGGCGCGCGAAAGGGTTCTGGCAGACAGGCCGGCCTCCTTTGCAAAGATAGCCAGAGAAATGTCCGGACGGAGATATATCCGACTTGACTCAAGATAAGCGGAAGCCAGTTCGCAGACGGCTTTCATCTCTTCCACCTGCATTGCAGGCTCAGTCTTCGGACTTTCAGGAAAAGACTCCGGCTGTCTTACAGGCATTATCTGCTGAGTCAGAGAGCACCATACAAGATAGGTCATGCTTATGACATTTATGATCTGGATCAGCCATGCATCTGTCCTCGGCCATATCTGATAGCATACCTGAACTATGATGAAACAGACGAAGAAGAGTATCTGGAATCTGTACACCCATTGCTTCTGCAGCCATTCGGCATCTGACGACGTCTGCATTATCCTCTTGCGGGCTCTGGCCATGTATATGAATATAACAGGATAATAGATGAGCATCTGGAGCAGGATCACACACACGTTCAGATCTCCGACCCAGTTGTCCTCTCCTGTCATTTCATACAATATGGTATCCATACGCTGCTGGCTGCCCATAAGAATGCCGATCATGAAAAACACGATGGCAGGGATGAAATGAAGGGACTTCCTGAAGTTCCAGCGGAAATCCGGATCATAATTGGCCTTCGTAAGGATCCACAGAAGCGGCATTAGAGTCGTGTTAACAGAGAATGCAAACGGCAAGAGGAACTCCGACAAGCCGTGCCAGGCAAGCATCCTGCTCATATTATACAGGTACACAGGAACTGTCGGAACAAACGTGACAAGGGCCGCATACCCTTTCATTCCCTTGAACTTCGAAGAAGTGACCAAAAGGGCAGTAAAGAGTGTCAGCACGACGATGCTTGCCACATTGACAGAAAGTATGAACTGTGAATGATCCATAGGTTGAAGCAATTGATGACAAAGATAAAAATATTCCCACGATTTTTTATTCAATCAGTTGTTTTCTTGGATATTATGCTTATCTTTGCGCCCGCTAAAACCCTCTGAAAGGATTTGGCAGACAAAAGTTTTAATAATTAACCTCTAATTTTTTTTCAAAGATGGCTGAATATTTGGCACCAGAGAAAAAACAGGAGCTTTTCGAGAAGTACGGAAAGTCTAATACCGACACAGGTTCTCCAGAGAGCCAGGTGGCTTTATTTTCCTACCGTATCGCTCACCTTACCGAGCATCTTAAGAGCAACAAGCACGACTATGTGACTCGTCGTTCGCTTCTTAAGCTTGTAGGTAAGCGTCGTCGTGTACTTGATTATCTCAAGTCAGTTGACATCGAGAGATACAGAGCTATCGTCAAGGAGCTTGGCCTCCGTCGATAAGCTACATCATAGTAGGAACCGACGAAGGGGGAGCAACCGCACAAGGGTTATCCCCCTTTTTTCACGCAAATAAGTCTGAAGGCGCAGACAACAACCTGCGGCGCCCGAAGAATGACTACATATATATATCGGACCTGATATGATGGTCTTTTAGATGAAACAGAATATTAATCCACTCCCATAGGGGGAGGCAGGTTGAAGAAGAAGTAATGAATATCGTAAAAAAGACAATCGAATTATCCGACGGTAGGGTAATTGAAATCGAGACCGGAAAGCTCGCAAAGCAGGCTGACGGTTCAGTAGTCGTAAAGATGGGTGGCACAATGCTCCTTGCGACTGTAACCTGTGCAAAAGACGCTAAAGAGGATGTTGACTTCATGCCTCTTCAGGTAGATTACAAAGAGAAATATGCTTCTGCAGGCCGCTTCCCTGGCGGATTCATGAAGCGCGAAGGAAAGGCTTCGGATTATGAGATCCTTATCGCACGTCTCGTTGACCGTGCACTCAGACCTCTCTTCCCGGAGGATTTCCACGCAGAAGTTTTCGTGAACGTGAACCTCATCTCAGCTGAGAAGGACATCCAGCCTGACGCACTCGCAGGACTCGCAGCATCGTCTGCACTCGCAGTCAGCGACATTCCTTTCGAAGGCCCTATCTCAGAAGTACGTGTAGCACGTATCGGCGGAGAGCTCAAGATCAACCCTAACTTCAGCGAGATGGCTGATGCAGACATCGACCTCATCGTTGCAGCCACATATGACAACATCATGATGGTTGAGGGTGAGATGAACGAGGTAAGCGAGAAGGACATGCTCGAGGCGATCAAGTTCGCTCACGAGGAGATCAAGAAGCACTGCAAGGTTCAGATGGAGCTCATGGAGGCTGTAGGCAAGACAGAGAAGAGAGCTTACTGCCACGAGGAGAACGACGAGGACCTCCGCAAGGCTGTCCAGGAGTTCTGCTACGACAGATGCTATGCGATCGCAAAGTCAGGTTCTGCAAAACACGAGAGATCAGACGCATTCGAGGCACTCAAGGAGGAGTTCTACAACACGCTTCCTGAGGAGGAGCGTGAAGAGAAGCACATGATGGTGGAGAGATACTACCACGCAGTGGAGAAGGCTGCGATGAGAAACATGATCCTCGACGAGGGCGTGCGTCTCGACGGCCGCGACACCACTACGGTTCGTCCTATCTGGTGCGAGACTGACTACCTCCCATGTGCACACGGTTCGGCTATCTTCACCCGCGGTGAGACCCAGTCGCTTTCTACGGTGACCCTCGGAACCAAGCTCGACATGAAGGAGCGTGACGAGGTGCTCATCCAGGATACAGACCAGTTCGTACTCCACTATAACTTCCCTCCTTTCTCGACAGGTGAGGCTCGTCCTCAGCGTGGCGTAGGCCGCCGTGAGATCGGACACGGAAACCTTGCATACAGGGCCCTCAAGCCTATGATCCCTATGGCTCCGGAGAATCCTTACGCAGTACGCGTGGTTTCAGACATCCTCGAGTCAAACGGTTCATCATCAATGGCTACCGTATGTGCAGGCTGCCTTGCACTCATGGATGCAGGTGTGAAGATCAAGAAGCCTGTTGCAGGTGTTGCAATGGGTCTTATCACAGACAAGGAGAATCCTAACGAGCGTTATGCCATCCTTACCGACATCCTCGGTGACGAGGACCACCTCGGAGACATGGACTTCAAGGTGACCGGAACAAAGGACGGTATCACAGCTACCCAGATGGACATCAAGGTGGACGGTCTTTCATATGACGTTCTCGAGAGAGCTCTCGAGCAGGCACGTCAGGGTCGTCTCCACATCATGGGCGAGATGATGAAGACCATCAGCGAGCCACGTGCAGAGTACAAGGAGTTCGTTCCACGCATGGTTCAGATCCGCGTTGCAGGTGAGTTCATCGGTGCCATCATCGGAAAGGGCGGCGAGACCATCCAGCGCATCCAGCGTGAGACAGGCACTACAATCACCATCACCGAGGAGCAGAACAACGGCGTATCGGAGGGTGTTGTTGATATCTTCGGTCTTGACAAGGAGTCTATGGACAAGGCTCTGAACTGGATCAACGGAATCACTGCAGTTCCTGAAGCAGGCACAGTATACCACGGAAAGGTTGTTTCAATCCTCGAGTTCGGTGCATTCGTCGAGATTCTTCCTGGCAAGGAAGGCCTCCTCCATGTGTCTGAGATCGACTGGAAGAAGACCGAGAAGGTAGAGGATGTCCTCAACATCGGTGACGAGGTGGACGTTAAGCTCCTCGAGATCGACGAGAAGACAGGAAAGATGAGACTTTCACGCAAGGCCCTCATCGAGAAGCCTGAGGGATATGTAGAGCCGGAGCGCAAGCCACGCGGAGAGCGTGGTCCACGTCGCGACGACCGTCAGGGCGGCCCACGCCGTGACGACCGCAGAGGCGACAGAGGTCCACGTCGCGAAGACAGAGGCCCAAGAGGCCCACGCCGCGACCGTCGTGACGCTCCTGAAGCTCCTGAGCAGAACAACGAACCGGAGATGTTCTAAGCATCGCTGACATGATAGAGAAGACAGCCGGCTGACGAAAAGTCAGTCGGCTGTCTTGTTTATTCACTCAAAACCAGTTAACTTTATAGGTTGTTTAAGAAATTAATCAAAACTGCATAACCTATATGGAAAGAATCATCGAGTGCGTGCCTAATTTCAGCGAGGGCCGCAACATGGAAGTAATCGATGCCATCGTGGCGTCTATAGAAAAATCTGGTGGAGTAAAGGTTCTGGATGTCGATCCGGGCGAAGCTACGAACCGTACGGTGGTTACCTTCGTAGGAAGTCCCGAGGCAGTGGTTGAAGCTGCGTTCCAGGGAGTGAAGAAGGCAGGAGAGCTCATCGACATGCGTCAGCATCATGGAGCTCATCCTCGCTCGGGAGCTACCGACGTGCTTCCTCTCATCCCTATCTCAGGCATCACCCTCCAGGAATGTGCTGAGCTTGCACGTGCGCTCGCCAAGAGGATTTACACTGAACTTGAGATTCCATGCTACTGCTATGAGGCTGCCGCTCAGAAGCCTGAGCGCAAGAACCTGGCAGTATGCCGCGCAGGAGAATACGAGGCGCTTCCTGAAAAAATGGGAGATCCTGACCGCATGCCAGACTTCGGTCCGGGATGCTACACTGAGCGTGCCGCCGTCTGCGGAGCTACCAATGTAGGAGCGCGCGACTTCCTTATCGCAGTGAACTACAACCTCAACACTACGTCCACACGCCGCGCCAATGCAATCGCCTTCGACGTACGCGAAAAGGGCCGTCCGAAGAGGGAAGGCAACCCTATAACCGGAAAGATCGTCAAGGACGAGAACGGCAAGACCGTAATGATTCCGGGTACATTGAAGGGCTGCAAGGCCATCGGATGGTTCATCGACGAATACGGCATCGCCCAGGTTTCGATGAACATAACTGACATAAACACGACTCCGCTCCATGTGGCATTTGACGAGGTATGCCGCGCAGCACAGGCACGCGGTCTGCGCGTGACAGGTACGGAGATCGTCGGTCTCGTGCCTAAGCGCACCCTGATTGAGGCAGGTCGCTACTTCCTCGAGAAGCAGCAGCGCTCGACAGGTATCTCTGAGGAGGAGATCATGAAGATTGCCGTGAAGTCGATGGGACTGGACGACCTCAAGCCGTTCGATCCTAAGGAGAAGGTTGTGGAATTCATGATGGAGGACCCTGCAGAGGTTGCAGCTCGAGAGAGACTTGTACGCATGACATGCAAGGGCTTTGCCTACGAGACAGCTTCGGAATCCCCTGCTCCGGGAGGCGGATCTATTTCCGCTTACATGGGAGCCCTGGGAGCAGCGCTCGGAACCATGGTTGCAAATCTTTCGTCCCACAAGGCTGGCTGGGATGCACGCTGGAAGGAATTCTCTGACTGGGCTGACAAGGGCCAGGATGTTATGCGAAGACTTCTCGCCCTCGTTGACGAGGACACTGCCGCATTCGACAGGATCATGGCTGCCATCGGCATGCCTAAGGGATCCGAGGAAGAGAAGGCGGCACGCGCTGCAGCGCTGGAGGCAGCCACACTCTACGCCACCGAAGTTCCGCTCAAGACCATGAAGACTGCCTTTGAGGTCTTCCCTATCGTCAAGGCGATGGCTGCAGAAGGCAACCCTGCTTCGGTTTCAGACGCAGGCGTAGGTGCACTTGCTGCACGCAGCGCCGTACTCGGAGCCCAGCTTAACGTGCGTATCAACGCTGCCGGTCTTGCAGACCGCGAGGCTGCGGAGCGACTCTGCAGCGAAGCCGCAGAGATCGCCGCCGCAGCCCTCGCCGAGGAAGCTGCCGTCCTGGAAATCGTCAACAGCAAGATCTAAACATCGCCTCAAACGTTCGCTCTCTCAGAGAGAGGGAATCAAAAGAACAAAATCGGGCTATTTTGTTCTTTTGAAGGTGAAATTAAGGGTCAAAAGCACAAAAAGGGCTGTTTTTGTGCTTTTGAATCCGGAAAGAGAGGAGTGAGAGCGAAGAACAAGGAAAACTAAACAGATAAGATATATGAATAAGTTCCACGAAGACATACTGGCAGGAATTCCGGCGGTGCTGCCGGAACCGAAGGCCTATGACACGACGGTGAACCATGCACCTAAACGCAAGGACATCCTCAGCGCTGAGGAGAAGGTGCTCGCGATCAGAAATGCCCTCAGATACTTCCCTGCCGAACATCACGAAACACTGGCTGCAGAGTTCGCTCAGGAGCTTAAGGACTACGGTCGCATCTACATGTACCGTTTCCGTCCTGACTACGAGATGTACGCACGTCCTATCGACGAATACCCTGCAAGATCGAAGCAGGCCGCAGCCATCATGGCCATGATCCAGAACAACCTGGATTACCGTGTGGCCCAGCACCCTCACGAACTCATTACCTACGGAGGCAACGGAGCCGTGTTCCAGAACTGGGCGCAATACCGCCTCGTGATGCAGTACCTTGCTACGATGACCGACGAGCAGACCCTCGTGATGTACTCGGGTCACCCGCTCGGTCTCTTCCCTAGCCATAAGGATGCTCCGCGCGTGATCGTGACCAACGGTATGGTCATACCTAACTATTCGAAGCCGGACCATTGGGAGAAGTTCAACGCCCTCGGAGTTTCGCAGTACGGCCAGATGACCGCAGGTTCATATATGTACATCGGTCCTCAGGGCATCGTGCACGGAACGACGATAACAGTCATGAATGCGGCACGCAAGCAGCTGAAAGCCAGAGGAATCCCTGCAACTGAAGAAAACATGAAGGGCATGCTCTTCGTTACAGCCGGACTCGGAGGAATGTCGGGAGCCCAGCCTAAGGCCGGAGTGATATCGGGAGTCGTAAGCGTATGCGCGGAGGTAAACCCCCATGCAGCGCACAAGAGACATGACCAGGGATGGGTGGATGAGATTCATGAGGACCTCGACGAGCTCATACCTCGTATCCGCAAGGCTGTAGAAGGCAGGGAAGTCGTGTCGATAGCATATCAGGGCAATGTAGTGGACCTCTGGGAGAGGCTTGCCGAAGAGGATATCCATGTTGATCTCGGATCTGACCAGACCTCTCTCCACAACCCATGGGCAGGAGGTTACTACCCTGTAGGTTACTCATATGAGGAATCGAACCGCATGATGGCAGAAGAGCCTGAAAGGTTCAGGGAGTGCGTACAGGAATCCCTCCGCAGACATGCCGCGGCAGTGAACAAGCTCGCTGACAAGGGAATGTACTTCTTCGACTACGGCAACGCCTTCCTTCTCGAGGCCTCACGCGCCGGTGCGGACGTAATGAAGGAGGACGGACGTTTCCGCTACCCTTCATATGTACAGGACATCATGGGTCCTCTCTTCTTCGACTACGGCTTCGGTCCGTTCAGATGGGTCTGCATGTCCGAGAAGCCGGAAGACCTTGCAAAGTCAGATGCGATTGCCGCCAAGATACTCCGCGAGATAATGGCAGAGGCACCGGAAGAGATACAGGGGCAGATGATAGACAACATCAGATGGATCGAAGAGGCGGGGCGCAACAACCTCGTCGTCGGTTCGCAGGCCCGCATCCTCTATGCCGACTGCGAAGGCCGCACTAAGATAGCCCTCGCATTCAACGAGGCCATCCGCAACGGCGAAATCAGCGCACCTATCGTCCTCGGCCGTGACCACCACGACGTTTCGGGAACAGACTCACCGTTCCGCGAGACCTCGAACATATACGACGGATCGCAGTTCTGCGCGGACATGGCGGTACATAATGTAATCGGCGACGGATTCCGCGGCGCAACATGGGTTTCGATCCATAACGGCGGCGGCGTAGGCTGGGGCGAGGTCATGAACGGAGGATTCGGAATGGTCATCGACGGAAGCGAGGATTCTGACCGTCATATCAGTGAAATGCTCCTCTGGGACGTCAACAACGGAATTGCACGCCGCAGCTGGGCGCGCAACGAAGGCGCGATGAACGCGATCAGACGCGAGATGGAGCGCACTCCGGGACTGAAGGTCACCCTGCCTAACCTGGCGGACGAAGAGATGATCCGAAATCTCATATAAAAGTCATCCGGGATTTCATAGGCAATCCCGGACAGACCATCGAATTCAAACAATTTGTCCGGAAATATCAGCATATTTCCGGACAAATTGTTTTACAGTTTCGTGTTGCCTCCGTAAGTTATACGGACTGTGACTCCTACAGAATTCTGATATAGTTTTCCGATATCGCCGTACAGTCCAAGATTGAATGACACCGGCAGTCCCGAAAGGGCTGTCGGTATTTCTGCATCCAGTCCGAGGGAAAGCTGCCATGGAGTCGAGGCTAAGAAGGATTCGGAGCTCTGATTGTACCTTCCGAAATTACGGGTGAACGTACCTCTGAAACGATATGGTACCTTCTGGGCTACCATTCCCCTGAGACCGATATGGTGACCTCGCACACGGTTGTTCACTATACCGCGTACGTACCCATCTTCATTCGGCGCTGCTGCAAGGATCAGAGGAAGGCCTATGATCCTGCCATGGTTTGTCCAGCCTGAATTATAAGGGCTGTTTGAAAAGTAATTGTCACAGCCTCCGATCACAATCTTGCCATAGTAAGGATCGCTCGGATCCTGCTTCTCCATCTCCTCAGGCGTTGCAGGACGGTCATGGGCAGTGCCCGACTGCCATGTGGTGTTTATGAATTCGTAGGTTATGTCCGTAAGGAAAGCCTTCCTGTCCTTGCCGGAGAGTTGGAGGGTCCAGACTCCGTCAGGAAAGTTCTGGAAATTCTTGCCCGAGTTGTCCTCGAAAGGCTTATCGTACTGGAAATTGAGAGTGAAGGCATCAGCCCTCCATACGAGACGCATCCACTCGCTTCCGAGATGATTGCCAAGGGCATTCATCTGATCGGACATCGATGCATCCTCTCCTCCCTGCTTTGCAAAGAATATCTTGATGAAGTCTGAAAAGGAATGGACCTGCGGGGTTTCGGAACCGCGGATGGTTCCTCCCCACTGAGCATAATGGTGCAGACCTCCCATAAGGTCAACCTTCTTTCCGAGAGAGAACTTTATAGCTGCAGACTTGTTATGGATCATAGCATCCTGCACATAACGGTCGTCTATGGTCTGGTAGTGGGCAAGATTACCTCTGATTCCCACCCAATGGCCTTTTTCGAAATATATCCAGTCCGATGACAGATTGATTCCGGGTATTGCGCGGGCGTTGCCGGACTGCATGAAGTCACCTCCGGTTATTGAAAGGTCTCCCAGTTCTCCACGGCGGGGCTTGAGACCCACATCGACCCTCAGCATCTTCCATCCTCCGCTGACATAAAGTCTGTCGACGAATCCGTATACAGGCTTTGGATTCAGCGGACTGACCTGAGTGAGGGCACCCGCCAGATTAACTCCTGATTCAAAGAAGAAGCCCTTTGCATCCGTATATTCCACATCAGCGCCGGCCTTAAAAAGTCCGGAGGACCTGACAGGCAGGGTACCGTCCTCACCTGTCCTTGCCCAGAAAGGCATGTATCCGCCTGAAGTCGCCGACATTCGGAAAGAGGTCTCCCAATCTGCCTTCCATTCCTGTGCATAGAGTGCAATGTTCAAGAGGCCCAATGATATTATAACAATAAGCTTTCTCATAATCGGGGCAAATATAATTAAAAAGATTATCTTTGTATGATTTAAAAACTAAAAGATGGACCACATAATATCAAACGCAAGACTTACTATCGAAAAGGCAGCTCAGCTGCTGGCGAAAGGATCAAAGCTCCAGCTCAGCAAGGAGTCGGAAGAAGCGGTGGTGAAATGCCGCAGGTTTCTTGACAGCAAGATGGGAGACATCGGAAGACCCGTATATGGGGTCACTACAGGATTCGGTTCTCTCTGCAACATCTCGATTCCCGCTGACGAGCTGTCCCAGCTCCAGCATAACCTCGTGATGTCGCACGCATGCGGAACCGGTGAGACAGTGCGTCCTGAGATAGTGAAACTCATGCTCCTCCTCAAGGTTCAGTCCCTTTCATACGGATATTCCGGTGTACAGCTGGTGACCATCCAGCGTCTTGTCGACATGTTCAACAACGACATCCTCCCGGTAGTCTACCAGCAGGGTTCGCTCGGTGCCTCCGGCGACCTCGCTCCCCTCGCCCACCTCTGCCTGCCTCTGATCGGCCTGGGAGAGGTTCTTTATGAAGGAAAGGTACAGGAAGCCGCTGAAGTATGGAAGGAGATGGGATGGGAACCGATCCGCCTTCAGTCGAAGGAAGGTCTCGCCCTTCTTAACGGAACACAGTTCATGAGCGCGCATGCGGTATGGTCCCTGATCCAGGCGGAAAGGCTTTCCGACTGGGCCGACAAGATCGGTGCGATGTCTCTCGAGGCATACGACGGACGCATCGAGCCTTTCTATCCTCAGGTCCATGAGGTCCGTGCCCACAAAGGTCAGATCGAGACGGCCGCACGTATCCGCGAACTCCTCGAAGGCAGCGAGATCATCAAGAGGAAGAAGGTCCATGTACAGGATCCGTATTCGTTCCGCTGCATGCCTCAGGTCCATGGAGCATCAAAGGACACCATCCGCTATGTGAAGTCGGTCATCGAGATCGAGATCAACAGCGCCACCGACAACCCGACAGTCTTCCCTGACGAAGACCTCATCATATCGGCCGGCAACTTCCACGGACAGCCTATAGCCATTCCGATGGACATGCTCACCCTCGCACTTTCCGAGCTGGCGAACATATCGGAGCGTCGCATCTACAAGCTCATTTCCGGCCAGAGGGGCCTTCCGAACTTCCTCGTGGCGAAGCCGGGTCTGAACAGCGGTTTCATGATTCCTCAATATACTGCCGCCTCGATCGTGAGCCAGAGCAAGGGTCTCTGTATGCCCGCTTCCGCCGATTCCATCCCTTCATCCCAGGGTCAGGAAGACCATGTCAGCATGGGAGCTAACGCGGCCACAAAGCTTGTACGCGTAGTTGAGAACACGGAGAGAGTGCTGGCGATCGAGCTTTTCAACGCGGCACAGGCCCTGGAATTCCGTCGTCCTCTCCGCTCGTCATGGAGCATAGAAAAGATCTTTGCCGGCTACCGCAAGGTCGTTCCTTTCATCGATGAGGACCGTTACATGCATCCGCTCATCGAAAAATCCGTGGAGTTCATAAGATAGACATCTGTCCGTTTAAACCTTCGGCAGCCTGATGCATCTAAGTGGTGTTTTGAAAAAACCACTAAATCACAATAACATGAAAAGATTTGCAATCATCGCTATCCTTGCAGCATTCTGCATGGGAGCACAGGCTCAGGAAAAGCTTTACTCTGTAAAGTCGGGCATCGTTACAATGGAAATGGACATGATGGGTCAGAGCATCGTCCAGGAGATCTACTTTGACGACTATGGCGCAAAGAAGGCTACAGTAATGAATTTCGGCGGCCAGAAGTCAAGAAACATCGTAGTGGACGGAGCTACAGTCATGGTGAACGACGACGAGAAGACTGCAACGAAGATGCCTATGATGGGCCAGCAGGAGACAGTCAACTTCAGCAACCTCGACGAGAAGACCATCAAGAAATACAAGGTGAAGGAACTCGGCAAGGAGACCGTAGCAGGTAAGGATTGTACAAAGTACGAAGTTACAGTCTTCATGATGGGTCAGCCTCAGAAGCAGACCGTATGGGTCTACAAGGGCATCACCCTCAAGAGCGCAAGCAGCTCTGATTTCGGTGACATGGTACAGACTGCAACAAAGATCCAGGAGAACGTGGAGATCCCTGCATCAATGTTCGTTCTTCCTGCAGGTGTAAAGGTCCAGGAAATGGACATGGGAATGATGGGTGGCGGATGGTAATTAATTAAGGTAACGCCAAACACCAAGGCTACATCGCAACGATGTAGCCTTTTTTGTTGTATATGATACATTATGGATATTAAATGCCCTTAATAAGAAAGTATTTCTTATCTTTGTAAATATACTATTTGCAAAACCTGAAACCAATGAATCGTTTCCTCTTATCAGCACTCATTCCAGTGCTCGCCATGGCGGTATCCTGCGGCAACGCAGTTTCATTCGCACCCCAGCAGTCCAGTGACAACGGCGACGGAACATTTACAAACCCCGTTCTTTGGAGCGACTGCCCCGATCCTGACCTGATCCGTGTCGGTGACGACTATTATCTCGTAAGCACCACCATGCACCTCATGCCCGGTGCTCCTATCATGCACTCCAAGGACCTTGTGAACTGGGAGATCGTCAGCTACATATTCGACCGTCTCGAAGAGACTCCGTACTACAGCATGGAGGACGGAACAGTATACGGCCGAGGCCAGTGGGCGACATCGCTCCGCTACAAGGACGGCAGATTCTTCGCATACTTCACTCCTAACGACCAGCCTCCTAAGGGCTGGGTATACAGCACCACCGACCCTAAGACCGAAAAGTGGGAACTTTACTCGACACTCCCTCATTTCCATGATGCGTCATTCTTCTTCGACGATAACGGAAAGGCCTACATGGTATACGGCACAGGCATGATCCGAGAGCTCAAGCCTGACCTTACCGGAGTGATGGAGGGCGGTCTCGACATGCAGCTCTTCGAGCGCGACAAAGAAGAGAACAGCCTCCTCGAAGGAAGCCGCATGATCAAGAAGGACGGAAAGTACTATCTCCTTATGATCTCGTGGCCGCGTGGCGGCATCCGTCGCGAGGTATGCTACCGCGCAGACAGGATCGAAGGTCCATATGAGAAGAAGGTGATCCTCGAGACTCCGTTCGGAGGACTCGGAGCAGGCGTTGCCCAGGGAACCATCTTCGATACTCCTGAGGGAGACTGGTACGGAATCATCTTCCAGGACAGGGACGGTCTCGGACGCGCTCCTATGCTGATGCCATGTACATGGACAGACGGATGGCCTATGCTCGGCGACGAGAACGGAAAGGTTCCTGAAAGGATGCAGAAACCGGTACAGGGCCAGCCTGTGAAGGGTATAACAAAGAGTGACGACTTCAAGTCAGACAAGCTCGACCTCTGCTGGCAGTGGAACCACAATCCGATGGATGAGGCATGGTCACTCACAGAGCGTCCTGGCTACCTCCGTCTCAAGACAAATAAGGTAGTGGAAAACCTCTATACCGCACGAAACACCATCACCCAGCGCATGGAAGGTCCTCAGAGCACGGCGACCGTATGCATAGACCTCCGCGGAATGAAGGAGGGCGATGTTGCCGGATTCAGCGCGTTCAACAGCGACGCAGCAATCCTCGGAGTATACATGAAGGACGGAAAGAAGACTCTAGTACTTACAGAAGAGTCGGTGAAGCTTCATCCTCGCAACAAGGCCGTCCTCGACGTTACGAAGGAAACCGTTGCAGAGGTGGCTCTCAAGAAGGATAAGATCTGGCTCAGGATCGATGCAGACTTCCGTCCGGGCGAGACAAGGGACATGGCGAAGCTGTGGTACAGTCTCGACGGCAAGGAATGGAACAGGATCGGAAACGACTACAGAATGCGTTTCGACTGGCAGAGATTCTTCATGGGAACCAAGTTCGCAATCTTCAACTATGCCACTGAGGAAGCAGGCGGATATGTGGATGTGGACTATTTCGACTATGAGAAGATAAACAACTAAATAACCAACAAAACATGAAAAAGATTCTTTTTGCTTTTGCTGCAGCTGCAGGTCTGCTTATCGCAGGATGCTCGCAGACTGTAGAGCCGGTGATCGGTACCGGTAACCCTTACCTCCCTCTTTGGGAGCATCTCCCTGACGGAGAGCCACGTGTATTCGAGGATCCGGACAATCCGGGCAAGTACCGCGCATACATCATCGGTTCCCATGACCTCAGATTCGGAAGCTACTGCGGTCCGGACATCAGAATGTGGTCGGCACCTGTGGAAGACCTCACAGCATGGGTTGACGAAGGTCCTATCTTCACATACAATATCGACAACCAGTGGGACGTGATGTACGCACCTGACCTTGTGGAGGTGAACTGGAGAGACGGCAAGAGAGAGTATTACCTCTATCCACACAGCCGCGGCTGGGGTCGTGAGGCTCTCGTTGCAAAGAGTGACCGTCCTGACGGACCTTTCACAGTGATCAACGCTACAGAAGACGGAAGAAGGGCTGTAGAGGGAAGTATCCTCGGCTTTGACCCGTCAATCTTCGTTGAGCAGATCACAGACCCTGCAGATCCTGACTACAATGTCGGTTTCCGCGCATACGGATACTGGGGATTCCAGAGGTCTTCAGCTGTAGAGCTTGACCAGAACACAATGTACTCTGCAAGAGAGGGCGGTTCATACATCCCTTACTTCATCCCTGCAAGCTTCCGTTACGGAGTCGTAAGAAAGGTTCCGGGAGTCACTTCATACCCTGCACTCTACAAGGATCAGAAGCCTGAGGACTTCAACTTCTTCGAGGCATCTTCAATCCGCAAGGTCGGCAACAAGTATGTGATGATCTTCTCAGGTTACTCAGGACCTGACTACGGAGTAGGCAGCTCGAACTCTACTCTCCGTTATGCATACGGAGACTCTCCTCTCGGTCCTTGGAGAAGCGGCGGAGTGCTTGTCGACTCACGCGGTATCGTCCTCAACCAGGATGGAACAGCTCTCACCGAGACAAATGCAGCACATAACACACACGGATCGATCGAGCAGATAAACGGCAAGTGGTATGCATTCTATCACCGTCCTCCACGCGGATTCGGTTTCGCACGCCAGCCTATGGTAGCTCCTGTTACAATCCAGTGGGACGAGAAGCCTGTAGCTGAAGGCGGTAAGGTCGTGATCCGCGGATATGACCCTTATGCGGCTGACGGCGTATGGGATGCAAAAGCATCGAACGGCGACCACTACACAGGCGCAGAGGTTACATCAGAAGGTTTCCAGATCTACGGTCTCGACCCTTACAAGTACTACTCTGCAGGATATGCATGCTACCTTTCAGACATCAGAAGCCAGCAGGATTCATGGGACATCTGGGACAACAGCATGCCAGTTGAGGTTTCAGACGGCGACATCGTAGGTTTCAAGTACTTCGGTTTCGAGGGTCTTGCAGAGGCAAAGGACGGTCTCAAGCCGTTCGAGGGCGCTGTAAAGGGCAACAAGACAATGCTCAACGTATTCCTCACTCCTAATACAGACGCTTCATTCAAGATCAACGTATGGATCGACGGTCCATGGGACAACTCTACATGGAACGGAAAGAAGATCGGTGAGATCGTTGTTCCTGCAGGTTCTGAAGAGGAGGTTACAGGCTTTGCAATCGACGTTGCAGACGCAGTGGAAGGTCTTGCAGGAAAGCATGCCATCTACCTCGTTGCTGAAGGTGAGGGCGACCTCTGTACACTCATGGGTCTCGGCTTCACAAAGGGAGGCAAGAAGATGAAATTCCCTGCAGCTCCTGTTGTAAGCATCTCAGTAAACGGCAAGGCTCTCGACATGCCTGCAGTTCCTGTAAGATCTACAAACGAGAACGGTCTCGTTACATACGACCAGTACGAGGTTGCATGCGACATGCCTGCTGAGGGCGCTACTGTAAAGGCAAGCGCTGACAACAAGGCTGTGAAGGTAAATGTCGGCAAGCCTGCTGACGGAAAGGCAGTAGTCACTTTCGACTACAATGGTGTGGTAAAGACATACACAGTCGTGTTTGAAAAATAAAAAAATTGTATCTTTGCGCAGATATAAACGGATAAATACTTTAACCAAATCTTAGAAAATTTATGAAAAAGATCATTATGATTGCAGCACTGGCACTCGGTTTTGCAGTTGCTGCTTCAGCTCAGCCAAGAGCTATCGGTGTAAGAGTTGGAAACGGTGGAGAGATCAGCTACCAGCATTCTCTTGGAAACAATTTCCTTGAGGTTGACGGAGGACTTGGCCTTGGTTTCGACGGTACATTCAACGTAGGTGCTACAGGTATCTATAACTTCATGATTGCAGAGTTTGGCGGCGGTTTCGGATTCTACGCAGGTCCTGGTGCAGGAGTAGGTCTCGGTCTCGGTGACGCAAACTACTTCACACTTTCAGCAGCAGGTATGGTAGGTATCGAGTATAATTTTGCGATTCCTCTCCAGCTCTCTCTTGATTTCAGACAGCATGTAGGTCTCGGCTTCGGTGGCAACGGTCTCTGGACTCCATCAAGCGTAGGTCTCGGCATCCGTTATAAGTTCTAATCAGAACCTGAATAATTGAAACTAAGGTCACATCACTGATGTGGCCTTAGTCTTTTTCGGCAGGTAATCCCCATCGACTTTCAGTTGACTCATGCCAAGCAGTGGAGAATATCTCTGGGACGGAACGAAAATTTTGAGAATTCAAAGAAAAAAACTATATTTGCAGCCACTTTCGGAATCAGCATGACCGAAAGCCTCTCAAGAGGCCGGGTCCGCAAGCCGGAAGACAACGGACCGGTTCGGTAGCTCAGTTGGATAGAGCAACAGCCTTCTAAGCTGTGGGTCTTGGGTTCGAATCCCAACCGAATCACTTTAATCGCCCTCTCAGGTATCTGGGAGGGCGATTTTTTCGTTTTGGCTCCAAATTGGTCCCAAAATTTTAATGCATCATATCCGAATCTTCCACAATTTCACGATTTTTTTCAGATTTTTCTGCAATTTCAGCACGGCACATATTACGCCAGGTGACTGCTGTCATTCCGGTGATGGACTTGAACCAGCGGGAGAAGTTGTAGATGACAGGTATTCCGACAGCAGAAGCGACTTCGGATATCTTTACGCCCGGATTG
>SUYO01000045.1 GCA_015060385.1 Bacteroidales bacterium
GAGGAAGATATCGTCGGAGGATGCGTAGTGGTGCTGGATGTGGAGACTGGAGCCGTAAGAGCTATGGTGAATCTCCAGAAAGACCGCAACGGAAATTTCAGAGAGGTGTTCAACATGGCCACAGGCACGCCTGCAGAGCCAGGTTCGGTGTTCAAGGCAGTTACTCTGACGACCCTCCTCGAAGACGGTTACATCGAGCTTGAGGACAAGATCGCGACCAACCACGGACGTATGGATGACATGCCGAAGATCAAGCCTGACGGCTACATCACGAGCTTCGAAAGAAACAAAGGAGTCAGCAGCATATCAGTCCTCGACGGATTCAAGATATCATCGAACTACGTATTCAGAAGGCTTGTGAAGGACCACTACGGAGATAATCCCGAAGAGTTCATCAACAGGCTCCATGAATATAATTTCGGCGAAGCCTACGACTTCGAGCTCAAAGAGAAAGGCAGTTCGAGACCGACTATTCCGGATCCGAAGAGTGCCGGATGGACAATATACGACCTCGTCTCAGTGGCAATCGGATATTCAGCCAGAGTGACCCCGCTTCAGGTTGCGGCATTCTACAATGCGATCGCCAACAACGGAAAGATGATGAAGCCGTATGTCGTGGAGAGCATCGAGGATCAGGGCAGAACGGTCAAAGAGTTCAAGCCGGTTATCCTCAACGGATCCATCTGTTCAAAAGCGACAGCTGACACACTTACAAGAGCCTTGACCATGGTAACACTCGAAGGTACCGCAAGCAGGCTCAAGAATGCAAGATGTACCGTAGCCGGAAAGACAGGAACATCAAGGATACACCTCACCAAGGAGGAACGAGCCGGAAGCAAGGATCCTTATGCAGACATAAACGGAAGGAAGAAGCACCAGGCGACTTTCGTAGGTTTCTTCCCTGCCGACCAGCCTAGATACACGGCTATCGTGGTTGTACATACCGGTCTGATGAGCCATGATGTCTACGGAGGAAAGATCCCTGCCATGACATTCAAGGAGATTGTTGACGGAATATGGGCATATGACAGCGGATGGGGCAACGAGATCAAGGCAAAAGGCAGCATCCCGCAGATGAAGGAAGAGGCCATCAGCATATCCAAGGCAGCGGACGCACCGGTTCCGGATGTCAAGGGACTCGGACTTAGAGATGCGCTCTACGCCATTGAGAACAACGGCTACAGATGCAGCCACAGCGGAACAGGACACGTGATAAGCCAGAGCCCTGCACCGGGATCGAAATTAAGTAAAGGACAGACAATAAGCATAACACTCAGATGATACTTGAAAAGGTCATATCAGGATGCGGAACAATCTCCATCGAGGGTAATCCTCAGGTGGAGATAGCCTCTATATGCAATGACTCCAGAAAGGCTGCCGCCGGGTCGATGTTCATCGCCGTCAAGGGATTCGCCATTGACGGACATATGTTCATCAGGACTGCCGCAAGCCAGGGGGCATGCGCGGTCGTATGCGAAGACATCGAGAAGGCGCATGAGCAGCTGGAAGGCCTTGAGGGCATCACCCTGGTTCAGGTGGAATCATCGAGACATGCCCTCGCCATCATCGCGGCGAACTTCTACGACAATCCGTCAGAAAAGCTCACCCTCGTCGGCATCACCGGCACAAACGGAAAGACCACCACAGTGACCCTCCTCCACAGGATGTTCACCGCTCTGGGATACAGCTGCGGGCTTCTCTCTACCATCGCCAACTATGTAGGCAACAGAGGCACAGAGGCAGTCAACACGACTTCAGACCCTATCACCATCAATTCACTCCTGAGCGAAATGGTGGATGCAGGCTGCGAATACTGCTTCATGGAGGTCAGTTCTATAGGCGTGGAGCAGGAAAGGGTCGCAGGACTGAAATTCAAGGTCGGGATCTTCTCCAACCTTACCCACGACCATCTTGACTACCACAAGACCTTCGCCGAGTACCTCAGATGCAAGAAACTGTTCTTCGACACATTGCCTGCGGATGCCTATGCGATCACAAACATCGACGACCGCAACGGAATGGTCATGATGCAGAACACAAAGGCCCAGGTGGTGACATATTCATGCAGGAAGATCGCCGACCACACATGCCGAATCGTGGAGCAGAGCTTCGAAGGCATGCTGCTCAGGATCGACGACAAGGAAAGCTGGAGCTGCCTCATCGGCATGCACAACGCATACAACCTGCTGGCGATCTATACGACAGCCATCGTACTGGGCGCTGACCAGCAGGAAGCACTTGTTGCATTGAGCAGCCTCAGGCCGGCACCGGGAAGACTCGAGAACATGAGAGGTCCGCGCGACATATCGGTGATAATCGACTACGCCCACACACCTGACGCCCTCGAGAACGTGCTGAAGACTCTCAGGGAGATATCTCCGGACAGGGAACTCATCTGCCTTTTCGGCTGCGGAGGTGACAGGGACAAAACGAAGCGTCCGGAAATGGCCGCGATCGCACAGAAGCTGTCCGACAGGATCATCGTGACATCGGACAACAGCCGCACGGAGAAGACCACGGACATAATGGCCGACATCAAGGCGGGAATGGACCTGAGCGGAAGAGCACGTTCACTCTTCATCGAAGACCGGGAGGAAGCCATCAGGACAGCCATAATGATCGCAAGTCAGGGCGCAACGATCCTCCTTGCAGGAAAAGGTCATGAGACCTACCAGATAATCGGAACAGAGAAGAAACATTTTGACGAAAAGGAAATCGTCGCTGAAATTTTTGAAACAATAGAACCATGATATACCATCTTGTAGAATACCTTAAGGATCTCGGAATAGATCTTCCAGGACAGGGCCTTTTCAGCTACCTGTCCTTCAGGGCAATCATATCCTTCACAACAGCTCTCCTGATCTCGATCTTCGCAGGAAAGAGGATCATCAGATGGATCCAGAAGAAGCAGA
>SUYO01000024.1 GCA_015060385.1 Bacteroidales bacterium
TTTAATCAGTTTCTCTTTTTCCGCTATTCTACCTATCATCATAACTGCTTCGTTTTGCACAAAAATAACAAAAAATGTTCGCAACTCAGCGGAATCTATCAAATTTTTACACTTTCCGCCGAGATGCGAGCGTTTTAGACATTCTTCACCATAGCTATCAACGCCTTCAACTGCTCCGGAGTAAGCCCTTTGAGTTCTTCCATGATGTCTGCATAATCATTCAACTTCAGGAGCCTCGAGTTGAACTCCATCTGCTGGGCAAGAGGAAAAGCATCAATGTAGCGGTTGGTTATGTTGTTGTCCACTGCGTGGCCCATACTCTCTGAGATGTAGTTGTGTGGCACTCCGGCGTGTGTAAGGTTAGTTGCAAAGGAATGTCGGCACCAGGTACAGCTTGGCTGGACCTCCCAGCCCATACTCTTTACAAGACGGCGGACACGTTTCTTGATGTTCTGGTTTTCCATAGCGACGCGCTTCCTCCTATCGATAGGAGTCTGAGCATCACCATATATGCCTGGGAATACCAGCGAGCCTTTTATCGGCGGTGCAGCAATCTGATCAAGGATAGTCTGTAAAGGAGGAATGATAGGAATCACGACCTCCATGTCACTCCTGTCCTCTGTCTTCTGACGAACGAAGTGGAAGGATTTCTTTCCGCTCTGGAAATAATGGTCGTTATATGTCAAGTGAGCGGCATAGGCCAAGTTGAATCCATTGCCAAGATACTGGACAAGGAATAAGCCCAGAGAATAATGAGTATTCTCTCTCCAATCCACATCCCACTCCTCCGGATAACGCTTTTCAAGGAAGCATTTATACAGTTCTGTCATCTGCTCCACTGTAAGGTAGAACGACTTTCGGGTATTACCCTTTGGTATTGAAACCAGCTCGTCATCCTTACCGAAAGGATAGTCTGCATGAAGAACATATCCAAGTTTTTCACAAGCATACCAAGCAACACGGAAAGAGCGCAGATACATTCCTATCGTCGATTTGGATATACCATCTGCAACCAAGGAGTCACACCACTTCCGGATATCAGCAGCTGTGATTCTGAAACCTTTTATCTCACCAAGATATTTCACAAACGAGTTCTTGGCTGCACGATAATTAGCCTCAGTGCCTATAGACTTCTTCTTGCACTCTGCATCCCAGACCTTCAAGAAACTGATCTCATCCCCCACTCCCGTTATCATCGCCTTGATTGCAGGAATGGTCAATCTCTTTGATCGACTCAAAGACACCACCATATCGTAGTACTTATCAAACTCCGCTTCAAGTATGAGCTTGATATCATATGGCCTCTCCCCTACAAAGTTGGCTGGAACGCGTCCTCGTCCAGTCGCCTCACATACATTTATCATAATTTCATACCCAATTCGAGTCAAACAAGCCCGGTATGCATGTCTACATACCGGGCTTGTTACTCACGAGCAAAGACTTTTTAAATTTGACGATTCTTTGTGAATCATCCAACTGCACATCAATTAGTCTGGCTGGTTACTACAGTAGCAATTTCTCCATCTGTGTAGTCACTGTCGGCAATCGGAACTTCATTTCCATCAGTATCGACTACCTTATAAATGCTGTTCACATTATATTGGAAAACATCGACCCAACTTTCTGAAGACTCATCCCAAGCAGCATTGTCAAACCCCGTAATGCCGCTGAAGATCTCTCTGCCGGAATTTGCCTTTGTATATGCTTTAGCGGCGTTGAACTGGGCCTCGCTGATCACGAAGGATCCCTTTGAACGGATAGAATAATTATATCCGTTATAATATCTGTTGTTGTAGTTTCTATATGAATATCCATCATCCAGGCCACCTATGTACAACTGCTTCAGATTGGTGTACTGAGAAGCATCAAGGGTACCTATTCCATTATCTCGAGAACCATATCCGGACCCACTTATTGACAACACTTCAAGTGCAGGGAGTACCGTAGCAGAAGGAATAGAACTGATGTGCTTTCCTTTTGCAATACGGAAAGTTTTAAGCATAGGATAGGACGCCCCTCCTAACGAAAGTTTTCCACCGCTGACATTCATGATAAGTTCCTCCAGATTTGGACAGGCACCGAGAGTCACGGCATTTGCCGAGGCATCTTCTGCTCCAGCATAAAGAGTAACGGTCTTCAGACTTTGGCTATCACCTAAGGTAATCTGCTTTCCCTGAGCATCAAGATTCAGTTCTTCAACGCCTGCAGGAACGAACGACACCGCAGACTTCGTACTTAATTCAAGAGACTTCAACGATGCCGGAACCGCAAAGCTTTCCAGTTGATTGACTCGGATCTCTGCAGAATTCAATGAAGTCATACCAGACAAATCCAATGGTGACGCTTCCGTAAAATTCCACAAATCCTCAAAGTAGTATACATCCTTATTTATAAAGAGTGCATCCACTCCTGTAAGGTTGCCCCATCCTGAAGGGCATGGGATTTCAGATACAGGTTCATTGACCTGATATATATCAAGAGTCTTAAGACTGGACTGAGCAGGAGTGAATTGATAATCATTACCGGCACAACCGAACCACAACTTCATCTCTTTGATATCTGTCATATCAGCAAACTGGGAGAACATTGAAGGTTGGCCATCTCCCTGATATAAATTCAACTCAAGGGATTCGACTCCGTCCGGAGCACCGGAAGGGAATGGATGGCCCATACCATTATACAACACTTTACATGACATACCATCACTGATGACATTTCTGGCATCGCCGACTGAGAGCAGATCAAGACTAAGACCAGATATATTAACCTTGACATTCTCAGGGACATAAAGTTCCTTGAGCAGCGAACTATTTGTCAAATCCAGAACAATATCTTTATCTAACTTATGGGCTGCTATATTGAATACCTCGAGCTTTGTAAGCTTTTCCAGACCAATCAGCTTCTCAAGCTTTGGTGTCCAGATATCCAATGTCTTCAGGTTGATATTATTGCTCACATCAAGAATCGGTATCTGCATCGGGTTTGATATGATGAGCCTCTCAAGTTTTGTAAGTGACTGGAGTTTCAATGCACGCATGGTCAGAGTCGGATTCATATCAGATCCCAAGTCAATGGTAAGTGACTTCAGATTCGTAAAATATTGAAGTCCGTCGAATGATAATGCATTATACTGACCTGCTGACACATAGAGGCTTTCAATTTGCGCAGCCTCACTAAGTTTGATAAAGGAACCACCTCTGAGTGGAAACTCCTCAATCGATAAATCTTCCTCGCAAGTCAATTTGAAAGGATTGAAATTCATATCATAAAGAGTCACATGGCTTTGACCGATCCAGTCACCAGTCTCTTCATCATACTGATTAGAAACATCACCCTCGTAGAGTATCCTGGCAAAATTATGGTCACTGATGTATGCAAAATCTTCCAAAAGCTTTTCTGAAGTCAGTTCCAGTCCCTGACGATACACCTGTCCCGGCTCGAACCTGCTCGCAAAAGTCTTGTTCTCAACTCGGAACACACCTTTATTGGTATTGACCATGATATCTGCCATACGACCATCAGGATTGCCGGCCGTAAAATCAAGCGGAAGCATCCACATCCAAAGTGTTGCAGTCTCACCAGGTGCAATACTTACTCCTTCCACCTCGAGAACTGCAGAGTTCATTGGAGGGACCATTCCCCAATCTCCTAATCCTTCTGACGAAAGTTCTCCTGTTGCCGGATCAAGGATAAGCGTTCCCTGCATCACGTCATCCTCCTTAGTAGAACGATAGATAAGACTGCTGATATCAATAGTCTCGGAAGTACTGTTCTTTACAGAAAATCTCATCTTTGAGAATATATGTCCGAACTCAATGGTCAGATTGACATTGCCTTCAGAATCAAAATGCTCCGGTTCAAGAGTAATGACCTTGGAGAACATATAGTCACCTCTGAAAAGGTGCTCCGTATTATTATCACCACGCTGAACTAAAGCACCATGAGAACTCATCAGATATGGCTGAGAGCTGTCGTACCAGCTTGATGCGGCTGTTGCATATGGGTAGTATGCCACGATCTTCTCGCCGACTTCCAGAGTAAGCGGATCACCCCACACCAAGCCTTCTCCTTCTTCATCGATATCATATACGAAGGTTGCAATCGAACCATCTTTAGTGTTTGTAAACCTATGATGATCCATACCCCAGTAGGCTTGATCTTCACCATACTCAGTCATTCCCTTGATAACACCGATCTTATCGATTCCCGCTTGCCAAGAAAATGATGTCTCATCAGCTTCGGTACCATGAATTGCTTTTGTGTCTCCTTCAGGAATAGCTTCCACAGCAGTTATGGTGATTATCTGTTCAGATTTTTCCGTTTCCACATCAGGAGTTTGGATATCAGAATCAAGTTCAGTAACCGCGCAAGATGTCAGAAGCGCAATCGCTGCCATGCACCAGAAAAAATTATGCTTTTTCATAACATTCACGTTTTAGAACCACTCTTCTCCATCATCACCATAAGGCATTGACGGATTTTGTTTATAATTCAGATAAGAATCCGATGAGGCCAACACGCCTTCCGTCTCAATTTGAATCAATCTTAATTGAGGACTTTCATAGTCAAAGAGCAACTTATCCATATTACCTGAGTTTTAGCGTTAATCCCCGAATACAAAAAATGCATATTGCTCCTCCAGGACAAAGCAATATGCATGACTATAATATATTATTATCGTCTATTTATAGGATCAAATCCCCACCCTATGATACACATATTCATTGGAAATTCGTTTGCACACAAATATAGCTTATTTTTTCATTAACTCCAAGTTGTTTATCCATTCGCTGTTCTTGATTCTCCACGCCGTGGTCGTACTGCAGTCGAAGAGGGTCTTTATCCCCTCAAGACCATAGACCAGGTTCTTCTGTTTCACCGGCACTTCCTTCGCTTCCTGTCTCGACTTCATTTCAAGGTATTCCTCCACTGTCATCTGCACTGTCACCATCGCATTGCTTCCACATTCCTGCCTTCTCATGATCACTGATTTCAATAAATTTTACATAATAAAAGCCATGTCAATCCGAGAACTGACATAGCAGATTAAACAGGTTGTTTTGGAAGCGCAAAATTTTACGAGTATTTTGCCGAGTTTATTCTGACTTTTTTTACAAGAGAGGCGTCATATAGGCTGGAGTACTTCGCACTAAATGCATCCAAAGATGCATGAGCCTTATATCCTGACGACTTGACTTCAACCGGGCAGAGTTTCGTTCCTCTTGAAAGGAGAAAATCCACTTCGCAATAATGCTTTTCATCCTTTGGCCATGTATGGTAGAAGAGCTTGTTTCCTGAAGCCACCAACATCTGGGCGACAAGATTCTCATATACATATCCAAAATTCACCGGAAGCTTATCTGTCAGCAACTATAATGATAAATTACAGATAATCAACAACTAACAAAAACATTTCCCGATTCCCCAAGATTTTTTCTATCAAAATCCCCGGTTTCCCCGAGATTTCAAGAAATCGGACATTCCTTGGCACATTATGACGGTTTGTCTTGGTGCCTCATGGTGGCTTGACTGCACGTCAGACAGCAGTCAAGCCACCAAAACCGCCAAAACCAAAACCACTCACCAACACCAGCACCAGAAAAAAATACTCAAAATTGGGTATTGCCAATAAGGTAAAATCGTTTCATCTTTGCATGTTATTTCTTATATTCGAAACAATGCAGTCAAAGGAAACAGAACAGATCAGACCGTTCGCGCCGTCTGACAGGATGAGGCATCTGATAAAGTCGGAAACCTCGCTTCTGATGGTGATGAGCCGGTTCGGGATTTCTCTTGGATTCGGAGAAAAAACCGTCAGGGAAGTGTGTATGGAGCACAACATCGACCCTGACACCTTCCTCTGTCTGGCCAATTATATAAGCATCCGCAAGTATGACTGCAAGAAGCTTTCGCTCCCCTCTCTGATCAGCTACCTCAAGCAGGCACACTCGTATTTCCTCGAATTCAAGCTGCCGATGATAAGAAGGAACCTGCTTGAAGCGATCGACTGCTCCGGCACCGACGAAATCGCCTTCCTGATACTCAAATTCTATGACGAGTATGTGACGGAAGTCCGCAGGCACATGGAGTATGAGAACGAGGTGGTCTTCACCTATGTGGAAAGTCTTATTTCAGGAACCCTCATCAACGATTACCGCATCGAAGACTTCGCACGCAAGCACAACCACATCGAATCGAAGCTTAAGGAACTCAAGGACATCATCGTCCGCTACTACACCCAGAAGGACAACAACCTGCTCTACTCCGTCCTCTTCGACATAATCAACTGCGCCCAGGACCTCGACACCCATTGTTCGGTGGAGGACAGCCTCTTTGTCCCTGCCGTGGAGCTTCTTGAAACGGAAGTCCGTGAAAGAGGCGACTATGTCATGGAAAATGAAGAGGGAGGCACTGATGCCGACGATGACAAGACCGACATCCTCAGCCAGCGCGAGAAGGAAATCATCGTCTGCATTGCCAAGGGCTTCTCCAACAAGGAGATAGCCGACGAACTCAACATCTCCATCCACACGGTGACCACCCATCGCCGCAACATATCCTCAAAACTCCAGATCCACTCGATCGCCGGCATAACCATATATGCGATCGCAAACGGGCTGGTGCAGATGAGCGACATCAATATTGCATAGTGATGTATTTTTCATATATTTGCAGGCTCAAATCCGACAGGTGAGAAAGATCAGAACATATACGGCACTGTTCCTTATGGTGGTATTCTGCAGCTACTATGCAGGTATCAGCATGTTCTCGCATACCCATATCGCCAACGGCTCATCCATAGTCCATTCGCATCTCGGAGGCGGTACGGACCATCAGCACAGCGAATCTCAGTATGCCGTAATCGACATTCTCTCCTCATTCCAGTCTGAAACCGCCGCAACCTTCCAGAGCGCCGGAACTCCTCTTCAGACGATATCTGAATCTTACGCCGTACATGAAGCACCTTCATATCAGTCCCAGGTGCACACGGCATACGATCACCGCGGTCCGCCTCAGTGCTGATCCTATCCCATGCCCCGGTCCCACCCGAACCAGGAAAACCGGAAAATCCCGAACCTGGAAAGCCGCTCCGGCTCCGGAGGACCGGCAATCACACTCTAAAGATTCAGAAAACAAGCCAATCAGATGAAAAGAATATTTTCAGCTTTGGTGGCGGCATTGTGTACAGTGCTGTCCGCCGGAGCACAGGATACGGATGCACATATCCACGGACACGTAATAGACAGGAACACAGGCGAACACCTTCCATACATGGTGGTCGTCATCAAAGGAACGACAATAGGCGTAACGACCGAGAACACAGGACATTACATGATAAGGAACGCCCCCGAGGGAACCTTCACGATAGAGGTTTCGGCGGTAGGCTACAAGACCCAGAGCCACGAGGTAGAGATCAGAAGAGGCAGATCATACGAGGTGAACTTCTCGCTTGAGGAGGACCATATACAGATCGACGGAGTCATCGTTTCGGCAACAAGAAGCGAGACCACCAGAAAGATGTCCCCTACCCTTGTGAATGTGGTCGGAATGGATGTCTACGACAGATCGAACTGCACGACGGTGGCCCAGGGACTGGCCTTCCAGCCGGGAGTCAGGGTCGAGAACAACTGCCAGAACTGCGGTTTCCAGCAGGTAAGGATCAACGGTCTCGACGGACAGTACACCCAGATCCTGATCGATTCCCGCCCGATCTTCAGCGCATTGGCGGGCGTGTACGGAATCGAACAGCTGCCGGCGAACATGGTCGACAGGGTCGAGGTCATGAGGGGCGGCGGTTCCGCCCTCTTCGGTTCATCGGCCATCGCCGGTACGATCAACATCATCACGAAGGAGCCGGTCAGGAATTCGGCGGCCATCTCGAACACCACCACATTGATCGGAGGTTCGTCCGCAATGCACAACACCACCGACATCAATGCCTCGATCGTTTCGGAGGACAACAAGCTCGGCCTGGCGGTGTTCGGCCAGAACACCGCCAAGGACGCATGGGACGCAAACGGTGACGGATTCACGGAGCTTTCAAAGATTTCGGGACAGACCGTGGGCTTCCGAGGCTATGTGAAGACCGGCCTGTACTCGAAGATCACCGCTGAGTACCACCACCTTGAAGAGTTCAGAAGGGGCGGTGACAACATCGAACTTCCGCCGCATGAGGCGATGATAGCCGAACAGACCGGACATGGAATCAACACCGGCGGTCTGAAGTTCGACTGGTTCTCGAAGGACCAGAAGCACAGGCTGAATGTCTTCGCTTCGCTCCAGCACATTTCCCGCGACAGCTACTATGGTGCCGGTATGGACCCGAATGCATACGGAAAGACCACCGACCTGACATGGGTGGGCGGCGCACAGTATGTGTTCAAGGCCGGAAGATTTCTGTTCATGCCATCCGACCTGACGGTCGGTCTGGAGTACAACGAGGACTATCTGAGGGACAACATGTGGGGCTACGACAGAATCACCGACCAGACCGTAAGGATAGCCAGCGCCTACGCCCAGAACGAGTGGAAGAACGATAAGTGGGGCATCCTGATAGGAGGCCGTCTTGACAAGCACAACCTCATCGACGGCATCATCTGCAGTCCCCGAGCCAACCTCAGATACAATCCTTCGGAGAATGTCAATCTGCGTGCAAGCTATTCATACGGTTTCCGTGCGCCGCAGGCCTTTGACGAAGACCTGCACATCGACAATGTGGGAGGTACGGTTTCGATGATCCGTCTCGCAGAGGACCTTACAGTAGAGAAGTCGCAGAGCGTGAGCGTGTCTGCAGACCTTTACCGCAGCTGGGGAGACTGGCAGGGCAATGTCCTCGTGGAGGGATTCTTCACGGACCTTGACGACGTGTTTGCTCTCAGGGAGCTGGGCTTCAACGACGAGGGCATCCTGATCAAGGAAAGACATAACGAGTCGGGAGCAAGGGTCTTCGGTGGAAACCTTGAGGGAAAGATAGCATGGAGGGATGTGTTCCAGCTCCAGGCGGGCGTCACCCTCCAGAATTCCAGGTACAAGGAGGCAAGGTCTTGGAGCGAGGATGTGGAGGCTACAAGAAGGATGTTCAGGACCCCGGACCTGCACGGCTACATCACTGCTTCATACAATCCGATGAAGAACCTGACCCTGGCGCTGACGGGAACATACACAGGCAGCATGCTGGTCGAGCACCATGCGGGAATGCTGGAGAGCAACGTGACGGTCGAGACCCGCGACTTCTGGGACATGGGCTTCAAGGCGGCGTATGACTTCAAGGTATACCGGAGCTTCTCGCTGCAGCTGAACGCCGGAGTGCAGAACATGTTCAACTCCTTCCAGAACGATTTCGACTCCGGAGCGGACCGCGACTCGGGCTATATCTATGGTCCTACCCTCCCCCGCAACTTCTTCTTCGGAATCAAGCTGATGTACTAGTTTTGTCAGGCATGCAACGAAATGCCTGACAAATGCATCTATATGTACGGACTTAATAACACTTAGACAATGAAAATGAAGCCCGTACATCTTTTCTGTGCAGTATTCGCAATACTGACACTCACTGCATGTCCCAACAAGGAGCCGATTCCACCCGTTCCTGAATTCAATGACCCGGACAAGGAAGAAGCCGTCTATTCCATCGTCTGGGGTAATCTTCTGTCTCCTTCGTTCAGAATCATTGAACTTGCAGAAGTCTTCAGCGGCTACCAGGAAATCCGCTCGGAAAGGGAGAAGGCCCTGAGGTATGTAGACAGTTATTTCAGCACACGAAGCAACATCTACTACGAATTCATGGACATCAACTTCTGGGGAAGGATAGACCTTATGCCGGACGGCAGTTTCACTGTAATGCCTGATATACGGAGGTTTTACTGGATTGCCAACAACATGCCGCTGGAAGTCGTTGTCAAGTCTCCTGAGAAACATACCTACATATCATCCAGCACCTCCGGAAACGATCCTGTATGGGACATAACGGCAAGCGTGGAAGATTACATGATCACAATGACAGATCTTGATATCCGCTTCAAGAGAGAATTCAGACTGATCGAACACTCCGTGGAAATGAAGGTGCTTGAGCCTCTGACAATGCCTATATGCAGCAAAGGCGTATACAAGATGGAACCGGTATCGGGCAAGATCAGCATCAGATACAAGAGCAGCGAAGCCGACAGGACCTTCAAGGTGGAATTCAACGAAGAAGGCAAGACCTTCATTCTCGCTAACGGAAAGACGAGAGAGGCGGGTCCTGAGGTTTCCGAAAGACATTACGAATATTAACCCCTTCCAACTATGAAAAAAATCATCATCTTAGCCATGCTGCTGCTTCCTGTTGCGGCATCGGCTCAGGTCAGGGAAAGCTCCAGGCCGGACCAGATCCGTGTAGGCTGGGGAGGCTACCCTCTGATGGAAAGCCTGTTCAATGTGGGATTCGGTGTCCCTCCTGGCGATTATTATCGAGGATCGCAGCTGAGCGGCATCTATGGAGATTACTCCGGTCCTGTATTCACGACCGGAGTGATCAATGCGGAAGTGTCCTGGTACAAGAAGGACTGGTTCACCTTCTCCCTCACTACGGCAGCAAGCTTCACATGGGAGAATTTCAGGGACTCGGTGACTGATAAAAGGACCGGTGCAGATGTCGGATTCAATCTATACTTCGTTCCTCAGGCCAGGTTCAACTGGCTCAGACGCGAAACATTCAAGATGTACAGTTCCATCGGTTTCGGAGCTCTCATAGCCACTGATTTCGACGAAGTCAACCTTGTTCCCGCCGCACAGCTCACCCCTATCGGATTCGAAGTCGGCAGGAAACTCTTCTGGTTCTGCGAAGCGGGCCTCGGAATGCTTTATTTCGGCGGTCAGTTCGGTATAGGTTACAGATTTTAAAGCGACATCGACATGAAAAGATCATTTATAGCCCTTGGAATCTGCGCGACGCTCTTATGCTCGTGCAAGCTGGATAACAGATCCGAGTCAAGACACGACGTCACGCGCATGCAGAACTACACATGGGAGATGCTGACAAGCAACGTCCTCATCCCTGCAGAGACGGTCAATTCCCTCATGATGCTGGATGAGTACATGGCCGCCGGCAAGGAGGAAAGACAGGGGGATGCCTTCGCATGGCACCGTGAGAACATCTTCCAGGAAGACGAGACCACATTCTTCATAGAAAACTTCGGAACCGTAGACACCCGTGGAAAGAGGCTCGCGGAAGCGGATTCTCAATGGGAGGTCAAGAACGGCAACAGTATATTTGAACGGACATCGGAAGACAGCTGGAAGTTCACCAAGGTATTCAGCTACCAAGAAATGGAAATCAGCACGACCGTAACATATACAGGAAAGGACAGCAAAGGCAGGAACACATTCAATGTAGAGGCCTACAGCACTGACACCTGTACTGTCTCAAGCCACAGCGGCAAGACGGTCAACGCCACACTCTTTACTGGCGAGGGAGGAATGACAATAATAAATCCGCTTCCTTACAGCAGCCATTACAATGTTCCTGAGCCGGAAGGAAGCGGTATATTCAGAGTCGAGACGGATACGGACGGCAGTTCTCTTGACTGGATGGAGTTCCGCTATTACCACGGAAAGGACCTTGTCTTCAACTGCAGCCTGACATCCACCCTTTAGAGAGACTCTCCGAAGTCCTCGCGGAACTTCTTCGCAAGGTCCTCCTGCCAGTAGCCGATCTCCTTGAGACGGCCGAAGAAGAATCTGAGAACCTTAGGTTCCTCAACCCACTGGAGACCTCCGATAAGTTCTCTGTTATCATAAAGCCATTTTATACGGTCCGCGCAGTACTTCACCTGTGAAAGGGTGAAGACGCGGCGCGGCATCGCCAGACGCATGAGCTCGAGTTCCGCATAACGTTCGGTTCCATCGGGCTCGCGCTGCTCGCTGAGGGATCCACGTTCCATTCCACGCACGCCCGACGCAATGTAAAGCGCTGTCGCAACCGCAGCGGCAGGATACTGGTCATGCGGGATATGCGGAACGAATTCCGAACAGTTCAGGTGGGCGCCGAGACCTCCGGCAGGCTTCACCACCGGAACGCCGTATTTGTCGAGTTCATTCACGAGGTAGCCGATGAACTCAGGTCCCTGGTTGATGTATTCCATATCGAGGGACTCGAGGAGTCCTACAGCCATCGCCTCCATCGAGCGTACCTCCATACCTCCGTATGTGAGGAAGCCTTCGTAGAGAGGGATGAACTCCATCATGTCGTTTATGTACTTCTTATTGTGCGAAGTGATGATACCTCCACGTGCGAAACCGAGCTTTCTTCCCGAGAAGTAGATGATGTCCATCTTGTCTGCAAGAAGGTGGTATATCTGCTTGGTTGTCATGAACTTGCACTGAGCCTCGCGGGTCTTCATGAAGTATACGTTGTCCTGGAGGAGGGATGCGTCGAGGATGCTCTTCACGCCGTATTCATGGCACACGTCAGCCACGGCAAGCATGTTCTCGAGGGATACAGGCTGTCCTCCGATGAGGTTTGTACCGGCCTCGACACGTACGAAAGCCACCTTCTCCGGGCCATATTTCTCGATGGTCCTCCTGAGTTCGTCGAGGTCAAGGTCTCCCTTGAACGGATCGTCGGATACAGGTACGAGACCCTTCTTTCCAAGGACCTCGATGACTTCTCCACCAAGTCTTGTGATATGGGCCTTGGTGGTAGTGAAATGGAAGTTCATGATGGCTACCATGCCCGGTTTCACATATGCCTCGGCGAGGATGTTCTCGGCTGCACGTCCCTGGTGGGCAGGGAGCACGTGTTCTGTTCCGAAGACCTCGAAGATAGCTGACTTGACCCTGTTGAAGGTCTCCGAGCCTGCATATGAGTCGTCAGCCATTCCCATCGAAGCCACCTGGTTGTCAGACATGGCGTTCACTCCCGAGTCGGTAAGCATGTCCATATAGACATCCCTGTTCTGGAGAAGGAAGGTGTTGTTGCCGGCTTCCTGGATCTTCTTGAGACGTTCCTCGACAGGAAGGAGGATAAGTTTCTGCACAACTCGTACCTTGTGCATTTCAAGAGGAATCTGCTCCTCTTTATAGAATTTCACGTTAGACATAATTCCTTGTTTTTAAGACAGAAACACAAATATACAGATTTAATCGCACATCGTGCATAGAATCTTGTATATTTCTCCATATGTTCCCTGGCATACCTTATATTTCACATCGGCGGCGAACAGCGCCTGCTGGGCGCCGGCGAAGCGGACCTGAGCCTCATTCATGAGGTCGAAGGTCTTGGCGACGTAGTTGCCTATGCGATGGCTTTCGAGCCGGAAGCCGGCGCGCTCGCGGAGCTCGCGCAGCGCCCTCCGGCGGGCGAAGATGCCCTGCGTCTGCCATATGTCGAAGACCTCCTTGGCAAATTCATGCAGACTTGCCGCTGCAGCGGCCTGGAACCGTGCTTCATTGAGTCTGTCCTTGAAAGGTGTCAGACGGTCTTCCGCCTCCTTCTTCGTCCGATCCGGATCAAAGGCTGCACTTACATTCTCCGCCTCCTTTGCATACAGCCTGCAGTATTCCTCCGCCGCCTCTTTCAGAGCCGGCTCCGGAACCAGCATGTCCTTCATCTCCAGCAGCCTGTCCAGAAGGTCATAGGCACTCACCTGCGTGTCCAGTCCCAGCCGTCCTCCTCCGGCTGCATACTTCATGTCAGCGGTACATCCCGCTATCGCAGAAATCAGTTCTTCGTACATGGTTTTGCCCATAAATTGATATTTGTGACAAATATACGAATTTTGTATCTTTGCGCGGCAAAGCCGCGAAACAACAAATATCAATACATATGGACAAGAAAGTTCTACTTATGATCCTCGACGGATGGGGCGAGGGAAGACAGGATGAGTCTAATGTCATCTATACTCAGGGAGCACCTTACATCGAGTCGCTCCGCAAACAGTACCCTATGGGCACGCTCAAGGCATGCGGTGAGGCCGTAGGTCTTCCGGAAGGTCAGATGGGTAATTCGGAGGTTGGTCACCTCAACCTCGGCGCAGGCCGCGTGGTGTACCAGGACCTCGTAAAGATCAACATAGCAGCACGTGAGCACAAGTTCCTCCAGAACCCTGAAATCAAGGCTGCATACGACTATGTGAAGGCGAACAACAAGCAGCTCCACCTCATGGGTCTCGCATCGATGGGCGGCGTACACAGCTCTCTCGAGCATGTATACGAGTTCCTCAACGTTGCAAAGGAATACGGTCTTGAAGATGTATATGTACACTGCTTCATGGACGGCCGTGACACCGACCCTAAGAGCGGAAAGGGCTTCGTAGAAGGCCTTGAGGCTGAAATGGCGAAGTCTACAGGAAAGGTAGCAACAGTATGCGGACGTTTCTATGCGATGGACCGTGACAAGAGATGGGAGCGCGTGAAGGAGGCATACGACATGCTCGTTGATGCAAAGGGCACATACGCAACTTCTGCTACAGAGGCCATCCAGGCATCATATGACGAGGGTGTGACAGACGAATTCATCAAGCCTATCGTCCTCACCGACGCTTCAGGAGCTCCTCTTACAAAGATCCAGGAAGGCGACGCAGTCATCTTCTTCAACTTCCGCAACGACCGCGCACGTGAGCTCACAGCTGTCCTCACTCAGCAGGATATGCCGGAATTCGGAATGAAGACCCTTCCTCTCTACTACTGCTGCCTTACTCCTTACGACGCTTCATTCACAGGCGTACACATCCTCTTCGACAAGGAGAACGTACAGGAGACTCTCGGCGAAGTAGTTTCAAAGGCAGGCAAGAACCAGCTCCGTATCGCTGAGACTGAGAAGTACGCACACGTGACCTTCTTCTTCAACGGTGGAGCAGAGTCTCTCTTCGAGAACGAAGACCGTATCCTTGTAAACTCCCCTAAGGTTGCGACATACGACCTCCAGCCTGAGATGAGCGCACCTGAGGTTACCGAGAAGCTCGTCGAGGCCATCAACACAGGCCGCAACGACCTTATCATCCTCAACTTCGCCAACGGCGACATGATCGGACACACAGGAGTATACGAGGCTATCCGCAAGGCAGTTACAGCAGTGGATGCATGCGTGGAGAAGGTTGTGGAAGCTGCAAAGGCACAGGGTTACACAGTCCTCATCACTGCAGACCACGGTAACGCAGACTACGCTGTAAACGACGACGGCACTCCAAACACAGCCCACTCTCTCAACGATGTTCCTTTCATCGTTGTCAATGCAGGAGAGGAAGTGAAGGAAGTCAAGAACGGCAAGCTTGCAGACGTTGCTCCTACCATCCTCAAGCTGATGGGTATCGAGCAGCCTGCCGCAATGACCGGCCAGCCACTCGTATAACATAAGCATACATAGAACGACAGCCTGTCGTCAGATGGCGATCCTCCCCACTCCGTGGGTCCCCTCCCTTTTCGGGAGCCAATGTCGCCCTTGACGACAGGCTGTCGTTCTATTCTGTCCGGAAAAACCGATAGTTTCCCGGACAATTCCCACAATTTGGATCACCTGTCCGGAATAATCCATTGTTTTCCGGATGAAAAAAAGGACCGGCATTTCTGCTGGTCCTTTCTTGTGCGGTGGGCGAGACTCGAACTCGCACAGGCTTACGCCCACTACCCCCTCAAAGTAGCGTGTCTACCATTTCACCACCACCGCTTGAGTTTGGGATTGCAAAGGTACGACAAAATTCTGAACTTCCAAATTTTTCTGAAAAAATTTTCTCTTTTTTGTAAAGATTTCTCGACTCCCTCCGGTCGCTCGAAATGACATGGAAGAAATTGCTCGGTAGTTTGACACTTTCTTGAAAAATTAAATTTTGTAAATATTTGATAGACTTTCTGTTGAAAGTCTTTTTTTTGTCAAATTTAATTTCTATATTTGTAGTATATTGTGATATGTTACAAAGCA
>SUYO01000007.1:0-343 GCA_015060385.1 Bacteroidales bacterium
ACCTTTATACTATTCTTCATTTCTCATCCTCCACATATTTATCCATATCATTATCTTAAATAGTAATGCGTATGTGAGCAGCAGTATACCGAAGTCCTCCATAAAGAACTCTTTGATATTGATGATAAAATCTCGAATAGCTCCTTCAGGTAAATACAGCAGAATATGGATTCCAAATATAAAGAATACGAGGTACAATAAAGTATTAAGCCTTATAGAACTCGTCATCTCGTCCTCAACCTTCTCCTTTGAAAATATTGCAAGGAATATCATAACAAAGTTCAATGCTCCCACAAAGTTCCAATGGGTCAACGCGTGTTTATGGATTGAGTTTATCCCGTTA
>SUYO01000007.1:353-75740 GCA_015060385.1 Bacteroidales bacterium
ATAATCCTAAGATGTAGGTGTAGCCTGCAATTTGGCACCAGTGAGGTAAGAGTTTAAATTTTCGTCCCATAGTATATGATATTTGATTCAATTGCAAATGTAAATAAAACTTTACATATTGTCAATAGTTGTTTTCATTTAGCCACTCGTACAATTCAACACACTTCAAATATCCCTCATAGAATGTTCGATAATCTGTAACCAACCCGCACAAGGGGACATCTTCGTCAGAGGATGTCCCTTTTTATGCTAAGGTGCTGTTATTTCCTGAACTTGATGCAGCACCAGTTGTCGATGGAGTCGTGACTGACATACTGAAGGCCGGAGTTCTGGGCCATTCCGATGATCATAGGCATGTCCTCCACATAGAAGCCGCTGACGAACAGGAGACCGTCCTTATGCAGGCAGAGGGCGTAGGTAGGAATGTCCTGAAGAAGGATGTTGCGGTTGATGTTCGCCAGGATGACGTCGTAGGTGTTCCTCTGGAGGAGGGAAGCATCGCCGCAGCAGGTCTCGATGCGGGTTCCTACCTTGTTGAGGCGGGCATTGTCATATGCAGAGATTGCTGCAACAGCATCTATGTCGATTCCATAGACCTTGGAGGCCTTCATCTTTGCTGCAAGGATCGCAAGCACGGCCGTGCCGCAGCCCATGTCCAGCACGACCTTGTCGCGAACCTCCGCTTCATTCTCCAGCAGGGCCCGGCACATCATGAAGGTGGTCTGGTGGTGTCCCGTTCCGAAAGCCATCTTCGGATCGATGGTGATGTTGAAACGTGTCTTCTTCAGACCTTCATGGAAGGAGGCCTTGATGGTACATTTACCGTCAACGACGATCGGCTCGAACTGGCTCTCCCACAGGGCGTTCCAGTTCGTCGCCGGAATAAGGTTGGCTGACCACTCTATGTCGAAGCCATATCCCTCAAGTCCGCTCAGCACGACCTTAAGGGCACCTGCATCATACAATTCCTTCTGGATATAGCACTTCAGATAAGGGTCCTCGGAGCTGAAGGATTCGAAAGGCAGCTCGCTGATCTCGGCTGTCACTATCTCAGCATTTTCTTCTGTGAAAGGTGCGATCTGTATCGCGACCTCTATATATTCCTGACTATTCATTTTTCTGTATGTTGTTTTCTGTTGTCATATCAAGTATGATCTGTTCTCCGTCGCTCAGTTCTTCCGTCTCCTGATCTACGGCGTTCACATATCCTATCTCGTTGCGATGCTCTATGATGGCATCCTGTCTTTCGTTCTCATTGACAGCAGCCTCAACTCCTTTCTCGAAAATACCCCTGATGGATTCCGCCAGATTTATCTTCGTCTCGTCTATCACGGCAGTGAAGACAGGCACTCTCTCGTTCTTGTACTTAGGCCTTCCGATCTTGAACTTCATGTTGTCGAAGTCCTTGCCGTAGACATCCACGCCGACCTTTATCAGCATAGGGGAGCGTATGATGGAAGCATGATACCTGTATGACAGGTCAAGATTCTGCTTGCCGCTCAGGGCGAGGGTATAGCGGTCGAGCTTCAGCACAAACGGGAAAACCTCCAGAATATTGTCCTTTATCACGCCTTCCACTGTCATGTGCGGTATTCTTCCCGTCTTCATGTCATCGAACTTGAGCTTCTTCGCCAGAGAAGTGAACATCTCGCTGTCGGAAATGGTGAGGTCATTTCCTCCTATCCTCATCACTCCGTTGATCGTAGGCATGAGGATGTTCATGTTGGTGTCAAGGCTGGCTGTCGCTGCAAGTTCGCAGTCAAGTTTGCCAGAGAAGGACTTCAACATAGGTATGAGGGTATCTACGGCCGGCATGAGGTCAATGGCCTTTTCGGCAGTGATATCCTTGAATTCGAAATTGAATCCTGCCTTGATGTTTTCCTTGCTACGGGTCGCATAAAAACCCTCGAATGCCACGTTGCCTATGTTGGAAGTCGCCATGGTGTTGGTTATCTGCACGCATCTCTCCTTCATCATCAGGCTTGCCTTGAGGTCAGATATGTTCAGGTCTGACCATGTGATGGCCTTTCCGTCAAGGGTGATGTCAGCGTTGAGGTTGCCAGGGATGACCAGAAGCTTCATCTTCTCGTCCGCAGCCGATGTATCGCTGACCACCATCTTGAGGAACTCCGCGTCAGTGGCTCCTGCCATCTTGTCCTTCGCTTCCTCTGCATCGAAGTGGGAACCGGAATTATAAGCTGTCAGGATTTCATTGGCATTCATTCCGTCAGTGCTCATCTCAAGTCTGAGATTCAGTGCCGGACGGTTTCTGCTGTTTCTTCCACCTCCTGTCAGGGCTCTTCTCAGACCTGTAAGCTCGCCCTTCGCGGCAATCGTCGACTCTCCGGACATCACCTTCAGCGAATCTATGGCAATCCTGTCGTTGGTGAAGCAGATCTCCATTCCGCGCAGGATGTTCCTCAAAGGGAAATAAGGGGTCATGAGAATTCCGGTCCTGACCTTGAGATCGCCGTGCATGTCCCATTCCCTGAAATATCTGGAAATGCTCTGGTCGAGCCTGATGTCTATGTCCTGCTTTGCGAAATCCTCGTCCTGAAGCCACTGAGGGAGTTCCCTGGTCTGTCTTCTTCCTCTGGCAAGCCGAAGCAGGGAGTCCTCAGGAACATCCGGATATATCTTGGAGAGAGAGTCGATGAGCGCCTTTCTTCTCTGTCTTCTTTCCACTGAAGTCATCGTTGCGCTCGCCTCGATGGAGGCATCAGTAAGGATGGCTCTGTTCACCTCCGTCGCCAGATTTATCCTCTTGTTGCTGCTGCTGAGGGTAAGGACAGGAATCTTGGGATTGTTCCTGTCAGGCATCATCTGGAAACCGTTCTGCGTATCGTCCAGATCGATGCTGGTTCCCGATGCATCAGCCACACTCAGTTCCTTTGCACTGATTCTTCCACCGAGCCTTCCAAGGCTGAGAGTGTCAGTGACCGCAGCGTTCTTTGCTGAAACCGCGATTTCCTTGCCTGAAGCTGAAAGCGCCTCCTTGTACGAAGCAAGGAATTCCCCTACCTTTCCGCTTATTCCCACAAGTCTGAATGTCTGGCTGGTGTCACGTCTTGAAGTGACGCTCTCCGGTCCGAGTGCCAGCTCCACTCCTCTCAAGGTTACCGAGATGCTGTCTCCAGGAGACCTGAACACTATGCTGTCGCTGGAGGCCTTTCCGGTCAGGTCGGACTGAGAGAAGGTATAGAGACCGAGGTGTGAAAGCCGGGCCGTACCGCTGATCTGAGCTGCTATGTTTCCGCGTGCCGTCATGTCCAGACTGTCCGGGATGAAACGCATGAGCGAATCAAGTGATGCCGCAATGCTTCCGTCCACCGTAATAGTCGGGTCGTCTGAAAGAATGTCGGATGCATTTCCGTATCCATTGAGACTCAGACCGTTTGTAGACAGCACGAGGTCATTGATGTTGAAATTCATGACACCCCTGCGGGTATTCGCAAGAAAGGCATCGAATGCCACGGTTACTTCTTCTTTCAGACCTTTGTGGGCGAATGTTGCCTGAGGCATTATCACATCCACATGGAAGGTCGGAAGCTGACCTGTGGCGGCAACGTAGTCTCCCTTGAATGTCGCATCCAGCCCGATCACGGCATCCGTGCTGATCTGGTCGGCTTCCGGGATGAAGTTCCTGACGAACTTCTTCATAAGGTCGTCTATCTTACATTCGCTTACCGAAAGTTCTCCGTTTATCTCTGTCCTTCCTTCATGGAACCTCAGGTCAGCTTCGCCCTCGAAAGGCAGGGCAGCAATCTCGGCCCTGAAATTATGGACTCCAAGGGTAGGTACGCTGTCTTTCGGGAAATGGAGCGTGGTGCTGAGAGTGATCGGAATGTTCATTCGTCCGAATGCGCTGGTCGCCAAAGTGGTCTTCGCATCTGCTTCAAGATCCATGTGGTCATCATGTTCATGGATGTGGAAACTGTTCAGACCGAAGGCAAGCGTGTCTGCTGCAACTCTACCTGCCACGAACATGCTGTCGACCGAGAGGCCAAGGCGGTTCTTCGAACTGTTCCTTGTGGACAGCCTTCCGTCGAAGACAGCCTGCTTCAGTTCAATGAAAGTGAAGATGGTGTTCCTGCTGTCGGTGTATACGATCTGCGAATTGTCTGTGATGCCTATCTTTCCTATGTTGATCCTTGGAAGGACGAAGGCGGTGGAATCTTCCTCATCTTCGGCCTCACCGAACCGGAACATGTTCCAGTTCGTGCGGCCGTTCCCATACGCATGGGCATAGACCTTAGGACCTTCCAGACTTACGTCGCGGATCATCAGGTTTCCGAAGAGTACGGGGATGATCCTTATGCTTGTGGAGAATCGTGAGAACGATGCAAGCGTATCGGCGGTCTCGCCGTTTCCTCTGTACAGCAGCAAGCCCTGAGGACCATCCTTCTCCTCCTTGTCGAAGCGGTCGGAAGGGTAGGTTATGCTCAGGTCTTCAAGGGTGAGGGTCATGGACGGAAAGTTCTTCAGCATCGATGCCGAGACCTTTCCGAAGCTGATCTCTCCGTCAATGTAATCGGCTGCGATCCTGTTCACGGATCTGGTAAGCAGTGGCGTGGAAAGCAGTATCTCCAATATCAATAAGATAGCCACCCAGATACCGAGCACCCAGGCTATGATCTTTGGCAGTGTCCTTCTGTTTTTTGTCATAACATACAAACTTAGTCAAAATTATCGGATTTTTCGCAATTAACATTTTTGTTGTATATTTTTATTATTTTTGCAAGACAAAATACCTTGTTGCAATGGATTCACCTTTCGTTTATGACACCCATGTGACCGGCAAGAATTTTGTCGGCAGGAAAACCGAATGTATGGTTCTCTCCAATCTTCTTGAAGCCGGAGAGAATGTCTGTATCTATGAAACCCCGAAGGCAGGAAAGACCTCTCTGGTCCAGCAGACCCTGTACAACATGAGGGCGGCTGGAAAGCCGTTCATGATGGCATATGTGGATCTTCTTAACGTAAGGACAAGGCGGGGGTTCCTTAAGAAGTTCGGCGGAGCTGTCATAAGGACGGCTTATTCCACCCCGACCGATTATGCTGCAGTTATCGCCAAGCATCTGGAAGGCACGCATTTCGTCTTCGATCCTGCGCAGTTCGCTTCCAAGGAGGACATCGTTTGCATGAACTGGGATGCCGATGAGAATGATATAAGCGAGATGATGTCCCTGCCTCAGAAGATCTCAAAGGAAAAGGGAATACCGTTCTATGTGGTCTTCAAGGATTTTCAGAATATAATGCAGGTGGAAGATCATGAGGTGATATTCGGAATCATGGAGAAGATGTTCGCGCAGAAGGATCCCGCCGTCGCACCATCAGCCACATTTGTGTTCTGCGGCTCGATGGTCAATGCCATGAAGTATATCTTTGCAGAAAAGAAGTTCTTCTATCGTCAGGTGAACCATCTTCCTTTGACTCCTGTAGATGATAAGGATGCCATAGAACATATCGCGAAGGGTTTTCGCTCGAGCGGAAAGGTCATTGAAAGGGATCTTGCCTTGGGCGCATGCAAGCTTTTCAGGTGTGACATGTGGTATCTCAACCAGTTCTTTTCGATCTGTGACTCCATGTCGAAGGGCTTTATAAACGAGTCCATCCTTGTCGATGCCCTCAGTGCTCTTATGTCAATGCACGAACCTCGCTTCAAGGTGCTTGTAAACGATCTTACCGACCATCAGCTCAGCCTTCTGAAGGCTGTCCTGGACGGCGTGACAAAGTTCAGTGCATCCGATGTGATCGAAAAATACAGACTGAATTCGTCTGCTAATGTACGTAGGGTGAAGGACGCCCTCCGCAAGAAGGAGATAATCACATTCGATGAAAAGGATGAGCCGGTGATTCTGGATCCTTTGTTCGAGTATTGGGTAAGCAAGTATTATTTTGAAATGCAATGACAAGGAAGAAGATAACAGTTCTCACCGGTGCTGGAGTGAGCGCCGAAAGCGGAATCAGCACCTTCCGCGACAGCGACGGCTTATGGGAGAACCATAACGTCGAGGATGTCGCGTCGATAGAAGGATGGTACAGGAATCCGGCCCTCGTGCTGGATTTCTACAATGCGCGCAGGGCGCAGCTGTTTACAGTGCGCCCGAATGCTGCCCATCTTGCGATAGCCTCCCTTGAGGATGACTTCGATGTTACGGTAGTGACTCAGAATGTGGATAACCTTCATGAAAGGGCAGGTAGCACGAGGATAATCCACCTCCATGGCGAGCTTACCAAGGTAAGACCGGAGAACTGCTGCAACGACAGGGACGGCTATTCCGAGGAGACTGTGTTCGACATAGGCCCGGATGCCATCCATATAGGCGACAAGGCTCCTAACGGAGCCCAGCTCAGACCGCACATCGTATGGTTCGGCGAAGCCGTGCCAAAGATAGAGACTGCAATCGATGCGGTAGAGGCTGCCGATATCGTTCTGATCGTGGGAACCTCCCTTCAGGTATATCCGGCTGCAGGGTTGTACAGATACGCCCGGATGGATACTCCTATATATATTATAGATCCGAAGGATGTGCCGGTACGTGATTCACGCATCACGCATATAAAGGATGTGGCTACAAAAGGAATGGAAACTTTCAAGAATCTCATTAAATCAGCAGATTAGGTTTGGAAATTTGATTTTTATGCCTATCTTTGCAGCCCTATAATGAAAAGGAGGTGATTTAGAGATGATTATAGTTCCAGTAAAGGATGGTGAGAGCATTGAGAAGGCTCTTAAGAAGTTCAAGAGAAAATTCGAGAAGACAGGAGCAATCCGCGAGCTTCGCGCAAGAAAGAACTTTGTCAAGCCGTCAGTGAAGAAGAGAATGCAGATGCAGAAGGCTATCTACGTTCAGCACATGCAGCTTCAGGACGAGCAGTAATTTATACAGAAGATTATTTACAGATTGTCAAGCCATTATCAAAGAGCTGTCATGGGGCAGCCGCTTGCTGTCTAAAACTTTTAATATTTACAAGTTTTTATGTACGCAATCGTAGACATTGCAGGCCAGCAGTTCAAGGTTGAAGCTGGTATGGAAATCTTCGTCAACCGCCTCGCGGCTGAGAAGGGTGCTGCAGTCGAGTTCGACAAGGTACTCCTTATCGACGAGGACGGAGCAGTAAAGGTCGGTGCACCTTACGTTGATGGTGTTAAGGTAACAGCAACTGTACTTGATGACACTTGCAAGGGCAAGAAGGTTCTTGTATTCAAGAAGAAGCGTCGCAAGGGTTACCAGAAGTGTAACGGACACCGTCAGTATCTTACAAAACTTCAGATCAATGCGATCGCTTAATTAATTGAGGAGGAACAGAATATGGCACATAAAAAAGGCGTCGGTAGTTCTAAGAACGGTCGTGAGTCACATAGCAAACGACTCGGTATCAAGAAATTCGGTGATCAGACAGTAAAGGCTGGCAACATCCTCGTTCGTCAGAGAGGTACAGTCCACAACCCAGGTCTGAATGTAGGAATGGGTAAGGACCACACTCTTTACGCGCTGATCGACGGTAAGGTAAGCTTCCGCAAGAAAGCTGACAATAAATCTTACGTCTCGGTAGTCCCTTTTGAGAACTAAGACTCGGGATTTATGACAAGAAGATAGAGGACTGTATACCCGAGCGGGTTGCGGTCCTCTTTTTTAATAAAAACAGAAAATTATGCTTACACTCAAACTGCTTCGTGAGAATCCGGAATTCGTGATTTCGAAGCTTGCTGTAAAGAACTTTGATGCAAGGGAGATCGTCGAGAAGATCAATGCCCTTGACCAGACCAGAAGGGCTCTTCAGGTGGAGCTCGACACATGCCTGTCTGAACAGAAGAAGAAGGCGGCACAGATCGGTGGCCTTATGAAGGAAGGTAGAAGAGAGGAAGCTGACGCTGTAAAGGCTGACGTTGCTGCTCTCAAGACCCGTTCTGCAGAGATAGAGAAAAAGTCAGAGGAGAACAATACTGAGCTCAACAATCTTCTTGTTCTTCTTCCTAATATTCCATGCGACCAGGTTCCTGAGGGAAAATGTGCAGAGGACAATGTCGTTGTAAAGACAGGAAATGAGATTCCTGAACTTGGCGAGAACAATCTGCCGCACTGGGAGCTTGCAAAGAAATATGATATCATCGACTTCGACCTTGGAGTAAAGCTCACAGGTGCAGGTTTCCCTGTATACAAGGGCAAGGGTGCAAGACTTCAGCGTGCCCTGATCAACTTCTTCCTGGATTACAATACGAATGCAGGTTATATGGAAGTTGAGCCGCCGGTTCTTGTGAACGAGGCTTCAGGCTTCGGCACAGGCCAGCTTCCTGACAAGGAAGGACAGATGTACCATGCGACAGCGGACAACTTTTATCTTGTTCCTACAGCAGAGGTGCCTGTGACCAACATTTTCCGTGACGTGATTCTCGCGAACAACGAGTTCCCTGTGAAGATGACAGCCTATACTCCATGCTTCCGTCGTGAGGCAGGATCATATGGAAAGGATGTGCGCGGACTCAACCGTCTCCACCAGTTCGACAAGGTTGAGATCGTACGAGTAGAGAAGCCGGAGGATTCATATGCCGCCCTTGACGAGATGATCGCCCATGTGGAGAGCATCGTGAAGGCTCTCGGTCTTCCATACAGGATCCTTCGTCTCTGCGGTGGTGACATGAGCTTCACATCTGCAATAACCTACGATTTCGAGGTGTATTCGGCAGCCCAGGGAAGGTGGCTTGAGATATCTTCGGTATCTAACTTCGAGTCCTATCAGGCTAATCGTCTGAAACTCAGATATAAGGATGCTGACGGAAAGACCCAGCTCGCTCACACTCTCAACGGCAGCTCGCTTGCTCTTCCTAGAGTGGTGGCGGCTCTTCTCGAGAATAACCAGAAGGGTGACCGCATCGAGATCCCTGAGGCTCTCCGTCCATATACAGGATTCGATTATATCGACTGACCTGTCATTCCGAGCGAAGACGAGGAATCTTTATGAAGGAAACCAAGACAATATTAGGAATTGATCCCGGAACCAACATTCTTGGTTACGGGGTCATTTCCGTTGATTCCAAGGGACCTCATTATGTGACCATGGGAGTCTTCGACCTGCGTAAGATCAAGGACCCGTTTGAAAAGCTCGCCAACATATTTGCCGGAGTGAACGAACTCATAGCCGAGCACAACCCGGATGAACTGGCAGTAGAATCGCCGTTCTACGGGAAGAATGCCCAGGTGGTGCTGAAGCTCGGCCGTGCCCAGGGTGCGGCCATCACGGCTGCAATAATGCATGAGATTCCTGTTACGGAATATGCTCCGAGGAAGGCCAAGATTGCGATCTGCGGCAACGGAGCGGCATCCAAGGAACAGGTTTCCATGATGATACAGAAGACCTTGAAGGTCGACCTTGATCCGAAGTATCTGGATGCCACGGATGCGCTTGCGCTCGCGCTTTGCCATCATTATCAGATGACTAATCCGCTTGCCGGGGTGGGCGGAAAGTCCGACTGGAAGAAATTCCTTGAAAATAACCCCGGGAGAATAAAGAAGTAGTGGTGAATGGCTTGAAAATTGCAGTATTTTCAGGCTTTTGAATAGTGTATAGAAATAATCTAAAATGACTGGAAAAACTTCGTTTGGCCGTAAGGCTCTTCTATTGTGTTGCTTGTTATTTTCCTTCTCTGCATTCGCACAGAGCAACTTTACCGTCAAGTTCAAGCTTATAGATGAAAAGACCGCCGAACCGGTAGGTTATGCTACCGCATCCCTTACGGTCAAGGGTGCTGAAACCGCTTCGAGATTTGTCATGACTGACGAGAAGGGTGTGGCTGATCTGACCAAGGTTTCCAAGGGAACGTATATCGTCAAGGCGGAACTGATGGGATACAAGACCTTCGAGCAGGAGATAACCGTCGACAAGAATATCGATCTCGGAGAAATCAAGTTTGCAGAGGATGTGACCGTACTGGATGCTGCAAGCGTATCAGCCGTGGGTAATCCGATCATAGTGAAGAAGGATACGATCGAATATTCTGCAACCTCTTTCAAGACTTCTGATAACGATATGCTTGAGGAACTTCTCAAGAAGCTTCCGGGAGTTGAAGTCGGTTCCGACGGTTCGATCACCGCAAACGGAGAGACTATCACCAAGATCATGATCGATGGAAAGGCCTTCTTCCTTGATGACCCACAGCTTGCGTCAAAGAACATCCCGGCAAAGATGATCGAGAAGATCAAGGTTGTCGAGAAGAAGTCGGACCAGGCTCTCTTTACCGGTATCGATGACGGTGAACACGAGACCATCATCGACCTTTCGGTGAAGCCGGGAATGATGGACGGAATCTTCGGTAATGCGATGGCAGGTGGCGGCCATGACGTGCCGGGTGGAGGATCGGATATGAACGACCCGCGTTTCCAGGCGGCCGCCATGATGGGACGATTCTCGGACAAAAGTCAGATAAGCCTGATTCTGAACGCAAACAATACCAACAACCGTGGCTTCAATGATGTTGCCGGTGGAATGATGCAGGAGATGCGTGGTGGAGGAATGGGAAGAGGTACAGGCGGCTGGGGTCGTGGAAACGGCATTTCGACCTCGTGGATGGGCGGTCTGAACGGTGCGTGGGACCTTTTCGACGGTGATATGGAGCTTTCCGGCAACTATCTGTATAACGGTTCAAACCGTGTGGTTGAAGAGGAGAGTTCGAGGCTTACCTATATGAATGACGGAAGCCAGCTCCTGAACAACAATGTGGGAGCTAACATATCTGCCTCACAAGGTCACCGCTTCGGTCTCCGCATGGAGCATGATTTTTCAGAGAACACTTCGATGATCTTCGAGCCTCAGTTCAATTTCGGTAACGGACACTATGAGGAACATTCTGAGTTCTATACGGACCGTCTCCGTGACGGAGAGACTTCTCATTCGAACGAGGGTTTCACAGATAACAACGGAGTAAACAAGAACTGGACGGCGAGCGGTTTCCTCCTTCTTCGTCAGAAGCTCGGAAAGCCTGGAAGGACGATTTCCCTCAATGTACGTTATAACTTCAGGAACAACACTATGGACGGGTTCAACCAGTCGCTCACGCGTTCTGACAAGGATGAAGACGGAATCTGGGGTGCCGATCCTGAAGTGGTCAACCAGAGGATTGAAAGATTCTCCAAGAACACCTCCCTTAACGGAAGACTTGTCTATACCGAGACAATAGTGAAGGATCTTTATTTTGAGGCCAACTACCAGTACGGATGGACCAGGAACATTTCAAACAAGACTGCATGGAACAGCGGAAACATCGAGGAAATGCTTCCGTCAGATGTGACTTCGCTGGTCTTCCAGAAGGATGGTGAAAAGAAGGACGAGACATATTCGAATGAGATCCTTAACCGTACGATCAACCAGAGAGGCGGCATCAGCTTTACCTACCAGAAGCCGGACAAGATGCGCGCTCAGATCGGAATTGCAGCGACTCCGACAAACACTTATAATGTCACCAACGGAAAGGTCTACAAGAGCAATGTGATCAACTGGGCTCCTCAGGCTAACTTCAACTACGAGTTTGATGACTATTCCCACATGAGGATAAGGTATAACGGCCGTTCAAACCAGCCGTCAACCTCCCAGCTCCAGCCGGTTCCGGACAACTCGGACCCTCTGAACGTGTCCCTCGGTAACCCTTACCTCCAGCCGTATTTCAACCACAACCTTAACGCAAACTTCGGCTATACCAACAAGGAGACCTTTACCTCCATCCACGGTCAGGTCGGTGGAGGAATGGTCAGCAACGCCATTACCAACGCCAAGTGGTACGATCAGGCAAATGTCCAGTATTCGATACCTGTCAATGGTCCGGGAACATATTCTGCCAACGGACGTATCATGGTCAATTCGCCTCTCGGTGACTCTGACTTCTCGATATATTCAAATACGAATGCCAGCTACAATCAGTCGACCTCATTCATCGGAACTGGAGGCCTTGACAGCGGCAAGTATTATAATGCAGAGACCGCAGACTTCAATTATGACCTTTTCCATGAGGACTATCCTGATCTGAGCAAGGCTGAAGATGCATTCACGGCAAACAGGACCCAGACGATGAGCTTCACCCAGAGACTCCGTTTCACATACAGGAACGACCTCGTCGAACTCATAGCAGGAGGACGTACAAGGATGTCGAAGTCATGGTACACCATTGCCGGGGGAAATGTGAACCCGACATGGAACAACCAGGTCGAGTTCTCGATGAACTGGACAATCCCGTGCGGACTTAACATCATTGCAGATGCCGATTACAACTGGTACAACGGCTATACGACTCCGCAGGAGGATGAGATAATCATCAATGCCGAGATCAACCAGCTTCTGTTCGATAACAAGTTCACCATCGCGCTCAAGGCTTATGACATCATGGGACAGTCGAAGAACCTTTCGGTATCGGACTCTTCCAACTACCACCTTGAGACCCGTAACAACACCCTCGGACGTTACATAATCCTCTCTCTTACATACAGATTCGGCGATTTCAATGCTGCAGGAGGAGGACGCGGACGCGGATATGGCCGCGGCGGACACGGCAGAGGCGGTTACAGAAGGTAATTTATTGCAGTTCGTGTTAAACTTTCATGACTGAATATTGTCTATATATCCGGTGAGACCTGAAATCTGGGTCTCACCTGGTTTTTTAAAATGCGAAACAAATATTTGAAGATTATATTATGATGAAGATTTCCAGTGTTTTTTCAAGATTTCTGGTGGTTGTGACGCTGCTTATTGCAGGTCTGAACGCTTATGCTCAGAACTCGTTCAACGTAACGCTCAAGCTTGCAGATGAAAAGACCGGCGAGCCGGTAGGCTTTGCTACCGTATCGCTTACCCTCGACGGAGAAACTGAGGCTGCAAAGTATGTCCTTACTGACAGCGAAGGTGCAGCTTCGATAACAAGGGTAAAGAAAGGAACCTACCTGCTTAAGGCGGAGTTCATGGGTTATGTGACGCATGAACAGGAAATTACCGTCGAGAAGGCACTGGACCTCGGTACCATAAATATGAAGGAGGACGTTGAGGTCCTTGACGCAGCCAGCGTATCAGCTGTGGGTAACCCGATCGTCGTAAAGAAGGATACCATCGAGTACACTGCTTCATCATTCAAGACTTCGGATAACGATATGCTTGAGGACCTCCTCAAGAAGCTCCCTGGCGTCGAGGTCAATTCGGACGGAAGCATCACTGCCAACGGTGAGACCATCTCGAAGATCATGGTCGATGGAAAGGAATTCTTCATGGATGACCCTCAGCTTGCTTCAAAGAACCTTCCTGCAAACATGGTTGAGAAGGTGAAGGTCGTGGAGAGAAAGTCAGAGCAGGCCATGTTCACCGGTATCGACGACGGTCAGGAGGAGTTCATCATCGACCTCTCGATCTACAAGGGAATGATGGACGGATGGTTCGGTAATGCAATGGCCGGCGGCGGACATGATGCACCGGACAAAGGATATTACAATGACGAGCATAAGTTCATCGACGAAGGATGGCGTTACCAGACAGGCGGTATCGTGGGTAACTTCAAGGACCACAGCCAGCTTACTCTCATCGTCAATGCAAACAACACCAACAACCGTGGATTCAATGACCTTGCAGGCGGCATGATGGGCGGCATGATGGGCGGCGGCGGAATGGGCGGCGGCATGATGATGGGCGGCGGTATGATGGGTGGCGGCGGAATGATGGGCGGCGGCATGGGAGCCGGCGGCGGAATGATGGGAATGGGCGGTGGAATCACCAGTTCTTGGATGGGTGGTGCCAACGGCGCATGGGATCTTTTCAACGGCAACATGGAACTCTCCGGCAACTACCTCTATAATGGCTCGAACGTATATTCGGAGCAGGAAAGTTCCAAGACTACATACATGTATGACGGAACCCAGCAGCTTTATGACGAGATAGGTACAAGCACAAGGAATACCGGTGGACACAGAATCGGTATCCGCCTTGACCATGAGTTCTCTCCAAGCTCGTCTATCCTCTTCGAACCACAGTTCAACTTCGGTGGCGGTAACTTTGACCAGAGCTCGGAGTTCGCTACAAACACGATAGGTACTGACGGAGTCGAAAGATTTACAAACGACGGTTTCACAAAGAGCTTCGGAGACAATAATAACTGGACCGCAAGCGGACGATTCCTCTACAGACAGCGTCTCGGAAAGGCCGGCAGAACACTCTCCCTCAATGCTAACTACAACTTCAGCAATAATGACATGACCAGCTACAACCAGTCGCTTACCATGGCAGCTGAAAGCAACGGAGGTGACTATGTGTTTGATCCTGAGAGCGGAAAGTATGTGCAGGCAATCAATCAGATGTATCTGCAGAATACGAAGAGCTCTTCATTGACAGGTCGTCTCGTCTATACCGAGCCTCTTCTTGAGCAGCTCTATCTCGAGGCAAGCTACCAGTACTCATGGGGCAGAAGCAACAGTACAAAGGATGCATTTGACAGTGGTGAGTACAAGTATAGTGACTTCATATTTAATCCGGAAGGAATGACTCCGAACTCTACCTACTCAAACTCGATCCTCAACCAGACGATCAATCAGAGGGCGGGAGTGACATTCAGCTATCAGACAGACAAGCTTACAGCTCAGGTAGGAGCATCTGCAAACCCTACCAACACTCATAACGAGACAAACGGTGTGACATATGACAACACTGTCATAAATTGGGCGCCTGAAGCAAGAGTCCGTTTCTACTTCAACGACTACACCAACATGCAGCTCAATTACAACGGACGTTCGGCACAGCCTTCAACTTCGCAGCTCATGCCGGTTCCTGACAACAGCAGCCCTACGAGCGTCTCATTCGGTAACCCTTACCTCAAGCCTTATTTCAACCACAACGCACGTTGGAACTTCGGCTATACCAACATGACATCGTTCACTTCGATCAATGGTAACATTTCCGGAGGTATGGTTCAGGATGCGATTACCAACGCACAGTGGTATGACGCAGCGGGAGCTCAGTATTCGATGCCTGTCAACGGACCTGGAACAGCGAATGCAAACGCTATGGTGATGGTCAACTCTCCTCTTGGAAGATCGAACTTCTCGATCATGTCGATGACGAATGCCCGTTACAACCAGTCGACTTCCTATATCGGTACAAACACATTCCAGTCAGGTCTGTACTACGATCCGACTACTGCTACATTTGATTATGATGCATTCCACAGGGACTTCCCTGACCTGAACAATACGGATGCATTTACAAGGAACAACACGATTTCTGCAGGCTTCATGCAGATGCTGCGACTGACCTACAGAAATGACTTCATCGAACTCATAGCAGGAGGTATGACGAACATGTCGAAGTCATGGTATACCATGAATGCGGTAAACCAGAAGGCTACATGGACGAACAATGCTTCGTTCGAGATGAACTGGACGCTTCCTTTCGGCATGAACCTCATTACAGACCTCAACTATAACTGGTATAACGGTTACACGACTCCTCAGGAGCCTCAGTTCGTATGGAATGCGGAGATCACACAGCTTATCTTCAAGAACAAGTGTACCATCGCCCTCAGGGCATATGACATCCTGAACCAGGCGAAGAACCTGATGGTGACCGATAATTCGAACTACCATATGGAAAGCCGTAACAACACCCTCGGACGTTATGTGATCCTTTCATTCACATACAGATTCGGTACATTCGGCAACAACCGTCGTGGACCTGGCATGGGTCCTGGAATGGGCGGTGGCATGGGCCGTGGCGGAATGAGAGGCGGTCCTGGCATGGGCGGCGGACGCGGAATGGGTGGCGGAAGGCCATTCTAAACATAAAATAACCTGATCTATTTTGCTGTGGTGAATCCGTTTCGACTTATGCTTGAAGCGGATTCATTTTTTGAGCCTTACAAGCAGAGCCAGCAGAAGGAGGATGAAGACGAAGGTACATACGCGGCCTGTAATGTCTCCATGGCTAACATAGAAGGTAATGTCATCGCGAAGAGGAATCTGACCTTTGATCACGGCCTGTTCCCACCATGGGGTAGGCTGGAGTATCTTGCCAGAAGGACTTATGATGGCAGATATTCCGGTATTGGCGCAACGTGCGATGGCGCGTCTTGTCTCTATTGCGCGTAGTGATGCGTAGCTGAGATGCTGTCTGTAGCCCGGAGTGTCGCCCCACCATGCATCGTTCGTGATGATGGTCATGGCCTTGGCTCCCTTCCTTACATATTCAGTGTAATACTCTCCATATACGGATTCATAGCAGACGGCGCAGCCTACAGGAATTACGGTTTCCTCATCCTTCACATTCAGAAGGCTGACCTCGTCCTGGCCGATGCACCTTCCCATGACTCCTCCGAGCATGTCGTCTATCGGACAGAATATCCTCGGATAAGGAGTGTGTTCGACGCCAACTACAAGCTTGCTCTTATGGTAGATCTCAGTGCGGGCTGTTCCGTCAGTGATTAGGGCCGAATTGTGGGATTCGTACCAGTTGCCCTTGCCGAATCTGCGTGCCGTGTGTGAAGGCGCCTCTTCGCTCTGGAAGAACTCATGCGATGATGCTCCGAAAAGCAGGTTCACTCCAGGATAATCCTTCAGGAAGCTTGTGAAGCCCTGCCATGAGCGGCTGCCGCTGATATTGCCGCAATCGATGTCGTTTGTGAATGTCTCAGGTGCAAGTACAAGCAGTGGCGCAGCAGTCGTGTCGCCCTTGCGAGGTTTCAGCTCCTTTTCGGCCATGGAAAGGAGGATGCCGTTCTGCTGGGCTTGGGTCATTGCCTGGAACTTGTTGTATGGGTCGATGTTTGGTTGGATTATAAGAACTTCAAGACTCTCTTCACTGTCGCTCATGCTGTCCTTATATCGGTTTCCGATGACCGTGGATGCCGCTACAGGGGCTATGAAAAGGACGGACATTCCGATGGCAGCAGCTGTCTTCGCCTTCCTGTTCCATGTCCATATGCTGCCGTCCGAAATGCTGACAAGCAGTCCGAAGACGCTGAGGTTACACATCCATACCCAGAGCGAGCCGCCCAGCGCTCCGGTGATTTCGTACCATTGGATGGCCCATGTCGTGCGGGCAAATGAATTTCCGAGCACAAGCCATGGCCACGATATCTCTGCATCAAAATAGAATCTTTCCCAGGCGATCCATGTGACCATCAGGAAGATATAAGGAAGGGTGCCGGAGAACTTCTTCCTGCTTAAGCGGAAGAGACCGAATACCAGAGACATCTGAAGCGAGTTGGCCAGGACTGCGAAGATGCCTCCTCCTATCGTGGCGTTGCATACCCAGAATGTGGTGAAGGCGTTCCAGAGTACGAATGTGGAGTAATGATACATCCAGACCCTTTTCTTTTCCAGCATCGTCGCAACCCTTTCCATGCAGAGCAGCGGTACAAGCCCGAAGAGGGCAAGCAGACCTGTATGTGGTACAAGAAACGGGACGGACATCATGACTGCAGACAGCAGCACCATCCCCCAGAGCATCATATTTTCCTTTTTCATCGTTCCTGAAGGCTTAACAACTGACAAAGATAAGGAATTTTTACTACCTTTGTAAGCTATGTGGATAGATATACTCAAAGGTTTTGCAGTGGGAATGTGCGCTTCGGCCCCTATAGGACCGATAGCGATTCTCGTTGTGCAGAAGTCGTTGAGCAAGGGACATAAGGCAGGCTTTGTCTCAGGACTTGGAGCCAGCGTGGTCGATACCTTCTATGCATCGATTGCCATATTTGCCCTGGCTTTTGCCCAGAGGTTCATAGAGCAGCATCAGAACATGATTCTGATTGTCGGAGGAGCAGTTCTTGCGGCTGTCGGCGTATCCATGGCCTTTTCAAATCCTTTCAGGAAACTCAAGGACGATGGTGAGTCTTCTGTATCTCCAAAGGATTTCGGTCAGGCTGTGGCAATGGGACTTTCAAACCCGATGGCGATCTTCGTGATGTTTGCGCTCTTTGCCTTCTTCGGACTTGCCGACGATGCCCCTCATACATGGAAGATAACCCCTATCATTCTTGCTGTAAGCGCAGGTTCTGTAACATATTGGTTTACAATATCATGGCTACTCAGCCGTTTCCATGGCAACTTCAAGATGAGGACGATACTGTGGATAAGCAGGATAACGGGAGCGCTGATAGTAATAATAGGCATAGCCCTGCTTGGACAGGGACTCTTCAATGTCATCTTCAAGGGCATGCCGGTAATCTGATGTAACTATGGAAAAGTCTAAAGTTTATTTTACCGATCTGAGGACGGTGCCGGGAAACGACCTTCTGACCAAGCTTGAAAGGCTTCTCAGAAGGGCAGGAATTGCAGATGTGGACTTCGAAGGAAAGTTCACTGCGATAAAGATCCATTTCGGAGAGCCTGGAAACATGGCGTATATCCGTCCGAACTATGCTGCAAGAGTGGTTGATGTAGTGCGTTCTCTCGGTGCGAAGGTATATCTGACCGACAGCAATACCTTATATTCCGGAGGACGTTCGAATGCGGTCGACCATCTTCATGCGGCCATGGAGAACGGTTTCAACAGGATCGGTGCCCATGCGGATGTCATCATTGCCGATGGTCTCAAGGGTACTGATTATAAGGAAGTTCCTTCAGGTGGTCATTATTGTCCGTCTCCAAAGATCGGAGCCGCGATAGCTGATGCGGATATAGTTATTTCCATGAACCATTTCAAGGGTCATGAGCAGAGCGGTTTCGGCGGTGCACTCAAGAACCTGGGCATGGGGTCGGCGAGCGTAGGCGGAAAGCTTGAACTCCATTCGTCGTCCCAGCCTTGCATCAGGCAGGAGAACTGCATCGGATGCCGCATCTGCGAGAAATACTGCCGTCATGATGCGGTCAAGGTGGTTGACAGGAAGGCTGTCATTGACTACAGCAAGTGCGTAGGTTGCGGTCAGTGCGTGGCAGTATGCCAGAAGGAAGCTGCAGTAGTCAAGGATTATGATACTTCAGAGATGCTTAACAGGAAGATTGCCGAGTATGCATATGCAGTAGTAAACGGCAAGCCATCCTTCCATATAAGCTTCATCATGAATGTTTCGCCAAACTGCGACTGCTGGAATCATAATGATGCGGCTCTTGTCCCTGACATAGGAATAGCTGCTTCGTTCGATCCGGTGGCTCTTGATCAGGCTTGTGCGGATATGGTCATAGCGGCTCCAAGTCTCAAGGGCAATGCGATTGCAGACAAGGATACGGACCATGAGTGCAGCTGCGGTCATCACCATAAGGGAGAGGACAAGTTCCGTATCGTACACCCCGACACCAACTGGCAGGCAGGTCTGGAGTATGCGGAGAAGATAGGACTTGGAATCCGTGAGTATGAATTGATAAAAGTCTGATATAATGGCAGATAAGAAAAAGAAGAAAGGTTTTCTGAGCAACTGGGTTGTCAGGAATCTGCTTATTGCAGTCGTGTTGGTCGTGGTCCTTATAGCCGGATCCATGATCTTCCTGAATCTTGTCACCCAGCATAACAAGGAACTGCAGGTTCCCGATTTTTCAAACATGAGTGTGGCTGAAGCTGAGTATGCGGCAGCTGAGGCGGGTATGCGTGTGGAGGTGACTGATTCAGTCTTTGTCAAGAGGATGAAGAGGGGAGCGGTCTACAGACAGAATCCGACTCCGGGTTCAAAGGTAAAGAAAGGTCGCAGAATCGTGCTTACCATCAATGCGGTCAATGCAAAGAAGGTCACTATGCCGGACCTTGTAGGACTTTCGCTCAGACAGGCAAAGGCTGAGCTTATGTCCAGAGGTCTCGTCCTGAACAGACTTGTGTATGTGCAGGACATGGCTACCAACAATGTGCTCCGTCAGCTCAAGGGCAACAGGGAGATAGAGCCCGGAACCATGATCGACAGCGAGTCGCAAATCGATCTCGTACTTGGTCTCAACGATCTTGATAACAAGGCATATGTGCCTGATGTGACGGGACTTAAGAACATGAGTGCGGTAGAAGCCCTCTTCGACCACTCCCTCAATGTCAAGGACCTCAGGTTCGACGATACCGTGAAGGATTATGATGACAGCCTGAGCGCGATGGTGTACCGTCAGGTTCCGGAGCCTTCTGACTCCATAAGTGTTGCCATGGGTGAGGAAGTGATGCTCTATCTTACCAAGGATGCAAAGAGGATTCCCGTAAAGAAGACCAAGGATGAATAATTACATGGAGTTTGAAGACGATCCTATCAAGGATCTGGATCTTGGGGGAGCCGGTGACGAGGTTGCTTACGAGGACGAGCAGCAGGAAATGTTCGAGCATTACCGCTTCGACATTTCCGCAGGTCAGGTGCCTATGCGCGTGGACAAGTATCTTGCGACCCATATGGAGTATACCTCGCGCCACCGCATCCAGCTTGCCATCAAGGCGGAATATATAAGGGTGAATGACAGGATAGTCAAGGCGAACTATGTGATCCGTCCGGGAGATGTCATAAAGTTCGTGATGCCTTATCAGCGACGCGGACTGGAGATCCTTCCCGAGGCGATTCCTCTGAATATCGTACATGAGGATGACGACGTACTGGTTCTGAACAAGGAAGCGGGAATGGTCGTGCATCCGGGCCACGGGCATTTCAGCGGCACGCTGGTCAATGCCCTTGCCCACCATCTGGGCATATCACAGGGCCCTGATGCCGAGGACGAAAGGATGGGAGTGCTGGTGCATCGTATTGACAAGGATACATCCGGACTTCTTGTGGTCGCGAAGAACGATGAGGCCCAGCTCGATCTGGCGAAGCAGTTCTTCGTACATTCCATCGAGCGGCGCTATGTGGCGATCGTATGGGGAAATCTAAAGGAAGATGAAGGAACGATCACAGGAAACATAGGACGAGACCCTAACGACCGTATGAGGTTCAGGGTCTTCCCTGACGGAGACCATGGAAAACATGCAGTGACCCACTACAAGGTCCTGGAAAGGTTCGGTTATGTGACTGTGGTCGAGTGCCGTCTCGAGACCGGACGAACCCATCAGATCCGTGTTCATTTCAACTGGATAGGTCATCCGCTATTCAACGATGAGCGCTATGACGGATCGGAGATCCGCAAGGGAACCATATATGCGAAGTACCGTCAGTTCATCGAGAACTGCTTCAGACTCCTGCCACGCCAGGCTCTGCATGCAAAGACTCTCGGATTCGTACATCCGCGCACGAAGCAGATGGTGCGTTTCGATTCAAAGCTGCCTGAAGACATGCAGACCCTCATCGACAAATGGCGCAAATACTCCGAGAATATGACCCAGTTCCTGGAGGAGGAATGAAAAAGGTGGGAAGCTAATCCAGCTTCCCACCTTTTTCATCGTAAAACTCATTCTGCAGGACCGTGAAGTCGGTTGTCTCGACTACTTCGATCTTACATCTGTACTTCTTCTTCCATTTTCCGACTATCGAGGAGAAGAGACCTCTTGTCAGATAGGATCCGAGGATAGGGTTTACCTTGAGTGTAAGGTTCGTGAGCTTCTTTTCTTTCACATAGAATGCAAGCCTTCTCTCTATCGCCTCGTCTATCACGACACTTGATGCTATCTTTCCGGTACCGTTGCAGACCGGACATACCTCCTGGGTATTAATCTCGGTTGCTGGACGGACTCTCTGCCTTGTGATCTGCATGAGACCGAATTTCGTAAGCGGAAGGACATTGTGCTTTGCCCTGTCCGGCTCCATCAGCTCAACCATCTTCTTGTATAGGGCGTTCTTGTGTTCGTTAGTCTCCATATCGATGAAGTCCACGATGACTATGCCTCCCATATCGCGAAGTCTGAGCTGTCGCGCGATTTCTTCGGCCGCATAGCAGTTGACGTCGAAGGTGTTCTGCTCCTGTTCCTTGTTCTTGGCGCGGGTACCGCTGTTGACGTCTATCACATGCAATGCTTCTGTGTGCTCGATCACAAGATATGCTCCCTGCTTTATTGGAACCACCTTTCCGAACGAACTCTTTATCTGTCTCGTTACTTCGAAGTGGTCAAAGATCGGTGCCTTATCTTTGTAAAGCTTCACGATCTTCTCCTGCTCCGGTGAGATCAGGGAGATGTACTTGCGGATTTCCTCAAAGATAGTCTCGTTGTTCACATAGACATTGGTGAACGAGTCGTTGAGAAGGTCTCTGAGGATCGTGGTTGTCTTGCTGTACTCAGTGAAGAGCAGCTGAACACTCTTGGATCTTGCCAGTTTCTTCCAGGAATTCTCCCATTTTTCAATCAGGGAGATCACTTCCGCATCCAGAATCGCTGCATTCTTGCCTTCTGCAGCTGTGCGGATGATCGCTCCGTAGTTCTTAGGGAGTATGCTCCTTACAAGTGTCTCCAGTCTTCTTTTCTCCTCTTTCGAGGAAATCTTCTGGGATACGCTCACCTTCTCGGCGAAGGGGAGCAGTACGATGTTTCGTCCTGCCAATGAAATTTCTGCAGTCAGTCGTGACCCTTTTGTCGAAATCGGTTCCTTGACGATCTGGACAATGATCATCTGTCCCGGGGTGAGCACATTTTCTATGCGGCCTTCCTTCTCCAGGATCTTGCCGGGCTTGATGTGCTTGTAGATTCCCTTTGCATCCGTATTCGGGTTGAGTCTCTTGACGAATTCGTCAAAGGCCTCGAAGTAAAGTCCCAGATCCAGATAATGGACAAATGCCTCCTTCTCATCTCCGATGTCGACGAAGGCAGCGTTCAGGGCCGGAAGTATCTTCTTGACTTTTCCGAGATATACATCTCCTACGGAAAAGTTGTGACCCTGGCTGGACTCCTTGTTCAGCTCGATCAGCCTGTGGTTTTCCATCAGTGCTATCGAGACTTCCGTTGAATTTACGTCAACAATCAGATCTTTTACAGACTCCATCAGGAATTTCAATGATAAGATTATTTCAAAATAAAGAGGCCGACCAACCTGGTCAGCCTCTTTAGCAGACTGCTAAAATGGCAGACACCGGGAGAAATTACTTTCTCTTCTTGTGTCTGTTCTTACGCAGGCGCTTCTTACGCTTGTGCGTAGCCATCTTGTGCCTTTTATGCTTCTTTCCGTTTGGCATAATTAAAAAGGTTTTAAAAAAGTATTATTGTTGTAATTATTTTACCTGGTTGACGAACACCTTTGCTGGCTTGAAAGCCGGAATGTTGTGAGCAGGAATAGTCATAGTGGTGTTCTTTGTGATGTTTCTAGCTGCCTTCTCTGCTCTATGCTTGATGATGAAGCTGCCGAAACCTCTGAGATATACAGGGTTACCCTTAGAAAGGGATCCCTTTACGCTTTCCATGAAAGACTCAACGACAATCTGAACTGTTGCCTTCTCAATGCCGGTTGCCTTTGCAACTTCATTTACGATCTCTGCCTTTGTCATAACTTATTTACTTTTAAAAAATTAATTCAATAAATTTTTGTCGATATAGCTCGCAAAGATAGGCTGAATTTTTCAAATTGACAAATTACTTTTATGTAAATCGTCAAAAAATCTGATGCTGCCCGATTTACCTATGTGAACGTTTGTTTTTCGACTTTTTTTTTATAGTTTTACCGATTATTATCTATAATCACATAATTAAACATGAAGACAGAAACACTTAACTATCAGGCACCGCAGGCGAAAGTAGTGCTTTTGGTGCCGGAATGCTGCTTGCTTACAGCCAGCGGACTGGAGTCAGGAACAGAAGGACTTGATCTTGATTTTGCAGACGATCTTGAATGGTAATCTTTAAAATGGACAAGAACATGAAATCAAGATATATCTTAATGTCGGTCGCTGCAGCAGCGATGACATTCGTTTCCTGCGTAAAGGAAAACATCAATGATATTAAGTTTTCAGAAGTGACTCTCAATGCTGTTACGGAAGGCAGTCAGACAAAGACAGCTCTTACAGGCTTTGCTGATGTAGTCTGGGCTACAGGTGATCAGATCGCTGTATATGACGGTGCAGCTTTCACAGACTTCACACTCTCATCAGGTGTCGGAACCGCTTCTGCTGGTTTCTCTGGAACTCTTGCTGAGGGTAAGACAGCAGAAGCTGCCGTATATCCTGCTTCAGCGAAGGGTACTGACATGACTACTGTCAAGTATCCTGCAGAGTATGCTTATTCTGAAATGGGAGTGAATGCCCCTATGGTTGCTTCAGTGGTTGAGGGTGTCCTCCAGTTCAAGCATGTTGGTGGAGTCGTAAAGTTTGACGTAGGCAACATTCCTCCGACAGCTGCAGGTTTCGTATTTACAGCAAACAGCAAGATCACTGGCAGTTTCGCTGTTACCGGAGATGCAGTTTCAACTACAGCTGGCGCAGCTGAGTCTGTAAAGATCACTTTCACTCCGGCTTCAATGAAGTCAGCCGTGTTCATGGTACCTCTTCCTACCGGCACATACACCGGTTTCAGCGTGAAGTTCGTTGATGCATCAGATGCTGCTATTGCAGGAACTGTCAAGGAGAAAGCTGATTATAGCTTTACAATTGCCCGCAAGCAGCTCCTCACTTTCCCTGCATTTGTAGACAACACTACTCCTGCAAGCAAGGTTCTTTGGGAAGGAGAGAATGAATATGAAAGTTGGAATAATGCCCTCCAGCATTTTGCATATGGAGGACCTGTCCCTGAACTTTATGAAGGTGATATCCTGCGATTCCATTATACAGCAACAGAGTCTGCTGGTCTTCAGTTAGCGAACCCAAATGATTGGACAGAAAAGTATTATCAGAATTTTAATGTTTCTGCATCGAATACTACACTTGATGTTAATGTGACGGCTGACATGGTGGCTAAGATTAAAGCAAGTAACGGATTTATTGTTGAAGGATCTAAACTCACATTGACAAAGATTGAGCAGGTTACGTCACCTGTCGCTGAAACTGTTCTTTGGACTGGAAGCCAGACGATAAGTGGTTTTTCATGGTTTGAAGGATATAATTATAATCCTGAATATGGCTTTAATGGTGAGTTGCCTATCGAATATAAGGTGGGTGATTGTCTCTGCTTTTATCTTGAGGCTCTTGACAGTGGTTATACAGCTGTAAATATATGTAAGGGATATGATGGTGGAGCTATTGTAGCAAGCTGTGGTGGTCTGACTGATTATGGAGAAATAAAAATTACTCAAGATATTCTCGATCAGTTGGCAGGTGAAACGCCAAGAATTGCTATTAATCACATGACTCTTAAGAAGATTACACTCAAGAGGTAATAGTTAATATTCTTCAAATGACAGGCCGCCCGGGAACGGGCGGCCTTGTTTTTTCTGGGGGCAGCCGGAAGGGGAAATCTGACAGTAAGTCATATGTATAGTGCTGTCGGGCAGTTGGCACAGAGATTGACCATATATGTGTCCGACATGATGAATGGGGAAACTCTGCCATTTTGGCAGATATCCTGTCGTGTCAGACAGTAAATAGAATAAAAATAATGAAATATATGAAACCATTAATGAATGACATCTTATCCGCCGCTGGCGCAGAAGTGAGCATCATTCCGGTGATGCAGGGAGAGGGCATGATGAAGGTCGATGAGTCGCAGCTGCCGGATTCTTTGCCTATTCTTGCCCTGAGGAATGCGGTCCTTTTTCCTGGAACCGTCTTCCCGATCACCATCGGAAGGGAGAAATCCATCCGTCTTATTGAAGATGCAGAACACAACAACACATTCATCGGCGCGGTGCCGCAGAACGACCTGTCGGTCGAGGACCCGCGCAAGGATGACCTCTATGGATATGGAACCGTAGCGAAGATTGTCAAGACTCTCGAGATGCCAGACGGTACGATAACCGCCATCCTCCAGGGATACAAGCGCTTCGAGGTGGAAAGCATATATGACTATGAACCATATATGATAGGTCGTGTGCGATATCTGGACGACATCGCGCCGGAACCTGATGTACAGACCCGTATGATCGCCGAATCCCTCAAGGAAAAGGCTGTCCAGATCATCAAGTCTTCGACTTTCGTGCCTCGCGAGGCTGCGAATGCCCTGAAGGGGATCGAGAACTTCGAGTTCCTCGTGAACTTCATCGCTACGACGGTCGAGGTTGAGAATTTCATGGACAAGGTCGAACTCCTGCAGTACGGCGATGTAAGCACAAGGGCCATGAAGCTCCTGTCGGTTCTTGATACCCAGGTCGAACTCCAGAAGATCAAGCAGGAGATCAACCAGAAGGTAAAGACCGAGATCGACCAGCAGCAGAGGGAATACTACCTCAACAACCAGCTCAAGACCATCCAGGAAGAGCTCGGTATGGACGATATGGAGGAGTTCGCCCAGCTCAGGGCGCGCGCCGAGGAGAAGGAATGGAGTCAGGAAATCCAGGATATCTTTGAAAAGGAGATGGCGAAGCTCGAGAGGTACAACCCGAGCTCGCCTGACTACAGCATACAGTACAACTACATCCAGTTCATGCTGGATCTGCCATGGGGCAGGAAGTCTGTGGACAATCTTGACCTGAAGAACGCGAAGACGGTCCTGGATGAGGACCATTACGGTCTTGAGAAGGTAAAGGAAAGGATCATGGAGTATCTCGCTGTCCTGAAACTGAAGGGTGACCTCAAGTCTCCTATCCTCTGCCTCTACGGCCCTCCGGGAGTCGGAAAGACCAGTCTCGGAAAGTCCATTGCAAGGGCACTCGGACGCAAGTATGTGCGTATCGCCCTCGGCGGCGTTCATGACGAGTCGGAGATCCGCGGTCACAGGAAGACCTATGTAGGTGCCCTTCCGGGTCGTATCCTGAACGGAATCAACCGTGCCGGAACATCGAATCCTGTGATCGTGCTTGACGAGGTGGACAAGCTCAGCAGCGACTTCAAGGGTGACCCTTCATCGGCTCTGCTCGAGGCCCTCGATCCGGAGCAGAACACTGCCTTCCATGATAATTATCTGGACATCGACTATGATCTTTCAAATGTGATGTTCATCACTACCGCCAACAATATCGACACGATCCAGCCGGCTCTCAAGGACCGTATGGAGATGATCAATGTAAGCGGATATCTTGCAGAGGAGAAGATGGAAATCGCCAAGAACTATCTGATCCCGAAGCAGTTGAAGGAACATGGCCTGAAGATCGGTGACATCCGTCTCGGCAAGGATACCGTAAGGACGATCATAGACGAGTATACCCGTGAATCCGGAGTGCGCGGTCTTGAGAAGCAGATAGCGAAGATCGCCCGTGTGAGCGTCAGGAAGATGGCGATGGGCGAGAAATACTACAAGAGCATAAAGCCTGAGCATCTTCGTGAATATCTCGGTCTTCCGACAAATTCACATGACATTCAGAAGGGAAATGAAGCTCCGGGAGTTGTTACCGGACTTGCCTGGACTTCGATGGGCGGTGAGATCCTCTTCATCGAGAGTTCGGTGAGCAAGGGCAAGGGCAATCTCTCGATGACCGGTAACCTCGGAGATGTGATGAAGGAATCTGCCCAGATAGCCTTCCAGTATATCAAGGCCCATCCTGAGATGACAGGCCTGTCGTATGAGGAGTTCATGGAAATGGACATCCATGTCCATGTACCGGAGGGTGCGGTGCCTAAGGATGGACCTTCAGCAGGTATCACCATGGTGACCTCGATGGTGTCCGCATACCGCGGCCAGAAGGTCAGGAGCGGTATTGCCATGACGGGGGAGATGACCCTGCGCGGCCGTGTGCTTCCTGTCGGCGGAATCAAGGAGAAGATACTCGCGGCAAAGAGGTCGGGCATCCATACGATCGTGATTTCCAAGGAGAATCGAAAAGATGTCGAGGATATAAAGGAAATTTACATAAAAGGTCTTACCTTTGTCTATGTTGATACGATTCAGGATGTGATCGACATGTCATTCTGAGGAGCGTAGCGACGTGAGAATCTTATGGTAGATGTACGCATAGAGAAAAGCTGGAAAGACGCGCTGGCGGATGAGTTCGGGAAACCGTACTTCGAATCGCTGGTGCGTTATCTGCATTCTGAAAAGTCTGCAGGTCGGAAGATATATCCTCCAGGCAGTCAGATTTTCAGAGCCTTTGAACTTACTCCTCTGGAGAACCTGAAGGTGGTGATTCTTGGACAGGATCCATACCATGGCCCGGGTCAGGCTCACGGTCTGTCATTTTCGGTGTCGGCCGGTGTGCCTGCTCCTCCGTCCCTGAAGAATATCTTCAAGGAAATCGAGTCAGATCTTGGGGTGAAGATGAGCGGGTATCCTGATCTTGAGAAATGGGCACGTCAGGGCGTTCTACTTCTCAATGCAGTGCTGACTGTCCGTGCAGGTGAACCTACCTCCCACAGCAAGATCGGCTGGCAGGAATTTACTGATGCCGTGATCCGCTATATATCAGATAATTGTGAGGGTGTGGTGTTTCTGCTTTGGGGCAATTTCGCAAGAACCAAGAGCGCTTTGATAGACCACTCGAAGCATCATGTACTGGAGGCTGCCCATCCTTCGCCTCTGGCACGTGGCGCCTTCTTCGGCTGCCGACATTTCTCGCAGACGAACGCCCTACTCGCTGGTATGGGTAAGTCGTTGATTGATTGGAAGTTATAGGATTAGCCTGCCGCCCCGGGGCGGCAGGCTAATAGTGTAAATTGTTGAATATGAAGAGAATAGCAATGTTTCCCGGATCATTCGATCCTTTTACTGCCGGTCATCTGAATATCCTGAAGAGGGCCTTGACGATGTTCGATGAGGTAGTGGTGGCTGTCGGTGTGAACATAGACAAGAGAGGATTCTTCCCGAATGAGAAGAGGATAGATATAATCAGGCAGGCAACTGTCGGGCTTGATGGAGTGAGTGTCATCCAGTATGATAACCTTACAATCGACAAATGTCGTGAACTTGGCATCAGGCATATAGTGCGTGGAGTGAGGAACATGATCGATTTTGAGACAGAAAGGTCGATAGCTGATGCAAACCGTAAGCTGGCTCCGGATATCGAGACCATCATAATCCCTACAGCCCAGGAGTTTGCACATATATCGTCGACCGCGGTAAGGGATCTCTTGAAACATGGTGGTGACACATCTCTTTTTGTTCCCGAAGGTGTAGAATTATAACAATGGCAACAAGAATCAAAGGGGTAGTTTGCCCGGTGCTGATGGTGGTGCTGATGCTGTTGATGACAGCGGGGATAAGTAGTGCCCAGAAGCTTGACTCGACGGTGCGGATGGCGCTTGACAAGAAGTTGGCCGAGTATTTTGCCGCCATCGAACGTGAGGGTACTGATGTCCAGAAAGGGGAGTGCGACTTCCTGATAGAGACGTGTACGGATTCCCTTATGCGTCAACATGTTGCCCTTGCGATATATGACCACTACCGTGACTCCAAGGTTATGGGCTCGGAGGCTGTGGCCATACATGTCTTCGATAAATGGATTCTTCCGGGGAAGATAAGGATGCGCAGCGACGCGGAGATGATGGCTGCGCGTATTTTTGCCGAATTCAACCGTCAGTCTCTGATCGGAAGCAAGGCCCCGGAACTGACCCTCGAAAACCTTGAAGGAGAAAGTGTCACGATTTATGGAGATGAAGGTCCAAGGCGTTTAAGCATACTTTATTTCTATGACAGTTCGTGTGCTACCTGCAAGGTTCAGTCCATCCTGTTGAGACATCTTCTTCAGGATAAGGATTATCCTGTGGACCTATATGCTGTATATGCCTCAGATGATAAGGAGAAATGGCAGGACTATGTCGAAGAACAGCTTACCCTGGATACGCAGCAGGTCAGGACCAGTCATCTGTGGGACCCGGAAATCACCTCTGATTTCCAGAGGAAGTACGGAGTCATCCAGACTCCTCGGATGTTCCTGGTTTCACCAGACGGAATCATACTTGGAAGAGGACTGGATGTACAGGCACTTTCCATCATGCTGGACTCCATTTCAGGTGAAGTAGAAATGGAATATGGAAGTGAGGAATCTATCCAGCTTTATGATGGCATATTTTCAGGAGCTGATACTTCTGCAGATGATGTGGAGATGATAGCAGAATATATAGCTGCAAGCACTCTGGCTAAAGGAGATACCCTGATGTTCAAGCAGATGACCGGTGATATGCTTTACTATCTGGCCTTGCAGAAGGGGGAAGGATTCAAGGAAGGATTGGCTTCTTTCATTGATGAGCAGATTCTTTCAAGACAGGATGTATGGAAATCTGCAGATGACTCTCTGAAAGTGATAGGAATGGCCGGTATGTACCATGACCTCCTTTCGAGGTCGACTCCGGGAAAGCTGGTCCCTGATATGAAACTTCCGGGTGTCCTGCTGTCTATGAATAAGTCAAAGGACGGAAAATTTCGGGTAAGGAAGCTTCGTGGCACAGAAAACTATATCATGTTTGTAACAGAAGGATGTCATGTCTGTGCTGCGGAAAAGGAGGCTGCGCGGGAACTTGCAGACCGGAATCGAAAGGTAAGGATTCTTGTTGTCAATGTGGATGAAGTCCTTTCTGAGGATCCTGCCGTTGCTGGGCGTATGTTTGACTCCTTCGACCTGTCCACACTTCCTTTCATTCTGAAAACCGATAGAAAAGGAAGGATTTCTAAAAGATATATGGTTGGTCTCTCTGCCGGATAAAAAATCTGTATTCTGCTTTGGCACGATGGTTGGTTAAGGCATCCCGTACGAATTTTATTAGAGCAGATTCCCCATGAGAACATTTGTAGAGGATTATCTTCAGAACCCTGCCCTTGCTGTTGCTGCAGCCGTGAATGAAGCAGGAAGCCTCAGCTGGCCAGACAGCATCGATGACGAACTTGTCTATGAACAGATTTCAACACCTCAGTTCCGTCTTTACGAAGAATTGTTAGACTTTTCATATCTTTGTACCTATGACAGGTATAATGATAGTGATAATGGTGGCAGCGGTGCTTCTGACGGCTCTGCTGACCTTTCTTATGGTGTCCCTGGTCTCAGCTAGAAAGGAGAAGGTAGACGCTGTACTTATTGAAACCTTGCGGGCACAGATGAGTGCCGACAGCGAACGTGCCCTGAGGGAGCGTGAGGAAGATCTTGAGAAGCGGGCAAAATCACTTTTCGAGAATCTTTCTGCGGGTCTGGACAAAGATCTCAAGGGAATGAAGGATGCGTTCGAACAGAACCGCAGGACCCATGTCGAGACCTCTCAGAGTCTTAAGGAAAATCTTGAAAATGCGGTCAGGAACCTGCGAGAGCAGACCTTGTCAATCGGTGACAAGGCGGATAATCTTGCAGAGGCTCTTAAAGGAAGGAACAAAGCCCAGGGCAATTGGGGAGAAGTGATCCTGGACAATCTCTTTACTTCTGAAGGACTCCGTGAAGGACGTGATTACGACAAGGAGGAGACTCTTCGTGACGAACATGGCAACATCATAAGGAATGAAGATACGGACAGAAGGATGCGTCCGGACTTCATTCTCCATTATCCTGACGGAAACGATATCGTCGTAGATTCAAAGGTCGTTCTGACCGCCATGTATGATTATTATTCCACCGATGATGAAGGCTTGAAGGCTGATGCCCTCGCCCGTAATCTCGCTGCCATGAAGGAACAGGTCCGCAGGCTTGCGAAGAAGGATTACAGCAGGTATCTCAGGCCTGGACACCGCATGCTGGACTATGTAATAATGTTCGTGCCGGTCTATTCGGCGCTGCGTCTTGCATACGAAGCTGATAGGAATCTGTGGCACGATGCCTATGCACAGGGCGTTCTGATAACTACCGAGGAGACCCTCATGCCTTTCCTGAGGATGATAAGGATTGCATGGACAAGTCATGAGCAGGTGGCGAACCAGCAGCAGATAATAGCGGCTGCTGAGATGATGCTCTCCCGCGTTTCAGATTTCTGTACGGCTCATGCAAAGATGGGGGAGAAGCTTGAGGATGCCCTGAAGTATTATGATGCCTGTGACAAGAAGCTAAGGGAGCGTGGCCAGAGTATAGTAGGAGCTGCCAACAAGCTGATAAGCTATGGTGTCCCGAAGAATCCTAAAAAGCCCCTCCCGCCTGAGGTCGGCATGGAGGAGCTTGAAGAGTCTTAGAATTCAGCAGCCTTTTCCATCTTGGCCCTTATCCTCTCCGTGCAGAGGTTACCGAGGCTTCCGATGGATGTGTGATTAAGATCGGCCGGCGTCAGCTGGCCGTTTGTCTTTCCGGAGGCTCCCATGTAACGGAATCTTCCTTCATTGACCTCTATTCCTACTGTCCTGTAGGCATCGCGGAACGGCATTCCTTCGAGGGTCCTGCGGTTTACCTCTTCGACAGTGAACAGATAATCGTATATCGGAGCATCCAGAATGTTTTCCTTTACGATGATGTGCTGAAGCATGTAGTCCGCCATCATCAGACACTTGTGCATGAGTTCAAGGGCAGGGAAGAGTATGTCTTTCAGCAGCTGGAACTCGCGGTGGTAGCCGTGAGGCATGTTGCTGCAGAGCATGCTTATCTCATTCTCCACTGACATTATCCTGTTGCAGTTGCCCCTCATGATCTCCCATACGTCCGGATTCTTCTTATGAGGCATGATGCTGGAGCCCGTGGTAAGCTCGTCAGGGAACCTTATGAATCCGTAGTTCGGGCTCATGTACATGCAGCAGTCTGCCGCAAATTTGTTCAGCGTCAAGGCTACGGCGCCCATCGCTGAGGCGACTGCCCTTTCTGCCTTTCCGCGGCTGAGCTGCGCCGCGACCACGTTGTGGTCAAGGCTTGCGAAGCCGAGAAGGTCTGTGGTCATCTGGCGGTCGAGAGGGAACGAACTTCCGTATCCTGCGGCTGAGCCGAGAGGATTCTGATCTGTCACATTATAGGCTCCGCGGAGCATGTACATGTCGTTTGCAAGCGCCTCGGCATAGGCTCCGAACCAGAGACCGAAGGATGATGGCATCGCTACCTGACCGTGTGTATAGCCCGGAAGCAGCACATCCTTATGCTTTTCGCTGAGGCCCTGGAGGGTGCCGAAAAGGGTTAATAACTCTTCACGTATCTTGAGGACCTCGTCCTTGAGGAAAAGCTTGACATCGACCAGCACCTGGTCGTTGCGCGAGCGTCCTGAGTGTATCTTCTTTCCAAGGTCTCCAAGACGGCGTGTCAGCAGGAGCTCCACCTGTGAGTGGATGTCTTCCACGTCATCTTCCAGCACGAAGCTTCCTTCCTCTATCTCCACAAGAATCTCGTCCAGCGCTGCACTCAGCGTTGCCAGTTCCTCAGCCTCAAGCAGACCGATAGACTCCAGCATCCTGATATGCGCCTTTGAACCTTCCACATCATATTTCGCCAGACGCATGTCCAGAATCCTGTCATTGCCTACCGTAAAGTCCTCAACCAGGTCAGTCGCCTGTGTTCCCTTGCTCCAAAGTGTACTCATACTCAATCTGTAGTTCCGAGACCATTAAATGGTCGTGGGAATCCTATAATAAATGTTCTATAAAGTTTATATACTGTTCTATTCCTTCTTCTATTTCTCTGACGAAGACAAACTCGTTGCGGCGATGCGAACGGGACGAATCTCCCGGACCCATCTTCACTGCATCGCAGCTTATCCTCATCCAGTCCGAGGTAGTAGGCGACGAGAACGTCTCTATTCCCAGCGCCTCTGCAGCGCGTTGCAGAGTAGAATCCTTGAAAGTCGCACTCGACCTGTTTGCCAGATTGCGCGCCTTCAGCTCGCTGGTGCATATGGACTGAAGCTCGGCCAGCAGCTCTTCATTAGTATACTGTTCGGTCGGCCTTATGTCGATCACGAAGTCACACCTGTCCGGAATTACGTTGTGGGCGGTTCCTGCGCTGATCTGCGTTACGTTGAGGTTGACCTTTCCCATGCGCTCAGAAACCTTTCCGAATTCATGTGCGCGAAGCTTCGCTATGTCGTCCAGCGCCATGTAAAGTGCATTTACGCCTTCATTCCGTGCCGCATGTCCGCTCACCCCATGGGCGGTCGCATCGATGACCAGCAGCCCTCTTTCCGAGGTAGACACCCTCATTCCGGTAGGCTCGCCGATGATGGCAAAGTCAACCGGCGTGCATCCTTCGACCTCCTCGCCCCTTCGACATATGCGGCTTCCCCACAGACCCGTCATTCCGTTCCTTCCCGACCTCTCCTCCTCGCAGCTGAGTACCAGCAGCAGGTTCGGGCACTCTGACTTAAGATTGCCACGCTCCGCTCGCAATGACATGTTATTCCCATCGTCAGAACTTGCTATGTCATTATGAGGAGGAATATGGTCCCGACGTGATAATCTCCTGTATGCTGCCAGCATGGAAACCACCGAAGCTCCGTCGTCATTGCTTCCCAGCCCCGCAACGATATCGTCTATGCCTGTCTCATCCCCCGTCATCCGGCCGATCACCTCTGCTGCGACATCGTAGTCGGGTTCATATGGATCGAATTCATAGCCCTCGCCCGGCGAGACAGTATCGATATGGGCACATAACATCAGAACCGGCTTAGACGGGTCAGTGATGTGCTCGGCGACGATGTTGTTCCCGATGCGCTCATGTGCCAGACCGCGGGCCGTCATCCATTCAGATATATGACAGCAAACAGCATCCTCGCTGAACGACGGCGACGGAATCGCCACCATCTCTTTCAGCAGGTCTACAGCCTCAGCCGTCAGTCTATGAATTTCATTTCTCATACTCGTTCCATTTCAAAAGCACAAATATGCCTTTTTTTTGTGCTTTTGAAGCTAAATATTGGGGTCAAAAGAACAAATAAGCCTGTTTTTGTGCTTTTGATTTACTTCAATGTTGTTCCGACCGGACCGGAGAGGTTTCTTGCGTGCTTTATCACGACTCTGGCTACCCCGCTGTCGATCGCCTTGAATGAATTCGAAAGTTTAGGGATCATTCCGTCAGCGACACGACCTTCTGCCTTGAGGCTTGCGAACCTGGTCCTGTCGATTTCCGGTATCACGCTCGAATCGTCGTCCTTGTCGTACAGAACTCCATCCTTCTCGAAACAATAGATCAGCTCAGTCTCATGCGTCAGCCTTCCGTCATCGCTGCAGTGTGTACATTCCTCGCAACGGCTGCACACTTCGCGAGGCGAACGATACCTGTAGTTCGCCATCGCGATGGCAACGGACGATGCTATGGTATCTGCATTTGTATTCAGCAGATTGCCCTGCCCGTCGTGGTTGATTGCGTTGAACACCGGAACTATGCCCTTTTCAAGCAGCGAATATATGAATCCGGCATTCACGCTCTCAGCCGTCACATCCCCCACATAGCCGTAGTCCACCATCTCGCCGAGACTTTCCACATGGACAGGAGGCCTCTTCAAAGCCTTTATCGCGTTGCCGTCAGCCCCCGACAGACCGATAGCATTACACCCCTGCGCCTGAAGCAGGGCCACGATGTTCTTGTTGCACCATCCCGCATACACCATGGTCACGACCTTCAGCGCTTCTTCGTCAGTCACCCTGCGGCCTTCGACCATCTTCGGCACCATGCCCATCTCCTTCTGCATCTGACTCGCCATGACCCCGCCTCCATGCACCAGCACCTTCATGCCCGGCATGGCTGCGAAATCCCTGACGAACTCCCTCAGAAGCCCGGGATTGTCCACCACATTTCCACCTATCTTTACTATTCTGATCATGTTGTCTTAACTGTCTGAATCTCAGTTGTTTATCTGATTAGCCTGCCGCCCCGGGGTTGCAGGCTAATTGGGTAAATAGTTGATATTCAGGGTTTTAAAGCGATTTAAGGATTTCCTTCAGAACCGTCTGGGCAGATACGACGCGGTTGGCAGCCTCCGGGATGACTATCGACTGCGGACTTTCTATCACCTCGTCCGTCACGATCATGTTCCTGCGGACCGGAAGGCAGTGCATGAAGTATGCATTGTTGGTAAGGGCCATCTTTTCGGCATCCACCGTCCAGTCGCGATCCGTGCAGAGGACCTTTCCGTAGTTGTCGCCGCTGTACGCAGACCAGTTCTTCGCATAGATGAAATCCGCCCCTTCGAAGGCCTTCCTCTGGTCATATTCGATGCGTGCGCGACCGGTGAATGCAGGGTCGAGCTCATATCCGCGCGGATGGGTTATCACGAATTCATAGCCGGTCATGTTCATGCCTTCGGCAAATGAATTCGGCACCGCCTGCGGCAGTGCTTTTGGGTGAGGAGCCCATGTCATCACGACCTTCGGCTTCTCTACCTTCTTGTATTCTTCGATTGTGATCAGGTCGGCGAATGTCTGGAGCGGGTGCCTTGTTGCAGCCTCCATGCTGAAGACAGGCTTGCCTGAATATTTGATGAACTGGTTGATGATCACTTCATTATAATCATCCTCCTTGCTCTCGAACTTTGCGAATGCACGTACTCCGATGACGTCACAGTAGCAACCCATCACAGGAATGGCCTCAAGAAGATGCTCCGGCTTGTCGCTGTCCATGATCACTCCACGTTCCGTCTCAAGCTTCCAGGCTCCCTGGTTCACATCAAGAACTATCACGTTCATTCCGAGGTTCATAGCAGCCTTCTGGGTGCTGAGCCTGGTGCGGAGGCTGGAGTTGAAGAAGATCATCAGGAGGGTCTTGTTCCTTCCCAGTTCCTGGTCTGCGAAGGGGTTCTCCTTTACATATCTTGCGGCCTCCAATGCGTTGGAGAGGTCGCCAAGCTGGGTTATGGATGTGAAATGTCTCATAATGTAAGTTCTTTCCATGCGTTTACGAATGACTCGGCTGTCTCCTGTGATACAGTGAGTGAAGGGAGAAGGCGGATAACCTGTGCTCCGGCAGCTCCTGTGAAGAAATGTCGTTCGAAGAGGAGCCTGTCTCGGAGTCCTAAATATTCATCCTTGAGCTCCATGCCTATCATAAGACCCTTTCCACGGTACTCCTTCAGGGCCTTGTCGCCTTCGAATGCACTTCGGAAGTACTCTCCGATCTTTGCCGCATTCTCGACAAGATGCTCGTTCTCGATGATGTCCAGAACCGCAAGGGCTGCCGTACATGCGAGGTGGTTGCCTCCGAATGTGGTACCCAGCATTCCGTATGATGCCTTTATTGACGGACTGATGAGCACGCCTCCTATAGGGAAACCGTTACCCATGCCCTTCGCCGTCGTGATGATGTCTGCACGCACTCCGCTGTGCTGGTGGGCGAAGAACTTTCCTGTACGTCCGTATCCCGACTGAATCTCGTCAAGGATAAGGACACAGCCGTATCTGTCGCAGAGTTCCCTCAGTCCGTGAAGGAAGCAGGAAGTCGGTTCATATATGCCTGCCACTCCCTGGATACCCTCGATGATCACTGCTGCAAAACCTCCTTTTGCAAGCTCAGTCTCGACTGCCTCTATGTCGTTCAGCGGGGCGAAGACTATGTTTTCCGTGGCATTGAACGGAGCCTGTATCTTCGGATTGTCAGTAGCTGCCACAGCTCCTGATGTCCTTCCGTGGAAGGCCTTGCGGAATGCAAGTACCTTGGCTTTTCCTGTGTGGAATGATGCTACCTTAAGTGCATTCTCATTGGCTTCCGCTCCGCTGTTGCAGAGGAAAAGATCATAGTCATCATAGCCGCAGACTCTTCCAAGTCGTGCCGCCAGATCCCTCTGTAGGGAATTCTGCACGGCATTCGAGTAGAATCCAAGCTTTCCGAGCTGTTCCTGTAGCATCTTTACATAATGCGGATGACAGTGTCCTACGGAGATCACAGCATGACCGCCGTAAAGGTCGGTGTAGACATTCCCGTCCTTATCCCATAATGTGGTGTTCAAGCCCTTTACCGGCTCGATATCCCACAACTTATATACTTCAAATAAATTCATCCTAAATCTAGCGTTCTAAGGTCCTCGTCTGAACCTTATGTTAAAAAGGAGGAGAATTTAGTACGGAATTGGCATTTTGCCACCCCCGGCTAGGGTCGTGAGCGACCCGGAAAATGGTCCGGTGGACCTTTTCAGCGAGCAGCCTGCGGTAGCAGGATCGGCAAGGGGCCCACGGAGTGGGAGGGGGCCAATGGAGTACAAATCTCCGACTAAATAATTAAAATGCAGAAGGCTTCAGACGAAGACCGGTGTCTTCCGGCAGCCCGAACATAAGGTTCATGTTCTGCACCGCCTGGCCGGCTGCACCCTTCACAAGGTTATCTATGCAGGAGGCGATATGTATATACCCGTCATGCAGCTCCACATGCACCAGACCCTTGTTTGTGTTCACGACCTCCTTCATCGAGATGCCCTCATTGCTGTGGAACACGAAAGGAGAAACGGCATAGTAATCTTCAAAGATCTTCCTGTAATCTTCCAGACTCATTCCCTCGACAGCCTTCGTGTACACGCTCGCAAAGATTCCCCTCGCAAAATCACCTCTCAGCGGCACAAAATTGATCTTCGGGGCCCAACTTGTTGGGAGGGGGCCAGTGGAGTCAACAGCCTGCTCCATGACCCTTCCGAGATTCTGCTTTATCTCCGCAAGATGCTGGTGTGTAAACAGCTTGTAGATCGAAATGTTGTCGCTTCTGTAACTGAAATGAGTTGTCTCTCCAGGCTTCTTTCCGGCGCCGGTCGAGCCAGTGATGGCTGTCACATGGATCTCGTCGTTGATAAGGTCTGCCGCTGCAAGAGGCAAGGTCGCAAGCTGGATTGCAGTCGCAAAACAACCCGGGTTCGCCACGTCATGGGCAGTCCTGACCTCCTCGCGGGCGCTCTCGCAAAGACCGTAGACGAAGTGTCTGCCGGCATAGTCACCGTCAAGACGGAAATCGTTACCGAGATCTATGATCCTGCATTCGGGCTTGATATCGTGTGCGTCGACGAACTGGCGGGAAATTCCGTGGCCGAGGCAAAGGAAGATCACATCAGGATCATTCAGCTCCTTGCCGAAGCACAGGCCCGTCTCGCCGATTAGGTCACGATGGACCGACGCGACCGGCGTACCCTCCGACGAAGTCGTCGTTGCAGCGACGATCTCCACATTCGGGTGGTTCAGCAGGATCCTGAACAGCTCGCCTCCGGTGTATCCCGTTCCTCCGGCAATCGCCACTCTTATTTTTTTTCTATCTGCGTTCATAAACAATTCTTTGATGATTTATTGTACAATGGTCGTATAAAAGGTGGCTGCCACCTTTTTCTATTCTTCCATCATACCATTGACTGAATAATAAATCTTCAAAGGGTTGGCGATCACCTTTGTGAAACCGACTACATCACGACCGGTATACGACTTGTTGACCTCGCCGTATGCGCCGAACTTCGAGCTCATAAGGTCGTGGTCGCTTGTACATCCGAGCACCGAGAAATGGTAAGGCATGAGGGCAATCTCCACCTCTCCGGTCACATTCTGCTCGATGCTGTCCATCATCGCCTCCATGTCCCTGCACACAGGATCGAGGTACATGGCCTCATGCATCTGCTGGCCATACCAGCCGGCGATCTGCTCCTTCCAGTAGAGCTGTCCCTTCGTAAGGGTATGCTTCTCGAGAAGATGATGTGCCTTGACGATGATCAACGGAGCAGCAGCCTCGAAGCCCACGCGGCCCTTGATGCCGATGATGGTGTCACCGATATGGATGTCGCGTCCGATACCGAACGGACCGGCGGCATCACGAACGGCCTTGATCACATCCACCGGACTCATCTCAACTCCGTTGAATGAAACCGGCTCACCCTTGCGGAAACCGATCTTTATATGCTCCGGCTCTGACTTTGTCACCTTGGTAGGATATGCCTCCTCCGGAAGGTAGCCGTCCGATGAAAGAGTCTCCACACCTCCGATGCTGGTGCCCCAGAGACCCTGGTTGATCGAATACTTCGCCTTTTCCCATGTAAAGTCGAATCCATGCTTCTGAAGGAAGTCGATCTCGAACTGACGGGTGAATCCCTCGTCGCGGACAGGGGCGATGATCTTTACCTCAGGAGCGAGGATCTCGAACACGATGTCGAAACGGACCTGGTCGTTGCCGGCTCCGGTACTTCCGTGTGCCACAGCACCAGCGCCTATGTTCCGGACATGCCTGAGCACTTCCAGTGCCTGGAAAACCCTTTCCGAACTTACAGAAAGAGGATAGGTCGCGTTCTTAAGTATATTTCCGTAGATGAGATACCTTATTCCCTTGTTGTAGTATATGTCGACTGCATTGACATTCTTGTGTGAAGCAGCACCGAGGGTAAGGGCGCGCTCCTCGATGGCCTTCTCCTCTTCTGCAGAGAATCCGCCGGTATTTACCATTACTGTATGGACTTCATAGCCCTTCTCCTTTAGATATGGGACACAGAATGATGTGTCCAGTCCGCCGCTGAAGGCGAGTACAACCTTGTTGTTCATATAAGTTAATGTTTTCTTGTTTTCTGCTCTCCGTCCTTGATGTTGATGATTTCCGGTCTTGCCGGATCTGCCACCTCAAGATGCTCCGCAGGGTCATAAAGCAGACCTGTGCAGAGGCACATGCGGTGTTCGTTGCTTTCCAGGATCTGATAGTTCCTGCATCCCTGGCATCCTTTCCAGAATTCGGGATCGTCAGTCAGGGCGGCGAAGGTCACCGGTCTGAATCCTAGCTCATAGTTCATCTTCATGACCGCAGCGCCTGTCGTGATGCTGAATATCTTTGCATTAGGAAACTTCTCCCTTGAAAGCTGGAAGATCCTTGTCTTGATACGCATGGCGAGTCCGAGGCCTCTGAAGTCGTGGGCCACGATGAGACCGGAGTTTGCGACATACTCCTTTCCTCCCCATGTCTCTATGTATGAGAAGCCGGCAAACCTGCCGTCTTCCGCGATAGCAATCACCGCTTTTCCCGCAAGCATCTTTTCCGATACATATTCAGGTGTTCTTCTTGCTATACCTGTACCGCGCTCGCGCGCTGAAATCAATATTTCCTCGCAGATTTCATCTGCATATTTTACGTGACCTGCATCAGCCACCAATACATTTATTTGCATAAATGTCTTATTCAATAGTTAATGATATTTGTTGTGGATTGTCTTGAAAGAAACGAGATAACGAGGGACTATAACGGAAGACAAACCGTTACCCCTCCTAAATTCGGACTAATATGTGTCTCGAAATGTTCATACGACCACAAATATAGCCATTATATTCTATAAATATGCTAACTTTGTGCAAAATTTAAGCTCTGAAAACCTATAAATCAGACTCTGGACGTGGCAAAGAAGAAGAAAAGAACATCTGCAGGAATCGATCCTGAGTATCTCAAGAAACAGAAGGCCTCGCTTGTGCGAAGGCACAGGCAGGTAATCTATCTGAATGACAGCGAGATGGCTGCCATAAATCTGTATTGTGAGAAGTTTCGTGTCGGTACAAAGGCTGTCCTTTACAGGGAGGCTATCATGGAAAAGGTGCTCTCAGAGCTGGATGACAACCACCCTACCTTGTTCTAACGGCCTTTTTCTGCTGCAATGGCAGCGTTGTAGCAGTGTCTGCACAAAGGCTCATATTCGTCCTTTTCTCCAAGAACCACCAGGGCATCGCTTGCCACAAGTCTGTGTGAATGATTTGCCGGGCTGCCGCATTTTACGCAGATCGCATGTACCTTCTGAATGTCTTCTGCTACAGCCATAAGTGCAGGCATGGGACCGAAAGGCTTGCCGAGGAAGTCGGTGTCAAGACCGGCGATTATTACTCTGATACCCCTGTTGGCAAGGGTCTGGACCACATCCACAAGAGTCTCGTCAAAGAACTGGGCCTCGTCTATTCCGACTACTTCCACATCGCTCGAAAGCAGGAGCATGCTGGCGGGGGAATCGATCGGAGTCGAAGGAATGCAGTGTGAATCGTGCGAAACGACCTGGTCTTCAGAATATCTTACGTCGATGCAAGGCTTGTAGATTTCCACCTTCTGCTTTGCAAACTGAGCTCTCTTCATCCTTCTGATGAGTTCTTCGGTCTTTCCTGAAAACATTGATCCGCAGATTACTTCAATGGAGCCTGCTTTTTTTGCACTTTCTAAAAACATTTCCTTATTTTTGTAGAATTAATGACTGACTTTTGTGTGGGAACGCAAATATAGTGAATTATTGACTTATGGAAAATAAAGAGTCTCAGATTTTATCTGAAATTATGACGATGATGGCTTCTCTCCGGAGTCAGATGGATCTTCTCGAGGCGAAGGTTGTGGAGCTTCAGAGTATTGCAGGTCAAGTAGATACGGATATGACTCCGATCGATCTCGATCTTGACGATATTGTTGCCGGACCGATGGAGACGGTGGATGAACCGATGGAAACGGTTCAGGAGCCGGAAATGACGGAAGAACCTGTGGAACCGGAAGCCGGAGTCGTGGTGGAACCGGAAGTGGTGGAAGAGCCGGTGGCGACGGTCGAGACGGAGGATGACGATCTTCCGTTCGAAGAGATTCCGGAGCCATCCGAGGAACCGGTGGAACCGGAAGTTGCTTTGGAACCGGAAGTTGCTTTGGAACCGGAAGTTGTCGAAGAACCGGTGGTGATGGTCGAGCCGGAGGATGATGACTTTCCTGTATTCATGGAGCCGGAACCGGTGCAGGAACCGGCAGTTGAATCTGTGACTGAACCGGAGCTGCTTGTGGCGGCGAAGCCGGCAGTTGCAGTAATCGATTCGATGACGGACCGGCAGGCATGGAGGACCGACATGCCGGGTTCTCCTGTAAGGGACATCAGAAGTGCCATTTCGCTGAATGACAGGATACTTTTCATCAATGGGCTCTTCGCCCAGGACCCGATGGCTTTCCAGGAGGCCTTGACAAGGATCAATCAGATGGAATCCCTCGATGAGGTCATCTCATATATGGCTGCGTCCCATCCTGATTGGGATTTCGAGTCTGAAATCGTGTATCGTTTCATGATGGCGGTCCGCCGTAAGGTAAAGTAAGATGGCAGGTATACTGTATATTGTCCCGACTCCCGTCGGAAATCTTGAAGACATGACCTTCAGGGCCATCCGGGTGCTTAAGGAGGCCGATCTCATTCTTGCTGAGGACACAAGGACCAGTTCCGTGCTTCTGAAGCATTATGAAATCAAGGGCCGTCTGGAATCTCATCACAAATTCAACGAGCATAAGACCGCGTCGATGATCAAGGAAAGGATACTGTCCGGTCTTAATGTCGCCCTTATAAGCGACGCGGGTACTCCGGGAATATCTGACCCCGGCTTCCTGCTTGTAAGGACTTGTGTGCAGGAGGGGATTGAGGTTCAGACACTGCCGGGAGCGACAGCCTTTGTTCCTGCACTCGTCTCTTCAGGCTATCCCTGCGACCGTTTCTGCTTCGAGGGTTTCCTGCCTCAGAAGAAGGGACGACAGACCCGTCTGACGGAACTGGCGGAGGAGATACGCACGATGATCTTCTATGAATCTCCATATAGACTGGTCAAGACTCTCGAACAGTTTGCTGAATTCTTCGGAGCGGAAAGGGAATGTTCGGTAGCTCGCGAAATATCCAAGAAATTCGAGGAACATAAGCGCGGAACTCTTGCGGAAGTTGCCGCCTGGTACAAGGAACATGAGCCGAAAGGGGAGATCGTGATCATAGTTTCTGGTGCTCCGGAGACTAAAAAAAAGAAAAAAGCATATAAAAACGGAAAAATATGCACCGAATACGACGAATAATCTTGCAAATCAGGTCTTGACGGCTATCTTTGCAAAAGGAATTGACAATGACAGATACTACGTATTAAGCGGGTATCTGTTTTTTTTGTTATGGAGCGTTCTGAGAAAAATAAGTCAAGGCCGTCGGAATCCTTCATTATCGGGGTCATCGCCATAGTCTTCCTTGTGCTGGGATATCAGACGGCCGTTTTCATACATCAGGCGGCTGTGTTGAAGATAGCCGCGAACCGTGACAGCCCGGATACGGTCTTTGTCCATGTGCCGGCCATGGGAGGGGAGTCAGGCGTTTCCGGCAGGTCGGCCTCCGGGCAGCCGGGCGGTCTTTCCCGCCCGACCACCGGTTTCCCGGAGGAGGGCATGCCAGTGAAGACGGTCCGGAAGAATTCAGAGCATTCTCCTAAGGTGGAGGCCGTCAGAAGGAATCTGCCGGGGAAGGAGGTAGAGACGTTCCGCTTTGATCCTAATACGGTTTCCATCGAGGAACTATGCCGTCTGGGCTTTTCTCAGAAGCAGGCCCAGTCGATAGACAACTACCGTCGGAAGGGCGGGCGTTTCAGCCGCCCTTCCGACTTTGCAAAGTCTTATGTGGTGTCTGACAGCATCTACCGGAGGCTGGAGCCTTACATAGATATTCCTCTTGTCGATCTGAATCTGGCTGACTCGGCAGCCTTCGATGCCCTGCCGGGCATCGGAGGCTGGTTTGCAGCCCGGATGATCGAGCATAGGGAAGCTCTGGGAGGGTACTCGTATAAGGAGCAGCTGATGGATATCTACCGCTTCGATCAGGAAAAGTTCGATGCACTAAGCGATCTTGTGACAGTATCTAAGGAGAATGCCAGGCCCTATCCTCTATGGAATCTGCCTGCCGACTCCCTCAGAAGACATCCCTACATAGGCAGTTTCGAAACAGCTAAGGCAATAGTGCTATACAGAGAGAGCACCCCTCGTCACGAATGGACGACGGATGCTCTTCTTGATGCCGGTGTGCTCACAGCCTCCCAGCACGACATGCTTTCAAGATGCCTGATAGCTGATATTTGAATGTATGCTAGAGTCTGTGGAGGATCTCGAGGACACGGTCGCCGAGGGCCGACTTTACACGGATATGTTCCCTTACGGACTTGACAAACGGATCCGCTTCGAAGAACGAACCACGTACCTGCATGAAATCCTCCTTTCGCTGAGTTTCGTCGCCGTCAGCTCCGAAACTGGTCATTGCGCTGAGAGAGAACTCCTTGCGTGCATCCTCGTATATCATGTTGTCGAGACCCACTACGGATTCTTTCCATCTGTTCACAAGTTCCCTAAGTTTATCTGCAGATATGGTCGTAAGGTCTACCTTATAATAGTCCTGAATCACCTTATAGGCCCATCTCCACTCGTAATGGTAGTACATTCTGTGAATTTCAGCAAAACGTTCGTTCACCTTGTTCACATCATTCAATACTCCGGACTGGATGTCGTCAAGCAGGGCAGTAACGGCTCCTTTAGGAGCGATCATTCCTGAAATGTCTACCCAGTCGCCGTCACCATATACTGACTTCGGGACAAAAGCCTTGCGCAGCTCTTCGATGTTGGAATATTCGGATCCCGTGATTCGTGTAATAAGTGAGTTGCCCAGGAACTTGTCTATGGCCATCCCATAGTATTTGAGACCCTTCTTCAGAGATGAGTTCTTGATTTTTCCGCTCTGGTATGTGTATGCGTCTGAGTTGACTCCAGAAACCTTCTGTAGGTCCTTGAGGATTGCAATGCCGTTGAGCATCTTCTGGATTGTGTAAGGACTGAGAAGGTTGAAGTTGATCTGGTCCAGCTTGTCGGGGTCCTTCCTGCCGTCACGTCCGGGCCATTTCTTTGCATCACGGATGGTTCCGACACTCTTGAGGTTTGCACCAGGCATGATGAATGAAGTGTTCTGCTGCTCGATCAGATATGAGAACGGCATGTTGGATGTGTCCTGATGACTGACATGCCTTCCCATCACCAGAGAAAAAGCTCCTACCTTGGCAGGCCAGAGAAGATAGGAATCAGAAGAGGTCTTCGCACCTCTCTCCATGATTCCCTGATGGATAGGTCCCAGCTTGTACATGTGGTTGCTCTGGTTCGAACCTGAACCGGCGTTCATGAACGAGAACATACCCGCAATAAGCAGGGTTGACTTATGGTGGGTGACGGTATATGGTCCTGCGAATATCGAACATGCCTCACCGTTCTCTCCCTGACAGTTGCCGAAGAAAAGCGAGTCGGATGCCGAATAATTGTGTCCCAGCTTGCAGGCCTGTCCGATGAAGCATCTTGAGAAGGTCACTCCGTCCTTTACTGAAGAACCGCTGCAGATTATGAAGTCGTCACCGATGACTCCGACACCGATCTGTACGGGGGCATCTGCGTTGCTGTTTATGCTTCCGTTCTTCAGGCGGGAGGCTCCCTCTATCTTGCAGTGATCGCCTACCTTCACATTCTTTATGTAGCCGGAATCGACGATAGTCGCATTGCATCCTATCGTACCCATGTCTGAAGATACGCTTTCCACATATCGTCCTATCATGTCGCGTAGAGCGGAAATCAATTCAGGACGGTGGCGGTAGAGTGCCATCACATAGGCAGTCTGTGCTGTCAGACGGTCGAAGATCATTACTTCGCGACCCCCTGTCTCGTTGAGCACCGCGACTTCGACACCATTACCGAAACTGCTTACACCGTCAGTAAGGATAATGTCGACGTTTTCGATGAAGGTATCGTGACCGATCGTATAATTGGCTATATAATTCTTGACATGCTCAATGCAGCAGTCGTCACCTACTGTCACATTGTGCAGCGTAGCGAAGGCGATTCCCGAGTGCTTCCTCATACCTCCGGCAAGTTTGAATTCCTTGCGGAAGGCACCAAGACGTATGTTTCCCGAGAAGCGGGTGTGCAATATATGGTCTGTGGTGAAATCTTCTGATACTTCAATCTTGTCCCATTCGGTACAATGGCACATCTGGGCCTTCAGTCTGTCGATCTCCGCAGCTGTAAGTTTTCTGTAGTTCTTCATTGTATAATTCATCATTTATCTTATTGTCTGACCAGTTTGTCCACGACTGATGAGACTTCTTCATAATCATAACCTCTGCCCAAAGCGTAGCGCAGCATCTTCATCCTGCATTGAGGGTCGTCCTTAAGGCTCTTATATTTGTTCGCCATGAGCTTTTCAAGCTTGCCGGCAGCTTTCTCCACATCGATTTCTTCCAAGGCAAGAGTTATCACCTCTTTCGGAATGCCTCTGGAGGAAAGCATGTATCTTATCTTTGTCTCTCCCCAGCCAGCAAGCGATGCCTTGTCCCTTGCGAAGGCCGAAGAGTAACGAAGTTCGTCAATAAATTTCTCTTTGACAAGGGTTTCAACTATTTTTTCTGCCTTTACCCTGTCTCCGTCCAGCGCCTTCAGCGCCTTCTTCAATATATCGCTCCTGCAATACTCCCTGCGGGAACATATGCACCGCATCCTGTCAAGCACCTTCTCCATATGTCAGAAATTAAAGCCTGCACTCAGGTGGAGGCCTACCTTCCCGGTCATATCAGACCAATGGATGTTGGCTGAAAGCGGTCCGAAGATGGTGTCGAACGAATATTCGATACCGGCTCCGAAATTGTCTTTTCCCTTGCCGTAACCTGTGAAGAATTCAGATGTGCGGATGTAATTCACAATTGCGGTCAGGTAATGGTTCTTGAACAGCTCGACTCTGAAATCCGTGCGGAAAAGCGTCATTATGTTTTCCATCGCCATGAGGTTCGTCATTCCTATGAATGGTATCTGCTGATCAACGAACCTGCCCGGCAGCGAGCCGCCGACGGCATTGAAGTATGCCAGCGGAATATCCTTCCCGAGAAGAAAACGGCAGTTCATGGACGGAATGAAGGCAAACCTTTCTCCGAACCTTGCGACCACCTTCGCATCGGCCTGGATGGTATGGAAATTATGTACCATGTGTGGCGCACCGGCGAATGTCCATGAGTACGAAACTCCGGCATTCACACCCCTCGTCGGGAAGTAACCGTCATCAAAGGTGTCTGTGCGTGCGTCGGCAAACAGAGCCAGATAGTCGTTTGTCAGGTTGCTTGTGTCGTATTCTTCGATGACCTGTGACGACTTGATGTTCCTTATGTCGAAGATGTCGTTCCTCAGTCCTGCCTTTATGTCCAGAAACCTCCATTTGATGTTTGACAGATAGATCTCCTGACGGGCGTTGAAGAATGTAAGGCTCAGGTTGTTTGTGCCGAAGTTCAGCATACCCATGTTGGTCCATCTGAATGAGGCGCTTGCATTGACTGTAGGAATCTTAGGTACGTCGTATGACCATTTCAGGTTCATGTACGGGTTCGCGCTGATCTTTCCGACAAGGTCGAAGGAATGTCCGTGGAGCCTGTGGACATTCATGCCGAGGTTTATCAGTACAGAAACAATCTCTTCTGTATCAGCCCTTACTCCCAGACCGAGCTGGTGGACCGGTCCCTTCTTACAGTTGATCACGAGCTTGAACGGCTCCTCGGAGCCCAGAAGCTCGTATGTCACGAAATCGTAGCAGTTGGTTCCGTATATCTTTGCGACTATGTCGTCAAGTCCTTCGCGGCTGATCTTCTGGCCAGGCTCAAGGTTCATACGGTCCATGAGGAGGAGCTTCTCCTTCGGGAGCACTCCCGTGATCTCGACTTCGCTGATCAGAAGCGAATCGGTATGGAAGTCAAAGGCCTTTGGCTTGACTTCCTTTGTGTATGTCCCCGCGGTTCTTGCCGCAACCTCACGGAGCAGGGAATCCTGCGCCATCGCCGCCTGTCTTCCCCTTATGATGATAGTATCTATGGCGGTCTTGTTGAAGCTCATCATGTTGTACTCGGGAAGATGGGGTTTTATCTTGACATCCGGAATGTTCACGTTCTTTTCGAACGCATCCCTTCCGAGCATGTCGATTCCCTGACCCAGGATGTCACCTATGTTGTTCACCTGAGAATATGTGCGCTTCCCCTGTGAAAGGTCGACACCGATGATGATGTCGGCTCCCATCTCGCGGGCGAGCGACGTAGGGTAGTTATCCCTCATGCCACCGTCCACAAGCACCATTCCGTCCGTTCTTACTGGCGCGTAAACGCCGGGGATCGACATGGTGGAACGCATCGCTGTGTTCATCTTTCCGCTGTGCCAGATCTTAGCCTTTCCGGATACCATGTCAGTAGCGATGCATGCATACGGGATAGGGAAGTTCTGGAAATCGGTGGAGTCCTGATAACCTATGGTGAGGGAACTGATGAGGTTGCTGACATTCTGGCCGTAGATATATCCGGAAGGAAGGCTTCCGAGAAGGTTGTTCTTAAGGAATTCGCCTCCTCTTTCGTTGTCTGCACCGATATGGAAGGCTTCGTGTCTGCGGATGTCATCAAAGCGGTATTCGTCCGCCAGCTTCATGTTGTAGTAGTCCCTTTCATAGTAGAACGGGATGGAAAGAATGTACTTTTCCTTGTATTTCGTGTCGGTGTACGACACATATTCTCTTGAAAGTCTGTCGGTAAGAGCAGCGTTCCAGTCCATGTTCCTCACAAGGGAGTCCATCTCCTCTACGGAATATCCAAGGGAATACAGGCCTCCGATCAGACCTCCCATGCTGGTTCCGAGCACCATATCCACAGGTATGCCCAGTTCTTCGATATATTCTATCACACCTACATGGGCAGCTCCTTTTGCTCCTCCTCCACTGAGTACAAGAGCGACTGTAGGACGGTGTTTCCTTATTTCATCCATCCTTGCCCTCATGCGTGCGACAGCCTTGGCGTCCGCTTCAGGATCTACGCTGGCGGAAACCTTGACTGCACCTGCCAGAAGGCAGACTGCAGTCAATATGAATGAAATATACCTTCTCATATCCTCAGTCTTTATGCTGTCCTGCAAGCATGCCGCAGGCAGCCAGTATATCTTCACCGCGGGAAGCTCTTACCGTGGTCGTGAGACCGCAGTTGTTCAGCCTCTGCTTGAAGTTTTCTATTATTACCGGAGCCGAAGTCTCATATGGGAAATCAGGAATCTTGTGGAACCTGATAAGGTTCATGCGGCATTCCAGCCCTTTCAGCATCCTGACGAGTGCATCTGCATGTGCCTTGGTATCGTTGAAGCCTGCAAACATGGTATATTCGAAGCTTACCCTGCGCTGACCGGTGAAGTCGTACTGCTTTATCAGGTCTATGACCTCCTGTATCGGCCAGGCTCCCTGAACCGGCATGACGCTGAGCCTTTCCGGTCCGAAAGGATTATGAAGACTTACTGCGAGATGGCATTTGCATTCGTCAAGATAACGCTTCAGGTTCGGAAGGACTCCGATGGTGGAGACTGTTATCCTTTTCGGACTCCATGCGAATCCCCAGTCGGCAGTCAGTATCTCGATGGCACGCATCACGTTCTCATAATTGTCCAGAGGTTCTCCCATGCCCATGAAGACTGCATTGGTAAGTCTGTCGGACTCATCTACTGCAAGGAACTGCGAGATGATGTCCGCCGCTGACATATGGCCATGGAAACCCTGCCTTCCTGTCATGCAGAACTTGCATCCCATCCTGCATCCCGACTGCGAAGATACGCAGAGGGTAGCGCGGTCGTCGTCCGGAATCATCACAGCCTCTATGGCTCCTTCTTCAAGCTCATCTTCCGGAACATTCAGGTTGAGACCTCTTTTATGGGTACATCTGACAGGAAACAGGTACTTCTTCGTTCCGTCTGTAGAAATCTGCAGACCGACATACGGGGTCACTCCGACTTCATATTTCTCCGAGAGCTTCGCGCGGGCTGCCTTGGAGAGATTCGTCATCTCATCGATCGACCTGACCTTCTTGACATACAGCCACTGGGCTATCTGCTTGGCAGTAAAGCCGGGAAGTCCTTCCTCAGCGACAAGTGTCTTGAGTTCATCCAGATTCTTTCCTATCAGTTTTATCTTCATATGCTTATATTCACAAATAACATACAAAAATAACTATTTTCATCAATTGATGCATTGGATCGAGGGCATTTATATAATGAAACTGCACCTGATACCCTTGTGTTTCCGGGTACCTAGTGCAGTTTTACCATTAAAGTGCTCCAGGCCCCGAGGACCTGAGACAGGTTAGTCCTGTGCGTTCTTCAAGGCTTCGCGGATCTTGGCCTCGATTTCGTCGCAAAGCTCGATGTTGTCGGTAAGGAGGTTCTTCACTGCCTCTCTGCCCTGTGCGAGCTTGCTGTCACCATAGCTGAACCATGAGCCGCTCTTCTTGATGATGTCATACTCTACCGCCAGGTCGATGACTTCTCCTACTCTTGAGATTCCTTCGCCGTAGACGATGTCGAATTCCGCCTTCTTGAACGGAGGTGCCATCTTGTTCTTTACGATCTTTACCTTCGTGCGGTTTCCGAGGGCCTCGTCACCATCCTTGATCTGTGTTGTCCTGCGTACGTCCACACGTACCGATGCGTAGAACTTGAGGGCATTACCTCCTGTCGTTGTCTCAGGATTGCCGAACATGACTCCGATCTTGTCACGCAGCTGGTTGATGAAGATGCAGCATGTGTTTGTCTTGCTGATGTTTGCAGTAAGCTTTCTGAGCGCCTGGCTCATGAGTCTTGCCTGAAGTCCCATCTTCGAGTCACCCATCTCACCCTCGATCTCGGCCTTAGGTGTAAGCGCTGCGACCGAGTCGATCACGATGATGTCGATCGCTCCCGAGCGGATCAGGTTGTCTGCAATCTCGAGAGCCTGTTCTCCGTTGTCCGGCTGCGAGATCAGCAGCGTGTCGAGGTCTACGCCAAGGTTCTTCGCATAGGTCCTGTCGAAGGCATGCTCCGCGTCGATGATAGCGGCGATACCTCCCTGCTTCTGTGCCTGGGCGATTGCATGGATGGCAAGAGTCGTCTTACCGCTTGATTCAGGTCCATAGATCTCGATGACTCTTCCGCGCGGGTATCCGCCGATGCCGAGTGCGGCGTCAAGGGCAATGGAACCGCTCGGAATCACCGAAACTTCCCATTTTGGCTGATCTCCCAACTTCATGATCGTACCTTTGCCGTAATCTTTCTCAATCTTGTCAATCGTCGCCTGCAATGCCTTGAGTTTCGCAGCATTGATGCCGGTACCGTCCTGTACTTCTTCTTTAGCCATAAATGTAAATTTAAAGATTATTAACTGTCGGCGGAACCCTTCCGCACGACTTAGCAAATATAGTGATTATCTTTCACTGCGACAAAATTATTGTATCTTTGTGCCAAACCGTGGCACGTCGTTGAAAAATGCATTTCATCTTGATTCATCCCCGCCGGATTACAAGCTGTTGCAGGGTGGCCACGCCTGCCGTACTTGCCCTGCAGCAGATTCTGACGCATCGTTCGGCTATATAAGACCTCTGAAGTGTGCTCTGAGTGCAGAAAACTCTGCACTCAGAGCACACAGTTACTTGCTAACTAGCTGATATTTAGTTGAATATAGGAACATACAGTGCACTGACTCCTGAAAAATCTGCACTCAGCGCACAATTTTGATGAAATTTTTGTAAATTTACGGGGTAACCATAAAAACAGGTCTGTTATGGAAAGTAAATCATTTTACGAACCGCCTCGTATGCAGTTGATAGAACTTGCGGCGGAGAGTGCGCTCCTGAACGCATCCACTAATCTTGAAGACCCCGTTGTTTTACCTGATGAATTAGACTGGTAGCCATGAAAAGGATTCTTGCATTTGCATGTCTTGTGGCGGTTGTTGCAGGATGTGTGCGCGAAGGGGTCCAGGAACCTCTCGATGCAGGGCATAAGATCTATGCCCGGATAGACGGAGATGATACGAAGGTTCAGCTGAATTCCGCTCAGAAGACGGTATGGACTGCCGGTGACCGGATAACTGTATTGGGAAATTATGATGGATATAATTATTCCATATGGACTTTTGACGGACAGACCGGAGACCGTGACGGCAGTTTTTCCCGTATTTCTAAGGGAACATATTCCGGAATTGATTTCGGAGATAAGTATCATTCGCTTTATGGGCCGTATGGCGATCTGACCGTAATGGATGAAAGACTTCTGCTTTTCTCGGAAGTGCTTGCTGCCCAGACCTATATCCCCGGCAGCTATGGCCTGCAGGCAAATGTCTTGTACGGCACAAGTGATGATGGAACGGATTTCCGGTTCATCAATCTGCTCGGTTACCTGCGTCTGAGCCTTACAGGAGATAAGGTCGTAGACAGGATTGTCCTTGCCGGCAATGAAGGGGAGACTATCGCCGGAGAATTCTACTTCTATACGGATGATCCGGAAAATCAAGGTTGGTATGATAATCTTTCCAAGCAGATTGTCCTGGACTGCGGTGACGGAGTCCAGCTGACGGATGAACCTGTGGACTTTTATTTTGTCCTGCCGCCGATAGACTTTGAAAGCGGAATATCAGTTGAAGTATATTTCAAAGACGGTTCTTTTTATCCTCAAGCCACGACAAAGCCGGTGACGATAGAGAGAAACATAATTCTTCCTATGTCGGAGATCAATACAGGAAATGCCCTCTGGCAGACCGTCTCACTTTATCATACAGGTGCATCAATGTATGCTCCATATTTCTCTGGAGGAACCGCCTTGTCTGGAATGATGGTCTGGGGTGACGGACAGACGACGGTATTAGGATCCGTTGAAAGTCATGGATTCACAGATTCCCAGCCGTCTCATACAGTGCAGGCCAAGGTCAAGGATGCGGACTTCTTCGGACTGGACAGTTGTGAAGGTATATCAAAGATAGATTTGTCAGGTTTCTAAAATGTCTCTGCCATGAAAAAGATAATGTTTTTTATGTCTTTCCTGCTGGCCCTGTCTGTTTCAGCAGCTCCGGTCAGTGAGAAACGTGCCCGTCAGATTGCTTCAGACTTCTTTTCGGGAGTCTTTGTCAAGTCTTCGGGCTCAGGAGTGGAACTTGTGTGGTCCGGAAACGACCTGAATGAGTCTGCTGTTACAAAGTCGGTTTCGGGAGATCCTCTTATGTACATTTACAATAATGCGGGAGGGGATGGTTTCGTGATAGTGTCCGGTGATGACAACACCCGTCCGGTCATAGCCTTTTCGTATGATGGCTCTTTCGATGTCGAAGACATGCCTGGAGGTGCAAGATATATCCTGTCGGGATGGATGAAGCAGATCGGGCATAGCAGTGATGGTCCGAGGATGGCATCTTCGCTTTACAGCGAAGGTTCTGTTGTGGTATCTCATTCTACAGCGTCCTGGGGGCAGACCGCTCCTTTCAATCTGGAAGCTCCGGTGATAGAGGGCTCCCATGCAGTTACCGGATGTGTGGCGACTGCCTTGTCGATAATCGCATATCATTACAGATGGCCGTCTCAGGGTGTCGGAACAGTTCCGGAATATTCATATGCTGATAGAACTGTGTCTGCGAATACGCTGGGCAGAACATATGAATATGAGAATATGCTCAGTAATTATGACGGGGGTTATAGTGAAACACAAGGCAATGCGGTAGCTGCTCTGATGTACGACATAGGTACGGCTGTCAAGATGCAGTATGGAGTCTCAGAGTCGGGTGCCTTCGATATCGATGTGCCTGCTGCCATGTCGACATACTTCGACTATGCCAAGGACATGAGGCTGGTGTATAGGGAAACATATTCCGATTCGGAATGGACTGAACTTCTTAAGACAGCCTTGAACGCCGGTCCGTTGTATTTCAGCGGTACAGATGCTTATGGCGGCGGTCATGCCTTTGTTCTGGACGGCTATACCGATCAGGATTATTTCCATATCAATTATGGATGGAACGGCCAGAACAATGGATATTATTATCTTCCGGAGCAGGAATTCTGTGAAAACCAGAGCGCTATAGTCGGAATGTCGCCTGACAAGTCAGGTACTACCGCTTATTCTGACCATCTTCTTTTCACTACAGCATCTGTGAATGGAATACCATATGAGGGAATGACGTCTGATGCAGTTTCATATGCCCCGGGAACCTCATTCAACTGGTCTGCCGGAGCGGTTTACAACAGCGGAATCGTCGACTTCAACGGTTCGCTGGCACTGGTGCTTTGCAATGCGGAGGGGAATATGGAGAAGACTTTGAAGGAAGTTTCTGTAGCCAGCCTTCCTGTCAGATATATTACAGTAATTCCTGAAACTCAGGTCACGATGCCTGCGGATGCATCAATAGATCCAGGTGACCGTTTGAGACTGTATTATAAGGGTACATATTCCAATGATAAATGGTCATGGGTGAGAAGAAGCGATTCGGAATGTTGTGATGAAATTCTTGTTTCGGCAACATCAGCGGATATTGCGAAATCTTTGCAGATAGGCTTCTCCAAGACGACCCGCAAGCTGACCTTCATGTCTGGATGTCCTCTTTCGTATGTTGTCAAGGATAGCAGCAAAAATGAGAGGGCCGTTTCTTCTTCGCCCGTTCCGGCATTCACCTTGACTGAGATAGATATGTCCGGCTTCGCTTCTGGAGAATATGACATCAGCTTCACCTACGGTGAGACCTATACCCTCACAATCGTTCTGTAGATCCTCCATCCCGGCCACGTATGACTCTGATTTGGCGGCTGGGGGTGAAAATGAAGTTCCGGCCACAAAACGTTTCGATTTTGTGGCCGGAACTATGTCTGCATGCCGGGGCTGATGCCATGGGTTCCGGCGCTGTATGTTCTGTCTTCTGCGAGCTGCCTTAGAGTGAAGCCAGGCAGGCGGTGACGTTGGTCTCGATGCGGGAGAGGATGTCCGTACCCTCTGCCTTCTCGAACTTCTCACCTGTGATGTTTTCGTAGAGCTCGACGTAACGGTCTGTGATGCCGTTTACGATTTCGTCGGTCATTTCAGGGACCTGCTGGCCTTCCTGACCCTGGAAGCCGTTTGCCATGAGCCACTCGCGGACGAACTCCTTCGAGAGCTGCTTCTGCTTCTCGCCCGCTGCAAGGCGCTCTGCATATCCGTCTGCATAGAAGTAGCGCGATGAGTCAGGAGTGTGAATCTCGTCCATGAGGTAGATCTTGCCGTCCTTCTTTCCGAACTCATACTTGGTGTCCACGAGGATGAGTCCCATCTTCGCTGCAATCTCGGTTCCCCTCTGGAAGATAGCGCGGGTATAGGCCTCGAGCTGCTCGTAGTCTTCCTTGCTCACGATGCCCTGAGCGATGATCTCTTCCTTTGAGATGTCTTCGTCGTGACCTTCTGCAGCCTTGGTGGTAGGAGTTATGATAGGCTGAGGGAACTTCTGGTTCTCGACCATTCCTTCAGGCATCTCGACACCGCAGATGGTGCGCTTGCCTGCCTTGTATTCTCTCCATGCGTGGCCCGAGAGGTATCCGCGGATCACCATTTCAACCTTGAAAGGCTCGCATTTGTGTCCGACTGTCACCATAGGGTCCGGAACGGCGATCTTCCAGTTAGGAAGGATGTCTGCAGTCGCGTCAAGGAACTTGGCTGCGATCTGGTTGAGTACCTGTCCCTTGAAAGGAATGCCCTTGGGGAGTACTACGTCAAATGCTGAGATGCGGTCAGAAACCACCATTACAAGATATTCGTCACCGATGCTGTAAACGTCACGAACCTTGCCTACATAGTGGCTTGTCTGTCCGGGAAAGTTGAAATTGGTCTTTACGATAGCTTCCATTGTATTCTGTTTTATCTGATTCTCAAATCTAATCCTGCAAATATATGAATTTTATTCATACGCCGTCAGCTTGAGGCGGTATTTGTTGCTGCCGAAATTCCTGAAGAATAAAGATTGCCACGACCCTTCAGGTCTCGCAATGACATTATCGGCTGTCTCTGCAATGACATGCCCTGTCATTCCCTCGCCATCCGGACCTGCCATCCCCGACCTGGTCCCGTCCGTCATTCCCGGCTTGACCGGGAATCTCTTCCATGTACCGGTATCTACCGTGAAGGTCACAGGGTCCTTGCGTCCCTCCAGGGTGAACCCCAGCTGTCTGTATACGTCCCCTTCCGACCATTCGAGGTCTGCATAGCTCATTATGTCGTCTGGCCGGACTTCTTCGATGAAGGCTTTGAGCAGCTTGCCCATGCCTCCGTTTATGCGAAGGCCGGGGAGGGAAGCGTATCGTGTCCATTCGTATGAACGGATCTCCTTGTCCCCCTTGATCCATTTGCGGGCATTCGAGAAGGTCGCGACTGCGACCAATGTGCCCGGAACGGGGGCCGGTGATTCGCTCGCGACAGCACTGCTCCCCGAAGTGGCACCATGTCCCGTATATCTTTTCAGATAGAGGCCGTAGCGGTATCTGCATGCCGCCGAGCCATATGAATGGTGCTTTTCAAGAAACTCCTGCGCCTCTGCCTTTTCGATCCTGCGGACCTCGCAGTTGCGGGCGTATGCCTGGTGGAAGACTTTCAGGTGGGCGAGCAGGCGGGCCCTGGTCATCTCTCCCTGCGACCGCCAGCGGTCTTCGGTTATGATGAGCGGATAGCCTTCTCGTCCGCATATGGATTCCACGCATATTGCGGCGGCATCGCCTATGCGCTGCGCTTCTTCCTCGGAACCGGCACATATCTCCAGAGGGAGGATGGCCTTTTCATGGTTACCGCCGTTGGTGGAGGTGCGGATCATTTCGAAGTTCCCGCATGACTGATGCGTGACTTCGAATCCGTGGCGTCCGAGAAAATCAGATATGTCATCTATGAGTTTCATGCTTTGCAAAGATACAAAAAATCATTACCTTTGTTTGCTGTGCCTGCTTCGGAGGTACTTTAATTGAACGAAAAACAGAATAAAATATCAAAGAAATGGTAAAGGTTAATCTCGGAGGTTGCAGCTCCTTTGTAAAAGATGCAGATTATCAGGCTTATGTAGAGAAATCTCTCGCAGCTCTTGAGGTACTTGAGAATGAGACAGGTGCCGGAAACGATTTCCTCGGTTGGAAACATCTTCCTTCAGAGACTCTTGCAAGCGGTCTTGTGGCTGAGTGCGAGGCTGTCAGGGATGCATGGGCGGCAAAGAATGTGGATCTCGTTATCGTTATCGGAATCGGAGGTTCATACCTCGGTGCAAAGTGTGCCATCGAGGCTCTTTCACATCAGTTCGCGAAGCAGCTGAAGAACAAGGGAAATGCTCCTGAAATCGTGTTCGCGGGACAGAATCTTTCAGAGGAGTACATGTGCGAGCTCATGGATCTCGTGAAGGAGAGAAATGCGGCATGCGTCGTGATATCCAAGTCAGGTACCACTACCGAGCCTGCAGTAGCTTTCCGTCTCGTGAAGAAGTATCTTGAGGATACATATGGAAAGGCTGAGGCTGCAGAGCGCATCGTTGCTGTTACAGACAAGGCCCGCGGAGCCCTCAAGTCGCTTTCTACCCAGGAAGGCTACAAGACATTCGTTATCGAGGACAATGTGGGTGGACGTTTCTCAGTACTTACTCCAGTAGGTATCCTTCCTATCGTCCTTGCAGGCTTCGACATGAAGGCGATGCTTGAAGGTGCTCTTGCAATGGAGGAGGCCTGCGCCCAGAAGTGCGAGTGCAACCCTGCAGTACAGTATGCTGCAATGCGTAACGCTCTTTATGCACAGGGCAAGAAGATCGAGATCCTCGTTGCATACAACCCTAAGCTTACCTTCCTCGGCGAGTGGTGGAAGCAGCTCTATGGAGAGTCAGAGGGCAAGAACGGTCTCGGAATCTTCCCAGCATCAGTGAACTTCACAACTGACCTCCACTCCATGGGACAGTATATCCAGGACGGTGAGCGTACGCTCATGGAGACTGTGGTATCCGTTCAGAAGAGCAACCGTTCAATGCTCATCGAGAACGATCCTCAGAACCTCGACGGTCTTAACTTCCTTACAGGAAAGCACGTAGAGGAGTGCAACGCAATGGCTGAGCTCGGAACCAAGCTTGCACACATCGACGGAGGAGTTCCTCAGATCGCCCTCTCTATCGAGTGCGTGAACGAGTACAACCTCGGAGCCCTCTTCTATTTCTTCGAGAAGGCATGCGGAATCAGCGGCTACGTGCTTGGCGTGAATCCGTTCGACCAGCCTGGTGTAGAGGCATACAAGAAGAACATGTTCGCCCTCCTCGGCAAGCCTGGCTATGAGGAGATGGCAGATGCCCTCAAGGCAAGACTCTAATATCAGCATATGGCAGAGGAAGGGAACATCATTGTCCGCAGAGCCAAGGTAAACAACCTTAAGGATATAACGGTCGAGATACCGCGAGGCAAGTTCGTGGTAATCACCGGCATATCCGGCTCCGGCAAGTCTTCCCTTGCCTTTGATACACTTTTTGCGGAAGGCCAGAGGCGTTTTGCCGAAAGCCTTTCGTCTTATGCCCGGCAGTTCCTCGGGCGCATGTCGAAGCCCGATGTGGAACTGATCGAGGGCATACCTCCGGCAATCGCGATCCAGCAGAAGGTCAACACCCGCAATCCGCGTTCGACCATCGCTACAATCACGGAAATATATGACTATCTCCGCATGATCTTCGCCCGTATAGGCCGTACATATTCCCCTGTGACCGGGGAAGAAGTCAAGTGTCATACGGTCAATGATGTCGCGCGATATGTCTTTGACGGGGGTTCGTCAGCGGTATACATCCTTGCCGATCTGGGCTGGGCCGTCCGTGACGACAAGGTCGAGCTCATGCTTCAGCTGAAGGAGGAGGGATATTCTCGTTTCTTCACTGACAAGGCAGTAAGGATAGAAGAAGTGATGAAGAAGGCTCAGACAGGAGAATATCCTGAGGAACTCTACCTTCTTGTCGACCGCCTCAAGGTTCCTTCCATGAAGGACGACCAGGTTCCGCAGATAGAATTGGAAGACCTGCAGACCAGACTTCATGCTTCTATAGAAACGGCTTTCAGCAAAGGAAACGGAACCATGCTTGTCAGAAAGGAGTTCCCGCTTTTCGGAGGGACCGAAACCAGGACCTTTGTCAACCGTTTCGAAGCTGACGGGCTGGAGTTCTCCAGACCTGATGAATACCTTTTCAGCTTCAACAGCCCTCTCGGCGCCTGTCCTGTATGTGGAGGCCTTGGCCAGATCATAGGCATTAGCGAGGACCTTGTGGTTCCTGACAAGAGCAAGACCATATATGACGGTGCCATTGCCTGCTGGAGAGGAGAAAAGATGGGCTGGTTCAAGGACCAGCTGGTCCGGAATGCTTCCCGCTATGGCATCCCAATCTTCGAACCATACTGCAATCTGAGCCCCGAAGTAAAGGAAATCATATGGAAAGGCCGTGCGGCCGCGACTGAGGAAGATTCGATAATCGGACTCGACGAGTTCTTCAGGTGGGTCGAGTCCAACAGGTACAAGATCCAGTACAAATATATGTTGAGCCGTTATTCAGGCAGGACTGTATGTCATGAGTGCGGCGGCAGCAGACTCCGTAAGGAAGCGCTATATGTAAAGGTAGGAGGAAAGACCATACATGAACTCCTCTGCATGAATGTGGAGCAGCTTCTTGAATTCTTCGATACCATGCAGGTGGAGGACTGGGAACGCAAGATTGTGGAGAAGGCAGTCGAAGAGATCGTTTCACGATTGAGATACATACAGGACGTAGGACTCGGCTACCTTACTCTGAACCGTACGTCCAACACCCTTTCCGGAGGTGAAAGCCAGAGAATCAACCTTGTGACCGCTCTCGGAAGCTCACTGGTAGGCTCCCTCTATATCCTGGACGAGCCGAGCATCGGTCTTCATTCCAGGGATACTGCCCGTCTTATCGAGGTCATCAGACGCCTCAGGGACATAGGCAATACAGTCGTGGTCGTTGAACATGACGAAGAGATCATGAGGGCGGCTGACCTTCTCATAGACATAGGGCCGAAGGCAGGAGTCAACGGAGGAGAAATCGTATATCAGGGCCGTCTTGACAGCGCGGAAGCAGAGAACAGACGCTCTGACTCGCTCACTCTCCAATATCTCGGGGGAGAGAGGTCAAGATACATGAGGAACAGACGCACATGGAACTATTCCATAAATGTGGACGGTGCCATGGAGCATAATCTCAAGGACATAAACGTCAGATTCCCTTTGGGAGTCCTTACGGTGGTTACAGGTGTCAGCGGCAGCGGCAAGTCTTCTCTTGTCGGGGATATACTTTATCCTGCTCTTTACCGCCATATCAATCAGGCGGGTTCGGCTCCTGGTACCTTCCGCGGGCTTTCCGGCAGTCTTGACAGGATAACCCAGGTCGAATATGTCGACCAGAATCCGATCGGAAAGAGTTCACGCTCAAACGCCGTGACCTATCTCAAGGTCTATGACGATATCAGGAAGCTCCTTTCTGACCAGCAGTATGCAAAGATGAACGGCTACACTCCGTCCCATTTCTCATTCAATATCGACGGAGGAAGATGTCCGGAGTGTCAGGGTGAGGGCTTTGTCAAGATCGGCATGCAGTTCATGGCTGACGTGACGATGGTATGCGAATCATGCGGAGGCAGAAGGTTCAAGCCGGATATCCTTGAAGTCAGATATAAGGGTAAGAATATCGACGACATACTCAACATGAGCGTTGAGGATGCGATCTCGTTCTTCGGGGCCCAGAATGATCCGGTAGCAAAGAGAATAGCTGAAAGGCTTCAGCCTCTGGTCGATGTCGGACTTTCCTACATCAAGCTCGGCCAGAGCAGCAGCACCTTGTCCGGAGGTGAAAGCCAGAGGGTCAAGCTTGCATATTTCCTGTCCATGAGCAATGACAATGTATCCAAGTCCAAGCCTCAGAGGATACTCTTCATCTTTGACGAACCGACTACAGGCCTCCATTTCTATGATGTTGAGAAGCTCCTGAAGTCCTTCGATGCCCTTCTTGCTAAAGGACATACCATTGTTGTCGTAGAACATAATCTGGATGTGATACGTGCAGCCGACTGGGTGGTGGATCTTGGACCTGAAGCTGGAGACGAAGGTGGAAATCTTGTTTTTGAAGGTACTCCGGAAGACCTTCTCAAGTGTGAAGGCTCGTTCACAGCACAATATCTTCGCTAAGGTTTTACCACGACAATCACCATTCCCTCCTTGTTGATGGGTTCCCCGGCACTCATATACACTATCCCTGTGCCCGGTTTCTTCAGGTATAATGTTACTCCATGCCTGTCTTCGTCCACTGTGTAGTCATATATGCCTCTTTCCTTGTCGAAGTTCAGTTCTTCATAGCCGGGATCGAAGGGCGATGTCCTTGGATAACATTCGCACCAGACACGCACGGTGTCTCCTACTTCTCCTGTCACAATCTCTCCCGGGTACATATTGAAAACTGGTACAGACGGTCCGATACCGCTTTTGTCCACTCTCCAACCCCCTCCGGAAAGTCCGTCATCCTCAGGGCTGACCAGAATATGATAGTGAGAATTCCGTTCCATGTCAAGGTCATGCCGGCTTCCTCCAAGATAGAACCTGTATATCAGATTGCTGTCATAGCTGACAAGTTCTGACGACTTGTATCCGATTTCAATTTCCAGATATGAGGCCCTGTCATAAAGAGGGTCTTCGGGATCAAGAATCTTCTCTTCGTCGTCTGATATGTCATATGGAAAATCCCCCTGCATGTTTTCAAGCATGAATAAGGATACCTCACTGCTGATTCCTCCGATGCCGCTCCTGTTCAGACTTTCGCATTGCTGTGTCGTGAGACGGAATCCGGTATCATATCTGTCATGTACGGAAGCAACCTTGGATGGCCCTGCAAGACAGACATATTTTGGAAAGTTTCCGATGCGTACGCTCTTTACAGTCATATCCACATCTTTTGAAAGTCTGCTTCTGTCCATCCTTATGCTTACCTTGGCTGCCAGACGGACCAGTTCCAGGATGATCCTGCCGTCTTCATCGATGCTGACATCTTCTTCAAAGACAGACATGGGGATGCAGGCGTTCCGGAATCCCTCTTCAGATACTTCAGCTACGACATCTTCGATTTCCTCCAGAGTCCCGATTTCCAGTCTTTCCCCCAGATTTGCGGCAGCTAGGATGCTGTATTTCCTGCCTTTGACAAGGGATGTCTCAAAACCGGCGGCATCCGATTCTGCCAGGTCCTCCTGCCAGAACAGTGTTTCTGCCTTTCCGTCTTCAAAGATGATGATGTTTATGTCGTTTATCCTGTCCTCTTCGGGAATGACTGCCCTCGTCCGGAATCCCGGACATACAGCGGATACGGTCACATTGATCACTTCAGTGTCTTGCATGACCTCTGTTTCCATGCATCCGGCCATTGCCGTGGATGTCAGTATGATACCATATATTCTTCCTTTTCTTCCCATGACCTTATGCTCATCTTGATTTCTGCTGCATCCGTCTCAATGACGGTATCGGGATCCGATGACCCTTTTCTTGTCAGACAGATGTCGAATATGTATTGACTGTTCCTGTATATACCGGGCTCTTCCGCATCCTTTCCGCGGTTTACCTCTATCGGCCACCAGTATGTTTCTCCTTCCAGACACCCCTCTATTACCAGTCTGGTAAAAGGTGTTCCGGGACTGTCCGAACGGCTACCATTAGGATAGCACCATAGGCTTATGTCTGTCGGAATGCCTTCCGGTCCGATGCTTCCGTCTATTTCTCTTACGATCAGTTCCGGTTCCTCAAATAAGGCAGTTGTCTCAGGGTCTGCCCCGGAATCAATTATCTCGACAGGTAAGACCGCCCCATCAGCAGTAATCCCGCATATCGCATTTACATTTGTCAGGAATACCCGTACGTCCGTCAGCCTTTCTCCCTCATAACTTTTACCCTTGAAGTCACATCTCAGGGAAGCCACTCTGATTTCACTTGCAATCCTCCTCATCTCTACCTGATAAGGCCGGGCGGAACCGGTCTCTACCTTTACACTTCCGGTCATGCATGGGGCTTCCATCCTTTCATTTCTAAGGTCAACCTGAATCCCGTCCAGTGAGGAAAAAGAATTCACACCTGCCCAGTCCTGCCTTGAGCGTTGCCCGTTGGCACAGATGAAGACCGCCTTTTTTCCATTCTGGGTCCTGATGTCAATGTCATGATCAGCTATATGTTCCCAATGCTGGTATGAGTCCAGAACCATCATCATGTCATCGTTGAATGTGAATACATCCAAAGTACCGGCAGATTCTTCCATGGCCAGAGAAATTCTGGTTTCGGCTTCTGCCGTCTCAACAGTACATGAAAACAGAGCCGGGAGAAGAGGCAAGATTGTGAAAATGCTCAGATAGAGCTTGTAAAGTGTTGAAACTGATAGCTTGGTAGAAAATGTAGATAAGATGATCTTCTCCCGACATCCGTTCTTCATATATTTCTTCATGTTCTTTCTGTCTTGATTGTCCATCTGAATCCTAGTCTGAACCCCATTGTTCCATATGAGAGCATAGATGACAGTCCTTTCCATACCGGCATGCTGTATCCTATGTCGATGATACATTCCGGAGGCGATCCGACTACATATCTGCATCCTGCTCCCATATAGAATCCTTCATAGGTTCCGTCTGGCCAATATTCCAATGAAATAGAGAATGAACCGTCGTGTCTTTGTCTGTCATGAGGCAGTATGTCCAATTCAGCCAGATGTTCTTCATATTCTTTATTCCGCGTTCTTCCTGCAGTCTCAAGTGCGATTCCTGCCGAAAATGAGGTAGACCATTTCCTGCTGAATCCATATCCTCCGGAAATGTTTATACTACCCGTTTTTATCAGCGGCATGATATCCATGCCGACGGAAGCCTTGTCTTGTGCAAGACATCCTGAGCCGAGGAGAAAGACTGCAATCGAGGTCATCATTATCTTTTTCATTTTTTCCGCAAATCTATAGGCTGCAATCCGGATCATCATCAAATACTAAAAAAGATTCATGAAATTTTTCTGTTTTTTATAAACAAAGATTTATTTTATCATGCTAAAATTTATTTTTATATGATTTTTGCCTGTACACTCCGTGATTATTGACAAAAAGATTCTATATTTGAAGAATATCAAAACAGATACTTATGCGCGTTCCAGCTTTTTTGAGACGGATCGGTTCCAAGAACCACCACTTCATGCCAGTATTCGCTCAGCAGGCGACATACCTTATACATGCTTCAGCCGCTTTATGTGAAATGACAGAGACCCTGGATCCTGTAAAGTGGAGAAAACTTGAACGTGAGATAAAGGCTTGCGAGGTCCAGGGAGATGCCTTGCTTACCGAGTTTCATGAACAGCTTTTTGAGGTTATTCTCGGAAAGCTTAAGAAGAGTGACCTGCAGGCGATTGCAATGAATATCGACGAGTTCCTGGATGCCATCAATGATTCGGCCAAGTCGATAACCCTCTATATGCCTAAGAGGATAGACAGCCAGATAGCTGATCTGGCACAATATGCGCACTCCGAGGCAGATGCTATAAAGAAGCTCATGCTCCTTATGGGAGATGTGAAGAAGAACTATGCTCAGATTGCTGTTCAATGTGAGCGCATAACCGAGCTGGAGCATGCCGCTGATGATGCATTTGCAGAATATATAGGATATATCTTCACGCATGAGACTGACGCCATCGAGCTTATGAAATATAAGAATATAGCAGAGACGTTCGAGGAGGCCACAGACTCTGCAAAGAGGCTGTCCGACAGCGTAAGGAAGATGATAATGAGGTATACGGACTGATATGGGCGGTAGGGTAAAGATATCGGTTGTGGTTCCGATATATGGAGTCGAAAGATTTATAGGGAAATTCGCAGAATCACTTCTGGGACAGTCCTATGACAATGTCGAGTTCATTTTTGTGAATGATGGTACCAAAGATGGGTCAATGACTGTGCTGCGCTCCTTGATAGATGAGCGTTTTACACATCTGAGGGATAGGATCATCATTATAGATAAGGAGAATGAAGGATGTCCGGTTGCCAGAAGGACAGGTCTTTCGCACGCTACGGGCGAATATGTAATGCATGCAGATCCTGACGACTGGTATGAACCCGACGCGATTGAAACAATTGCGACCGTAGCCGAAGAGACGCAGGCAGACATCATCTGTTTTGACTATTTCAGAGGGAAAAGGATAAAGAATGAGAGGGCATATGCAGCCGGGGATAAATACACTTTCATACGGGATATCTACAACCATAGGGCCAGCGGTACGGTATGGAACAAATGTATGAAGAGGTCATTGTATCTCAATAACAGAATTTATTATCCACTGACTTCGTGTGCTGAAGATATGTGTCTGAGTGTCCAGCTTATCGGTTATTCTTCTTCCATTGTCCATATCCCGAAGCCTTTATACCATTACAGAAGGGATAATCCTACGGCGGTGACAAGAAAGAATCCTAAATACAGAAGACAGCGCGCTACCGAAAAGTTCCTGAATCTGTATGAGTTCTTCAGGGATACTCCGGATGACTTGTCTCCGGTTTCTGTCATTTATGACGATATCATGATGAAGGCCGGATGGAGTGCTGTGATGTATGGTCTGGATCACTTCTCTTCACGCCCGTATCTGGCTGATAAGATTGGCAGGATGCCTCTAAGCCTGAGTCGTGAGACTCCGGTTGTTTCCCAACTTATAACTAAGATTTATGCTTTTTTACATAGAATTATAAATAGATAGAAGATATGGATATTGTCATTACATATGTCAATGGAAATGACCCTGTTTGGAAGAAGGACTATGAAAAGTATACCAATGTACCTGTAATGGAAAAGAGATTCCGGGATTGGGGTACTCTGAAATATCTGTTAAGGGGAGTAGAGAGGCATATGCCGTTTATCCGGAATGTATATCTGGTAGTTTCCCATCCTACACAGGTCCCTGATTGGGCAGATACTTCGAATCTGAAGATAGTCCTTCATAAGGATATTATTCCGGAGCGTTTTCTTCCTACGTTCAATTGCAATCCTATAGAGATGCATCTACATAGAATTGAGGGTCTTGATGAGGAATATCTGTATTTCAATGATGATATGTATCCTGTCGCTGACTGTAGACCGGAAGATTTCTTCAGAAATGGAAAGGGAATCATAAAGATGTACAGACATTACTTTGCTTCCGGAATGTACAAGAAGTTATGTAGGAATTCGGACAGACTTGCCCGCAGGGCATGCGGAGTTCCTCATTCCTGTAGCTTTGTCCGCCCTCAGCACATCTGCTCTCCGATGCTTAGAAGTGTGTGCGAAGAACTTTATGAAAAGGTAAAACCGGAAATCGAAGTTACCTCATCTTCACGCACACGTACAGCAGAGAATCTGAATCAGTATCTCTTTCTGGATTATATGTATTTTAATGATAAGATAATCAACGAGAATATATCAAACAGACATTTTTCTGTGGCCGTTGCTTCTCCTGATAAACTTGATGCTTTTCTCAGAAGTCCATCACACAAACTGGTCTGCATAAATGATGTTCATCTTTCGGAACGAAGGTATGAAAAGCTTCACAATGCCATATTGAATGCATTTGAAGCTAAATTTCCTGAAAAGTCAAGATTCGAAAAATAAAGAAACCCGCTGAATTTCAGCGGGTTTCCTGTTGTATGCTTACGCTCCGAAGTTGTCGTAAAGGATGTTCTCAGGTGGAACTCCGAGTGAGTCAAGAAGGTTGACTACGGCTCCGACCATCATAGGAGGACCGCACATGAGGTAAAGTGCATCCTCTGGGTTCTCATGCTGCTTGAGGTAAGTCTCGAACATCACGTTGTGTACGAAACCTGCAACATATGGTACGCCTGCTGAATCTGCCTCAGGGTCCGGTCTGTCAAGAGCAAGGTGGAACTTGAAGTTAGGGAACTCCTTCTCGATTGCATGGTAGTCATCAAGATAGAATGCCTCCTTAAGCGCACGTGCGCCATAGAAGAAGTTCACCTTTCTTGATGTCTTCTCTGTCTTGAAGAGATGCATGATGTGGCTTCTCATAGGAGCCATACCTGCACCACCGCCGACGAAGATCAGCTCTGTCTCCGGTGCGAGATCCTTTGGAAGGAAGAACTCACCGTAAGGACCTGAGATAGTGATCTTGTCACCTGGCTTGAGAGAGTAGATGTATGAAGAACAGATACCTGGGTTCACATCAACCCACTTGCCGGCAGCTCTGTCGAACGGAGGAGTTGCGATACGTACGTTGAGCTTGATGATGTCGCCCTCAGCAGGGTAGCAGGCCATCGAGTAGGCACGTACGGTTGGAGTAGGGTTGACCATCTTGAGAGTCCTGAGACCCATCTTCTCCCAATCTGCCTGGTACTGTTCATCCACGTCGATATCCTTGTAGTCGACTGTTACAGCCGGTACGTCGATCTGGATGTATCCACCTGACTGGAAGTTGAGGTGCTCACCCTCAGGAAGCTTCACTACGAACTCCTTGATGAATGTAGCCACGTTGTGGTTTGAAACCACTTCGCACTCCCACTTTCTTACGCTGAGCGCCGAAGCTGGTACCTCGATGGACATATCTTCCTTGATCTTTACCTGACATCCGAGACGCCAGTTTGCAGCTATCTGCTTGCGGTTGAAGAAGCCGACCTCTGTAGGGAGGATTTCTCCGCCACCTTCGGTCACGCGGCATTTGCACTGTCCGCAGGCACCCTTTCCACCACATGCAGAAGGAAGGAAGATCTTCTGCTCTGCGAGTGTCGAGAGAAGGTTTCCGCCAGGAGTTACCTCGACGATCTTGCTTCCCTCGTTGATGTTGATCTTTACTGTTCCTGAAGGTGTCAGCTTCGTCTTGATGAAAAGGAGAAGCGCCACCAGAATGAGTGTGACGATCACGAAGACGATCACAGCAAAAAGTATTGTTGTCTGTAGCATATGCTTGTCCTCCTATATTAAAGCTGAATACCCATGAATGTCATGAACGCGATACCCATGAGACCTACGGTGATGAATGTGATACCGAGACCCTTGAGTCCTGCAGGTACATGTGAGTATGCCATCTTCTCGCGGATTGCTGCAAGAGCTACGATGGCAAGCCACCAGCCGATACCTGAACCGAGCGCGTAAACGACAGGTTCACCGAAACTTACGAAATCCCTTTCCTGCATGAAGAGCGAGCCTCCGAGGATGGCGCAGTTCACGGCGATGAGCGGAAGGAAGATTCCGAGCTGTGAGTAGAGGTTCGGAAGGAACTTCTCCACTACCATCTCCACGATCTGCACGATGGCTGCGATGACTGCGATGAAGATGATGAAGCTGAGGAAGCTAAGGTCAAGGTTCGCATATTTCTCGCCCATCCATACGAGCGCGCCTGGCTTGAGGATGTACTCGTTGAGGAGATAGTTTACAGGAAGTGTGATCAGAAGCACAGCGATCACGGCGATACCGAGGCCGTTTGCTGTCTTTACGTTCTTAGATACCGCCAGGTATGAACACATACCAAGGAAGTAGGCGAATATCATATTGTCGATGAAGATCGACTTTACAAATAAGCTAATATAATCTGCCATAGTTTTCTTTAGTTATGTGTTATTTTTCCTGAAGGTCCTTCTGAATGGATCTCTGCACCCAGATTATGCATCCGAGGAGGATGAGAGCCATAGGAGGGAGAATCATAAGACCGTTGTTCATGTATCCGAAGTCGTATACGGTCTGAGGGATTACCTGGAATCCGAAGAGTGTACCGCTTCCGAGCAGCTCACGGAAGAATGCTACGATAACGAGGATCATCGCATATCCGAGACCGTTTCCGAGACCGTCCATGAGTGATGCGAACGGCTTGTTTCCGAGTGCAAAAGCCTCGATACGTCCCATCACGATACAGTTGGTGATGATGAGGCCGATGTATACGGACAGGGTCTTGCTGACGCTGTATGCATAAGCCTTGAGCACCTGGTCAACGAGGATTACCATCATGGCAACCACTACGAGCTGGACGATGATACGTATACGGTTAGGAATCGTGTTTCTCAGAAGCGAGCAGATGAGGCTTGAAATACCAGTCACGATAATTACTGAGAGACCCATTACAAACGCTCCCTTAAGCTGTACTGTAACAGCAAGTGAAGAACAGATACCGAGGACAAGGACTGAAATAGGGTTGCCCTTGAATATCGGGTTCAAGAATGTTTCCTTAATGTTTGACATAATGCTATTCCTCCACTGTGTTTACTGGTTCAACATTCTTTGCAAGATAGTTCTGGTAGAACCCGAACCACTGGTTGAGAGTCTTTCCAAGAGCCTGAGACGTGATTGTTGCACCAGAGATGGCGTCAACTCCATTCTTTTCTGTCTCGCGGTTAGCCGGCTTAGCAACCTCAAAAAGGATGTCGCCTGAACCGACCTGCTGTCCCACGAATGCTTCAGCGAATGAAGGTTCGTCTGAAATCTTTGCTCCAAGACCTGGAGTCTCGCCCTTATGTCCGAAGCATACTGCCTTGATGGTCTTGAGGTCACCCTCAAGTCCTACATAACCCCAGATAGGTCCCCAGAGACCGGCGCCGTAGCAAGGAACCACAGTGATGCCGTTCTTGAAGATGTATACAGGGAGAGCCTTCTGCTCTGCAGCGATCTGTCTCTTGAGAGCAGCGTTGTCATATACCTCGCATGATGCGATGTCAAGGTCGCCGACCTTGTTTCCGTTCATGTCCACGAGGATAGCAGCTTCGATCTCCTTCTGATATGTGCCGAGGATGTCCTCGCCCTGTACGGTAGCCGCTGTAAGGATCTGACCGATTGTGTCCTTCTTTACATTGGCGTCCTGAGTAGGCTTGAGGAACATTGCCGCAAAGGCAAGAACCGCAGCGACTATCACTACAAGGATAATCGAATATATTACTGTATATGTATTACTGTTTGTATTCATACCTTATATATATTAAGCGATTTTTACCTTCTTTGCCCTTCTCTTGATAGAGCCTTCGATCACGTAGTGGTCGATGAGCGGTGCAAATGTGTTCATCAGGAGGATGGCGAGCATCATTCCTTCAGGATATCCCGGGTTCCACAGACGTACTGTCACTGCGAGAGCACCTACAAGGAATCCGTAGATCCACTTTCCGCACTCTGTCTGAGCTGAAGTCACAGGGTCTGTCGCCATGAATACGGTTCCGAAGAGGAAACCGCCCATCACGAGCTGATAGTATCCAGGAAGGTCGGTAGCACCGACTGCATATCCGAGGTAACCGATTGCAAGACCTCCCACTACAGATGAAACCATGATCTTCCAGCTTGCGACACCTGTCCAGATAAGGATGAACGCTCCGATGAGGATTGCGATAACTGATGTCTCACCAACTGAACCTGGGATTGTTCCGAGAACCATGTCCCAAAGCTTTGGCTGGAGGTTAGTGAGTGTAGGGTCTGCAAGTGGAGTTGCACCTGAGAAACCGTCCACGAGACCGTTTCCTGCCTGATAAGCCACACCTTCGTTCATGAAGCGTGTCACGCCGCCTGTCCATACTGTGTCTCCTGACATTCTGCTAGGATATGAGAAGAAGAGGAAGGCACGTGTGAGGAGTGCAGGGTTCCAGATGTTCATACCGGTACCGCCGAACACTTCCTTGCCGATGATCACTGCGAATGCTACTGCGATCGCAAGCATCCAGAGAGGAACGTCTACCGGTACGATAAGAGGAATGAGCATACCTGAAACAAGGTAACCCTCGTTTACTTCATGTCCCTGGATCTGGGCCGAGACGAACTCGATGCCGAGACCTACGAGGTATGATACGATATAGAGTGGAAGCACCTTTACGAGACCGTAAAGAACGATGTTCCAGAAGCCCCAGTCGAGGCCGAACGCGAGGCTGTGCTGATAACCTGTGTTCCAGATACCGAAGAGCATTGCAGGAACGAGGGCGATCACAACCATGATCATGACTCTCTTCAAGTCGACGCAGTCCCTTACGTGAGCGCCGCGGCGTGTCACGGTGTTGGGAACGAAAAGGAATGTCTCGAAAGCGTCGAATGTCGAATGAAGGAATCCGAGCTTGCCGCCTTTCTCGAAGGTCGGCTTGATCTTATCTACAAAATTTCTTAATCCGTTCATAATTCTTTGCTTTAGCACATTTCTTTCAACATGAGAGCGATACCGTCAGTGATGATCTGCTGGATGTAGATCTTTGACGGACATACATATTCGCAAAGTGCGAGATCCTCTTCAAGAACTTCGTAGATTCCGAACTTCTCCATCTTGTCGATGTCGTTTGCAAGACATGCCTTGAGGAGGTATACAGGATAGAGGTCCATAGGAAGAACCTTGCTGTATACGTCGTTTACCACGAATGCACGCGGACCGCCATGGAGGTTTGTGTCCATATCGTACTTCTTGTTAGGGGTGAGCCAGGAGAAATAAGTGCGCGATGTGCTGAACTGGCTGCATCTTACAGGCTTTGCCCATCCGAGGAGCTCATACTTGTTGCCCTCTTCAAGGATTGTGACCTGATTGTCTGCAAATCCGAGGAATCCTTCAACTCCTACATTAGTACCTGTGAGAACGTCACCGCTTACGAAACGGAGGTTCTCTGCCGATGAGTAGAAGTCCTTGAGATCCTTCATCGCGATGCCGGGATAGCCCTCTACATAAGCAGGATTCTCTGCCTTAGGACCGGTTACCGCGATCTTTCTCCTTACATCGTACTTTCCTGTGTTGAAAAGCTTACCGATGGCTGCGAGCATGAGAAGCGATACTGTCCATACTGTCTCGCCCTTCTGTATAGGAGAGATGTGGTGGATCTGAACGCCTACGTTTCCTGCAGGGTGCTTTCCTGTGAAAGTGTGCTGGATCACGTTCTCAAGCCTGTGGAAAGGAGTGCCTGAATAGTTTTCCGAGTTGAATGACATGTGAACGCCACCGTCAGTGAGCTTGCCGAGGGCGTTTACTGCTGTCTGGATGTGCTCGTAGTCCTCTCTGAGAGCATACTCTGCGTTTGCTGCGAGAGGGGCAGTCGAGAATGCTGAAACGAAAATTGCCTTAGGCTTTGCTTCAGGGTTTGCGATGATGCCGTAAGGCCTCTGCTGGATCGCAGGCCAGAGACCTGCAGCGAGGATGGCTTCCTTGATCTGCTCTGCAGTCATGTCCGCCACTTTTCTTACGCCATAATCCACATACTCCTGTTTCTCATCCGCCTTGATGCGGACCTCAAGCAACTTTCTCTTTTCGCCTCTGACGACCTCAGCAACCGTTCCGCTTACCGGAGACGCGAAGAGGACGTTCTGAGACATCTTGTCAGCCAATACCGGTGTACCTGCGAGGACCTTGTCACCTTCCCTTACCAGAAGCTTTGGAACAAGACCTCTGAAATCGGTAGGTTTTACAGCCACGACGTCAGGAACAATCACCTTCTTGGTGGTCTGGGCCGCAACTCCGCTGATAGGGAGGTCAAGACCCTTTTTCAAATAGATGTTGTTTGACATTATATTAACTGGTTTTGAGTATAGATTCAAAATGCGCCCGCGAAGATACGAATTTTTTTGTAATTTTGCGCCATTATGGAGAATAAGAACAGTACTATTTTAGAGGGACTGAACAGCGAGCAGAGGGCCGCTGTCGGTTGTGTGGACGGGCCGGTGCTTATAGTTGCTGGTGCGGGGTCTGGTAAAACGCGAGTCCTGACAAGCAGGATCGCCTACATTCTTGAGCAGAAGGATCTCGATCCTTCAAGGATTCTTGCCTTGACATTTACAAAGAAGGCGGCATCGGAAATGAAGGAAAGGATTGCGCTGATGGTGGGTGAAAGAAAGGCCAGGAGGCTTTACATGGGAACATTCCATTCCGTTTTCATCCGCTTCCTGAGGGAGTTTTCCGAATCATTGGGATATCCTTCGACTTTTACCATCTATGATACAAGTGATTCGGTGAGTGCGATAAAGGCCTGCCTGAAGGAACTGCAGCTCGACGAGAAGGTATACAAGCCCAAGGATGTGCTGTCACGCATATCCATGGCGAAGAACAATCTTGTGACGGCGGATGCCTACAGGAGAAATCCGAATGCCCTTCAGAATGACGCTTCTGCGCGAAAGCCCCGCATATGTGACATCTACCAGCTTTATGCCCACAAATGCAGACAGGCGGGAGTGATGGATTTCGATGATATTCTCCTGAACATGAACATTCTCCTCAGGGATAATCCCGCTGCCATGGAATCCATTGCGGGAAGATTCGACTATATCATGGTCGACGAGTATCAGGATACCAACTTCGCGCAGTATCTTATCCTGAAGAAACTCAGCCAGTTCCATCAGAATCTTTGTGTGGTGGGGGATGATTCCCAGTCCATCTATGCATTCCGTGGCGCTAAGATCGAGAATATCCTGAATTTCAAGAAGGACTATCCTCAGCATCATATTTTCAGACTGGAGCAGAACTACCGTTCGACAAAGATTATTGTGGATGCTGCGAACTCCCTGATAGCGAAGAACTCCGCAAGGATTCCCAAGGAGTGTTATTCCATGGGGGCTCAGGGCGAGAAGATAAGGCTCATCCAGGCCTACACCGAGCAGGAGGAGGCCTTGCTGATAGCCTCGTCCATACTATCGCGCATTCAGTCCGAGAGAGCGGAATATCAGGACTTCGCGATCCTCTACAGGACGAACGCCCAGTCCCGGGCACTTGAGGAGGCACTCAGACGCAGGAATCTTCCGTACATGATATATTCCGGAAACTCTTTCTTCGAGAGGGCGGAAGTGAAGGACATGATGGCATATTTCAAGCTTGTGGTGAATGTCAACGATGACGAGTCCTTCAAGAGGATCGTCAACAAGCCGGCAAGAGGTATCGGCGATACCTCGCTGTCCGCTCTTACAGCAGCGGCATCAAATCATCATGTTCCGTTGTTCAAGGCCGCATATGCGGATGATCTTGAGAATTTCGGTCTGAAACCCGCCGCGATAAAGAAGATAAGGGAGTTCTGTGACATGATCGCCAAGCTGTGCCTGCGTTCCACCGGGGAGGATGCATATACGGTGGCTGCTGCCGTCGCTATGGAATCCGGCCTGCTCATGTTCTACAAGAGCGATACAAGCATAGAAGGACAGTCCAGGACCGCCAATGTGGAGGAACTTCTCAACAGCGTCAAGCTGTTCATCGAAGAAAAACATGGGGAATATGTAGAGGAAATGCAGATGGAAGGCATGCTGGAGGACGGAACCGAACTTACGGCCGCCGACATGCCGGTAGTGACGCTGGGAGATTATCTTGAAAACGCCTCTCTTCTGAGTGCCGTGGATGTGAGCGATGAGGAAAGCTCCAACAAGATTGCCCTGATGACTGCCCATTCTTCAAAAGGTCTGGAATTCCCGTATGTCTTTGTCGCGGGTATGGAGGAGAATATCTTCCCTTCAGGTGGATTCATGGCTTCTGAATCAGAAATCGAAGAAGAGCGCAGACTCTTTTATGTTGCGATGACAAGGGCCAAGAAGGTGCTTCAGCTTTCCTTCGCTTCCACAAGGACCCGCAACGGCAAGCATGAATCCAATTCGCCAAGCCGTTTCATAAGGGAGGTTGACCCGCAGTATATCATGAATCCTCTTGCCGGCGATGCCGATGAAGACGAGTCTCCAAAGTCTTCTTTCGGAAGCTGGGGACAGCGCCAGCCGGCACGGTCTAAGTTTGGCAGCGGCTCATATTCATATGGAAGTTCGGGTCCTGTCAGGACTGAACGTGTCTCACAATCTCCGGTAAGGCGGTCAGAGCCTGTGCCGGTAAGACGAGCTCAGGTCGTTCCTAAAAGAGTGTCCGATTCAGAATTTGAACCTACTCCTATACTTCAGCTTAAGGCAGGGCAGAGAATAGAGCATAACAGGTTTGGATTTGGTAACATTCTAGAAATAACAGGCTCGATGGCTGATTTAAAGGCAAAAATAGCCTTTGATGACCATGGAGAAAAGATATTGCTCTTAAAATATGCAAAGATTCGTGTCGTTTAATTTGTTAATTTCGTAAAGTTGCGTATCTTCCTGTCTTTGACACTTGCATTTAGTGCAATTTGATATATTTCGAGGCTACAGACCGCTGTAATGGCGATTTGTAGCCTCAAGATTTTTTCTGGATATGTAGTATATAAGCCGTTGTGATGGGGT